>CALRXC020000003.1:0-151065 GCA_943372025.1 Synechococcus sp. UW140 | reverse complement strand
AAGATCGCCGGCACCAACCAGATCCTCTGGCGCAACAACACCTCCAACTTCCTCCACCTCTGGAGCCTCGATAGCAACTGGACCTGGCAAGCCTCCAGCGGTGCCGATCCTTTCAACACACCCAGGGCCTGGGAGCTCGAAACAAGCTTCCAGGTGGATGGCACCAGAGATGGCATCATCGGTGCTCCCTCCATCACGATGTAGGACTAAGAGTTTTAAGCAAAACCAGGCCACGAGCCAATTACCCTCAGTTACAAGGGGATTTCCGGCCAATAAAAACGGATCGGCACTGTCAAGTTCAAACCATCCGAATTTCAGCATCGTTGCCCTGTCTTGACCGCTTGCAAAGCATCTAAGTCCGATTGGTGAGCAGCCGCAGCCTGGGGGCAGTCACGGTCTAACACTGATCGGGAAGCCCCCGATTCGACCCTAGCGCTCAACCCTGATCTACCAAGAGGGCCCGTAGCCTTCGGGCCAGGGCCTCCAGCGGTGCTCCATCGGCGGGTCGCTCACAGCGAAGGCCGGACGGATCCATCCAAACAGCGTGGCTGCCGTGCCAGAGCATCGCTTTGGCATCGTTCTGCAGCCAGGCCAGGGTGAAATGGATGCTCCTCTGCTGCGACGAGCCGCTGCGATAGATCTCCAGCTCAAGATCGTGCTCCGGCTGGCGCTGCCCATCGCCATCGCGAACTTCCAGGCGCAGGCAGCAGTCTGGGTCCCCTGCGGCGCTGGTGAGCACCACGCCATGGCGTAGCGGTTTGCGGCACAGGTCTGCCGCCGCAGCCACCAACTGGGCCAGATCGGCGTTCACCCCGGCCAGCTCATCGGGCCAGCCGGGCCCCAGGAGATCGGAATCGGCCCATTCCATGCGGCAGTCGCCGTACGGCGCTCACTCCCAACACGTTGGCCGATCGGTGTCGATTCGGCAGCCCGGAGGTCAGTTCACCGCGTGGATGGCCCGCAGTTCCAGATCGATCGGCCCGGGGCGGAAACCTGGATTCAGTCCGCCGGCATCATCGAACTTGGAGTGGAGCAGTTGCAGGCGGGTGATGCGGGACGCATCAAGGCGCAGGGGCAGCCCCATCGGCAGCTTTTCGATCGGCTGGGCCCTCACGGAAGGCGTGAGCTGATCAAAACCGATCCGCACGCTGCTGAAGCCCTCCAGCTCGGTGCCGAATTCATGCACCCAGCGCAGGCCCCCCGGAATCAGCTCGGTGAGGCCCGCCACCCCATCGGCGCAGGCCACCGCCAGCTTGTAGCGGCGACCGTGGCCGGCCAGATCAAGGCGAAGCGCAGCGAAAGCAGAGAGATCCAGCGGTGGCGAAAACAGGGGGGAGCGCACGCTCACAAAGCCCCCCCCCTGTTCGATCAGTTCCCCCGAGAAGCGCAGACCGGCCTGGCTCACACTGCAGCTGCCGCTGCTCCGCCCCCCCATGATCGTGTCGTTGAGGGCATGCCAACCGACGAAGCCATCGCCGGCCACCACCACCAGCTTCTCTTCAGGCTGCGTCACGGAATAAACCCATCAGGCCCCATTGTGGGTCCGCATGCGGCGTCGCTGGTGGATTAACCCAGCTGCGCTTCCTGAGGGCTGCGGCTCCATGGGAGCGCTCAGATCAGGCCTTCGGCTGCCGCCTGGTCCGCCAGGATCAGCACCTCGCCCTTAGGGAGCACCAGGCGAGCCGGGGTGCGAGCGGCTGGTTCCTTCGGATCTAGCAGGCGGCCGAGGGCCTGGCGCTTACCGGCGCCGCTCACGAGGAACACCACCCGGCGGGCGGCCGAGAGCACCGGCGCCGTGAGGGTGATGCGGGGCAGCCCCTTGCCCTCCCCGATCGTCACCGGTCGATCCCGCACCGCGGGGGCGGCCGTTCCGGGGAACAGGGAAGCGGTGTGGCCATCGTCGCCCAAGCCCAGCACGATCAGATCGAATCGGAGTGGATCACCAGGACACAGCGTTTTGAGCAGGTCCGCGTAGGCCGTGGCGCTGGCCTCGGGATCGGCCAGCTCGGTGGGCACCGGATGGAAACTGGCACGGCTGCCCGGTTCTCGCGCCAGCAGCGTTTCCGCGAGCATGCGGGCGTTGCTGGAGGGATCCTCCCGGCTCACCCAGCGCTCATCACCCAGCAACACATCGACGCGCTCCCAGGGCAGGTGCTCCTCTCCAAGCAGGCGGTAGGCCGCCTTCGGAGTCTCGCCACCGGCTAGCGCGATCTGGGCGCGGTCCCGTTCGGCCAGGGCGAGGTCGATCTCGGCAGCGATCTGCTCGGCGCATTGGCGGGCTAGGTCGTCAGCGCTTGCGGCCACCGAGATCCGGTAGGTGGTCATGACAGCCACTCGGTGTGGAAGCTGCCGGGGCGGTCGGTGCGCTCGTAGGTGTGGGAGCCAAAGCAATCGCGCATCGCCTGCACCAGGTTTTGGGGCAGGCGGCCCGTGGCATAGCTGCTGATGTAATCGAGCGTGCTGCTGTAGCAGGGAACGGGAATGCCAGCCAAGGCGGCGCCGGCGACGACCTGGCGCAGGCCGGGCAGACGGCGGTTGATCTGCTCCGCGAACCAGGGATCCACCATCAGGTTTGGCAGCTGCTGATTGGCGGTGTAAGCGTCCTGGATGCGCTGCAGTAGGCGGGCGCGGATGATGCAGCCTCCCTTCCAGATCTGGCCGATAGCGGCAAAATCGAGGTTGTAGTCATGCAGGGTTGAGGCTTCCTGCAGCAGGGCCATCCCCTGGGCATAGCTGGCGATGCAGGCCAGGATCGTGGCATCCCGCAGGGGCTCCATGCCGCTGTCGGGGGAGCCCAGGTCAAAGCTGTGGGTGGGGATGCTGGCGGGTCGGCCGGCCGGCAGCACAGATTCGGCGGCGATCCGCTCAGGTCGCAGGGAGCTAAGCACCCGGGCATTGAGTGCGGCGTAGATGGTGGGTACCGGCACCCCCATTTCCAGGGCACTGACCACCGTCCAAAGGCCAGTTCCCTTCTGCCCCGCCGCATCGACGATCAGCTCGACCAGATCGCCACCCCGTTCCGGATCCTTGGTGGCCAGGCAGACCTCGGTGATCTCCACCAGAAAGGAAGCGAGCTCCTCGGTCTGGTTCCAGCCCCCTAGCACCTGGGCCATGGCGGTTCCATCGAGACCCGCCACCCGCTTCATCAGGTCGTAGGCCTCGGCCAGGATCTGCTCAATGCCATATTCAATGCCGTTGTGCACGGTCTTGACGAAGTGGCCGGCACCGCCGGGGCCGATGTAGGTCACGCAGGGGCCGTCCTCCACCTGGGCCGCCATCTTGCGGACCAGACCTTCGATGGCGTCGTAGGCGGCCTTGGTGCCCCCGGGCATCATGCTCGGCCCCTCCAGGGCACCTTTGGCTCCACCGGACACCCCCATGCCGATGAAACCGAAGCTCTTGCTCTCGAGCTCCTTCACGCGACGCTCGGTGTCGGTGTAGAGCGAATTTCCGCCATCGATGAGCAGATCGCCCTCCTCCAGCAGGGGCGACAGGGTGGCGATCATGTCGTCCACCGGCTGACCTGCCTTCACCATCACCAGGATCCGGCGCGGGCGCTCCAGGGCCGCCACGAATTCGGGCAGCGTTTCGGCTCCGATGATCTGCTTACCGGCCCCTCGGCCGGCCAGAAACTCCTGGGTCTTGGCGTAGGTGCGATTGAAGACCACGCTGGAAAAGCCGTTTCGCTCAGCGTTGAGGACGAGGTTCTCCCCCATCACACCGAGACCAATCAGGCCAAAATGCGCCTTGCTCATGGGGCCGGGCAAAATCCGTACAACCCAGTGTGGACAGGGTGGCCGGATCGTGCCGGGTGGAAGGGATCCCTGTCAGGATCAGATCACACTGCCATCGGGAATGGTGCCGTTTTTCACCACGACAACGATGCCGTTACGGATGTAGATGTTGAGTTCGGGGCGATCAGCTTCTTCAACACGATCTTTGTTGATAATCGTGACATTGTCTCCAATCCTCACGTTTTTATCAAGAATCGCCCGCTTCACCGTGGTACCGCGTCCCACGCCGATCGGGATGCCACCGCGCTCGCGCAGCAACAGGCGCTCCTCCATCGACTCGAAATAATCGGCTCCCATCACCAGGCTGTCCTGCAGCACCACCTCATCCTCAACGCGGGTCCGAACCCCCAGCACACAGTGGTGAATGCTGCAGGCCTTGAGTAAGGACCCCTCCCCGATGATCGATTGGGTGACCTGAGCATCCTGCAACTTGCTGGGAGGCAGGTAACGGGGGCGGGTATAGATGGGAAACTTTTCGTCGTAGAAGGAGAAAGCGGGGTTTGGCTGTTCAGTGAGGGCGAGATTCGCCTCAAAGAAAGCACCGATGGTTCCGATGTCTTCCCAGTAATCGTCGAAGAGAAAACTCTGGAGATTATCGCCACGCTCCAAGGATGCGGGAATGATTTCCTTGCCGAAATCCGTGGCGCCTGGATTCGAGTTCAGCAGTTCAAACAGGGTATCGCGGCTGAATACATAGATGCCCATTGAGGCCAGGAAGGGGCGGCGGCTGGCTTCATCAGCCGACAGGCCCAGACTCTGGGTATCGACCCGCATCGCCTCAAGAGACTGACCCTTGGGCTTTTCCCGGAATTCCCGGATGCGGCCGTCAGCCGTGGTGCGCATCAGTCCGAATCCCTCGGCTTGGGCGGCATCGACCGGCAGGGCTCCCACGGACAGCTGGGCGCCAGTTTCGACGTGATGCTGCACGAATTTGCTGTAATCCATTCGGTACAGCTGATCACCGGAGAGGATCAGGTAGTGGTCCACATCCCACTCCTGAAACAGCCACTGATACTTGCGCACCGCATCGGCCGTGCCCTCGAACCAGCTGGGGCTGTCGGGGGTTTGCTGGGCGGCAAGCACCTCCACAAACCCCTGACCGAAGCCGGCCGAGAGGTTGTAGCTCATCGTGAGATGACGGTTGAGCGAGGCGCTGTTGAACTGGGTTAAGACATAGATCTTATTGATCTCAGAATTGATGCAGTTGCTGATCGGGATATCAATCAGCCGGTATTTGCCTGCCAAAGGCACTGCGGGCTTCGCCCTCGTCTTGGTGAGGGGATAAAGGCGGGTTCCCGCGCCTCCTCCTAGGATGATCGCCAGTACTCTTTTCATCACTCCTCTCCACTCACAGACGCAGGGCAGACCGTACAGGAAGGGGGTGGAAGAAGGCTAGTGTCGGCGACACTTCGTAGCCGGGGGTTATTCATCGATGGCTGCTGGGGGGAGATTCAGAGCGGAGAATCGCTGTCGGAGAGCTCAAAGAGCTCCCGCAGCACCGTCATGGCCAAGTGGCGCTGCTGGCGCGGCTGGGGCGCACGCAGATGGGTCACCGGGGTGTGGAGGATCTTGTTGATGATCCCCTTGCTGAGCGCCTCCACCACCTTGCGCTCCCTGGCAGAGAGGTCGGGTCCCATGCGGCTGAGGGCCTTCTGGAGCTCCTGCTCGCGGATCTCCTCCAGCTGCAGGCGGAGTTTGTTGACCAGGGGAACGGCCTCCAGACCATCCCACCATTCGAGAAACAGGCGGGATTCCTCCCGCAGCAGCCCCTCGGCCTCGGCGGCCATCTCACGGCGAGCCTCCTGGTTGCGGGCCACCACCTCCTGCAGGTCATCAACATCAAAGGATTCGACTCCAGCCAGCTGGCTCACGTCGGAGCCGATGTTCCGGGGAACGCCGATATCGATCAGCATCAGGCTGGAGCGGCGGTTGAGGTTCTCCAGCCGGGAGGTGGTGATCACCGGCTCCTCGGCGGCGGTGCTGGTGAACACCAGGGAGCAGGTGCTGAGGCAGTGGTCGAGATCCGTGAGCGGGCGGCACTGCACCGGAAGCTGGGGGAAGTCGGCGGCCAGAGCCTCAGCACGGGCCACGGTGCGGTTGAGCAACACCACACCCCGACAGCCCTTTGACTGAAGATGCTGCAGCAGCAGGCGGGCCATGCGTCCGGCTCCGACCACGGCCACCTGCTGGTGCTCGAGGCTCACCAGCTCATCGAGGCCACGGGCCTGGCCAAGCTTGAGTTGGGCCAGTTCCACGGCGGCCGAGGAGATCGAAACAGCCCCAGTTCCCAGGTTGGTTTCCGTGCGAACCCGCTTGCCGGTGCTCACGGCCTGGTTGAGCAGGCGATTCAGGATCGGACCCACGGAACGGTATTCCTGGCCGAGGCGCACCATCTTCTTCACCTGGGAGAGGATCTGTCCCTCCCCGAGCACCAGGCTGTCGAGGCCGGCCGCCACCCGCAGGAGGTGAGCCACGGCCTCCTCGTGGTGGTAAGTGAACAGATGGGGGCCAAGCTCCTCAAGGCTCAGGCCGGAGACCTGGGTGAGGAAGGTTCCCACCGCTTCGATCCCAGCATCGGGGTGGCGAAGCAGGGTGTAGATCTCGAGCCGGTTGCAGGTACTGAGGATGGAGGCCTCCAGCACCTGTTCATCGGAGCGGAGCCGCAAAAGCGAGGCTTCCAGGCTCTGCTCGGGGATGCTCAACCGCTCGCGGATCTCCACCGGAGCCGTGCGATGACTGAGGCCGACGACGGCTATGTGCATGCAGGCAAGCTCACGTGCAGGTGCGGAGGGATCGGCGCTGGCGATCAGCGCAGCGCGATGGTCTGGGCACCGGGTTTGATATGCACCGTATCGGTGAAGCGAGCCGTTCCGTCGAGGGTGCTGATCACCAGGGAGCTGGTGCGGATGAAATCCTTCTCAAACTTCACGCCATCAAAGAGCAGGCCATCGGTGATGCCGCTGCCGGCAAACATCACGTTCTCACCGGAGGCGAGTTCCTCGGCCTCATAGATCTTGTCCGGATCGGTGATGCCCATCTCCGCAAGCCGGGCGAGGTTTCCCTCGCGGGTGAGCCCCTCCCACTCCTTGGTCTGGGCCACGGCCGGGTCGTAGACGAGCTGGCCCTGGAAGTGGCCGCCGAGGGCCCGCATGGCCGCCGCTGAGATCACGCCTTCCGGAGCGGCACCGATGCCCATCAGGCAGTGGGTGCCGGTGCCAGCAAAACCGCAAGCGATGGCGGCCTGCACATCACCATCGGAGATCGGCTGCACCCGGGCACCGGTGGAGCGGATCTCGGCGATCAGGTCCTTATGGCGAGCGCGGTCCATCACCACGATCACCAGATCGCTGGCGGGAATTCCCAGTGCCTCACTGAGAATGGCGATGTTTTCGATGGCTGATTTGCGGATGTCCACCTTGCCCTTGGCGGCCGGCGGCGCCGCCAGTTTTTTCATGTAGAAGTCAGGGGCGTTGAACAGACCGCCGCGGTCTGAGGCAGCGAGCACGGCCATCGAACCACGCTGGTTGTTGGCACAGAGGTTGGTGCCTTCGCAGGGATCCACAGCGAAGTCGACGCCGGGTCCGGTGCCGCTACCCACTTCTTCACCGATGTAGAGCATCGGGGCCTCATCCCGCTCACCTTCACCGATCACGATCCGCCCCTGCATCTGGATCTGGCCCATGCGCTCCCGCATGGCCTCCACGGCTGCGGCATCGGCCTCATCCTTCTGGCCCAGACCGGTGAGTTTGGCGGAGGCGATGGCGGCCTGTTCAACGACCTCGAGAATTTCCTGGATGAGAGTGCGATCCACAGCGGTCCGGCGGTTGGGTAATGGGTAGAGGCGCGGGGCGAGCCAGGCGGGAAAACGGCTGGTCTGGTGCGCGGTCGATGGTTCCGTGGTGGAGCGGGGCCAAGGGCCGCCGAATCCGCTCAGGTCCCTGACAACTGCAGGACCTCCCGGTCCCGGAGCGGCGTCATCGTATCAGCGAGCACGGCGCGACCAGCCCGTACAATCGCGCCACCTGTAGCCCCGCGGCATCATGAGCACCAAGCCCTTGGTGATTTCCCCCTCGATCCTCTCAGCTGATTTCTCTCGGCTGGGCGAGGACGTGCGAGCTGTGGATGCCGCCGGGGCGGACTGGATCCATGTGGACGTGATGGATGGACGCTTCGTTCCCAACATCACGATCGGCCCGCTGATCGTGGAGGCCCTGCGCCCGGTGACCACCAAACCGCTGGATGTGCACCTGATGATCGTGGAACCGGAGCGGTATGTGGCGGATTTCGCCAAGGCCGGCGCAGACATTATCTCGGTGCAAGTGGAAGCTTGTCCGCATCTGCACCGCAACCTCAGCCAGATCAAGGATCTTGGCAAGCAGGCCGGCGCCGTGCTCAACCCCAGTACATCGCTCAGCAGCCTGGAGTATTGCCTTGAGCTGTGCGATCTGGTGCTGATCATGAGCGTGAACCCCGGCTTCGGAGGCCAGAGCTTCATCCCCTCTCAGGTGGAGAAGATTCGTCAGCTCCGCCGGATGTGTGATGAGCGGGGCCTGGATCCCTGGATCGAAGTGGATGGGGGGATTAAGGGAGGCAATGCCTGGCAGGTGATTGAGGCCGGAGCCAATGCCATCGTGAGTGGATCGGGTGTGTTCGGCCTCAGCGACTACGCGGCAGCCATCCAGGGAATCCGCAATAGCAAGCGTCCGTCTTGATGGCTGAAGAATAAAGCGGCTGGAGGTTGCTTATCGCATCAAGCAACCAAAACCGTACTTGCATTAAAAAACCCCGGTCGCAAAACCGGGGATTTGAGTTGCGGCTTGTGAATCAACCTTCAAGATGAGAGACTGATCCTGCGGCGAATTTTCCTACTCCATCCCAGAGCAGCGCCAAGACCGATTAAAGGAAGAGGAGCTGGTGTTTGAACGGTGTCAAACGTCTCGAAAGAAAGATTGGCAGTGAGAAATGATTTTTTATCAGCGGTATTGGTTCCTGTAGGGGAAAAGCTTGATAGGTCAGCATTGAGACTCGGTAAGGCAGTAAAAAGATAAGCATTATCCCCAACTAAAAAACCAGGACTATTTACAGAAAAATCGGCAGGATCTATTCCGGTTGGTACTTTAGCGAGTTGACTCCAAGCTACGCCGATAACGTAGTCATTACCCGGCAGTAACTCTGGCAGGCCGGTGAAGCTGGAAGCCGGAAGCCAACAATAATCGCCAGCACAATCGCCCTTACTTGTAATTACAGTTTGAAATATTGGGGATGTAGTGCTGGTTGTAAAATTCCAAATTGCTAAGCTATTTTTTGGAGGATTTGCTATAGTATTGTAAATTCCAATACCTTTGATGGTTCTATTTTTATCAGTAGTGAAATGATAACCAAGCACATAATCTGATGTCTGGTTAGGGAATGGAGTTGCCGGAGGGTTGAAGCTGAATGACGGGACGTAAGTCGTAGCCGCTTGAGCGGAGGGGACTGGGGCAAGCATCAGAAACGACGCAGCGCCCAATGCAGCTGGCAGAAGCTTCTTTAAAGAAGAAGCCATTTTGGCTGAAACTTGCGAAGCGAAGGGTTCCATGAAACTTGATCACGTCAACTCATTTAAACATGGGCCTGCACCAGGACGTCAAGGAACTGGGGCCGTGATTGCAAACGCTGACAATTCCCGACATCTCAGCCGTCCCCGAAGAACCAGCCATAGCTGTGGAGGCCGATCCCAAGCAAATTCACTCCTATGTAGCACACTGCGATGACCACTAGGCCGATCGCAGCCACCACCGCCGGGCGGCGTCCCTGCCAACCTCGAATGAGTCGGGTGTGGAGATAGGCGGCGTACACCAGCCAGCAGATCAGGGCCCAGGTTTCCTTGGGATCCCAGCTCCACCAGCTGCCCCAGGCTTCATTGGCCCACACAGCTCCACTCACCAGGCCCACGGAGAGCAGCAAAAACCCCACCGTGATCGTTCGGTAGCTGAGGCTATCGAGCTGTTCGCTGAGGCGGAAGTTGCCGGAGCTGAGTTCAAGTTCGCCTCCTCCGGCTGCAGCCGCACTCGCCTGCCGGTAACCGCCGCTGCCGATCGAACTGCTGCGCAACTCCAGCACCCCTTCGCGGTCAACCAGTAGAACCGCCACCGAAAGAAGGGAACCAACCAGCAGAGCCGCATAGCTCAACATGATCACACTCACGTGCATCACCAGCCAACTGGAGCGCAGGGCCGGCACCAAGGGTGATGCCTCCTGCAGCCGTTCCGGTAAAGCAAAACTGGCGAAAGCTACACAGCCCAGGGCCATGGGTGTGGCCGCCGCTGGCACGAGGGGACTGGGCCAACTGCGTTCCACCAGCAGTTGCACCAGCGTGCAACCCCAGGCCAGGAAACAGAGGGATTCGTAGAGATTGCTGATCGGGAAATGGCCCGACTCCCACCAGCGGAGCACCAACTGGGCCGTGAGGCAGAGATTGGCCGCCGCCACCAGCAGGCGCACCCAGGGGCTGTTGCGGTCCCCGCTCAGGGCCCAGAAAGAAAGGGGCAGCACGAGGAGCAACAGGCCAAAAGCCAGGAGCCCTAGGGCCAGGACCGGATCGTTCACCACATGAACTCAACTGTTGCTCACTCTGCCTCCTGGCCGAGGCCGCGGCGAAGCTCCGAAGGGCGGGTCACCGGCTGGCTACCCGCAGCAGATGGAGGCCTGCTGCCATTCCGATCAGCACGGGGGACCAGGCAGCCAGAAGCGGAACCAGGGTTCCCGAGATGCCGAGCGAGCTGAAGATGAAGGACATCAAGTAATAGCCAAAAATCAGCAACACGCTGATCCCGAATCCCTGGCTGCGGCTGGTTCGGTTGTAGGGCCTCACCCCCAGGCTGCTGCCGATGAGGCCGAACACCAGGCAGATGGCCGGAAAAGCAAACTTCTCCTGAATCCGTACCCGCATGCGGCGGGCCTCCTTGGCGTTACCGGCCTCCTCATAAAGCCGCTCAGCCCGGCGGGCCTGGCCCACGGTCAAGGCACCGGGATCGGTGGGAATCCTGGCCACCTCCACAGGATTTCGGCTCAGGGGGTAGAGATAGCGATCAAAACGGGCCGATGTGGTGGTGCCGGTAGCGTCATCGAGATTCACGATGTGGCCGTTACTGAACTCCCACATGCCCTGATTTTCGTTCCAACGCCCGCTTTCAGCTGTGAGCATCTGCCGCTGACCGCCTCTGGAAAAATCGATCACGGTGACATCCAGCATCTGCCCTTGCAGAAACTTGCGCGAATAGAAGAGATGGGTGAGCTGCTTAATGCTTTCCCCTTCGAGTTGCTTGATCCGTCCAAAGCGGGAATAAAGAACATTATTGCCTGTTTCGGTGGTGAGAGCCTTGCCGAGGGCCACCTCCAGCGTGTTGGTGGCGGCAAGATTTGCCTTCGGCACGATCAGATCGTTGAACAGGAAGGTGAGCAGGCTCATCATTAGCGACAACACCAGGGCCGGCAGGACCATGCGGTTGGTGGAAACGCCCACGCTGCGCAGGGCCGTGAGTTCACTGTTTCCCGAGAGACTGCTATAAGCCAACAGGGTGGCCATCAGGGTGGCCATCGGAAAGGCGAGCACTAGAAAACCCGGCAAGCGCAGAAGCAGCACCTGCATGGCCGCCAACAGTGGAAGGCCCGACTCGGCAACCCGGCGCACAAGCTCGAACACCACCCCCACCGAAAGAGAAACGGCGGTGAAGGCTGCGATCCCGAACAGCAATGGTCCGAGCAACTCCTTGATCAACCAACGATCCATCAAGGGAATCCGTTTCCAGCGCAACTGCGAGGCCAACCGCTCCATGGAGATGGACCGCTGCAGTTTCTCGAGACGGGTGAGGGTGATCACAGCTGGAAGGCCTCGCCGAGATAATGGCGCCGCACCAGCGGATCCTTGGCCATGGCCTCGGAACTGCCGGAGGCCAGGATTCTGCCCTCGGTGAGGATGTAGGCGCGATCGGTGATGGCCAGGGTCTCCCGCACATTGTGATCGGTGATCAGCACGCCCATGCCCCGAATGCGCAGGCCATCGATGAGGGCCTGAAGATCGGCTACCGCCAGGGGATCGACACCGGCAAAGGGTTCATCGAGCAGTAGATAGCGCGGACCCTTCTCTCCAACTGCCAAGGCACGAGCCACCTCACAACGGCGGCGTTCACCACCGGACAACTGATAGCCCTTGCGGTGCTGAAAAGGCACCAGGTGGAAATCCTGGATGAGACTGATTAGCCGCTCTCGCCTCAAGGAGGGGGGCGTGCCGCTCTCCTGCAGGGCCAAATGGAGATTCTCGCGCACCGTGAGGGAGCGAAACACACTGGCCTCCTGAGGGAGGTAACCGATGCCGAGGCGAGCTCGCTTTGGCATCGGCAATCGGGTGACCGAAAGGCCATCAAGACGAACATCACCCCGGTCGGGCCGCAACAGACCGGTGACGATGTTGAAGGTGGTGGTCTTGCCAGCGCCATTGGGCCCGAGCAGGCCCACCACCTCTCCTGGATGCAGCTCGACACTCACGCCATTCACCAAGGTGCGGCCCCCGAGGGAGATCCCCACCTGATCCAGATTGAGGCTCATGGCATCGGCGGGCGGGCTGCCGGAGCGGAGGGCGATTGAAGCCGGATCTTGCTGACCACCTGCCGGCCCGACCCCGGTTCAGCCTGGAGCCGCTCGCTCCCCAACTGATACACCAGGCGCTCGGCCTTGATTCGCTGGCCGTCGGCATCCACTACCTCCACATCACCACTGAGCACCAGCCGCGCCTCCTTCGAGAAATACTGGGCCTGGCGTGCGGTGGCCACCATCCCCTTCTCGGGGTAAACGATTCGCACATTGCCCGTGGCCGTGACGATGCCGGTGCGGTTGTCGGCCTGCTGGCGATCCGACTCGATCGTCACCATGTCAGCCCCTGCAGCCGGGACAGCGGGATCGGCCGCCCGAACTGCGGCTCCGGCCGGGGTTGCCCCACCGGCCGGTGCACCCTGGGGCTTGGGCAGCAGTGGGGCCGCAGGGGTGGAGAGACCACCCGACTGGGTCTGGGCCCGAGAAAGCCTGGATGGAGAGGGCCAAAACAGCAAGCCCAGGGCCAGCAGCAGAGCGCCAGCCCTTGGCCCCGGAACTGCTGCTATGGGGTGCTTGGGTGAAAGCAATGGGATGGAAATCGAGAAATCGGCCAGGTGGGTCAATCTACCGGTGGCCCCTGAGGGGAGGCTGGCCGCAGGCTTGGAGCAGGAAAGTCATCCAGCGGTCGTTGCTGCTGGAGGGCATCAAGGAACTTGGCGCTGTTGCTGCGGAGCAGGGCAAGGTCGAAGCCGAGGACGCCATCACCGCAGGTTGACAACCGCCCTAGACCTTCCCCCAGCAACACGGTGGCCCCCCGGAGGTTGCCCCGTTCGCGATGCAGATGGGCAACAGCAATCTGGAGAATGCCCTGGAGCTCCGAGCGTTCAGGCTCCAGGGTTTCGTGCCAGAGGGCTTCAAAGCCATCGTGGCAGGCATACCAGTCGCCCTGGTTGAACTGCTCCACAGCTTCCAGCAGGCGGGGGTCGCCGGCCAGATCAGGCTCGCCGACCAAGTGATCCAAAGGATTCAGCGCTTGGCGGGTTTGCGGGCCGGCAGCTTGCGCAAGCGGATTGAATCGGGGGTGACCTCCAACATTTCATCGGGACCGATGTATTCCAGGGCCCGCTCCAGGGTCATCTGGAGGGGGGCCTGGAGGGTATCGAGTTCCTCAGCTCCGGCGGAACGCATGTTGGTGAGCTGCTTGGCCTTGCAAACATTGATCTCAAGATCCTGCGGCCGGTTGTTCTCGCCGATGATCATGCCCTTGTACACCTTTGTGCCGGGGGTGATGAAGAATTGGCCGCGATCCTCGGCATTCTTAAGAGCGTAGAAGGTAGCTGCACCCTCCTCGAAGGCGATCAGCACTCCGTTGCGGCGAGTATCGAAATCACCCTGCATAGGGCGGTAATCGAGGAAGGAGTGGCTCATGATTCCTTCGCCACGGGTGGCGCGGATAAAATCACCTCGGAAACCGATCAGGCCCCGGGAGGGAACCACGAACTCAAGCTGGGTGCGGCCGTCGTTGGTGTTCTCCATGTTCTGCATCTCGCCTTTGCGGATACCCAGTTTTTCGATGCAGGTGCCCACCGATTCCTCGGGCACATCCAGCACAAGGGTTTCAAAGGGCTCGTTGGGGGTGCCATCAATGGTCCGGAAGATCACCTGAGGCTGGCTCACCTGAAACTCATAGCCCTCGCGGCGCATCGTTTCGATCAGAATTCCAAGGTGAAGCTCACCGCGACCGCTAACCGACCAGCGATCTGGGGAATCGGTGTCTTCCACCCGCAGGGCCACGTTAGTGAGCAGTTCCTTCTGCAGCCGATCGCGAATCTGGCGGCTGGTCACGAATTTTCCTTCCTTGCCCGCAAAAGGTGAATCGTTCACCACAAAGGTCATCTGCAGCGTGGGCTCGTCGACCTTGATCAACGGCAGCGCTTCCGGATGGTCGGGACAGGCGATGGTTTCACCGATGTTCACCTCATCGAACCCGGCTACCGCCACGAGGTCACCGGCGGAAGCCTGGTCGATCTCGATGCGCTGCAGACCCTGGAAGCCAAGCAATTTGGAGATGCGCCCACGCTTGATCGAGCCGTCATCGCGAATCAAGGCCGCAGGCTGGCCTGCCCGGATGGTGCCGTTGTGGATACGGCCAATCATGATCCGGCCGAGAAAATCGCTGTAATCGAGCGTGGTGACTTGTAGTTGCAGGGGTTTGTTGGGATCCCCGACCGGGGGCGGCACATGGCGGAGGATGGCCTCGAAGAGCGGCTTCATCGTGTCGCTCTCGGTCTTCATGTCGGGCTTGGCATAACCGCCCATGCCGCTACCGAAAAGATAGGTGAAGTCGCACTGGTCGTCGTCGGCTCCGAGCTCGAGGAAGAGATCGAGAACCTTGTCGACAGCCTGCTCGGGATCGACTCTAGCGCGATCGATCTTGTTCACGAATACGATCGGACGCAGACCTTTCTCTAGGGCTTTCTTGAGCACAAAGCGGGTCTGAGGCATGGGCCCTTCATTGGCATCGACAATCAGCAGACAGCCATCCACCATGCCCAGCACCCGCTCCACTTCGCCACCGAAATCGGCGTGGCCGGGGGTATCAACGATATTGATGCGAATTCCGTTGTAATCAACGGCGGTATTCTTTGAAAGAATTGTGATACCGCGCTCCCGCTCCAGATCATTAGAATCGAGGATGCAGGTCGGCACGGCCTCGCCTTCGCGGAAGATTCCCGACTGGTTCAGCAGGGCATCCACCAAGGTGGTTTTGCCGTGGTCGACGTGGGCAATGATCGCGATATTGCGAATCTGGGCGCCTTTGGCTTCGCCGCTCATGGGGCCTGGGTCCTCAAGGGGTAGGGGTGTTGGCGTCTGCCCGGTGACGCCGCGTCGCGCTCCTCATCCGTGGGCAAGTGGCAGCGTAAGAAAATGCTGCTCTGGCTGGATCGAGACCTGAGCTCCGGTCGTCAACCTGACTTAAAGCTCCCAGCGATGGGCACTTCAAGAAGGAAGCTGGAGTTCTGAAGCGATTTTTAATTCTATAGCAGGCGTCGCCCACCCCGGTTAAGGGAGGGTCCGGCTGAGGCGATGGGCCGGTTCAAAGAGGCGCAGGGCCTCGGTGGACCCCACAAAACGCCAGTGCCAGGGCTCGTAGCTCACCCCCTGGCGGTTGTTGGCGGGAAAGGAGAGCAGGAAATGGAACCGCACGGCGTTGGCCTGGAGCCAGGCGAAGGCATCCGTGGTTTCGAAACTGGTGGAGAGGGTGGTCTGGGGGCTGCGACCATCGGCGAGATCCACGGCGAACCCCGTGCTGTGCTCGGAGAACCCTGGCGGAGCACTAACCCGGGCGCGTTCCTCAGGGCTCTGGTTGCGTTCGGCGCCCACCTCAAAGAAAAGATGACGCTGCAGGGCCAGGTTGCGGAAGGCACTGATCACGGTGAGTTGAACCCCATCAGCGGCAGCGGCACGCTGCATGGCAAGCAACTGGTGGGCCGCCTCCCGTCTCAACTCGAGCCCGGGCGCGAAGGTGACCAGGCTGGCGGCCGGGGCTTCGGGATAGGGAAAGTGACCGAGCAGCCGGCCATCGGCCGCCAATCTCGCGTTCAGGCCCGCCACCGGGGGCGGGACCAACCAAGGCCGCAGCGGCCCCAGAACCAGAGAGACGGCTAGGGAGCCCACCACCAGGCTGCCGAGCAGGCCCCAGCGAAAACGGCTGGCGAGGCTCGATTGGCTGCCGGCCAGCGGGCGACTGCGGCGGGCCAAGGGGATGTCAGCTGCGGCCCCTCCCCGGCCCCCGGGTTCCCGCCCGCTTGAGCTGGTTGGGCTGCGCCCACCCCGGGCTGTGGCGCCGGGAGCCGGGCCGCGCGGGCGGGAATCTCGGCCGGTGGCTCGCGGGGACACGCCGGGGAAGGGAGGGTGACTAAATGCTACGGCGCTGCTGCCGAACACCAGGCAACACGAGGGTTAGCGGTGTTAGCTTCTATGTGAGAACCCCTTGGCTGGAGCTGGTTTCAAGATGTTGCGCGTTGCGGTTGTCGGGGGCGGCCCGAGCGGATCCTGTGCTGCGGAAGTTCTGGCCAAAGCTGGTATCGAAACCTGGCTGTTTGAGCGGAAGCTGGATAATGCCAAACCCTGTGGTGGGGCGATTCCCCTTTGCATGGTGTCGGAATTTGACCTGCCCGAGTCGATCATCGACCGCAAGGTGCGCAACATGAAGATGATCTCCCCCTCCAACCGTGAGGTGGATATTCACCTCGACAACAATGCCGAATACATCGGCATGTGCCGGCGTGAGCTGATGGATGCCTTCCTGCGCGATCGGGCCGCCTCCCTGGGAACCCATCTGATCAATGGCCTGGTTACGAAGATTGATACCGGCGCGAAACGGCAGGGCCCTTACACCCTCACCTATTCCGACTATGCCGCCGGTGAAGCGACCGGCGAAACCAAGACCCTGGAAGTAGACCTGATCGTGGGCGCTGATGGTGCCAACAGTCGCGTGGCCAAGGCGATGGATGCCGGCGAGTACAACGTGGCGATCGCCTTCCAGGAGCGGATCAAGCTGCCGCCGGAAGAAATGAAGTACTACGAAAATCTGGCAGAAATGTATGTGGGAACCGATGTTTCTCCTGATTTCTATGCCTGGGTCTTCCCGAAATACGATCACGTTGCGGTGGGAACCGGCACCATGCAGAAGAACCAGGCCCTGATTAAGAGTTTGCAGCAGGGTATCCGCGAGCGGGCCAGCAATCGCCTGCTTAAGGGCGAGGTGATCAAGGTGGAAGCCCACCCGATCCCAGAGCATCCCCGGCCCCGCCGGGTTGTGGGGCGCATGGCGTTGGTGGGGGATGCTGCCGGCTATGTGACCAAGAGCTCCGGTGAGGGCATCTATTTTGCGGCGAAGAGCGGTCGCATGTGTGCCGAGGAAATCGTGACAGCCAGCCAGGGTGGCCAGCGTATTCCCACGGAAGCCGACCTGAAGGTCTATATCAAAAAGTGGGACAAAAAATATGGTCCCACCTATAAAGTTCTTGAAATTCTACAGAATATTTTCTACAGCAATGATGCCGCCCGCGAGGCCTTCGTGGAGATGTGCGACGACAAGGATGTGCAACGCCTCACCTTCGACAGCTATCTCTACAAACGAGTAGTGACCATGAATCCCTGGCAGCAACTCAAGCTTACCCTTCTCACCCTCGCCGCAGTCCTGCGGGGCCAAGCCCTCGCCCCTTCCTCCTACCGTCCGGTGACGAGTGCCGTGCGCAGCCCCGAAGAAGTTGAGGCCATGGAGGCTGTCAGCGCCATCAAAGGCGGCATCAGGATGAGGAGACCAGAAGTCAGCAGCCAGGCCTCCACCGGAACCTCTGGCGGAACCGACTCGATCGACAGCCGTGAGCCGGCCCTGGCGGGCAAGCCCTGATTTCAGGGACGGGCGAGTCGCTTCGTTTCAACGAACTTGGCAGGGGCGGCCGAGCTCAGCTGGAAGCCGAGGTGTAATGGCGCAAAGCCAGCTGCCATAGGGCGCGGCTCCCCACCAAACTCAAGCCGGCCAGAGCAAGGCCGGCCAAGACCGATCGACCGTTGGCCAGGCCGAGAATTGCCTCGGCAGGCACGGTGGTGAGAAAGGCCACTGGCAGCAGGGTGGTGAACACCAGCCGGAGTGCTGGCGGATAGGCACTCACAGGGTATTGGCCAGCGGCCAGCAGGCTGCGGAGCACCTCGGTGGCATTCCAGATCTTCACGAACCAGATGCTGGTGGCCGCCAGCACGAACCAGAGGCTGTAGAGGATCGTGACGCCGGCCAGGAGCATCAGGCCGCCGGTGAGCATGGCTGTGGCATCGGGCCTGGCTCCGGAGCGAAGCGTTCCCACCACCACCAGGGCCAGGCCCAGCATCATCTCCGGTAGGCCCCAGGGAGAGAGGGTGCGCAGCGACAACCAGACCTGGGAATCCATCGGCTTAAGCAGCACGAAGTCGAGGCCGCCGCTTTGAACCTGTTTCACCAAGTTGCCGAGGTTGGGCCGTAGCAAGGTGCTCGAAAATCCATTCAGCAGCGTGTACACACCAAGCACCACCAGGGCCGCGTCCCAGCTCCATCCCCCCAACTTTTGGCCGTGACCAAAGAAAAGCGACAGCGTAAACAGGCTGCCCGCCAGGCTGATCAGCGTGGCCGCCACCTCAATCAGCAGATTGAGCTGATACTCCATCTCGGCCGCCAGGGACGAGGACCAGAAGCGGGCGATGCTGCGCCCATGGCGGCCGATGGTGGAAGCCGCTCCCATCAGCCCCCCATGGCCGCATAGCGGCGGACCCCGGCGCGCCACAGCAGCAGATTGAGCGGGATCAACACCGCCAGCCAGAGGGCCACGGTCCGAAAGCCTGCCAGCGCATCGATCGCACCTCCGGAGGCGAGCTGGGCCGGAAAGTAAAGCATCGAAGGGAACGGGGTCAGCAGGGCGAATCGACGCACTGCTTCGGGATAGAGATCGAGAGGAGCGAGCATGCCCGAAAGGAACAGATAGGGAATAAAAAGAAAGCGTTCGAGCGCGCTGGCCCGCTCGCTCCAGAAGCAGAGCATCGTGATGGCGTGCTGCAACAGGAAATTCAGCCAAAAGCCCAGGTGGGCGGCGAGCAGCGCCAGCAGCAGGCGAGCGGGCGAGGGGATCCAGACCGCCTCGGGGACCGCCAGAAAGAAGATCGCCACCATCACGATCACGAACGGCAGCCGCGTGGCCTGCTCAGCCAGGTGGGCAGCGGCATAGCGCCACACCAGTGGCAGCGGTTGTAGCAACAGGGGAGAGAGCCGCCCCAGCAGATTGTCCTCCTCGAAGGCATACACCACCCACACCACCGTGAACTGACGCACCACGAATGCCGCCAGGAAGTAGCGGGCGAAGGCCTGGGGGCTGATGCCGGCCGCGGCACCGGCCGGAGCACCGCTCCAGAGGGAGAACATCAACAGGGGCATGACTCCGGAAAGAGCCCAGAGCAGAATCTCGGCCCGGAATTCGAGCATCAGCGCGTACTGACTGATGAACAGGGCTCGGGCGATGCGCAGGGCGGATGCCAGGGCCGAGCGCCCACCCTGGCGACCACTAGGCAAGGGCCTGATAGGATGCTGGCTCATGGCTGCTCGATGCTTCCCTGCCGGAAAAGCCGACCGATGATGTCCTCGATCGGGGGATCACGAACCTCAAGATCCAGAACCGGCAAGTCCGCCAGCAGACGTCCCACCACCGTGGTCAGGCGGTCGCGATCGACCAGCAACCTCACATCGCGGCCGCTGCAGGATTCAAGCTCCCCATAGCCGCTGAAGGCTGTTCCCGGGAGGGTGTTGGCCAGTTCCAGGCGCACCTCGCGGCGGGGAGCCAGGCGCTGGGTGAGCTGCTCGAGGCTGCCGTCATGGAAGAGGGAACCGGCGTGGATCAGCAGGACGCGGGGGCACAGGGCCGTGATGTCGGCCATGTAATGGCTGGTGAGCAGCACCGTGGCGCCATGGCGGCGGTTGTAATCGGCCAGGAAGCGGCGCATAGCCGCCTGGGCATTCACATCCAGACCAAGGGTGGGCTCATCGAGGAAGAGCACCTCCGGCCGATGCAGCAGGGCCGCCATCAGTTCGGCCTTCATCCTCTGGCCGAGGGACAGCTTGCGCACGGGGCGGTGCAGTTCCTCCCCCAGCTCCAGCATCTCGGCCAGTTCGCTGATGCGCCGGGCGGCCTCCCGGTCGTCGAGGCCGTAGACCGCCGCATTGACCCGCAGGGAATCGAGCGGGGGAAGATCCCAGATCAGCTGCTGCTTTTGACCCATCACCAGGGTGATGCGGCGCAGGAATGCCGCCTCGCGGCGGGCTGGAACATGGCCGGCAACCTCCACCCGCCCGCCGCTGGGATGGAGCAGCCCGCTCAGCATTTTGAGGGTGGTGGTCTTGCCGGCACCGTTGGGGCCGAGAAAGCCCACCATCTCGCCGGGCTCGATCGAGAAATGAAGATCCCGCACGGCCTCAACCGTGCGGACCCTGCGCTTCAGAAAATGCCGCAGGGTACCGGCTAGACCAGGGTCCTTCTCCGACACCTGGAAGCTGCGGGAAAGACCGCGGGCGCTCACAATTGGCATCATTTCACCCTAAGGGACCATGAACGGCTTCGGACAAAAAATGAAGAGGCTCTTTGGCGGGGGGCAGGGCGAAGGCGCAGCCATGGGGAGAACCAAGGTGGTTGAGTGATCTGGTGTTGAGTCATCTGGTTGACAACCTTTTCTAGCTCTCGTTTGATTTCTTTCGATCAATCTTTTTTAAAATTCTCTTTAAAATCCTTCATTTTCGTTGAATCCTTTGGGGGAGAATATTCGCGGCTCCTCAAGCGCGTGAAATCGGCTAGTACCGAGGCTTGGTTGCGCAGCACTGCCAACAAATTGAGGCGGTTGGCCCGCACCGCCGGGTCGTCGGCCATCACCAGCACGCTGTCGGAGCCATCAAAGAAGCGCTCCAGGATCGGGGCGTTGTTCGCCAAGCCACAGGCCAGCTTTGAGTAGCGATTTGAGGGCACCGCGAAAAATCGCCTATCCCGAGAATACGGGCTCAACCAGGCCGGTACGAGGGAATGAGTCTTTTTGGTGGCTACCTTAGAAATTCGAATTTTTCGAGGTTTCCTTGAGTCGCTGCCAGTGGCGAACGGTGCTAGCGCCTGAACCGCCTTGAGCATCTCGGCCTCACTGTTTTTTTCAAACAGTGCCGCATCCACCACGCCCTCCGGACTGCGCACTGATTCAGGCAGATTACCTTTTTCGGCTAGCCGCGAAGCCCGCTGCACCACGGCCTGCACTGCCGCCAGCTCGCCGTCTTCAATTAGGGAACACAGCAGTTTGATGCGGCTTCGGGCATCTGCTGGATCGGCCAGCACCCGATCAAGGGGCAACCCCTCACCAGCTACCGCTTGGATTAGATCGACCGGGAAGCCCTCCTCCTCCAGCAAGCTCACGAGCCGTTGACGCAAGAATTCGGCCAGTTCAGATGCCAGGGCAGGGCCTTCAACCGCGAAGCCAGGAAAAAGTTCAGCCCAGTGGCCGCTGCAGCGCTTCAGTAAGGCCACGAGATCCAGCCGCCAGCCCCGCTCCCAGAGAATCTGGAGCAGACCATTGCCGGCCCGGCGGAGAGCGTAGGGATCGGAGGAACCCGAGGGACGTTCCCCCTTGGCATAGATACTGAGCAACAGTTCCAGCCGCTCCGCCAAGGCCACCACGGCCCCGGCATCGCTGCCAGGCAAGGCATCGCCGGCTCCGCGGGGGAGATAATGCTCAAGTACGGCCAGAGCCACTGCCCGGGGCTCTCCCTCGGCAAGCAGATATTTGCCCCCCATCACCCCCTGGAGCTCAGGGAATTCACCCACCATCTGGCTCACCAGATCGTGCTTGCAGAGGTGGACTGCGCGGCGGGCATGGTCGGCGGTCGGGGGGTTGAGGGGCAGCCGCTCCAGCAGAACATCAGTGCACCACTCCAGCCGCTCAACGCGGTCGCGCAGGCTGCCGAGGCCTTCCGCGAAGGTGACTCGCGCCAGCTGCTCGCGGCGGTCGATGCTGGCGGTTGATCGATCGGCCGCCAGAAAGAACTCGGCATCGGCCAGCCGGGCCCGCAGCACCCGCTCGTTGCCGCGGCGAATTGTGGCCGCCGCCGCATCCAGTCCGTTGCCGATGCAAAGGAAGCGGGGGAGCAGCTGGGAGCCCGCCTCCAGCGCCAGGGAATCAGCCGGAGCGTCTTGGCGCTGCAGGGGCACGTAGCGCTGATGGGCGCGCATCACCGTGCTGAGCACCTCGGGCGGCAGGGCCAGGAATCGCTCCTCGATAGCGCCCTCGATCAGGCGGGGGGATTCGACCAGATCCAACAGCTCCTCAAATAGTGAATCGGGAAGATCGGGACGAGCATTGGAAGCTTCGGCGGCGGCGGTGATCGCCTGCCGGATGGCGGTGGCACGCGCCTGGCGATCGACCTGGACGCCGGCGGCGGCCAGGGTGGACCCATAGGAAGCGGCCGAGTCGATCACCACGGAATCGGGGTGGAGACGGTGGCCCCGGCTGAGGCGATCACTCCGCACGGGGGGATCGCATTCGGCCAGGGTGAACGGAACCACCGCACCATCCAGCAGCGCCACCAGCCAACGGATCGGACGGCTGAAACGGCTCTCGCCGTCGCCCCAGCGCATGAAGCGGCGGCCCTGCAGGCTCCAGATCCAAGCGGGCGCCAGCTCGGCCAGCACCTCGGCGGTGGCCCGGCCCCGCTCGAGGGTGCGGGCAAAGACGAAAGCCCCCTTTTCGGTGTCACGCACCTCTAGGTCCTCCGGCTCGACGCCGCATCGCCGCGCAAAGCCGACGGCGGCAGGGGTGGAAACACCATCGCGGAAGGCCTGCAGAGCGGGGGGGCCCTTGCGTTCCTCGCTGCGATCCTCCTGTCGCGCTGGGAGATCCTCAAGCCGCAGGACCAGCCGTCTTGGCGTGCCATCCACCCGAATGGTGCCGCTGCTGAGCCGGGCCTCGACCAGGTCCCGCCGCACCCGCTGTTCAAGTTGATCGAGGGCCGAGCCTGCGAAATCGGCTGGTAACTCCTCGGTGCCGATCTCCAACAGGAACGTGGCCATGGAAATGGACAGGGCAGGGTGTTGGCGAACTGTATTGAAACGGTGGGTTGAGTTTCAGCGGCCAGAGATCGGCGGCCTGAGCGGTCGCGGTTCGCTAGCTTCTGTGCACCAGTTCAAGGAATCAGGAATGGCCCCATCGAGGGTTGCCTCCCGTGCCACCGCCGATGGATCCTCCAAGCGGCCAGCCCAGTCTGAGGCCAATGGAGCGAAGGCTGAGGCCAATGGAGCGAAGGCTGCAACGCCGACCAAATTCGAACAGCTCAAGGCCAGCAGTTCTCACCTGCAGGAACCCCTGGGCAGTGAGCTGGACAACGAGCTGAAGAATTTCAGTGAGTCTGCCGTTCAGATCCTAAAGTTCCACGGCAGTTATCAACAGGACAATCGCGATAACCGCCGTAAGGGTGCGGAGAAGGACTGGCAGATGATGCTGCGTCTCCGCAGTCCGGCGGGCCGCATCCCAGTGCCGCTCTACCTCGCCCTCGATGGGCTGGCCGACCGTTTGGGCAACGGCACCCTCCGCGCCACCACCCGCCAGGCCTTCCAAATGCATGGGGTGGCCAAGGCCGACCTGAAGGAGGTGATCGGCACCATCGTGCGATCGATGGGCTCCACTCTCTCGGCTTGTGGGGACATCAACCGCAACGTGATGGCACCGGCCGCACCGTTCAACACAGGCGGATATTCCGCCGCCAGGCGTCTGGCGGATCAAATCGCCGATCTGCTGACGCCCCAGGCCGCCGAAGGCTCCTATCTCGACCTCTGGGTGGACGGCGATCTCAGCTACCGCATCCGTCCCAGCGCGGAAGTGAAGCGGGCGAAAGCCCGCCAAATCGAGGGGGCCCTGTTCAGCGGTGATGCCGAGGAACCCCTCTATGGCGCCACCTACCTCCCCCGCAAGTTCAAGGTGGCCGTGACCGTGCCAGGAGACAACGCCGTGGACCTGCTCACCCAGGACATCGGCTTGGTGCTCTTCACGGATCCGAACGGGCAGCCGAGGGGTTGCAATGTCTATGTGGGTGGGGGAATGGGCCGGACTCACAACAAGGAGGAGACCTTCGCCCGCACAGCCGACCCACTCGGTTACGTGGCTGCACACGACGTGCTGGATCTGATCCAGGCGATCCTGGCCTTGCAGCGCGATCACGGTGATCGCCAGCAGCGGCGCCACGCCCGCATGAAGTACTTGATTCAAGACCGAGGCATCGGCTGGTTCAAGCAGGAACTGACTCGCTACTTTCCCCAGCCGATCCGCCCCCTGCGGGACGAACCGAAGCGCAAGCTCCTCGACTATCTAGGCTGGCACCGACAGGGCGATGGCCTCTGGTTCGTGGGCCTGCCCCTGCTGTGTGGGCGGCTGGAGGGGGAAACGAAGGCGGGTCTTCGGCGGTTGGTGGAAACCTTCCAACTGGAGGTGCGGCTGACGCCGAACCAGGATTTGCTGCTGTGCAACATCGGGGCCCCGCAGCGCAGTTCCCTGAAGCGGGAATTGGCGGCGATCGGCTTCGCGGCCCCCGAGGAGACATCACCCCTGGCCCGCCATGCGATCGCCTGTCCGGCCCTGCCCACCTGCGGGCTGGCGATCACCGAAGCCGAGCGGATCCTGCCGATGGTGGTAGCCCGACTGGAGACCCAGCTGGCAGGACTCGGTATCGAGCGGCCAGTGCTGCTGCGGATGACGGGCTGCCCGAACGGCTGCGCCCGCCCCTACATGGCCGAAATCGGTCTGGTGGGAAGCGGCGTAGACGAATACCAACTCTGGCTGGGAGGCACCCCGGGACTGACCCAACTGGCCAGGCCCTTCCTGCAAAGGCTGCCGCTTGAGCAGCTTGAGAACACCCTGGAGCCGCTGCTCCTGGCCTGGCGGGACCAAGGTGGCCGCACGAGTTTCGGGGCCTTTGTGGGGCAGATCGGCGACGCCAGGGTGGCGGAGTTGCTGGTCAACGCCGGCTGAACCGCAGGGAGGTCGAATGTTCCGCCCGGCCCAGCACCCGCTGCTCAGGCGGCATCCGCTTTTCGCCAGGGGCCATTCATCCGGGGGCCCGGCCGTAGTGGGCCTTGGTCTCACCCCGGCTCCAGGCCCAGAGCTGATCGCCATAGCTGAAATGCCACCACTCGTTGGGATGGCGGACAAAACCGGCGACCGCCATCACCGCCGCGAGGCGTTCACGGCGATGGTGCCAGTGGGCCGCCGCGGAAGCAGGATCAGCCGCTGCAGCGGCGGCGAAATGGTCGGGTTCGGAGACCGGACCGATGGCATCGATGGCGCCCCCCATGGCCAGGGGCCGCCCATTGGCGTCAGCCAGGGTGAGATCCACGGCGCCGCCGGTGCTGTGGGGGGGCGGGGTGGCCGGATCTAGGCTGGGCTCGGCCCAGAAGCGGGCCACGGCCTCCACCACGGCCTGCCGGGCCGCTGCATCGGCGTGGTTTGGATCCAGGCGCCGGGCCCGACATTCCTCGGCGATGCTGTGATCCACCATGAACCGCTGCACCGCAACGGGTCGCCAGGCATCGAAGATCGCCAGACGCCAGCCCTCCGCCCCCGCGGCCAGGGCGGCATCGGCTCCAAGCAACCGCGCGATCACCCCGCTCCTCAACCGGAAGGGGCTGGCCCCGGGCCCGTAAGGAGCGCCCAGGCACACGTAGGGGTGGGGCTCCAGCCGCCACAGGCTGGGGGGCAGAGGCTCCAGAGATTCGCCGCTCTCCTGGATCGGGATCGGGCTCCAGGGGCGAGTCGCGGCCATGGCGGGGGGACAGGTGCTGGAGCCAGCCTGCTACGGCGCCATCAGGAAGCGGGCTTAGCAGGGTTCGGCGGCCATAGACAAGGCCTGGGCCGATGGCTTGCACGGTCTCCCTCCTCAGGTACTGCCGTCGCGACGACAAGGCGAACGGAACCTCGAAGCCCTGCCGGTTCACGGGATCGAACTAATTGAGACGGGCAGCCTCCAGCTGACGTTGGCGCTGATCGAGCAGGGCTTGGCGCAGGCCGGGGTGGGCCTCCAGGTCCGGATCGGCTGTCACCAGTTCCTGGGCCAGCGCACGGGCCTGTTCGAGGAGGTCCCCATCGTCGGTGAGGCTGGCCAAGGCCAGATCCGGCAGGCCCGACTGGCGAGTTCCCAGCACCTGGCCAGGCCCCCGAAGTCGCAAATCCATCTCAGCGATCTCGAAGCCATCGGTGCTTCGCACCAGCACCTCAAGACGCTGACGGGCATCGGCATTGTTGCCTCCATGCAGCAACAGGCAATGGGAAGCCGCCGCTCCCCGGCCCACCCGACCCCGCAGCTGGTGCAGTTGGGCCAGGCCGAAACGCTCGGCATGCTCGATCACCATCACGCTCGCCTCCGGCACATCCACCCCCACCTCCACGACCGTGGTGCTTACGAGAACTTGGCTTTCACCGCGGGCAAACGCCCCGATCGCCGCCTGTTTTGCCTCGCTCGAAAGGCGGCCATGCAGCAGGCCCACCCGCAGATCGACGAACACCTCCTCGGCTAGGTGGCGATGCACCTCCACCGCCGAGCGCAAATCGAGCTTCTCGCTCTCCTCCACCAGGGGCAGCACCACGTAGGCCCGCTGGCCCAGGGCCACCTGCTCGCGCACCAGCTCCCAGGCTTCCTGCCGCTCCCCTGAGCGCAGCAGGCGGGTGCGGATCGGCGTGCGGCCGGGGGGGAGCTCATCGATCTGGCTCACATCCAGATCGCCGTGGATCGAGAGGGCCAGGGTGCGGGGGATGGGTGTGGCGGTCATCGTGAGCAAGTGGGGCTGCAATCCCTTGGCCATCAGACGGTTGCGTTGCCGCACGCCGAAGCGGTGCTGCTCATCCACCACCACCAGCCCCAACCTGGCGAATTGAACCGGATCCTCCAGGAGGGCATGGGTGCCCACCAGGATCTGGAGCTGGCCATTGATTAGATCCTGCAGCAGTTCCCGCCTCCTTCGGGCCGGGGTGGAGCCGGTGAGCAGGGCACTGCTCACGTGCAGCTGGGGCAGCCAGTGGGCGAGCTTGGCGAGATGCTGCTCGGCCAGCACCTCGGTGGGGGCCATCAGGGCGCCCTGGCAGCCGGCCTCGATGGCGTAGAGCAGGGCAGCGAGGGCGACCACGGTCTTGCCGCTGCCCACATCCCCCTGGAGCAGTCGTGCCATCGGCTGGGAACGGGCCAGGTCATGGCGGATCTCGGCCAGCACGCGATCCTGGGCGCCGGTGAGGGGAAACGGCAGGATCCTGCGGAGCTGGCCCACCAGGTCGGCACCCCCGGGAGGCGGATCCAGGGGAAGGGCGGGGCGTTGGCGGAGCTTCTGGCGCCGCTGGGCCAGACCCAGCTGCAGCAGCAGGAATTCATCGAAGACCAGGCGCCGCCGGCTGGCCTGCAGATCCGCCTGGTCGGTGGGCTGGTGAATGCCCCGTAGGGCCCGCTGACGGGGCAGGAGAGCGAGCCGCTGGCGCAGGGCCTCCGGCAGGGGATCGCTCCACCGCTCGAGATGGGGCAGCACGGCCTGAATGGCCCGGCGGAGGGTGTCGGCGCGCAGGCCCTCCGTGAGGCCATAGACCGGCACCAGACGGCCGATCAGGGGGGAACGGACCGGCGACCCGGAGCTCTCCAGCACCTCAAGCAGGGGATCGGAAAAGGAAGGTCCATAGGGACTCTCCTTCACCAGCCCGCTCACAGCCACCGTGGTGCCAGGAGGAAACTGACGCTGCTGGGCCTTGAGCCAGCCCGGGCTGCTGAAGCGACGGCCGGCGAAGAAGCGGCTGACCCGCAGACGACCGGTGATGTCCTGCAAATGGAGCTCGAGAATCGAGAGATTGGGGTTGCGGGGACTGCTGAAGGCGTGGGAACGCCGCACCGTGGCCACCACCGTGGCGGTCCGACCGGGAACCAGGGCGCTGATGCGGACCAGGTTGGCGTAATCGAGGTAGTCGCGGGGGTAATGGGTGATCAGATCCCCCACCAGCAGCAGCCCGAGGCCGGCCAGCTGGGTGGCTGTGCGTGGACCAATGCCAGGCACCTCGGCCAAGGGTGTGGCGGCCAGCAGCGAGCGACTGGCGCGCTCAGTCGTACCTCCCGAAGGGGATGGAGTGGCGTAGGGACTGGAGGGCGGCAGGCTGGAGCCGAATCCCCGCTGCGATGGGGCCCCACCGGAGCCGTCCCGCCCTGGGGAGCTGAGCAGCCGCAGGCGAGGAGGCGCTATCGACAGCGCCGGTCGACTCTGGACCCTGATCTGGTGGAGCCCCTGGCGCAGCTGGCGGATCAGATGCTGACGGCGGCCCAGATCCTCCAGCCGGTAGCGGCTGAAGGCCGTGGCCAGGAGCGCGAGGGAGCGCACTGCGTCTGCGGGGAGATCCGGGGGGGGTGCCGCGAGATTGCGGGCCACGAAACTGGCGAAGGTTTCGTGGCGTCCGATCAGATCCCCGAAACCGCGCTCGGCCTCGACACGGCAGGCCTGCTGCAAGGAGGAAAGCCAGGATTCCAGAACCTGAGGGGAGGGAAGGTCAGGCTGAGGTGCGCCGCAACCGGAATCCAGGCACGCAGCCGATGGTGCCGGCGTTGCGGACGCCTCCCCAAGCAGGGGCATCAGGAGGGGTGGTCCGGTCCAGGGCGCATTGAGCGGGTGTCCTGCAGCCACAGTGCTTCGGCCTCGTGCGCCTGGATCCGCCGTTGAAGACGGTGGTACTGCTGGGCCATTCTGCGGCCCTCCTGGCGGAGCTGCTGCAGCCGGCTCCGCACCGTGCGCAACCGGGGTTGCTCCAGTTCGAGATCGGTGCGGCGAAGAAGGATGGACTGGGCTTTGAGAATCCGGCCGGAGCGACCGCTGGAAAGGGGCAGGGGCAGTTGCAGGAGATTCGGGTGGCTGGACTGGACCTCGATCTGCCCCCTAAGCACCCCCTCCAGCAGGTTGAGGGGTAGCAGGATCCGTATCAACCCGCACCGCAGCAGTTCTGTGTTAAGCGCATGGGACAGATCCCGCAGCTGGCGAGCCAGGGCCAGTTCCACGCCCTTCAGCCAAGCCAGCAGTGCCACCGGATCGCGGGGCAGAAGTCCCCCCCCCTCCGGCGGGCGGTAAAGGGCACCGGGATCCTCCGGCTTGAAGCGGCCCGGCAAGAAACGCTCCAACGCATCGACCTCCAGCGCCATGGCACGGAAGCGGAAGGGGAAGGGCGCATCCTCGGGTGGTTCGCCGAGCGCTTCCGATGCCTCCCCTTCTGCGGAAAGCTGATCGCTGGCGTCATCATCGCCACCCGCACCATCCCGGGCGGTGAACTCCGCCATCCCTTGCTCGTAGGGGTGCTCCAGCCCCCGGATTCCCCTGTCCATCCCGGCTGCGGCAGCAAGGGCGGAAAATAGGCTAAACAGATCCGAGGCGGGGTCATCCTCATCCGGATCGGGCCGTTCGGGGTGGAGAGCTTCGGAATCCTCCGGATCCAGGCCGGAGGATTCCGATGTCGTGAATTCCGGTGCCGAGGATTCCGCGGTTAACTCGTTCGCGCCCAATCCAGGGGCCTCACCCCAGCCAAGCCAGCCACCCTCAATGGGGAGATCCAGACCGAGATGGACCGATCCCTCGTGAGGGAAGCGGAGGGGTGAGCCACCCTGCGGAACATGGGGAGAACCGAGTTCCGAGCGCGGGTCCGCTGTCGGACCGTTCGTCGCGGAGAGTTGATGACGCTCCCCCGCAGCATCTGGATCGCGATGAAGGCGATCGGCCATAAGTGCTTGCTCGCGCGCGATTCGGCCCGCTAGGCAAGCCAGCTGCTCCACCGTGAGAAGGGTGGTGCAGCGTGTCACCAGGGCCGTGACATTGGCGTGGAGGCGGCGGCGCTGGGCCTCAGAAAGGGTTGTGTAGCGATCGGGTTGCACCTGGGTTGCCAGGTAAAAGCACGCCTGATCAACACTCTGGGGCAGGATCTGGCGCAGCACCTGCAGGTAGAGCGCCAGCTGCCGATACAGCTCCGGATTGGTGCTCGCCAGCTCACGTCGAATCCGCAGCAGATCGGCTTGCGTGGCAGATGGCCCGGATAAGGGGGTCATGGCAGCGGTGCCATGGAGAAGAATCAGGACTTGCCCATGGCCGCCACTTCAGAGGCGAAATCGCTCTTCTCCACTTCGATGCCTTCACCAAGGGTAAAGCGGCTGAAGCGGCGAACCTGGATGTTCTCACCGGTCTTGCCGGCGGCCTGCTTCACCATCTCGCCCACCGTGATGGTGTTGTCGCGAATGAAGGCCTGTTCGAGCAGGGCCAGTTCCTTGAGGCGCTTGCCGATGCGCCCCTCGACGATCTTGACCTTCATCTCCTCCTTCTTGCCAGCCAGATCATCGCGGCCCATCTCGATCGCCTTCTCCCGCTCCGCCACCTCCGGGGGGATCTCCTCGGTGCTCACATAATCCACATTGGGGCAGGCGGCGATCTGCATGGCCACGTTCCGCACCAGCTCCTGGAACAGCTCACCGCGAGCCACAAAGTCGGTTTCGCAGTTCACCTCCACCAGCACGCCCACGCGGGCACCGGTGTGGATGTAGCTACCGATCGACCCCTCCGCAGCGGTGCGCCCCGCCTTCTTCTCGGCGGTGGCGATGCCCTTCTGGCGCAACCATTCGGCGGCCTTGGTCATGTCGCCGCCGGATTCGGCCAGGGCCTTCTTGCAATCCATCATGCCGGCGCCGGTCTTGTCGCGCAGGTCCTTGACGAGCTTGGCGGTGATCTCAGCCATGGGAGGGGAGGAATGGAAATCGGGGAAGGGGAGAAATCGGCAGGGAGGAGGCCACGGGACCCTGCCCAGAAAGGTCTGCAACGTCAACCGGGTCGACCCGGAGCCCTAGAAGCTGACCTGTTGTTGCTCTAGCTGATTGCCTGGGGGATGGTCTGTCGCCTACGTCTCCGCTGATGGTGCTTCGACTGCGGGGGCGACATCAGGGCCAAGACCGGCAGCGATCTGACCAGAGAGTGGGATGGGCGCAACCCGGGGGCCTCAGCAAGGAGCTTCAGCCGTCGTCGTCGCCGCCACGGTCTTGGGCGCCATGGCGTCCTTCATTGATCGCATCGGCCAGGCGACCCAGCACCAACTGCACCGAACGCACGGCGTCGTCGTTGCAGGGGATGGGCACATCACAAAGATCGGGGTCGCAATTGGTGTCCAGCATCGACACCAGCGGGATGTCGAGCTTGCGAGCCTCGAGCACGGCGTTGGTCTCGCGGCGCTGATCGACCAGGATCACCACATCGGGCAGACGGCGCATGTTCTTGAGGCCGCCGAGGTATTTCTGTAGGCGATCGAGTTCACGACGCAGTACCGCCGCTTCCTTTTTGGGTCGCATGGCGATGGCGCCGGAAGACTCCATGCGCTCCAGATCCTTGAGGCGATCGATGCGGGCCCTCATGGTGGTCCAGTTGGTGAGCATGCCGCCCAGCCAGCGCTGGTTCACGTAGGAGGCACCACAACGGGTCGCCTCCTGCGCGATGACTTCGGAGGCCTGTTTCTTGGTGCCGACAAACAAGAAACGCTTGCCGCTGCGAGAGGCACTACGCGTCCACTTATAGGCGTTGTTCATGCAGACCGCGGTCTGCACGAGATCGATGATGTGAACACCGTTACGCGAACAATAGATGTATCGAGACATCTTCGGGTTCCAGCGCCGGGTCTGGTGCCCGAAGTGGGCACCAGCTTCCATCATCTCGGCGAGCGTGACGACAGCCATGGGATTCGGTTGGGTTTCGGGTTGGCCACCACCTGCCAGGAAAGCCAGTCGATTGTGCAGGGTTGGAGCAGCGCGGGATGCGCTGAGACCATTGCAACCGAAGCCGGATCACCCGAAACGTGCAGGTGTGCGGTGTGACAGGACTCAAACAACCTATCAAACGACCCGCTGGCGGCAGGCCAGGAGGACCCGCGCCGCCAAGAGGCATCAAAGACCCTGTTGCCTGGCCTCACTGTAAAGGGCCTCCACACCGATCCGGTTCAGGGGAAGGCGCAGCAGTTCCATCGCCAGGCCAGGGTGGCCGCGGCGGATCAACCAGCCCAGAAGGGGCCGCAGGCTGCGTTCATTGAGAAGGCCTCCCAGGGTGAGCAACTCCCATAAAATGCGGTGTAGCCAGGTGTACTGGATGATGAACCGCACCCGGCGAGTGGGGTGTTTGCGGTAAAAAACGAGTCCCATTTTGGCCCGCTCCCGCTCCACCTGGATTAACCGCGGGATTTGCTCCAGGCTGAGGGCTGGATGCCAGTGGTAGCCAACGGCGCGGGGGCAGCGCACCAGATCCACCCCCAGGCGCCGAAGGCGCTCACCGAGTTCGAGATCCTCCCAGCCGTAGAGGCGGAAGGCGGTGTCGAACAGACCGGCACGCTCGAGGACCTGTCGATCGATGGCCACATTGCCGGTGGCGAAGTAGGCGAAGGACACATCATTGAGCTTGTGGGGCTCGCTGGTGGGATTCGCGAAATTGGCGGTGTTAACCACGGCGCCGTAGGTGAAGCAGAGCTTGTCCCCTCGCTCCCGCCAGCGTTGCTCAAGGGCACGGGCGTGGTGCTGCAAGAAATCCGGCATCACCACGAGGTCGCTGTCGATGAACACGATCACATCGCCGCCGGCATGCTCCACCCCCCGATTGCGGCCCGCCGCTGGGCCGCCATGGTCCTGGCAGATGAGGCGCACATGGGGCAGGGAGACGGCATGCTCCTGGAGCCAGGCCACGGTGTCGTCGGTGGAGCCGTCATCGACGAGCACCACCTCGAAACGCTCGATCGGCGCTGCCAGCTCCTGGCGCTCCAGGGCCATCAGGCATTGGCGCAGGATCGGCAGCCGGTTGTAGGTGGGGATGACGACGCTCAGAAACATGGCAGCTGGAAGGGGGGCGTCGGATGGGGTGCGCCAAGATGACCTAGTGGGCGCTGACAACGGGTCGGCTTGAAGGAAGTGGGATGCTGGGTGGCAACAGCTAGCGATAGAAGGGTCCGACGCTTAGCCAGCAAAAAGGGGGATCCCTGGGGACCCCCCGCTGGGGCTTGCCGGCCCAAGGCGCTGCACCAGATCAGTCGGCGGCCCCGCCGTTGTTGGCGGTGCCGGTCACGCCGTTGCCGGCACCTTCGCCGCGACCCTCATTGCGCAGCTTGCGCTTCTTGAACTTGCGGGCGTAGGCGCGGTTGCGCTCTTGCTTTTCCTTCTTGAGATTCCTGCGCTTGGCCATGCGGACGGCTGTTCCTGGAGATTTGGATTGATTTACCCTACCGAACCGGTGAGCGTTCGGCCGCTCATGCTGGCCTCGGCAAGCCGCCCATCTTCCATCTCCACCAGGCGATCCGCCACATCGAGAATGCGGGGGTCGTGGGTCACCATCAGCACGCTGCACCCCTGATCACGGGCCAGACGCCGCAACAGCTCCACCACCTCGCGGCCAGTGCGGCTATCCAGGGCCGCGGTGGGTTCATCGGCCAGCAATAGACGCGGCTGGGCCGCCAGGGCCCGGGCGATCGCCACCCTCTGTTTCTGCCCGCCGGAGAGGTCGTGGGGGAGCTTGGCCAGGTGATCGCCGAGTCCCACGGCGCGCAACCACTGGCGGGAGAGGTCTCGCCGTGCCCGATAACCCAGACCAGGAAGCAGGTCGGCCCCCATCTGCACGTTCTGCTCGGCACTCAGGCAGCGCAGCAAGTTGTGACCCTGGAAGATCATGCCAATCTGGCGGCGCAGCAGCTGGCGCTCCCTCCGGGCAGCACCATGGAGCTCCTGGCCGAAGAGCTGCACCGAACCCGCCATCACCTGCCGTAGGGCGCCCACCAGGGTGAGCAGGGTGGTCTTGCCACAGCCCGAGGGGCCCGTGAGCAGCACCACCTCACCGGGGTGGATGGTGAGGCTCACCCCATCGAGCACTTGACGACGGTTGGCTCCACTGCCGAACCAGTGCTGGAGGTCGTGCACAACCAGGCTCGCCGGGGCCGAGCCGTTGCGATGCCGGCGGACGATGCCATTGCTGGAATCGGAACCGGAAGCGGGGGGGTGGGGAGCGCTGCTCACGGGAATCAAGGCCCTCAGAAGATCTCGGCGGGATCGGCATCCCCGAGCTTGCGCATGGCCATCAGGGCAGAGCCCAGGCACATGGTGAGGATCATGCCGAACACCAGCAGCGATCGAGCACCATCCATCGCCACCGGCAATTTGGTGCCATTGCGGATCACGGTGTAAAGCCCCTGACCCGCCAGCCAAGCAGGCAGATAGCCCAACAGGGCCAGCAGGAGCCCCTCCCGGGCCACGACTCCCAGGAGCTGGGGGAGGGGATAGCCCATGGCCATCAGGGTGGCGTACTCGGGCAGATGGTCACTCACATCGGAGTGGAGGATCTGATACACAATCACCGAACCCACAACGAAGCCCATCCCGGCACCGAGGGTGAAGATGAAGCCGATGGCAGTGCTGCTGCGCCAGTAATTTTTTTCGAATTCCACGAAACTCTGCTTGGAGTAGATCGCCACGTCCTTCGGCAGACGAGATTTCAGACGGGCGGCGACGGTGCCGGGATCGGCGCCTGGCTGGAGGCGGATCAGCCCCAGCTCGATGCTGCCGGAGGGCAGGTCGGGCATCAGCTGCAGGAAGGTTTCACTGCTGGTCAGCAGGTTGCCGTCGGCACCGAAGGAGGGGCCCAGCTCCACCAGACCCGCCACCCGCACCCGCTTGCCGGCGACTTCGGTTTCGATCGTGCGGCCCTGCTTGTACCAGGTGTCAATCGGGCCAAACTCCGGCCGGGAGAGGGAATCGAAGAGCACTCGGCCCCGTTGGCTGAGCACGCGGGTGCGCTCAACCAAGCCCGGATCGGTGAACAGGGGATCTCCGGGCTCAAAGCCCACCACCAGGATCGAGCGGGTGTTTCGGGTCTGGGGATTGCGCCAGAGCAGAAAGTTCCAGTGCACGGGCGTGGTGCCCGCCACATCCGGATCGGCCATCACCTGAACCAGCCGCCGTCTGGGAAAACTGGCCATGGCGATCGAGCTCATCGTGCGCGGGCTCACCAGCACAAGATCGGCGGCGAAACGCTTGTGCAGGGTCACGCTGGCGTCGAAGAGGCCATCGCGGAACCCGAGCTGCAGAAACATCAGGATTCCGGCGAAGGAGATCCCCGCCAGGGCCACCAACAGCCGGCCGGGCTGGCGGGTGAGCAGAAGCCAGGCCAGGGGAATGCGGCGGTTAGGCCAGAGATGATCCAGGAGCATCACGGATTCATGGGGCGAGCCTGGCGATCACCTTCAGCCCCGTCAGCTGCCGCACCCGTTGAGCATCCGCCGGATCCAGCTGCACCCGCACTTCCACAATGCGCGCATCGGCATCACCGGTGGGATCGGTGGAGAGCACCTGGCGCTGGCGCACCTGGGGACTGATGCGGCTGACGCGCCCGGCCAGGGTGCCAGTGAAGCCGCCGTTCTCGCTGGTGAGCCGCACGGCCATGCCGGGCTTCACCCGAGCGATGTCGCTCTCGTATACCTCCACCACGGCCTCCATGCGGTCGCTGGCACCGAGTTCGAGGATTCCCTTGTCGCCGGGGCGTTCCCCCACCCGAGCATTGATCCGCAGCACCGTGCCAGCCATCGGGGAGCGCAGTTCGGTGTTGTCGAGGTCGGCCTCCTCCTTCACCAGCTCGGCCTGAGCCTCCTGCAACTGGCCCTGCAGCAATAGGTGATCCTGCTCGCGGCGATCAAGTTCATCGGCGGCGATCGCACCCACCTTGGTGAGCTGGCGGTAGCGGGCCAGTTCCCGGTTCTCCACATCCAGTCGGCGCCGGAGATTGGCGATGCGGGCGCGGAGCAGATCCCGCTGGGCCAGCTGGGTAGGGGCGGTGTCGAAGCGGGCCAAAAGCTGACCGGGCAGAACCCTCTGTCCTTCCACCACCTCCAGGGCAGTGATCCGCGGTGTGGCACCCATGCCGCTGATCGGGGCGGCCAGCACGCGGATGTCGCCGGCGGGCTCGAGCCGGCCGAGGGCCGCCACAGCCTCGGGCCGGGCAGGGGCCGGGTTGGCGCGCACCTCAGCTTCCCGCTTGGCTGCCGACTGGCCCAGCCATCCGGCTTTGAATGCCAACAGCCCAGCTCCGGCCGCCAGGGCCAGCGAGCCGATCAGGACGGCCAGGAGGGGGCGGGAGGATCGTCGAACAGGAGGTTCTCGATGTATTGGTCCGCCCAGGCTGGGTTGAACGCCTTCTCCAGGACCCGGCGGGTCTTGTCGTTCTGTTTCTGTTGCTTGCAATAGCGCTGCTGACCCTCCCAGCGATTCACCGTAGCCGGATCCGTGGGGCCCTGGGCCGTGCCCTCCGACACCGCCGCGGCAAGCACCCCCAGCACGGCCGCCACATGGTCGATGAAGCGCTCCTCCTCGGCCCGATCGACCGGCCGCACGAACAGCACGCGGGAGGAGAAGATCCCCCCCCAGGCCGGCAGCTCACGCTCCTGGGAGAAGGGGCCTGGATCAAGGGCTGCGAGGGCTCGGTCGATCCCGGCGGGGAGGGATCCGGTCACGGGGGAAAGGTCCACAATGGCGGCGGACACCACCCCGCGGCCGGCCACGATGTCGGCCCCAAACACCGGCAGGTCGAAGCTGGGTTCGGGGAAGAACACGCAGTGAAGGATCTGCAGGCCCGCCCCCAGCCGGGCCGTTTCGAGATGAAGCTTGCGCAGGCCCTGGCAGCGGTGCACCTCGTTGCGGATGAAGAGGTCCTCACCATCGAGGCTGCCGCTGATCGCCTCCAGGGCCGGATCGATCGTCAGGGGCTCCAGGCCGGGGAGGCCATCCCGGCAGGTGCGGATCCGCCCGGCAAGGGCGTCCACCAAAGGATGGATGCCCCCGGCCCCGGACGCCCGGGCGGAGGCCCCCTGGGGGCCAGTGACCGGCTCAGCAGCGGCGCGGGATTGGGAATCCGGTGTCATCGCGGCGCCGCAGCCAGCAGAATGGCGATCCTGACACCAGCGCATGCCCTCCCCATCCCGTTGTTGCGGCCCGTTGCTCCCCGGGCTGGAGCAACCGAACCGCAGGGTGCTTGCCAATGGAGCCGAACTGGTGAGCCTCGATCTGGCCGAGGCCCCCCTGGTCTGTCTCGATTTCTGGTGCCGCGCCGGCAGCGTGTTCGAAGCCGGCAGCGAGAGCGGCATGGCCCACTTCCTCGAACACATGGTGTTCAAGGGCAGCCACAGCCTGGCGGCTGGCGAATTCGACCGCAGGATTGAGGCCCTCGGCGGCAGCAGCAATGCCGCCACCGGTTTCGATGATGTGCACTACCACGTGCTGATTCCCCCCCAGGCGGCCCCGGAAGCCCTCGAACTGCTGCTCGATCTGGTGCTGGAGCCTCGCCTTGAGATGGAAGCCTTCGCGATGGAGCGCCAGGTGGTGCTTGAGGAGCTCGCGCAGAGCGAAGACCAGCCGGAGGAGGTTGCGGTGCAGCAACTCCTGGCGATGGCCTGCCCCGGCCATGCCTATGGGCTGCCGATCCTGGGCCGGCGTGAGGCCCTGCTGGCCCACGAGCCCGAGGCCATGGCGGCCTTCCATCGGCGCCTTTACGGCGGTGGCCGTTGTGTGCTGGCCCTCGCCGGTGCCCTGGCCGGGACTGACCTGGAGGCGAGGGCCGCTGAGGGGGCGCTTGCCTCCCTGGCACCACTGGCAGGGCCGCCGCCCCTCGAGCCTTTGCGGGTGCAACCCGGGGAACAGCGGCTGGAGCTGCCCCGCTTGGAGGCGGCCCGGCTGCTGATGGCCTGGGGCCAGCCGCCGGCCCGGGATCTCCACGGGGTGATGGGGGGTGATCTGGCAACCTCACTGTTGGCCGAAGGACGGCGGAGCCGCCTTGTGGCGCGACTGCGGGAGCAGCTGCAGCTGGTGGAGAGCGTGGATCTGGATCTGCACCCGATGGAATGCGGCAGCCTGGCGCTGCTGGAGGCGGTGTGCGATCCCGAGGATCTGCCGGCCGTGCGGGCCGCCATCAACACCGTCTGGGAGGAGGTGATGGCCGAGCCGGTGCAGGCGGCCGAGTGGTCGCGGGTGAGGCGGCTGGTGACGAACAGCTACCGGTTCGGGATGGAGGCCCCGGGCAACGTGGCCGGGCTGATCGGCACCGGGCATCTCTGGGGCCGCTACGAGAGTCTGGAAGCCCCCCTCGAAGCGATCGACTCCTGGGATCCGGAGAGCCTGCGGGCCGAAGCTCTGGCCAGCCTGGATCCCTGCCGCGCCTGCGTGCTTGAGGCGGTGCCCGCATGAACTCCGCCATCCCGTTCCCCATGCCCAGCTTCAGCCTCAGCGGCGGCCTGCCGGTCGTCGCCCGCAGCCGTCCGGGGCCTGAGATCCTGGCGGCACGGTTGGTGATCCGGGGCGGTAGTGGCGCCGATCCGCTGCATCGGCGGGGCGCTCACCAGCTGCTGGCCGGAACCATGACCCGGGGCTGCGGCCTGCTTGATGCCGACGCCCTCGCCGATCTGGTGGAAGGGGCTGGGGCTGCTCTGCGGGCCGAAGCCCATGAGGATTCCCTGGTGCTCGGCCTCAAGTGCGCGGCCACGGACACCCCTGATCTGCTGCCGCTCCTCCTCGCCATGGCGCGGCGACCCCTCCTGGCCCCGGACCAGGTGGCTCTTGAGCGACAGCTCAATCTCCAGACCCTGCAACGCCAGAAAGAAGACCCTTACCAGTTGGCCCACGACCAGCTGTTGCGCCAGCTCTACGGCGATGGCCCCTATGGCCACGATCCCCTCGGGGTTGAGGGGGAACTTAAGGGGATCTCGGCCGATCTGCTCGCCGATCTAGCGGTGGGTCTGGGGCGAGAGGGCGCCGTTCTGGTGCTCTCCGGAACCCTGCCAGACAACCTCCAGTCCTTGCTGGAAGACTCCCTGGAGGGCCTTCCCTGGACCACCCACCTGCCCCTGGCCTCGTCGGCGGCAGCCTCGCCACCTTACGAACCAGGTGGTGTGCCAACGGCCGGAGCCAGCCTGAGGGCCCTGGAGCAGGACACCGAACAGCTCGTGCTGATGCTGGGGTGCCCCACCGTGCCGCTCGGCCATCCCGATGCCCTGCCGCTGCGGCTGCTCCAAAACCACCTTGGACTGGGCATGTCGAGTCGCCTGTTCGTGGTGATGCGGGAGGAACGGGGCTTGGCCTACGACGTGGGGGTGAGCCACCCGGCACGCTGCGGGGCCGCGCCATTCGTGATGCACCTCTCCACCTCCGCCGACCGGGCCGAGGAGGCCACCGCCTGCCTCCTGGAGGAATGGCGGCGCCTGCTAGAAAAACCTCTGGATTTGGCGGCGCTGGAGCTGGCCCGCGCCAAGACCATCGGCCAGGACGCCATGGGACGCCAGACCTGCTCCCAGATCTCCGAGCGCCTCGCCCTGGTGCTCAGCCACGGCCTACCCGCCGACCATGTGGAACGGTGCCTGGCTCGGGCCGCCGAGCTGGATGGCGCAGCGCTGCAGCAGGCCGCCCACCGCTGGCTTCCGCAAGCCAGCCTCAGCCTCGTGGGGCCGGCGCCGGCTCTGTCCTCCGCAACAACCGCCTGGGAGGCTGCCGGCGGAATCGGGTTCAATCGCTCCCGGACGCCAGCCTGAGGTCCCGCACCGCCAGTAAGAAGGTACCCCGTCGGAAGCGTACCGCCAGTTGGTCGCGGGGGCGGATCTCGCTCACAGCCCCCACCTCGCCTGTGGCCACCAGGTCGGGGGGGCGCAGCATGGGCATAGGATCCGCTGTCTTGAGGTAAGGAACGCTCTGCAGCAGGCAGACGCGATCACCCACCGCAAAGCGAACCGACTCGGCTGGTTCGGTAGTCTCCCCGCCCTCTCCCTGGTGTGCCTGCATCACCGGATCGCCCCTTCTCAGCCGAACCTAGCTGCAGCAGGATGGGCGCCTTGACCACCTACGGAGAAACGCTTGCGGGCCCTTGCCACCTGGAGCGGAGCTATCGCCGGTCTGCTGCTGATCGTGGCCGGGGGGCTGATCCCCGCCTTCCTGGCGCTTCCAGGCCCGGAAGGGTGGAGCTTCCGTCCTCTCGGGATCACTCTCCAGGTGCCCGCCCTGCTGCTCACTGCGTTGGTGGCCGGTCCTCGCAGCGGCCTGTTGGCCGCGGTGGCCTATCTGAGCATTGGGCTTTTTCAGTTGCCGGTGTTCCAGCAGGGCGGTGGGATCGGTTATCTGGTGGATCCGGGATTCGGCTATTTGGCGGGCTTCATTCCAGCGGCCTGGATCACGGGGCGACTGGCCCGCCAGCGCGGCATGGACGATCCCCTCGCCCTCACCGCGGCGGCGGGGGTAGGACTTCTGGTGCTGCAGCTCTGCGGTCTGCTCAACCTGCTCATCGGCGCCCTGGCCGGACGTTGGGGCACGAGCCTGGTGCCGCTCCTGATGGGTTACGGACTGGCGATCCTGCCCCAGGCGCTGCTCTGCTGCGCCGCTGGAGTGGTGGCCTGGGTGCTGAGGCGGGTGCTGCTGCTGCCATCTTGAGAGGCTGAACATGCCTGATCCCATTCCAAGCCCAGCCACCGCCTCGCCGGGATCCCCCGCTCCAGGCCCTGAATCACCCCGATCCCGCAACGACAGGGCCCTGCCCCTGCTTCTTGCCCTGGCCGTGCTGATCGCCGACCAATGGAGCAAGTCGTGGGTGCTCAGCCATCTGGAACCAGGAAGGCTGCATCCCTTCCTGCCTGGTCTGCTGGCGCTCCAGCGGGTGAGCAACACCGGCGCCGCATTTAGCTTGTTCCGAGATTCGGGGGAGATCCTCGGTGTGGTGAGTCTGGCGGTGAGCGTCGCCGTGCTGCTGTGGATCCTCTGGAAGCCCCCCCATGGCCTGTGGCCCAGCCTGGCCCTCGGCTTCCTGCTGGGAGGGGCGGCCGGCAACGGTCTGGACCGCTGGAACCATGGAGCGGTGACGGACTTTCTGGCCACCGTGCCCTTCTCCTTCGCCGTGTTCAACTTGGCCGATGTGGCCATCAACCTTGCGGTGGCCTGCTTCGCCCTCGACCAGCTGGCGGCCTTCCTGCCGCGACGATCCGGCCCCACCAGCCCCCGATCACGGGGAAGCCAGGGTTCCGGAAGGGGTTCACGACCCGGCCGCAGCCATGGCTGAGCGCCACGGCCCCACCCTCTCCATTCATCTGAACCACCAGCAGGAGCGGCAGGTTGCCCTGCATGGCAGCGTTTATCGCATCGGGCGGGATCCGAATGCCGAAGTGCAGCTTGAGCAGGCTGCGGTGAGCCGTCGCCATGCCCTACTCGAACGGCGCGGAGACCACTGGCTGCTCAGCGACGCAGACTCCACCAATGGACTGTGGTGGAAGGGGCGCCGGGTGCGGAAACTCTTGCTGCGCGATGGGGATCGAGTGCGGCTGGGACCGCCCCAACTGCCGGATCTGCCCGAAATCGGTTTTCATGCCCCCGAGCCGGGCCGCCGGTTGCGAGCCATGCAACTGGCGATCCTGGGTCCTGCCGCGCTGGTCTCAGGAGGGCTGCTGCTCTGGCTTCTGGGGTCGGTGCTGGTGCCCATCCGGGGAAGCCTGGCGACCGTCCGAGGGCCGTTGCTGCTCTACGACCGTGCCGATCGGCCGATCGCTTCGGCCGATGACCGCCGCCACCGGGAACAAGGCAAGCTCGAGGGCTATCCGCGGGTTCTCATCGATGCCCTGCTCGCGAGTGAGGACACCCGCTTCTGGTGGCACCCCGGCATCGACCCGATCGGCACCGGTCGCGCCCTGGTGACCAACCTGCTGGGCGGCCGGGTGCTTCAGGGCGGCAGCACGCTCACCCAGCAACTGGCCCGCAGCCTCTACCCGGCTCAGGTGGGCGAGGGCGAAACCCTGGGCCGCAAGGGGCGTGAACTGCTTGTGGCCCTGCAGCTGGAGGCCCGCTTCAGCAAGTCGGAGCTACTGCTGAGCTATCTGAACCGGGCCTTTCTGGGGGCTGGCTGGGGCTTCGAGGATGCCTCCCGCCGGCTGTTCGGCAAGCCGGCCGGGACTCTGGCCCTGGAGGAGGCAGCCCTGCTGGTGGGACTGCTCTCCTCTCCCTACGGCCACGATCCCTGCAGCCGCCCCCAGGATGCCCTGGAGGCCCGCAACGTCGTGCTGCTTAAGATGGCAGACAGCGGCCGCATCTCAGCCGATCAGGGCCGACGCGCCCGCCGCCTGCCGATCCGCCTGAGCGTGGATGCTTGTCGTGGCAATGAACGCCGGGCCATGCCCTTCTACAGCGACCAGGTGCGGCGGGACCTTGATGCGCTGGTTGGGGCGGATGTGGCGGCGGAAGGGAACTACCTGGTGGACACTCACCTCGATCCGGCCCTGCAAGAACTGATCGAGAGGTTGCTTCGGGAGCACATCGAGGCCAGTCGCTCCCTCGGCGTTTCGGAGGGGGCGGTGGTTGTTCTCGACAGCCGCAACGGCGGCATTCTGGCGATCGTGGGTGGCCGCGACTACCGCCACAGCCAGTTCAACCGGGCCTCGATGGCCTTGCGTCAACCCGGGAGCACTTTTAAGTTGGTGCCCTACACGGCGGCGATCGAACGGGGGGCCAGACCCGGCGATGGGGTGAACTGCGGGCCCCTCACCTGGCAGGGCCAGATCTTCGAGAGCGCCTGCCACGGCACGATCAGCCTGCGGCAGGCCCTGGCAATCAGCAGCAACACCGCCGCCCTGCGGCTGGCCCGGCGGGTGGGCCTCGACGCGGTGGTTCACAAGGCCCGGGACCTGGGCTTCAGCACACCACTCGATCCCGTGCCAGGCCTGGCCTTGGGCCAGAGCGAGGTAACCCTGCTGGAACTCACCGCCGCCTATGGCGCAGTGGCCGACAACGGCCTGTGGCATGCCCCGAGCACGATCCGCCACCTCACCGACGCCGAAGCCTGCCCAGCCGGGAAAGAGGAAAAGGGTTGCCGAAGCGTGCCGAAGACCGCACCGCCCCCCAGGGGAGCCCGATCCAGGGATGGAAAGGTCGAACCAGCCGGCGTGGCCGGCACGGCCGGACGCCGGGCCATGGCTCCGGCCACGGCAAAGCTCATGCAGGAGTTGCTGCGGGGCGTGGTGAACGGGGGCACCGGAACCGCTGCCTGGGTGAGCGGTGGTGTGTGGGGGAAGACAGGCACCACCAACGACGGCCGCGACCTCCTCTTCGTGGGCGCCGTGCCTGATCGCCACTGGGTGATGGGGGTGTGGCTGGGCAACGACGACAACACGCCCAGCCGCTCCACCAGCCACCTGGCCGCTGAGCTCTGGGGCCGGATCGTGCGCTCCTCGGTGGCCTCCCCCTGAATGCTCCCCAAGCGTCTTTGGCTCTGGATTGCGCTGGCCTTGATGCTGCTGGTGGTGGCTGCGGTGGTACTGCAGGCTTTCAATCAACTGCTCTGGCAACTCAGCTACTGGCTTCCCGGCTGGTTGATCGGTCCGCTGGTGTTGCTCGTGCTCGCCGCCATCGGACTGGCCATGGCCCAGGTCGGCCTGCCCTGGCTCCAAGCCCTGCGCCAGGGCAAAAGCACCGGTCCGGGCCGTCGCGGCGAGGCCCCGTTGAACCTGGAGCGGCCCGTCAACCGTCGGGAGGCAGCGGAACGCAATCTCGCCGCGATCGACCGCACCCTCGAACGGGTGCGCGATGCCGTGGAGCGGGAAGCCCTGCAGCAGGAGCGGATCCGCATGCAGACCGAGCTGGAGCGCGGTGATCTGCGCATCGTGGTTTTCGGCGGCGGATCCGTGGGCAAGACCTCCTTGATCCGCGCCCTGCTGCAGGAGCTGGTGGGGAGGGTGGGGGCCCCGATGGGGTCCACCACCAGCTCCTCCTCCGACCGCTACCGCCTGCGGCTGCGGGGGCTTGAGCGAGCAGTGATTCTGGAGGACACCCCCGGCATCCTCGAATCGGGCGCCGAGGGCCTGCGGCGAGAGGAGCTGGCCCGGCGTCAGGCAGCCCGGGCCGATCTGCTGCTGCTGGTGGTGGATGGCGACCTGCGGGCCAGTGAACTGGCAGTGTTTGACACCCTGGCGAGTCTCGGCAAACGGCTGCTGCTGGTGCTCAATAAATGCGACCTGCGGGGTGAACGGGAGGAAGAACGGCTGCTGGAGTTGCTGCGGCAGCGCTGCGGCAAGCGAATCAGCGGCGAGGATGTGATCCCCGCCAGCGCTGCCCCCCAGAGCGTGCCCATGCCAGGCAGCAGGCCCCTCCAACCCGAACCCGAGGTGGGGACGCTGCTACGCCGCATCGCAACGGTGCTCCATGCCGATGGGGAGGAACTAATCGCCGACAACCTGCTGCTGCAGTGCCGGCAACTGGGCGAGGCCAGCCGTCAGCTCCTCGATCATCAGCGTCGCCGCGATGCCGAGGGACTCGTGGATCGGTACATGTGGATTGGGGCCGGGGTGCTCGCGGTCACCCCCCTTCCCGGCCTCGATCTACTGGGCACCGCGGCGGTGCAGGCCCAGATGGTGATCGAGATCGGGCGTCTCTACGGGGTGAATCTGAGTCGCAGCCATGCTCAGGATCTCGCCCTCACCGTGGGTCGCAGCCTGGCAGGTCTCGGCCTCGTCAAGGGCGGGGTGGCGCTGCTGGGCTCGGCCCTCAGCCTCAACCTGCCGGCCCTGCTGGTGAGCCGGGCGGTGCAGGCGGTGAGCGCGGCCTGGCTCACCCGCCTGGCGGGCCGCAGCTTCATTGTGTATTTCCAGCAGGGCCAGGACTGGGGTGACGGCGGCCTGCCAGAGGTCCTTCAGCGCGAATACGACCTCAACCGCCGCGAGAGTGTGCTGAGGCGATTCCTGGAGGCCGCCTACCGCCAGGTGGTGGAGCCCCTCAAACAGCAGGCCCTGCGTCTGCCGCCCCGTCCGGATGAGCGATCCGAGCCACTTCATCCTCGAGCGGCGGAGCCGAGGGAGCGCCCGAGCCGGGAAGTGAACGCCCAGCAGCAGCCGGAACCGCCTCGGCGAAGGCCTCCGGAGGCGGGGGAAGCAGGGGACCGGAGCGATCGAGCACGGTGACCACCAGGAGGTAAAGCCCCCCGATCAGGATCGAGAGGGCACCGGTGAGGATTGCCACCCAGCGGGAACGGCGATCCCGCCCGGGGTCGCGGCGCGAAGCATGCAGCGGTTCCGGGCCGGCTGGGTCGTCCATGGGGGGCTGCAAGGCCGACGGTTGTGGCCACGGCATGCTGACAGAGACGCCATGGTGGTGCCGGGATCAGCCGGGGGGTTCGGCGGCTTCGCCGCAGCTGCCCAGCAGAATCGCGCTGAGGGCCTCCAGGTGCTCGCTGCCGGTGTGGGGATTTCCCAGCACCGCCTTGAGATGGTGATGGCCCTCGTAATCGGGCCGCGACAGCATCAGACCCTCCCGCAACAGCAACTGGCGAGTTCGCTGGCTCCACAGGTCACAGCCGTCACGGTTGAGACCCTCGGGCCGGAAGGCCAGCAGGTGGAAACTGCCGCCGAGCACCCGCAGCCGACCGTCGCCAGCGAGAAGTTGTTCGAGCTGACGACGACGGCCAATGGCTCCATCAAGCACGGCGGCAATACCCTCGAGACCCAGTTGTCGCAGACCCAGCCAGAGCTTCAGCACCTCAGCCGGTCGAGTGCCCTGCAATCCGGACTCGCCGCCGTGGCAACCAACCAGGCTTGGCTCCATGTAAGGCAGACCGGTGGCGAAGGTGGCGCTGAGGGCAGCGGGGGAGGCCAGCAGCAGAAGCGAGGAGGTCTTGGTAATCCCCAGCAACTTCTGGGGATTCACGGTGACCGAATCCGCCAGATCGAGTCCGGCAACCCGGTGGCGATGGGAATCGGCAAGGGCGAAGACCGCTCCGATCGCCCCATCCACATGGAGCCAAACCCCATGCTGATGGCAGAGGGCGGCGACGGCGGGCAGGGGATCAACCGCTCCCCGCACGGTAGTGCCGGCGGTGGCCACCACGGCGATCACGGGAACGCCACGGCGCTCCAGGTCGGCCAGTTCCTCGCCGAGGCGGGTGGCATCCAGGCGGCCTGCGCCGTCTACGGCGATCGAACGCAAGGCCCCGGGGGGCAGGCCCATCACCCGCATCGCCTTGGCCAGGGAGACATGGGCGTCGGCACTGCAGAGCACCACCGCCTCGCCCACGCCATCCAGGCCCCGCTGGTGGCGAGCCACCACAAGCGCCATGAGGTTGCTGAGGCTGCCCCCACTGGCAGGCACCCCTCCGGAGCCGGGAGGCAGGCCGATCGCTTCGGCCAGCCAGCTGCAGAGGGCCTTCTCGAGCCGACTGAGGCTGGGGGAGAGTTCCTCGGCCAGCAAATTGTTGTTGAGGCCCGCCGCGATCAGGTCACCCACCACCGAAGCAATCAGGGGGGGCGGATCGAGATGGGCCAGAGCCCCTGGGTGGTTGGGGTTGTAGGCCCCCACCATGAGCTGCTGCACCTCGGCCAGCAGAGCGTTGTTGCCGATGCCACGCAACCCGGGCGCCACGGGCGGCTGCATGGCGAGGCCGGGAAGGGGTGGCTGGTGGCTGGCGGAGGCGAACCAGCTGCCCAGCAGAGCAGAGGCTCCCTGAAGAAACCCCTGCAGGTCGGGATCAAGCGCCTGCGGATCGGGGAAGGGAAGGCCGGTCGTGGTGGAGCCCTGCTGGGGTGGCGGGGCTTGGGGCACGCTGACCAAGGGCGGCTCGTTCGATGAAGGCATTCTGCCCTTCGCCGGTCCTGGGGCGCCTTGCCCAGGGGAAGCGGATCGCGGCTTGGTAACGGCGGCTGCGGGTCAGGGGCCGGGGCTGGAGCTACAACCGGACCGCAAGGCTGTAAGCGGAGGCCCCGTGCGGGCGGATCCCTGGGACACGTGGATGGAGAGGCTGCTGCGGCGGGCCGATCAGGTGGGACGGGAAGGGGAGGTGCCCGTGGCCGCGGTGGTGCTGGATGGGGAAGGAAAGGCCGTGGGCTGGGGGAGCAACCGCCGCCATTGCCATCAGGATCCCCTCGGCCATGCGGAGCTGGTGGCCCTGGCCCGGGCGGCGCGGCTGCGGGGCAGCTGGAGGTTTCATGACTGCACCCTCGTCGTCACCTTGGAGCCCTGTCCGATGTGCGCCGGAGCTCTGCTCCAGGCCCGCATGGGACGGGTGGTGTTCGGAGCCAGAGACCCCAAACGGGGGGCCCTGGGGGGAACCATCGACCTCTCCCGTCACGCCAGTGCCCACCACAGGATGGACGTGGTTGCAGGGGTACTGGAATCCCAGGCCCGCTGCCTGCTGGAGGAGTGGTTCCGCCAGCGGCGGCAACGGGCTACGGACGAGCGAAGGTCCGATTGAACACAAGGCCCACAGCGAGCTGCCTCAGAGATGGAGGCCTAATGGCTAAGGGCCGATCGGAACTGCCGTGGGCGCTCAGCCCACGGCAGCGGCAACGGAAGCGCTGGCCCGGAAGGCCGGCAATTCGGTGGTAAAAAGATTGAGGAGGCGATCCACGTTCTCGGGGGTGCTGTTGTAACCCATCAACCCGATCCGCCACACCTTGCCGGCCAGGGCTCCAAGGCCGCCGCCCACTTCAATGCCGTGGCAATCAAGCAGGTGGCGACTGAAGGCCTTGCCATCAACGCCCTCGGGAATCCGCACGGTGGTGAGGGTGGGCAGCCGCAGATCCTCTGGCACGTGCAGGGCAAGACCCAGAGATTCCAGGCCGCCCCAGAGGCGTTCGGCGTTGCGCCGATGACGGGCCCAGGCGTTCTCGATACCCTCCTCGGCCAGGAGGCGCAACGCCTCCCGCATGCCGAAGTTCATGTTCACCGGAGCGGTGTGGTGATACACCCGATCGGAGCCCCAGTACTGATTGAGCAGGGAGACATCAAGGTACCAATTGGGAACCTTGCCGGTGCGGGCGAGCAGCTTGGCCTCAGCGCGGGGGCCCATGGTGAAGGGGCCCAGACCCGGGGGGCAGCTGAGGCCCTTCTGGCTGCAGCTATAGGCCAGGTCCACCTTCCAGTCATCGAGGAAGAGCGGCACACCACCGAGGGAGGTGACCGTGTCGAGGAGCAGCAGGCAGTCGTGCTGGCGGCAGAGCTCACCGATGCCCTCCATTGGCTGGCAAACCCCGGTAGAGGTTTCGGCATGCACGATCGCCAGGATGGCCGGCTTGTGGAAGGCGAGGGCTTCGGCGATCTCGGCCTGGCTGAAGGCCTCGCCCCAGGGACGCTCAATCGTGACCACCTCGGCGCCGTAGCGGCCGGCCATATCCACCAAGCGCAGACCGAAGTAACCCTTCACCGCCACCAACACCTTGTCGCCGCGCTCCACGGTGTTGGCCAGGGTGGCCTCCATGGCGGCGCTGCCGGTGCCACTCATGGGAATCGTGAGGCGGTTGTCGGTCTGCCAGGCGTAACGGAGCAGTTCCTGCACCTCCCCCATCAGCTCGATGTAGAGGGGATCGAGATGGCCGATCGGGGTTCGGGCCAGGGCCTGGAGCACGGTGGGGTGGGCATTGGAAGGGCCCGGTCCGAGCAGGAGGCGATCCGGCGTGGCAATGGGGTCCAGCCCGAGCCTGTGCGCGGTAGACACGGAAGTCGGGATGGGGAGAGAAGCCAAGACCGGTACGGAACGAAACGACGAACAACAGAGATTAGGAAACAGCAAGCCCGCATAGCGGGCGAGCGTTCAGTGGCGTCTCCCCGATGGAGTGGAGCCACTGAGATGCAAGAGGCTGCCTGGCCTCCTCCCCGAAGCCGAGGCCAGTGGAATCAAAGCGGTGCTTCAACGGGCCCGGACGTTGGTGGCAGCGAGGCCGCGGCAGAGGTGGTCGAAAGGAGGCCGGACCACGGCATTCACGGAAGCCGGGTCTGCGAGACCGGTGGCGAGCAGCTTCTCCACCACTTGCTCAGCGAGGAGGGCGATGCCCCGCACGGTGGGTCCGGTCGGAACCCCGAGGCTCTTGTAGGTGTCGTCCAGTCCGTTGAGTACGCGCTCATCGAGGATCTGTAGATCGTCCGCGATCAAGGCGTAGCTGGCGTAGCGAAGGAAGTAATCAAGATCGCGCAAACATGCCGACAGCCGGCGCGTTGTGTAGGCGTTGCCTCCGGGAAGGATGAGCTCGGGGTCCTCGAGCCAAAGCCGCTGGGAGGCCTCGCGAACGATGGTGGCAGCGTCTCCGTTGATCAGTTCAACGGCGGCGAGCCGCAGAGCCGATTGGGCGTAATAGCTGTCAATGCGATCGATCGCGGAGCGGTCGAAGTAGCGGCCCAGCTGGTCGTAACGACCGATCAACCCGGTGATGGCATCGCGCATGGATGGAAATGGATCGACGCACCTGCTGCGGAAGCTAGCACTTGCAAACGCCAAGATTCCTGTCCCCTGGTGGGATCCGGGCGATCTGACAGAAACGGTTACGCGGCCAGGCTGGCTCGCTCCGTGCCGAGCGATGGGCGGTCGAACTCAGAGCGGGGCAGCGCCCCGCTGCGGCGGTTGCGCTGGGTGTCGGCCCAGCCCAACAAGGACGGCTTCGGTCGCAACGGCTACAAATTGAGTTCGGTATCGCTCCGTACCGTCAGCCCCTGGTGCGCCCCAGGGCGCACCTTCACCAGCCCCACCCCTTCATGGCCAAGACAGCGAACGACGTTCTCCGTCGAATCAAGGACGAGGGGATCGAACTGATCGACCTGAAATTCGTCGACCTGCACGGCAAATGGCAACATCTCACGGTCTGCAACGACCTGATCGATGAAAGTGCCTTCAGCGACGGCGTGGCGTTCGACGGTTCCTCGATCCGCGGTTGGAAAGCCATCAACGAGTCGGACATGGCGATGGTGCCCGATCCGAATACCGCCTGGATCGATCCCTTCTACAGCCACAAGACCCTAAGCCTGATCTGCTCGATCCAGGAGCCGCGCAGCGGCCAGCCCTACAGCCGCTGCCCTCGCGCCCTAGCCCAAAAGGCGCTCGACTACTTGGCCAGCACCGGCATCGCGACCAAAGCCTATTTCGGTCCGGAACCAGAATTCTTCATCTTCGATGATGTGCGCTATAAAAGCAGCAACGGTGGCAGCTTCTACCAGGTGGATTCGGCCGAGGCCGCCTGGAACATCGATCGCGTTGAAGAGGGTGGCAATCTCGCTTACAAGATCCTGCTGAAGGAGGGTTATTTTCCCGTTGCTCCCAACGACACCCTGCAGGATATTCGCAGTGAGATGCTCCTCACCATGGGAGCCCTGGGGGTGCCGATCGAGAAGCAGCACCATGAGGTGGCCACGGCCCAGCACGAGCTCGGCATCAAATTTGCCGAACTGATCAGTGCGGCCGACAACGTGATGATCTACAAGTACGTGGTGCGCAACATCGCCAAGAAGTACGGCAAGACAGCCACCTTCATGCCCAAGCCGATCTTTGCCGACAACGGCAGCGGCATGCACGTGCACCAGAGCCTCTGGAATGACGATCAGCCGCTCTTCTTCGGCGAAGGCACCTATGCCAACCTCTCCCAGACCGCCCGCTGGTACATCGGTGGCCTGCTGAAGCACGCCCCCAGCTTCCTGGCCTTCACCAACCCCACCACCAACAGCTACAAGCGCCTGGTGCCCGGTTTCGAAGCGCCGGTGAACCTGGTCTACTCCCAGGGCAACCGTTCGGCCGCTGTGCGAATCCCGCTCACCGGTCCGAGCCCGAAGGCGAAGCGTCTGGAGTTCCGCTCCGGTGATGCCCTCGCCAATCCATACCTCGGCTTCGCCGCCATGCTGATGGCTGGCATCGACGGCATCAACAACCAGATCGATCCCGGCGACGGCACCGACGTCGACCTGTTCGAACTCTCGGCCGAGGAACTCGCCAAGATCTCCACCGTGCCTGCCTCCCTCAATGGGGCCCTCGAAGCCCTCAAGGCCGACAAGAACTACCTGCTGGCCGGCGGCGTGTTCAGCGATGACTTCATCGACAACTGGATCGCGCTCAAATACGAAGAGGTGCAGCAACTGCGCCAGCGGCCCCACCCCCACGAGTTCACGATGTACTACGACGCCTGATTCTCATGCAGTTCCATCGCGGAGCACTGGATCAGATCGTCCCCGCCTAAGCGGGTTTTTTTTTCATGGAACACGGCGAAGTGAACCAGGGTTGGGCCATCCCCCCCAGCCACGCTTAACCCCGCCGCAACTGGGCGATGGCGTTGGCCTGGCGCCGTTTGTCGCGGGCGTGCCCCTCCGCCCAGGCGGTGATCGGACCACTGATGTCGGCGGCCTCACTGGGGTCGGGCTGGGCCTGGAGACCCTGTAGCAGGGCCAGACGACGCCGCTCCTGCTGCTGGCGGCCACGGGCCCAGGCCACAAACAGGCTGTCGCGATCGCGACTGGCCGCCTGGAGAGGGACGAGATCGGATGAGCTCATGAACCGGAACAAAGACACTCGATCATTCTGTAGCATTCGCTACTGGTTTATGGGTTGACCAGGCTTCTTGGAGGCGTCGCGGAGCACACCTGCCGCAATCCATCGGCCATGCCAGACCGGCTACGACCTTGATCGCCACCACCGCCTCCACAGCTCCGGGCTCTGATCCGTTGAAATAGAACCTCTTGTGTCTGTGCCCCATCCGATGACGGATCCCCTCACCCGACTGGCCTACCAGACGCTCCAACAGGGGAAAAGCCTGATGGGGGTAGCCCACAAGGAGGTGACCACCCGCCTGATGGAACTCGTGGCCCCAGCCGGAGCCCCGAAGACCGTGCCGGTGCCGGCCACCGTGCTACGCGCGCTACTGGCCTCCAACAGCAGGCTCCTGGAAACAGATTGGCGGGATGCGGAAGCCGGCCTCTATCCCACCGGTCTACTCTTCGATGCCCCCTGGCTGGACTGGATCCAGGCCTACCCGAGAGTCTTGCTCGACATGCCCGCCACCTGGAACCGGCGAGTGGAGCGCAAGGTGAATGACCTCCCGGAGGACGTGAATCCGGATGCCTATCCCTCCTACTACCTCCAAAACTTCCACCACCAAACCGACGGCTACCTCAGCGACCACTCCGCCTCCCTCTACGACCTGCAGGTGGAGATCCTTTTCAACGGCAGCACCGATCCGATGCGGCGCCGCATTCTCAGGCCCCTGGTGGAGGGGATTCGCCCCTTTACCGCCCGCGCAGCTGGTTCCCTGCGGGTGCTCGATGTGGCCACCGGCACCGGACGAACGTTGCGCCAGCTCAGGGGTGCGCTGCCCCAGGCTCAGCTGATCGGCCTTGACCTCTCGGTGGCCTACCTTCGCCAGGCCAATCGCTGGCTGAGCCAGCTGAATGGTGAGCTGCCGCAGCTGGTGCAGGGCAATGCCGAATCCATGCCGTTTGCCACGGGATCGATGCAGGCCGTGACCTGCGTGTTCCTGCTCCATGAGCTGCCCGCTGAAGCCCGCCAACGGGTGCTCAACGACTGCTTCCGGGTGCTGGAGCCAGGCGGTGTGCTGGTGCTGGCGGATTCGGTTCAGCTGGCCGATGCCGCCGAATTCAGTGTGATCATGGAAAACTTCCGCAGGGTCTTCCACGAGCCCTACTATCGCGACTACATCGCCGACTCCATCGACGGCCGGCTCAGCGCAGCGGGATTCGAAGCCATCCGGGCAGAGTCCCACCTGATGACCCGGGTCTGGTCGGCAAAAAAACCGGGTTAATCGCTCGGGATCAGCCAGCCAACAGCCTGGCGAGCAGCAGCCCGGCTCCGCCCCAGCGGCAGATCCGCCAGAAGAGTTCACTGCCGGCCAGGGGAGAAACCAGAGCTTCGGGCAAGGGATCCAGCAATCGCTGGGCCATGGAGAGGTGCTGGCGGCGGCGCCGCTCGCGGGAGCCACCGCTGCTTCGAGCTGCGGCCAAGCTGTGGAGTGCACCGAGATGGTGAAGCAGCCTCGGGCCCTGGGGCCAGAGGGGAGTCCGCCGGAACTCGGGCCGGCGTGGCGCAGAACGTCGGAACGCAGGGCTCATGGCGCCAGGATGGATCAGGCCCAGGCAAACCGTCCAGTGCACCAGCCCTCCAAACCCTTTCAGCCCACCCCCCCCAGTTCCGGCACCCCTCCTGCCGCCGTGGCCGTCGGCAGGGCCGACCCCTGGCCCGATGGCAGCCGGGAGCTTGCAGAACACCTGCAACGTCGTCTGGTGATCAGCGACCGGGACTGGCACGCCCATAAGGGGCAGCGATCGCGCCGGGCTGCCGAACAATTAGCGGGAGCCCTGGTCCAGCTGCTGGGGGCAGATGATCCGGCGGCAACAAAGGCCGGGGAAGCACGTCAGCGGGCGATTGCCCTCACATCCAACGCTCTCGCTTGGCTCAACGGGGAACTCAGGGATCCAGGCTGCCCGGACCACGGCCGCTGAGCCGGCTGCGCTGAATCGCCACCTGCAGACGATTGCCACGCTGACTCCAGCGCACGTCATCAAAGCAATGGTGGATCAGAAAGATCCCGCGGCCGCAGGGGGCATCCGGGCAGTGCGGCAGCCCCCCGGAGCGCCGTTGCGTCGGAACACCGTTCCCCTGGTCCTGCACCTGCCACACCAGCCAGCGCGGTGTGAGAACACGCCGCACTCTCAGGCACTTGGCAGGATCACAACCATTGCCGTGGCGCACGGCATTGATAAGAGCTTCATGGAGGCCGAGCTGGAGCTGGGCGAGGCCTTCGGAGCTCGCGAAGGGCTCGATCAACAGCTCCACGAAGGGCGCTAGATAGAGGGTGGAGGGGGTGATGTAGTCCGTCCAGCGCAGCGAGCTGGCGGACCATCCAAACCCTAGTGGTAGCAGGGACTGAGGACCTGCAGGGAACCTGGGAGCCTCAGGCATGCAGCAGCTTGCGATTGGAACGTGCGACGGAGAGGGCAGGGCCGATGGAATGATCGATCCAGCGCGGGGGGGGGGCCGTGGCCCTGAAGGGAGCAGGCAATTCCGCCGCCGGCGATGACTGCTGTTTCGAAACTAGCCTGAGGCCCCTGGGTTGGCGACCTTGAACCTGCTGGCCAGGGCAGGGTGTTGGAGCAGGGCATCCATGAGCCGCACACCGCGGAGTTGGTTGACCAGGGGAAGATGGCCCTCCGGTGCCTCCAACGACCACGTGAAAGATCGGGGATAACGGGTCCAGATGCCCTTGGCCTTCCAGCCGAGCTTGGGCCAGAGCCGCTCCCACTGCCCATCGCAGGAGAGCAACAGTCGACCCTGAACAGAAAAGCCGAACCGCCCGCGGGAATACACCAGCCAGAGGCGGTCGAGGGCCTCGAGATCGGCGGCGGGCATGGCCGCAACTTCACTGTAATAAACGTAGCCGCGTTTCAGGGCCTCGGGTCCGGCTAGCTGCCGCAACGCCTCACTGGTGAGGCGGTCGGCGGATTCGTACTCCTGGAGCAGCAAGTGCCGTTGCAGCGGGCCATAGTCCAGGCCGGCGGCGCTGGGGGTAGAAAGCCAACCGTAAGGGTACCGTTCCAAGAGGGCAACCCGCCGCACGAGATCGTCAGCGGCGAGGAGTTGGAGCAGCCAGCCACAGGCCCAGTCCTCACCGGTGGCATCAAATCCGTCAAGACGGTCCTCGATCAGGGGAAGCAACTCCGCCAGCCGGAGCTGAACATTCGCCACGAGGCTGAGTCGCTGCCGGGGCGAACCGGTGAGGAAGCGCTCCAACAGCTGATCGGCGGCGAGGCTTCTGGAAACCGATGAACCGGAAAGCATCGGGGTGGGTCGGCCGTGAGGTGATCTGCTGGGGGCCACTATGTCATCGGCCCCCGCTGGCCGGCAGGCGGAGTGGTGGATCCAGGCGGATCCGGGCGATGGCGCTGCCTAGGATCAAACTTTGATCCTGTGCCATGGCCGCCGCCATTCAGTTCTTTCGCGGAGTGGATGAGCCGGTGGTGCCCGACATCCGACTCACCCGTTCCCGGGATGGAAGGACCGGTCAGGCCCTGTTCGTGTTTGAGGAACCCTCGGCCCTGGCCCCGGAAACGATGGGCGACATCACCGGCATGTTTCTCGTGGATGAGGAGGGAGAACTGGTGAGCCGCGAGGTGAAGGCCCGCTTCGTGAATGGCAAGGCCAGCGCCATCGAAGCCACCTACACCTGGAAAACCAACGACGACTTCGAGCGGTTCATGCGTTTCGCCCAGCGCTATGCCGACAGCCATGAGCTGGGCTTCTCAGGTCAGGCAGAAAGCGGGGATGCGACGGAGGACGCGGACGCGTGACCTTCGGCCAGTGGCTGGCTCTAATCTCCCTGTTGGCTTCCCTGCTCCTGCTCTGGAGCCTGCGCGAGGCCATCATGCTGCTGTTCGCGGCCGTGGTGCTGGCGATGGCCCTCTGCACCTTGGTGGGTGCGGTGCAGCGCCGCCTCGTGATCAGCCGTCCCATGGCTCTGCTCCTGAGCATGCTGGCGATCGCTCTGGTGCTAGCGGTAGGAACCGCCGCGATTGTGCCCCCCTTCGTGGCCCAGTTCGCCGAACTGCTGCAGAAACTGCCGGAAGCCTGGCGAGAACTGCTCTCCCTGCTCCATCAAGGCCTTGAAAGCATCTCCCGCATGCTTTATGGCCGTAGCGATGGCGGACTGAGCTGGCTGCAAAATCTGGGAGGTTCGGTGCGCAGCAGTCCAGCCATCGCCAGTGAAGTCGGTGACTGGACCTTCCGCCTGGTTGGACTGGTCGGCAACGTGGGCACCGTGCTGCTCAAGACCCTGTTCGTGGTGGCGGTGGCGCTGATGCTGGCTGCCCAGCCCATCGCCTACCGGGAAGCCCTGCTGCTTCTGGTTCCCTCCTTCTACCGGCGCCGGGCCCGCCAGGTGCTGCTCCAGTGCGGTGAAGCCCTCAGCGCCTGGATGGGTGGGGTGTTGATCAGCTCCCTGTGCGTGGGAACGCTGGCGGCCGTCGGACTTTCGTTGCTGGGCGTGCGTCTGGTGGCGGCAAACGCCGTGCTGGCGGGTGTGCTCAACATCATTCCCAACGTGGGTCCCACCCTGAGCACCCTGTTTCCGATGTCCGTGGCGCTGCTCGAGAGTCCCTGGAAGGCCCTGGCGGTGCTTGCCCTCTATGTGGTGGTGCAGAACCTCGAGAGCTACCTGATCACCCCTTCGGTGATGCACCACCAACTGCGCCTGCTCCCGGGGCTCACCCTCTCAGCCCAGTTCCTGTTCACCGTGTTGTTCGGTCCCCTGGGCCTGGTCCTAGCGCTGCCGCTGGCGGTCTGCCTGCAGGTGATCCTTCGCGAGATCGTGATCCACGACATCCTGGATCGCTGGAAGGCGAAGCCGAAGCCAGCGATGCTTCAGCGAATCGGTAAGGCCATCGAATCATGAGTGGCCGCACCCTGCTCGGTGCCCTTGCCCTGGTAGTGCTCGGGCTGCTGGCGTGGGAACTGCGGCAGGTGCTGCTGGTGTTGTTTGGAGCGGTGGTGCTGGCGGTTGCCCTCGATGTACCGATCTCTCTGCTGCGGCGTCTGCTGCCCCTCTCACGTCCCGCTGCCCTGATTCTTGAGCTGGTGGTGCTTGCCGTGGTGGGCTGGCTGCTCACGGCCCTGCTGCTGCCAGAGGTGCTGGAGCAAATCCAGGTGCTCAGCAATCTCATCCCCCAGCTTCCTGCCCGGCTGCATGCATTAACCAGCCAGATTCCCCAGCTGCACTCCTTGGAGCTGCAGCTGATGGGCGGAGCCAGCTGGGACCGCCTTCAGCCCCTCGGGGGACAACTGCTGGGCTTTGCCGGTGGTGCCGCCAACAGCACCGTGCAGGTGCTGCTCATCGCCCTTTTGGCCGTGCTGTTGGCCCTGGATCCCCGCAGCCACCAGAAGCTGCTGTTGGCGGCCACTCCCCAGTTTTACCGGGCTCGGATGCAACTGTTGCTCAGTGAGTGCCGTGAAGCCCTGGGAGGCTGGCTGGCCGGCATGACCCTCTCAGCCCTGGTGGTGTTCCTGGCCAGCTGGGCCGGACTTGCCCTGCTGAAAGTGCCCCTGGCGCTGTTGAGCGCCCTGGTCTGTGCCCTGCTCACCTTTGTGCCCACCATCGGACCCACAGCAGCCACCCTGCTGCCGATGGCGGTCGCGCTTCTCCTGGTGAGTCCCGCCAAAATGTTGCAAGTGGCCGCATTACGGCTGGTTCTTCAGAACGCCGAGGCCTTCGTGCTCACACCGGTGTTGCTGAGCCGCACGGTGAACCTCCTGCCCACCGTGGCCCTGATGGCCCAACTCAGCCTCGGAGTTCTGCTGGGGCTGCCAGGGTTGTTGCTGGCCCTTCCCCTGGTGGTGGTGCTGCAGGTGATCTGCCAGGAGGTCTTGGTGCACGATGTGATGGACCGCTGGACAAGATCGGCCAATACTGATCAGCGTTGACAGCTCAGCGATAACGGCGCAACAGCGATGGCGTCAACAGCAGCACCATCACCGCCAGCAGGTGGCTGCGCACAGCCTCGGTCAGACTGGTAAGCGTGAGATGGTCAAACAACAGCTGAAGTTCTACCCGCAGATCCAGCAGAGCCAGCAAGGCCAGAAGCAGGGGCACAAAGGGAGTGCGCCTGCGGTTGGGCGCGGCGATCACCACGTCAGAGGCGGTTGCAACTGCTGGTGGGCCCAGGGCAAGGGAATCAGGAGTGGGGTTCATCGTCGAATCATCAGGGGAAGAAGGGTGGGTGCGATGCCGATGCTCGACCAGCTGCCCACGGCGATGCCGACGGCCAGGGCCACCGAAAACCAGAACAAGGTGCTCCCCCCAAAAAACATCAAGGCCAGCAGGGGCAACAGCGTGGTGAGGGAGGTGTAAAGGGATCGGGTGAGCGTGGCATCCACAGCCACATCCACCTGTTCGTTTACCGGTAGGTGGGCGAGGGCCTTCCGCTGTTCCCGGATGCGGTCAAACACCACCACGGTGTCGGTCACGGAATAGCCAGCCACCGTGATCAGCGAAACAGCAAAGAGCGAATCCACCTCAATGCCCCGCAGCAGCCCCAACCAGGCGAACAGGCCGCAGGTGATCAGCACATCGTGGACCAAGCACACCAGTGCCAGAAAGGCGAAGACTCCGCTGTAGCGGAACGAGATGTAAATAGCAATGGTGGCGAAACTCACCAGCAGCGAGATCAGGCTGCCCTGCAGCAGGCGGGAGCCCAAGGTGGGGCCGATGGTATCCACGGCGGTGCCCTCAGCCTTGAGGGGGCCGATGCTGCGGTTGAGGTCGTCGAGCACCGCCTTTGCCTGGTCGCTGTCGAGGGCAGGGAGGCGAAGAACGAGCGATCGCCCCTGGTCCAGCACCTGAACACTGGCGCCGGAGAGATTGGGAGGCTGCTCGGCCGCGGGGGCAACCAGGCGAAGGGAAGCGAGTTGCTGGCGGATCGCGTCAGCGGAGATGGCCGGGCAGGGTTGGGACTGGGAGCCTCCGCCACAGGCGCGCACCACCTGAATCTGGGTTCCCCCGGTGAAGTCGAGGCCGGGTTTGAGCGGCGCGTGAATCGAAGGCTGGAGCCAGCAGAGCACCAACCCGATCACGCTCAGCAGACAGGCAAGGCCGGAGCCGATCCAGGCAAGCCAGCGATAGCGGTTGATACGGAAGCGCGGGGAGGGGGAGGAAGCAACAGTCACGGGAGAGGGTGGCTCAGGCAGCGCCCGATGGCAGCTCGCGGGCAGGGAGGAAGTAAGGAAGGCGACGCAAGCTGGGATAGCTCATCAACAACCTCAGCAGGGTGCGGGTGCAGGTGAGGGCCGTGAACAGGCTGAGCAGAAGACCAATCGCCAGGGTCACGCCAAAACCCTTGACCAGGCCCGTGCCGAGGAAGAAGAGGGCAACGCAGCTGATCAATCCGGTGATGTGGCCATCGAGGATCGAGGAAAAGGCCAAAGAAAAGCCTGTATCGATCGATCGGATCAGGGTATTGCCGGAGCGCAGCTCTTCCTTGACGCGCTCAAAGATCAGCACATTGGCATCCACCGCCATGCCCACCGAGAGGATGAAGCCAGCGATACCGGGCAGGGTGAGGGTGACAGGAATCAGGGCATAGATGGCCAGGTTGAAGAGGGAGTAAAGGCTCAAGGCCAAAACCGCCACGAATCCCGGCAGGCGGTAGGTGAACACCATGAACAGCGCCACCAGCACCAGTCCTGACACACCGGCGATCAGACTGGAGCGGATGTTGTCGGCACCGAGGGAGGGGCCAACCGTCCGCACCTCCACGATCTTCACGGGCAGCGGCAGGGAGCCACCTCGCAGCTGGACCTCCAGGTCCCTGGCTTCTTCGGTGCTGAAGTTTCCAAAGATGGAGGCGGAACCACCGGTGATGCCCGCGGCTTTGAATTCCGGACCCACCGTGGCCTCGCTGATCGAGCGGCCATCGAGCACAATCCCAAGTACGCGACCGGTGCCGGCGATCGACTGGGTGAGGCTGGCGAACTTCTCGGCTCCTTCACGATTGAAATTGAGCGTCACCTCCCAGGCGGTGCCGGTGCGGTCCTGCTGGCGGCCGGCGCTGGTGAGCTCCTTGCCGGTGAGCAAGGGAGGGCCGTAGAGGTTGATCACCCGGCGGTTCACTTCGGCCTGCAGGATTTCGAGCTGCTCAACCTCGCCGCTGCCGGCCGGAATCTTCAGAGCGAGAGCGCTGAAGGCCTTGGCCATATCGGCTTCGGAAATGGTGGTGGGCTTGGGGGGTTGACCTGGAGCGGGGGTGCTCGAAGCGTCAGCCTGGGCACCGGGACGGCGGGCGAACAGCACGGCCTCAACCTGACGCTTGAGGGGCAGCAGCCCGTTCATCTCTTTCTCGCTGCCTGGTTTCTGTTCCCGGAATTCGAGCAGGGCGGTGCTGCCCAGAACCTTGGCGGCGCGGGTGGGATCCTGTTCGCCGGGAAGCTGGAGCACCAATTGGTCGGACCCCACGGTCTGAAGGGTGGATTCAGATACACCCAAACCATTAACCCGACGCTCCAGCACCTCTTTCACCGCTTCGAGCTGCTCTTGTTCAACGGTCTTGATCGCCCCGGCGGGCATCACCTGGAGGGTGAGCTGGCTGCCGCCGCGCAGATCAAGGCCCAGTTGGAGGCCATAGCTGGCGAGCAGGGCGGCGGAGGCGATCGCAAGGGCCAGGATCAGGGCCAGCCATCCCTGTTGACGTGCCATCTCAGAGAGCGCCGGCGGTGATCTGGCGGGCCGCCTCCACAATCTGGTGCGGCTGGATGATCGTGAGGTTTTCCAGGTTGCCGTTGTAAGGAGTCGGAATGTCCTGGGAGGAGAGCCGCACCGGGCGGGCATCGAGGTCGTCGAAGCAGTTCTCAATGATCAGTGCCAGCAGCTCGGCTCCGATGCCACCGGTCTTCATGCATTCTTCCACCACCAGCACCTTGTGGGTCTTGCGGATCGAGCGGGTGATCGTGTCGAGATCAAAGGGCTTAAGACTGATCAGATCGATGAGTTCCACATCGATGCCATCGGATTCGAGCTGTTTCACCGCCTTGAGGCAGTGATGCCGCATGCGGGAATAGGTGAGGATGGTGATGTCCTTGCCTTCCCGAACCACCTCGGCCTGATCGAGGGCGCAGGTGTAATCGCCCTCGGGAATATCCTCGCTGAGGTTATAAAGCAGCACATGCTCAAAGAAGAGCACGGGATTGTTGTCGCGAATCGCCGCCTTCATCAGGCCCTTGGCATTGGTGGGAGTGCTCACCGCCACAATCTTGATACCGGGCACGGCGTGGAAGTAGGCCTCAAGGCGCTGGCTGTGCTCCGCGCCCAACTGGCGGCCCACGCCCCCGGGCCCCCGCACCACGGTGGGAATCGTGAAGTTGCCGCCACTGGTGTAGCGGAGCATGCCCATGTTGTTGGAGATCTGGTTGAAGGCCAGCAGCAGGAAGCCCATGTTCATGCCCTCCACGATCGGCCGCAGGCCGGTCATGGCAGCGCCGACCGCCATGCCGGTGAAGCTGTTCTCGGCGATCGGAGTGTCGAGAACCCGCAGCTCGCCATATTTCGCATGCAAATCCTTGGTCACCTTGTAGGAACCGCCGTATTCCCCCACGTCCTCCCCCATCACGCAGACGTGCGGGTCGCGGGCCATTTCCTCGTCGATGGCCTCGCGCAGGGCGTTGAAGAGAAGGGTTTCGGCCACTTTGCGTCTGCGGGCTGCCGGCCAACCTATCTCAGCCTCCCGCAGCGAAGGTGCTGAGCAGCAGTACCGACAGCAGCATTCCGGGCAGGAGCAAAGCAACCAGCAGGCCGAGGTCGTGGGGAGTCATGGCCCGGAGCACACATCTTGCCGAACCCTAGGCAGGGGTTTCAGGGCGCGCCGGCAGCAGCGAGCGGAGGAACACAAGGAAGAGGCCCAGGCCCACGAAGGCAAAGGAGAACGTGGCCAGGAAGGTCATGCCCAAGATCATGGTCTTCAGGGCGGTGGCGATGCTCTGGGCTACCCGTGCCTCGTAGTGGGGCGGATGAAGTGCGTAGTACCCCAGCACCTTCTGGCTGAGCCCGAGACAGAGCCAGGCCAACAGGCCGCTGGTGAGAGCGCCTGAGAGGATGCTGATGGGGCCCTTCCGAGGGCTCACGGAGCCGGCGGAAGCAGGTCCAGCAGCGGCGCCGAGTGGATCGGCGATGGCCGGCGACACAGCGCTCGATTCCACCGCGGCGACCCCATCGGCTGCGGCAATCTCGGCGCGGGGGTATTCCGGGGCCGTCGGGTCCGCGATGGCGTCGCCATCGAGGGCAGCTTCCGGGGGCTGGGGATCGGGGCTGGCGGCGCTCATGGGGGGCTTCCGGTCGGCTCCAGGCTGGCACCGGAGGCGGTGCAGCGGCAGCACCAGGCCTCGAAGCCGGCGGTGGTGAGCTCGCCGACCATTGCAGAACGGGCCGCCTCAGCGTCGGCTGGATCGGCGAAGAGGGCGAACAGGCTCGGCCCCGAACCGCTCATCGCCACCGCCAGGGCAGCCGGGGCACGGCGCAGCAGGGCCAGCCCCTCCCCCACGCTTGCCACCTCAGGCTCCACCACGGCCTGGAGGTCATTGCGCAGAGGGGGGAGCGGCCCCCCAGCCGCCAGGGAAGCCACCAGAGGCCCCTGGCGGAGGGCCTGGCGGCGCTGCTCGAAGTCGGCCTCGGTTTCGAGATAGAAATCGCCGCGCCGATCGCGGCAGCGGCCGAAGGCCCAAGGAGTGGACACGCTGGCTTCGGGGTGCTTGATCAGCAGTACACCGAACGGGGGCACCGCAGGAGCCGCTCCTGAAACGAGGGAAGCAGCACCAGCCGAAGCCGAGCCGGATGTTTGCACCGCCTGGACTGGCTCCATCACCTCCCCCCGTCCGAAGCAGAGCTGAGTGCCGCCCGCGAGGCAGAAGGGCATGTCAGAGCCGAGGGCCTGGGCCATGGCGTGCAGATCAGCCGCGGAGAAGCCACACCCCCAGAGGGCGTTGAGGCCCACCAGGGTGGCCGCCCCATCGCTGGAGCCCCCCGCCAGGCCGGCGCCAATCGGGATGCGCTTGCTGAGCGCAATATGGGCCCCCAGTTCGGGCAGACCGGCGCGGGCTCGCAGCATCTCGGCGGCCTTCACGATCAGGTTGTCCGATCCGGTGCTGAGGTCCGAGCGGTCGCACTCCAGGCTGATGGCTGCGTCGGCGGTGCTGGTGAAGCGCAGGCTGTCGGCCAGATCGAGGCTCTGCATCACCATCGCCAGCTCGTGGTAGCCATCGGGCCGCAGGCCGAGCACCTCCAGGTGCAGGTTGATCTTGGCGGGGGCCTCAACGGTGAGGGTCATGGGCGCAGGGGCGGGCGGGGCGCGGATTCGGTGGGTTCAGGTTGGAGCTCGGATTCGGAGGTCCCTGGCAGGGCAGGGTGTCCAGGGGTGGCATTCGATGGTCCGCGAAAGGATCCAAGCGGGGGAGGCGGCAGGGGTTCCCATTCGGGTATGGCCAAGGGCTCTTCTCGTGCCGCCATCATCCGGCCTGGCCTGCGGCGCCTGCAGCCCTCAGCGGGTGAGAACGGTGCTGGTGGACTTCTAGATGCATCACCGCAGCGGAACACGAAACCGCTAGATCCGGCTTGCCCAGATCCGTGATGCAACGTAATGGGTTGGAAACCGGCGGCGTTCGACTGCGGTGCGTGGGGCCGGTGTGTGCGGTTGGGAACCGGCCTCAAGGATCAGCTGGCCGCCTGAAGCTGATCAAGCACCGCCGCCAGCGCCAACCAGCGTTCCGGGGCCAGCTCCTGGGGCCGTTGGTTGAGCGTGATGCCCGCCGCCTCCGCGGCCTGCTGGAGCTCCTCCTCGGGCAGCAGCCCCGCGAGGGTGTTGCGCAGCATCTTGCGGCGGGCGGCGAAGCAGCGCCTCAGCAGCGCTTCGGTGCGGCGGGCCAGCGCTGGGTCCGGGCGCTGATCGGGGGGAAGGGGATCCAGGCGGATCAGCTCGGAATGTACCTTCGGCGGCGGTGAGAAGCAGCGAGGCGGCACGGGACAGACTGCGGCGCAATGAGCTAGCAACTGCATGCGCACGCTCAAGGCCGAATAGGCGCTGCTGCCGGGCCGGGCACGGATGCGCTCACCCACCTCCTGTTGCACCAGCAGCACCAGGGCGCGGTAGGGCGTCTCCAGGGGCCGATCCAGCCGGCCCACCAGCCGCTCCAGCAGGGGGCCGGTGATGTTGTAAGGGATGTTGGCCACCACCTTCTCGGGGGCGGGTCCCGCCGGCGGCACCAGGGGCAGGGCCAGCACGTCGCCCTCGAGCAGCTGGAAACGGGGATCGGCGCCGAAGCGCTGGCGCAGGCTGCCCACCAGATCGCGATCGAGCTCAATCGCCAGCAGGGAAGCGGCGGGGGTCGCCAGCAGCCGCTCGGTGAGGGCGCCGCGCCCGGGACCCACCTCCAGCAGGTGCTCACCGGGCTCGATCGCCGCAGCGGCCACGATCCGATCCAGCACCGCGGCATCCGTGAGCCAGTGCTGGCCGAAACGCTTGCGGGCCCGGTGGCCGCTGAAGGTCATCGCATGGGTGGTGGTGGAACTCCAGACTGCTACGGCGCCCTCCCCAGAGCTTGAGGGGCGTCCCCGGCTGTTTTCCCCAGGGCTGCTGCCGGCAGCAGCCCCCGCCACCCACTCAACCCTCCAGGCGCAGCCACCGCACCCCACCGGCGGCCGGGGGCAGGGGCACCAGAGCCGCCACGAACTCCACCGGCCAGGTGGCGCGCTCTGGGTGGTCCACCAGCCAGCAGGCCCAAGCCCGGCCTAGTCGCCGCCGCTGCCGGCCCCTCAAGGACACGCTTCCGGCCCCATCCCGGTGCCCCGGCCGGCGCCCCTTCACCTCCACCAACAACAACCGACCCGGCTTCTCGCAGACCAGGTCCAGCTCGCCCCAGCGGCAGCGCCAGTTTCTCGAAACCAATCGCCAGCCCTGGGCCTCCAGCAGCCGCAGGGCCCGCTGTTCGGCCCAGCGGCCCTGGCGTTGGCGGGGGGTGGAGGGCACGAAGGAGAGGTGCTGCCGAGGCCGGCAACGCATCCCATGAGGCTTCCCGCGCTCGGACCGGCCGAAGCAGCACCTGCCCGCCCGGGCCTGCGCAGCGGTTTTGCACCACGGTTCACTGGCCTTCTAAAGCGCCTGCGGCCCTCGCTCGGATTCCACGGCTTGGCACCTCGATGAGGGCTGGGCGCCCCTATCGCCTCTTCGGAATCGACGCTGTCCCCTTCGATCAGCGCCATAGCGGCTCCCCCTAAGTTGTGGCCACTCGCCTCTCGCCACTCCGCCATGGAAGCCCGGTTCCCGCGGTCCAGCTCCCGAACGCAGGCCGGCACTCCTGATGCCTCGGGCTGGCATCAGATGGCGCAGCGGACAATCGCCCCGTTGCTCAGTCTTCTGCTGACCCTCCCGATCACGCTGCTGGCGCTGACGATCCTGATGCCAGTCCCACCGGCCCTAGCCGCCATGGACTACGCCAAGCAGGTGCTGATCGGCGCCGATTTCCACGGGGCCGACCTGCGCGGCGTGACCTTCAACCTCACCAACCTGCGCGAGGCCAACTTCGCCGCAGCCGACCTGCGCAACGCCAGCCTGTTCGGAGCAAAACTCCAGGATGCCGACTTCAGTGGCGCCGATCTGCGCGATGCCACCCTCGACTCGGCTGTCTTCGAAGGCACAGATCTTCGCAACGCCCGCCTCGATGATGCCTTTGCTTTCAACACTCGTTTTTTGAACGTGCGCATCGACGGGGCTGACTTCACCAACGTGCCCCTGCGCGGTGACGTCCTCAAGCGCCTCTGTGCCGTGGCCAGCGGCACCAACTCCAGCAGCGGCAGGGCCACCCGTGACACCCTCGGCTGCGCCTGATCCGCTTCCTCCCGGCTTGACCGCCCGCCTCGCGCCCCCACCAACCAGCGCCCCCTCCGACCATGAGCTTCGATGCCCGCAGCCGTGAACGCCTGGAGGCCCTCGGTCGCACCCTCCCTCAGAAACTGCCGTTGCCGCCTAAACCGGCCAACTCGCCTCCGGCCGCGAGAAAGGCCGACACAGCTCCCCGCCATCGGGTGGAGATCGAGGAGAACCCAGAGGATCTGTTTCGAGCCCTGATGCAGGCCAGCGCCGATGGATCGGTGCCTCCCCACCTCCTTGAGCGGCTGCGTGAGTTGGAAGTGGCCCAACCTGGGCGGCGTTCCGGAACTGCTGCTGCTGCTCTCAAGAGCAACCCTGGCGCCCCTCCCCCATCAGCCGCCGCTGAGCGCGGAGCGCCTTCCCCTCTCCCATCGGCTCCGCCCCGGCGAGCCGCGCCGAAGCGTCCCACAAATCCTCTGCCACGCCGCGCCAGCGGACCCGAGCGCGACCTCTACGACGCTTTTGACGATCTCCTTCATCTTGAACACGACGACGTGCCTGATGCCCCCGTCCAGTCCAGACGGCTGATGAACGACCGTCTCTTGCCCAAACCCACTCTCCGTCAGACTCGGCCCGGCACGGATCGCGCCTGACCCGGGGGGATGCGAACGGGGCAGGGCTCAACCCCCTCCTGGTTGACGGTCCAGGGGCTCCAGTTGCAGGGTGCTATGGGCGATACCGAGCCTGGCCAACCGTTGCTTCGCTTCGTGCAGCAGGGCCATGTCGTCGCTCAGTCCGGGATCACGCTGCAGGTGCGCCGTGAGGGCGTTCTGGGAGGTGCTCAGGGCCCACACGTGCAGGTGGTGTACCGCAGCCACTCCGCTCAGGCTTCGCAGGGCTTCCTCCACCTCCTCCATGGCGATTCCATGGGGCACCGCATCCATCGCCACGATCAGCGCCTCCTGCAACAACTGCCAGCCGCTCCAGGCCACCGCCAGGCCCACGCCGATGGCGGTGACTGCGTCGAGGCGAGCCCAACCGGTGAGCTGCACCAGCAGAGCACTCACCAGCACCGCCGCCGACACCGCCGCATCGGTGAGCAGGTGCACCACAGCGGCGTGGCGGTTGAGATCGTGGCTGTGGTCGCTGCCGAACAGGCGGGCCGAGAGAAGATTCACCACAATGCCGGCCGCCGCCGCCCAGGCCACGGGCCCGCTCACCAGCTCCACCGGCTGGCGCAGTCGCTGCAGCCCCTCCACCACCACCACTGCCGCCGCCATCAGGATCAGCACCGCATTCACCAGTGACGCCAGCTGGGTGGAGCGGCCGTAGCCATAGGTGAAGCGCTGGTTGGCGGGCCGGCCACTCAGCCGTTCGGCCCCCCAGCCCAGCAGCAGGCCGGCCACATCGCCCACGTTGTGCACCGCATCTCCCACCAGGGCCAGGGAGCCGAAGGCGAACCCGATCGCCAGCTGGAGCCCGGAGAGGGCGCTGTTGAGCACGATGCTCCAGCGGAAGGCTGCCGCCGACCCGGGGCGATGCTCATGCTGCCGGAGATGGGGCTGGCGCTGGATCGCCACGGCCGGATGGGGGTGGTCGGCATGGTCGCTGCCCGCCGGCTTCTGGCCATGACCATGCCCATGACCGGAATGATCAGGCCCGCTGGGAGGCGGCTGGGGCGGGGCCATCGGGGTCGTCGCAGCGGAGGCCGGGAGGTCACGGGCCGGCCCCCCTTTCTACCGAACGAGGCCGTCCAATCCCGGGATTCTCCACCAGGTTCCGATTGTCGGCGCGCCCAAACGCCGCCCTGCGCCGCTGCCGCCACCGGGCCCGACCCCGAGCGTTCACCGATCCAGGAGCGCCGGCGATCCCTTCCAGCTCCTCCCAGTAGCCAACCCCGGGGCCGCCGGCAGCTCGTGTTGGGCGTTGCGCGAAACCCTTTGAGCCAACCATCCAGCGATGCCCTCCACCCAGGCCTCCATCGAATGGCGCCAGCCGCTGACCACCCCGTCGATCAGACCGCTGACCAGACCAGTTTATGCAATACAAATGTACTATGACAAAGATCCCTGTTGCGCCCCGTGCCGGAAGCCCTGCCCAGTCCCGCCCCCCGGTCGGGGGCGGCCATCGACCTGCAGCGCCTGCTCATCCCCGATCCGGCCCGCACCGTGCTGTTGCGGGTGGGCGGTGATTCGATGGTGGGTGCTGGCATCCACCACGGCGACCTGGTGGTGGTGGAACGCCACCGCGCACCCCGCAGCGGCCAGCTGGTGGTGGCCCGGCTGGCTGATGGCTTCACCCTCAAACGCCTGATGCGACGAGATGAACACTGGCTGCTGGTGGCGGCCCACCCGGCCTATCCGACCCTGGCCCTGGGGGAAGGGGAGCTCTGGGGCGTGGTGACCCATGCCATCCGACACCTGGCCCGATGAGCATCGCCCTGGTGCTGATCGATGGCAACAACTTCTACGCCTCCTGCGAAGCGGTGCTCGATCCCGCCGTGGTTGGCCGGCCGCTGGTGGTGCTCTCTAACAACGACGGCTGCATCGTGAGCCGCAGTGCCGAGGCCCGCGTCCTCGGCATCCCCATGGGGGCGCCGGTGTTCCAGCTGCGGGCCGAGCTGGAGCGCCACGGCGTGATCGTGCGCAGCTCCAACTACGGCCTCTACGCCGACATGAGCCAGCGGCTGATGGCCACCCTCGAGGCCTGGGTGGAGGAGCTGGAGATCTACTCGATCGATGAGGCCTTCGGCCTGCTGCACCGCCCCACCGGCAGCGAGGATCTCACCGACTGGGGCGAGGAATTGCGCCGCCAGGTGCACCGTCAGCTGGGGCTTCCGGTGGCGGTGGGCATCGCCCCCACCAAGGTGCTGGCGAAGGTGGCCAACCGCATCGCCAAGCGGGATCCCCGCTGGCGGGAGCGCGGCGTGTTCGATTTCGCCGCCATGGCCGATCCCGATCCCTGGCTGGCCGCCACCGCCATCGAGGACGTGTGGGGCATCGGGCGCCAGCTCTCGCGCTGGTGCCGGCTGCGGGGCATCGCCGATGCCCGCGCCCTGCGCGACATGCCCCCGGGCGAACTGCGCCGCCGTGCCGGCGTCGTGGGCCTGCGGCTGCAGCAGGAGCTGCAGGGTCGCCGCTGCCTGCCCCTGGCCTCCGTGGCGCCCGCCAAGCGCGAAACCTGCGTAAGCCGAAGCTTCAGCACCCCGATCAACACGGCGGCGGCCCTGAAGGAGGCCGTGGCCACTTATCTCTGCCGTGCCGCCGAGAAACTACGGCGCCAGGGCCAGCGGGCCGGCAGCCTCACCGTGTTCGTGCGCAGCAGCCCCTTCGATGGCACGGCCTTTTACGCCAACGCCGCCACCACCACCCTGGCCCTGCCCAGCAACGACACCGCCGTGCTCCTGGCTGCCGCCCTGCCCCTGGCCGAACGGCTGTTCCGCCCCCACAAACCCCTGCGCAAGGCGGGCGTGATCCTGCAGGACCTCCACCCGGTGGCCCTCTTACAGCACCACCTGCTGGTGCCCCAGACCCCCGAGCAACAGCGCCGCCGCGAAACCCTGATGGCCGCCGTGGACGGCATCAACCGGCGCTACGGCAGCGGCACGGTGCAGTGGGCCGCCTGCGGCCTGGCGCCGGCCTGGAGAATGCGGCGGGATCACCTCTCGCGGGCCGCCACCACCCGGCTCAGCGATGTGCCGGTGGCCCGAGCCTGATCACAGGATCAGGCCTGGGCGAGCGGAGGAGATCGCGGAGCGGGGGAAGGGGGGGCGCTGCCCCCCGATGCGATGGCCAGAAGGATTTCCACGGGCCAGCCGAGGAGGGAATCGACTTTGCTCGGAAGGATGAGCTGGCGAAGGGGATGGCTGGAGGAAAGGGCTGAAAAGTGGCCCACACTGGGGGCCTCTTGGATGACCTGACGCTGATGGGTGCCACCTCCAGTCGGCCTCCACAACGACAAGGACGTTGATGCAACTGCCTGTGATCAGCCAGCCTTCGAGCCCCACCGCCGGCTCCGTGGTCCACTGCCGCAGCCACCGCTGGCTGGTGGAGGAGGAACCGGAGACAAATCCGCAGGGCGACACCGTGGTGCGCTTGGCCTGACTGGACGACGACGCCAACGGTCAGAAGCTTGAGGTGTTCTGGGAGCGGGAGGTGGATCGACAGGTGCTCGGCGCCTCCACCTGGGACACGGTGGGCCAGCGGGGCTTCGATCAACCCCAGGTGTTCGGCAGCTACCTCAACACCCTGCGCTGGAACTGCGTCACCAGCACCGACCCGGGCCTGTTCCAGTCGCCGCTGCGGGCTGGGATCGATGTGAAGCCCTACCAACTGGAACCGCTGCGCAAGGCCCTGCGGATGCCGCGGGTGAGCCTGTTCATCGCCGACGACGTGGGGCTGGGCAAGACGATCGAGGCAGGATTGATCCTGCGGGAGCTGCTGCTGCGCCAGAAGGTGCACCGGGTGGTGGTGATCGCGCCGCCCTCGGTGGTGTTGCAGTGGAAGGGGGAGATGGAGAGCCGCTTCGGGCTGGGCTTTGCGGTGATGGACTGCCAGTATATCGCCGAGATGCGGCGGCAGCGGGGCTGGGGCATCAACCCCTGGGCCACCCACACCCGCTTCATCCTCAGCCAGGCGCTGGTGCGCGATGAGGCCTATGCGGGTCCGCTGCGCGACTGGCTTGGCGAGGAGGGCAAACAAGCGCTGCTGATCCTTGATGAGGCCCACAACGCCGCCCCGGCCAGCGGCTCGAAATTTGCGATCGACTCCAAGCTCACCCGTTCGATCCGCGATCTGGCGGGGCGCTTTGAGCACAAGCTGTTCCTCTCGGCCACGCCACACAACGGCCACAGCAACAGCTTCTCGGCGCTTTTGGAGATCCTCGACCCCACCCGCTTTTGCCGGGGTGTCGATGTGCGCAAGCAAGACCTGGCGGATGTGATGGTGCGGCGGCTCAAGGAAGACCTGCGCCAGATCGGTGTGGAGCTGCCCCAGCGAATGGTCGTGCCTGAGGTGATCGATGGCCTTCCCTCAGACACGCCCGAGCTGCAATTGGCCGAGCTGCTCAGCCGCTACCGCGAGCAGCGCAACCAGCGCCTGGCCGCCGCCGGCAAGCGCGAGCGCGCCGCCGAGAACCTGGTGATCGCCAACCTCCAGAAGAGGCTGCTCAGCTCGATCGCCGCCTTCGATCGCACCCTGCAGGTGCATAGGGCCACGCTGGAGAAACGGGCGAGCAAAGGCAGCAAGCGGCGCCCGGTGCGGCTGGAGGACTGCAAGCGGCTGGTGCACTTCGATGTGCCCTGGAATCCGGGCCGGATGGAGCAGCGCAACGGCCGGATCGATCGCACCCTGCAGCGCTCACCGCAGGTGTACTGCCACTACTTCGTGTTGCCCCAGCGGCCGGAAGACACCGTGCTCGCTGCGGTGGCCACCGGGTGGAGCCGGCCGGGGCGATCTATCTGTGGCCCCAGGAGGCCCCCTCTACGATGACGACATCAGATCACGTCATCACCAGAGCGAATCGCCATGCGCACCATCGTCGAACTGCCCGAGCGCGAGCGCGATCAGCTCGATGCCCTCTGCCGCCAGCGCGGCCTGTCGCGGGCCGAGGCGATCCGCCAGGCGCTGCGCCTGTGGTTGCAACAGCAGCAACCCGCCCATGGGGAGGTGTTCGGTCTGTGGCGCGACCGCCCCGAAGGCTCCCTGGCCCTGCAGGACGCGATGCGCCAGGAATGGAGCGGGCGCTGATGCTGCTGCTCGACACCAACATCCTGATCGACGTGCTGCGCGGCGAGGCGGTGGCCCTGACCTGGCTGGAGCAGCAGCAGCAGCCCCACATCAGCGTGATCACCTGGATCGAGGTGCTGGTGGGCTGCCGGGAGGGCGAAACCTGCCGCGTGCACGACTGGCTGGAGGGCTTCCTGGCCTGCCGCTGGATGATGCGATCGCAACCGAAACGGTGGTACTGCGTCAACAGCACGGTCTCAAGATCCCCGACGCGATCATCCTGGCCACGGCCCGCTGCGGCGACTTCAGCCTCGCGACCCGCAACGTACGGGATTTCCCCCTGGCGCTGGGGGGGGTGGTGCATCCCTATCGGCTCGACGACCCGCGATGACGGACGCCCTCAACGCCACCCCCGCCCCACTCGTCACCCGCGAGGCCCTGGAGGCGTTCACCCAGAGGCTGGTGGAGCGGTTCGCTCCGGAGCAGATCATCCTGTTCGGCTCCCTGGCCCGCGGTGAGGCCCGCTGGGATTCCGATGCCGACATTCTGGTAGTGATGCCGTTTGAGGGCAGCTCATTCGAGCGGCGGTTGGAGATGCTCGAAGTAGGTAATCCATCCTTTCCCGTGGATCTGTTGTTGTGTCGGCCGGAAGCTGCCAAGCTGCGGTATGGCTGGGGAGATCCATTCATCCGTGAAGCATTTGATCATGGTGAGGTGCTGCATGGCTGAACTCACACCACTGATCACAGCCTGGATTCGCTTCGCGGAAGAGGATTGGGACGACGCCCAGATCCTGGCCAGATCTGGAGGCAAGTTGCGCAGCATCTGTTTTCACTGTCAGCAGTGCATTGAAAAGCTGTTCAAGGCGGAGCTGATGAGGCTGCAGGCCACAGTTCCGAAAACCCATAATCTGCGTGAGCTCTCTGAGCTGCTGCATCAGGCCGATGACTCCTGGCAAGCCACAAGCCTCGACCTCAATCGCCTCTCTCTGGCAGCCGTCGATCTGCGGTACCCCGATCCCGACGTACCCGAACCTGAGATTGATCTTGCTTTGGTGATGAAGATTGCTTTGGATCTGCGCCTGAGGCTCCTGTATCGACTGGGAGTCGAACCATGACAATGGTGAACGCGGACACCCATGCCCCCATGGTGACCCGCGAGGCCCTGGAGGCGTTCACCCAGCGGCTGGTGGAGCGGTTCGCTCCGGAGAAGATCATCCTGTTCGGCTCCCTGGCCCGCGGTGAGGCCCGCTGGGATTCCGATGCCGACATCCTCGTGGTGATGCCGCTTGAGGGGTGCTCACGCGACACCGTGCTGGCGATGCTGGAGACCTGCAAACCCGACTTTCCCCTGGATCTGCATCTACGTCGGCCAGAGGAGATCGCCCCACGCTATCGCTGGGGAGATCCTTATATCCGCGAGGCACTGGATCATGGCGAGATGTTGCACGGCGAAGCCGCTGCCATCTCGCCGATGGTTCCAACCGTTCCGGTGCGCAATCCGGTGGTGGAGGAATGGATCAAGCGCGCCGAACGCCACTGGAAGATGGCAACGCTGCTGCCGGACCTGCCGCCTGGGTATCTGGGCGGATTGTTCCAGGTGCAGCGCTGCCTGGAGACCTATTTACGCGCCGCAATGATCGCCTTGGGGATCCCATCACGCAAGGACCGTGATCTACTCAGGCTGAGCGAACGACTGAGAACGGCGATCCCTGGTTGGGACCCTGATCCCGATACCTTGACCATCCTCACCCAGGCCGCCCTGGCCTACCTCGATGCTGGCGAGGGCTACCCCGAACCCAGCCAGGATGGCGCCTGGGCCATCGACCAGGCCGGCCCGCTGCGCGATTGCCTGCGGCATTGGTTTGCCGCACTGGAGGTGGAACAGCTGGAGGCTGTTCCTCAGGAGGTGGCCTGATGAAGCAATGGCAACTGCGGAATGATCACGATCAAGGCCGGCCCTCCAAGCCGGCCTCCAGGCAGGCCATGGCCTCATCTTCAAGGCTGCGACGATGTGCCTTGGCGGCAGCCACGAGGCGGTCGTATAGCGAATCGGGAATCTTCCTGATCGTGATTGTTTTTGCCAAGGCGGCTCGCCGTTTACTAGATTGGTATCCAGTATGGGACAGCATGGCTAGTCTGGACCTGTTGGAGCTGACGTGCTGATGGCAAACTCCACCACCCCCGTGCCGGTTAACAGCCGAGTTGCGACCCGTGAGGGGATTGAGGCGCGAGGAGATGCCCGCCTGGATTCCGATGCCGACATCCTGGTGGTGATGCCTTACGCAGGGCGCGATTTTGCTAAGTGTCGTGAAATCCGCAGGATCTGCAAGCCTAATTTTTGGGTTGATCTATTGCTTTGGAGGCCAGAAGACATTGAGCCCCGTTATCGCTGGGGGGATCCGATTTTCCACGAAGCGCTGGATAATGGCGAGGTGTTGTATGACTGAACGCAACCCTCTTGTTGAAGAGTGGATCGCCAAGGCAGAAGGCGGCGAGCTGTTCTTCTGGGATGCCGGCGATGCCCTCGATTTCCAGGGGCAGCTCCAGGCCTACGGCGCCATCAGCGGCCGCCGCAAACTCCCCTGGCGCTACCGCTGGCCCGATGCCTTGCGGGATGACGTGCTTGCCCGGCTCCTTGCGCTGAATGCCGAGCGGTATGCGGAGGAGGTGGCGATGGGGTTGCACAGCAAGGGGGCGAAACAGGCCGCCAAGGCGAGCAGGGCCGTTGGTGGCAGCGCACAGGGGGCAAGGGGCGGGGCCGACCGGCCAAGGCCAGTCAGGTGGGCGAGACTGAGCCCATGCAGGCCGAGCAGATGGGGTTGGGGTTGTGAGGGGCTCGCTTCAGGCACCGGCACTAGCTCCACATGCCACAGTCTTCACGTGCGACTTCAAACACTCAGCCAATCCACCACGGAACCGTTCAAGAACAAGCCAGCAGGATCAATCCATGGAGGCTCGTCGACTTACAGGCCCAGCTCAGCCCAGCATCACCCGCGAAAAGGCATCCCGCCGGAAGCGCCGATAGACATCATAATCTCCATCAAGGCTGAGGATCTCCTTCACATTCAGCCGCTCTGAGAGGGCCACCAGGGTGAGATCGGCGAAATCACCCGGCAGATCGGCGTAACGAACGTTCAGTTCCGCAATCCGGCCGTAATCCTCCGGCAGCAGATTGACGGCCTCAATCCCACCGCGACTCACCGCCCCGAGCAGGTGGTTCTGGGCCGCAAGCACCCGCGCATCACCAGGGTCACCCAGCAACCACAGCACCTCGGCGATGCAGATCGGTGAGGTGATCAGTTCAGCCGAGGTCTGATCAAAGAAGGCCACCACCGCTTGATGCAGGGGCTCGTTGCGTTGGTAGTAACTCAGCAGAATGCCTGAATCGACCAGGATTCTGCGCATCAGCGGCGCTCCATCCGCCGTGCCTGCAGCCACTGATTCAGCAGCTGGCGCCGCTGCGAGCGCTCGGCGCTGCCGGCGGGCATGGTGTCGAGGAAGTGGGCTGGATGGCCGCCCAGCCGCTGGCTGATCGATGGGGAGGGTTGCCGTTGCTGCCAGCGCTCCAGGATCAGCTCGCGGATCAGGGAGCTGCGATCCTGGCCGGTGTCAGCCTGGAGGTCCTGGAGGCATTGCTCCGTCTCGGGGTCCAGCCTCACCGTGAGGGGTATGACTTGCGGAGGCCGCGGCCTGTGCGACAGCTTCCGTCATCGTAAGGTCGCGCCCTTGGTTGATACGCCCAGCGGCCCGGAGCTCACCTCCTGGCTCGCTCACAGCCGGTTTTATGACTGAGCCATAAAACCCCATAAACCCCTGCCACCTGATCAGCCCGGCAGCCGCATCGCCAGATCCTCGGGCACCCGAAACACCTCCCGCCGTACGTCCTTGCCCGCCGTCAGCAGTTCACAGGTCGCCAGCTTTTCCAGATCGCTGCGGGCGGTCTGATGGCTCACGCCATGGCTGTTCTGGTGGGAGAGCACCGAATAGCGGAAGCCGGAATGGCCCAGGGCATGGCGCAGCAGGGCAAGCTGGCGATGGTTCAGCCCTTCCATCCCCTCCAGTCGCTGCTGCAGGGCCCCCACTTCGCCAGCCTTGCGTTCCAGGTAGGGATGCAGGCTGGCGATGGCCTGCTGGATCACCTTCACCTAGGACAGCAGGAAATAGGTGAGGTCGTTGTCGTCGCTTTCGCTGAGCAGGAACGAACGTACATACTGTAAATCCCGAGCTGATCGCCAACGACGGTGGCGGAGCGGCGGCGGATGATCGCAGGGCGGCTGAATGATGTCCTGGCGCCATGACCACGACCCCACAACTCGCTCACTTCTCGGTCATGGCCTGCAAATCCTTCAGCAACACAAACAGGTGCAGCGGATCACTCGGTGAGGGCCGGAAACCGAAATGCTCGTAAATCCCTCGCGCCCGTTCATCCTTGGCATGCACCGCCAGGGCGCGGATGCCGGCGATGTTCGCCGCCGCCAACGTGCGGCCGATCGCGTCCTTCAGCAGGGCTGCGCCAAGCCCTTGACCCTGGTGATCCACCGCCACGGCCAGTCGGGCCAGCACCATCACCGGAATCGGATGGCGCGCCAACCCCTTGCAAAACCGTTCGGGGGCCTGCTCCGGGCTCACCTCACCCACCACCAGGGTGTGGAAGCCCACCACCGCATCCCCCGCCAGCGCCACGTAGGTGCGACTGGCCCGGGCCCGTTGATTCGCCAAGGCAAAGCGGATCAAGAAGCGGTTCAGGGCTTCGTCGCCACAATCAAAAGCCTCCACGGCATGGCTGGCCTGCAGTGGCTCAATCCGGTACCGGCTCACCCGGCACCACGGGCAGGCGGCGATTCAACAACACCTAGTTCCACCGTGCTCGGTTCCTGCAGCAACCGCGCCAGACGAGGATGTACCTCGGGTGGGGCATCAAGAGCTGCCACAAATACCTCCCACTGCTCTGGATCGAGTTGGAAGCTCTGCCGGTCGGCCAGCGTTTCGGCCGCGCTGGCCAGCGCGCTTTCGAGCACGAAATCGGTCACGCTGCGCTGCGCCGCCGCCGCCGCCCGTTGCAGGGTTTGCTTCGCCCCTGGTGTCAGCCGGAGGTCCAGTTTTTCGCTCCGCAAGGGGGATGTCGTCATGACTGCACCTTCTCCAGCCACCTTAGCCCCGCCTGCCAGACAATGTCATGACGGTAGCGGCTGGCTTGGTCGTTCTTCGCAGCAGCGCCGGTTGCCAGGTGTTTCGGTCTTGCCAGACTCACGCCCATGAGTGCACCCTCCCTTCCTCCTGCAGGCCCCGATTCAGCCCAGGTGCGTGGCCAGCTGGTGACCTCCCTGGAGCTGGAGCTGATCGGGCCCACCCAGCGGCTGCTCAAGGCCCTCGCCGCCGCTGGCCAGGGGCTGGAGAGAGAAGCGCTCGATCGTCTGCCCAGCAGCTGGTACATCACCGGTTTTCTCGTTCCCACCACCACCGACCTCTCCCTGCGCTGCGACGACACCGCCGACGATGATTTCGCCGGGTTCGATGGGGTCGATCAGCGCAGGGCCCGCAGCAAGGACAAGGCCTACAAGTCTGGGGGCGCCGGGGATGATGGCGGCCCCAGCGATGGCTGTCCCGCCAAGCCGCATTTCCTGCCGTCCTCGATCGGGGTCAGCGTCTTCCTGCCTCCCGGTGGTGTGCTGGAGCTGATCGCCCGCTGGGCGATTTCACCAGGCTCGCGGAACCCTCCAGCCCGGATCCCACCGCAGGGAGTGGCAACAGCCGCGAGGGCATCGAGCCAATCGATGCGGGTCTTGCTGGCCACGATCAGCCTGGTGCCGGCGGGATGGGTCTGGCGCAGGCGGTGGTGAGTTAGGCGAGGGCGAGGGCGAGCAGACCGGCCAGGAGGCGGCACTGCTGGCGGAGCGCCGCCGCTGGCAGGGGCTGCGGCAGCGGCGCCGCTTCCACGACAGCATCGGAGACGGGGAATCAGCCCCATCGCGGCAGCTGGCGACAAGGGCGGTGGGGACGCGGCGGGCACGATCTGGCCGGTGGCGGGAGGCAAGCCCGGATGCTCGAAACAGGCCCATTCAAGGGGGTCGGCGGACGGGATTGTCTGCGGCGGCGGCTGAGGAGGCGTGGGGTGGGGCGCGATCGAACCTGGAGCTGGCGAAGGCGCCGCATCAATTTGGTGTGATTGGTGTGCGTGAATCAATACATAGGAGGCAGAAATGAATGCGAAACGAGTCGGCAAAAAAGCTTCATCGCGGCACGTTCCACGGCAAACTCTGGCGAGGATGCAGCACCAATGGCGCGACTCGTGACACTTGTGGCCGCCGATGATTCGCTGCTCATCGGCTTTCCTGATGATTGCGATGAGGTGCTGATTTCACACCGTTAAACCGCTTTACGGTGTGGTGCGCAGGCTTCTGTAGAGCCCTTCTTGTTCAAGCAACTTGAAGCATGGCTCTTCTGATCTGCTCATCTTCACCAGCCCTGAAACTTTCATCTCCATGCTCAAAAGCAATCGCAAATGGCGTGCCACCACGCTCTCCCAGGCACTCCTCACCGCCGGCCTGCTGGGCGGCGCGGCTCTCTCCGTCTTGGGCTCTGGCTCGGCGCAGGCGTCCTCACAACTTGACTGCTCCTTTGGCACCTCAACCGCATACCCCTCTTGCAATACTATCGACTGGATGAATGGATGGACCCTTGGAGACAAGACCTTAAGTAATCTTGACTTGACGTCAGCAGGCTCAGCAAGCGGAATTTTCTCCTTCATTGAAATTATTCCCCTTAAGATGTACTCGGCTAACATAAACTTTAACCCCATCATTCCGCCTCCCACAACAGGATCCTATGCATACGATCTTGATATCACCCCAGCGGGTATAATTGCGGGTTATAGGTTTGCAAATGTCGAACTTGGCGTAGACCATCAAGGCGGAGGCCAAGTAGTAACCAAAACGGTAGCAGGCGGCGGCGATCCTGTTTTGATATCTGTAGATGGCGCTGAGATTGGACCGGTACCCCTGTCCGGAACCTCTATTGCCGTGACGGATTCCTGGGTCTTAGTTCAAAATGCGGGAGGTGTTTCATCGATCAGCAACACCTACACCCAAACTTCATCCGTCCCCGGCCCCCTGCCCCTGCTCGGCGCCGGTGCTGCCTTCGGCTTCAGCCGACGGATTCGCAGCCGGATCAAGGGGGCACGCCTGGTCTGAGGGCGTTCCTTAGGGCATCGATTCATGCTGAGTGCGTGAAGTGGTCGATTTGCCCTGTTGCCTCCGCGAACCAGCGGAGGCCTGCAGGCCGGCCGTGGCTGCTGTGCCGCGGTGGGGCTGCGGGGGGCGGGATTCTCGGCGGCAGTGGCTGCTAGGGCAAATGGACTGCAAATCGACTTTGTTCACAGCATCAGCGGTGCAGTTCGCTGCATGAATGCTGCAGCCTGCAGTATTGAAGTAGCGTTTATCACACAGAGTTTGGCGCTCGGGGCTCATGAAACCGCACCATGTGAGCATTACTGATCTTACGAAGACACGAAAATTCCTGAATTAAGTTATTGTGACAGGGCCTCCTGTTCCGGCAGTTGGACCCTGATCCCTCTGGATCCGTTCACCTTCACAAGCCCTTAATTTTGATAGCCATGATCGAAACCAGAACCAAGCTCAGGCTGCGTGCCACCACGCTCTCCAAGACACTCCTCACCGCCGGCCTGCTGGGCGGCGCCGCCCTCTCCACCCTCGGCGCTGGCTCGGCGCAGGCAGATGGTTGGAGCCCTGCAGCTCCCGCCCCTGGAACAACAGGCCAATCAACTAAATGGGAGTTTACGTCAGGCACTGGTACTGATCAATACAATTATGCCAATGGCATGGGTTCTGAGACTGATCCTTTCTACACCTCACCTCTCATTGGCGACAAAAAGGTTACGCTTTTAAAATGGGTCAGCATTCCCGGTGTGCTCGGTTCCAAAGTTTCAGACTTGGAGTTCAGCATTGTTCCTGCAGACATTACTCCTTGGCATGTGGATCTGGACTTTAACCCTGATGACACAGGCCTCAACGCCGGTTCACTAACTTACAAAATTCAAATTGAAAATCCAGGGACACCGGATTGCAATCTCGTTGAATGCCGTGAATGGTTTAATCGAGTCGATCTGCTTTCGGCCAGGGATGCTGACACAACGATTACAAAAGTCTTTGGCACAGGCTATGATGCAGTTAATGATGTAATCACAGGCATAATATATGACACTCTTCAGCTAACCACAAATGTCACTGATACGGGTTATGCTCATCCTCCTTATACCAGCACTCTATACGTAAAGGATTCCTGGTCTGCCCAGCCAGGTAACTTGGTTGACAACCTTGCCAACGAATACAACCAAGTTCCCGCTCCCCTGCCCCTTCTCGGCGTCGGTGCGGCCTTCGGTTCGATCCGCAAGCTGCGGAAATTCTCCTCCCAGCTGAAGACCTTCTCCATGGGTTGAGGATCCCAGCTCGGATCCCAGGGCCCCCGCGAATGGCGGGGGCATTTTTTATGCAATTCTAATGCAATTGTTTCAGGAGCCCTCCTCAGGCTCTCTCACCGCTCAACAACACCCCCCGCAGTTCCTTCCACACCCTCTCCAGCTGCCGCTGGCGATCATCACTCCCGCCTCCACCCTTGCCACCTCCGGAAACTCCACCTTCCAACTGCACCGCCAGGCACTCATAGCGGGCCTGTTGGAGGCCTAGTACGCGCAGCAGGAGGGGCGCCGACCAGCGGCTGTCCGTCATGCCCGTGGCCAAATTGATCCGCAGGAGATCACCATTAAACACTGCCAATCCCGAGCGGGTGAGACAGGTTTGCAGGCGAGTGGTGCTGCCGGCTGGATCCGCCGCGCCGCGCCCCAGGGCAATCTGATCGGGCTGGGGCAGCGAGCCCCCAGCCTTGGCGACAGGTTGAAAGACGATGCGCTGTTCCTGCATGGCAAAGCCCGGAACCAAAGTGGCCACCGCTTCCATGCCCAGGTCCTCGCCCCCCAGCGTTGTCACGCTCAATTTCGTGCCCGTGCGGCTCCTCATCGGCAGCAGGGTCAACGTCAACGGCGGTTCACCCGAAAGCGGAACCAGGCGGAACTGGCGCATCGTGCCGAAGCTGAGATCGCGGCCCCACCGCGGCTCCGAGCTCGGCAGGGTGCTGATGCGGTAGCCCGGCAAAGCCATGCTGGCGGGGGCCTCGACTGTTGGCATGGGGGCCGAGGGCCCCACCACCTTCTCGATCGTCACCATCAATGTGAGCAGCGCCAGGCCGGCCAGCAGGTGCCTCAGGGGAAAGGCGCCCAGATCGCGCTTCTGGTTAGCGCTCGGCTGCGAGGAGCTGCTCATCGGGTCCCCAGGGCGGCCACCTGCCGCGCCATCGAATACACGTAGAGCCACACAAACAGCTGCATGCCAAGACCGCTGAAGATCAGGGCACCCCAGTGATCATGAAAGAACATAAACCACCACCATTTGTTCGGCAGGCTGCTGGTGATCAACAAGGCCAACAGCGTGATGCGCATTCCGTTGGCGGCCATCCCGATCAGGGGAGCCACCACGATCATCAGGCCGTTGTGCCAGCGATGGCGCATCGGAAACGCCAGCGCAAAGATAACAGCCACGAGCATGAGCTGCAAAAGGATATCAAGACCTGCGCAGGAGCCATTCACGATGACCCCGCCGCTCTTCAGGCGGACCGAGTTTCCAACCTGCTCTGCTGCATAACCGGATAGCGTGAGCATCTGCTGGGTGAGCCAAGCGGTCGCCACCGTTAGGGGGCCTAGTGGAGTCAGCGATCCCACTGCACGGACAACTGGCAACAGTGCCAGCACCGAAAATGAGGGCAGGAAGGAACGCAGCTTGGCCACCGGCGCCGCCAGCAGGGCCAGTGCAATCCCGGCCAGCAGGGGCAGCAGGCTGGAGATGAAATCCGAGTTCATCAGGCGCTGGCCGAACCAGAGCATGGCCACCAGCAAGGCCACGCCAACCCAACGCCCGATGCGTCCCGGCCGAGGCTGCCAGCCGGTGGGGGGGGCATGGAGCACCAACAGTGCCCCGCCCAGCACCAGAACCAGATTGAGCACCACAACCGGCGGCTGGGTGAGCATGCTGATCAGCAACAAATAAGCTGCGACCAAGCCAACCAGCAGAGACCATAGATTGCGATTATCGAGTGCATGCCAGCGGCGCAAAATGGCCGGCAATGATATCGCCTGGAGGGAGCTTTTCATGGCGTCAGCCTTGCATCAATTCCGAAAGACACTGGAAGTGATGAGGGATCCTTAAACTGTTGCGATCAACGAGAGGCTGAGAACAGCAACCTGTCGAGAGCAGAAACAGTTTAGAGATAAATTGTACAGAACAAACCGAACAAAGCTCCCTCGCGTCTGCTGCACTTGCGAAGCAATTCGCTGTAAATTTGAAGCAAGCTGAATCAAAACGTCCATCGCCATCCAACCGTGCCGCGATTCCCTAGCCGCGTTTGCCCCGTCAGCCCCCTGCGGCGATCCCTCCCCCCGCAGAGAGTGCCGGCTCAGGCCCTCCGCCCAGCGGTGCGTTCAACGACCAGCTCTCCTTTGGCTCCATGGACACGGATTCGTTCTGATCACGCCGGTGCAAGAGATCCCGAGGGCGAGGTGTTCGCGTTTGTGATCGCCCCCGATCAGCCTTCGTAGCGGCCGGCGGGAAGGGGGCGGTGGGGTTGGTGCTCCTGCAGCTGCTGCAGGGAGATCTCAAACACCGGCGAACCACGGCGGGCCAGGGGCCAGCGGCGCAGCCAGCAGCGGCCACCGTTCTGGTCCACGCCGATCACCTGGTAGAGCTGCTCCGATAAGGCGGTTTTCGATCCACCGCCGTGGCCCGCACCACCGCTGGCCACGGCGGCCTCAATGGAGGGATCGTCGATGCGGCCGGGCTCAAGGCGGATGCAGATGCCCTGCTGGAGGTCCATGAAGAACGGAACGATGAACTGCTGATGTTCTTAAGCTTTTCTACTGGAGCACAGGAGTGAGGTTCATCGTGAGCGGACCAGGCTGTTCATGGGGATACCAAGACAGCTTCCTGCCGGTGAAGCGCACCGCTGCGCCAGCCGTGCGGACCCGGCGCTGCCGCGGCGCTTCAGAGGGTGCGAAGGCAGGCCGCCACCGTTTGCACCTCCTCCAGGGCCTCGATCGCCGCCAGGGCAGACCGGAAGGCTGATTCGCGCACCTCGTGGGTGATCACCACGATCTCGGCGCCGCCGTCTGCCTCCCCTTCGCGAGCCTCGAACTGCACGATCGACTGAATCGACACCCCCGCCTCCCCGAAGCAGGTGCCGATCCGGCCGATCACGCCCGCCTCATCGCGGGTCTGCAGGCGCACGTAGTTGCGGTGGCTGGTGGCGGACCCATCCACCAGCTCGCAGCGGCGCCAGCTGCTGGCCGCCAGCAGCGGATCGAGGGGCGCCCCGGCCTGGGAGCCGGTGGCCCGGCGGATGCCGGCGATGTTGAGGATGTCGGCCACCACCGCCGAGGCCGTGGGGCCGGCACCGGCGCCCGGGCCATAGAACATCACCCGGCCCACCGGATCGCCCTCCACCAGGATCGCGTTGTTCACCCCATGCACCCCCGCCAGCGGGTGGCTCTTCGGCAGCAGGGTGGGATGCACCCGCACATCGAGCGGCAGCGGCTCACCCTCCCCCTCCCGCTGGGCCACCGCCAGCAGCTTCACCACATAGCCCAGCTGGGCCGCATAGGCCACGTCCCTGGCCTGGAGGCGATCGATGCCCTCAGTGGCGATCGCCTCGCGGGCCACGGGACAGCCATAGGCCAAGCCCGCCAGGATCGCGATCTTGTCAGCGGCATCACCCCCCTGCACATCGGCGGCTGGGTCGGCTTCGGCGTAGCCCAGCCGCTGGGCATCGGCGAGCACGTCGCCATAGGCCGCGCCCTCATCGGCCATGCGGCTGAGGATGTAATTGGTGGTGCCGTTGATGATGCCGCTCACCCGCTGGATGCGGTTGCCCCCCAGCGACTGCTTCAGCGGCTCGATGATCGGGATGCCGCCCCCCACCGCCGCCTCAATCAGCACATACACGCCGCGCTCGGCGGCGGCCGCGGCAATCTCCTCGCCATAGCGGGCGATCACCGCCTTGTTCGCGGTCACCACCGGCTTACCGGCGGCAATCGCCCGCAGGATCAGGCTGCGGGCCGGCTCCAGGCCGCCCATCACCTCCACCACGATCTCCACGGCGGGATCGTCGATCACCGCCTCGGGGCTGGTGGTGAGCAGCTGCGGATCGAGCTCCAGGGGGCGGGGGCGGTCGAGATCGCGCACCGCCACCCGGCGCAGCGCCAGTTCAGCCACCAGGGGATGGCGGCCCTCCGGACCCGTGAGGATCGCGGCCACACCCGCCCCCACCGTTCCCAGCCCCAGCAGGCCAACACCGATCGCCATGGGGCCCAATTCCACAATTCCCTGATCCTAGAAATCGGCCGGCGGTGCCTTTGGCCCGCGGCGAGATCGGTGCCAGGCAGCGGACTCCCTGAGCGCGGGGCCCCCTGGGGCAGGCCCCAGGGGGCGGAGCCCAGCCCCTTAACCCTTGCCGCCGCCCCCGGGCGATCCCTCGCCGCCGCCGCCCGGCTCGCCCCTGGCCTCCTCCGGAGCCCTTCGCCCTGCCGCCAACGCCGCCGCCTGGGCCTGCATCGCCCGAAGAATGTTGAGGAACCCGTTGGCCCGCGAGGGGGTGAGGCTCGCCTGCAGGCCGGTGGCGGCGATGAAGGCCGGATCGATCGCCACCACCTGCTGGGGCGGTAGCCCCTCCAGGCCCTCGATCAGCAGCGCCAGCAGCCCCTTGGTGATCTGGGCATCGGAATCACCCTGCCAGTGGAGCTTGCCTTCCACCAGGTCGCCCACCACATACACCTGGGACACACAGCCACGCACCTTGCGCTCCTCGCTGCGCAGCTCCTCGGGCAGAGGCTCGAGGCGCTTGGCCAGCCAGAGCACGTATTCGTAGCGGCGTTTGGGGTCGGTGGCGGCGCCCAGCCGCTCCACGATGCGATCCAGTGCTGGGCTGCCGGTGCTCGCCATGCCGGAGGAGCCCTTCAACCGCGTCGGCGGTTGAGGCGGGCCAGGCCACCGAGCAGGCCCAGGGCGGCGAGGGGAGCCAGGGTGAGCAGGTTGCCGCGCAGGGGGCCCAAGGGCAGGGCGGCCTGACGGGCCGGACGGCCCAGCTCTGAGAGTGCGATCCAGTCGCGGTGACCGGCGCCGGCATCCACCTGGATTTCGGCATCACGGCCGGTGCCGGCGGGCAGGGCGAAGGCCAGACGGCCATCGGCGTTGGTGCGGCCCAGCTCAATCGGGGTTCCCCCCTGGGCCGGAATCAGGCGCACGCTGGCATCGCGGGCGGGCAGGCCCGTGGAGAAGTGGCTGGCCAGTTCCAGCTTGCTGCCCGCGGCCGGAAGGCCGGCCTCTAGGTGGCTGTGGGCATGACCCACCACCGTGAGGTCGCTCTGGATGGCATGGGCCCGCACCAGGCCCGGGGCGAGAACCAGGGTTGCAGCTCCGAGCAAAAAAGGAAGGAGGGGGCGGCGCATGGTGGACGGGTGGAGGGGGAGACCGGAGCCGGGGTCAGCCGGCATTCCAGCGATTCTCGCTGCAACGGCCGGCCTGCACCATTCTGGCCACCGAACTCACCATCATCGAGAGGGCGTCGCAGGTCTGGCCACGGGCCTGAAGTTCGGCGGCGATCACCCGTTCGGAGGCGGTGAGCGCCTTGGGGGTGGCGGAACTGCCGCTCTGATCCGAGAACAGGCGGGCTGCCGGACGGGTTGCGAATGAGGCTGCGTGTGGTGCTGCGTGTGGAGCTGCGTTCCAGGGGGCGGTGCGGAGAGGTTCCAAGGAAACGCAGGGACGTAACCCATTGATCCTGGCAAATTCCCGGCCGTGGTGAGAAAGCTGCTGCGATGCGTTACAAGCAGGTGGGAGACGGCCGGCCACTCTCCGGGTTGCCAGCGGAGCGGCCAGCACAGCCGTGCACCCCATGCTCATCCAGCCAGCCCTGGAAGGGCACATCCCAGGGTTCCCGCGGCAGGTTGTCGCAGAGGCAGGCGGCTGGCAGCACCACCAGGGCCGGCACGGCCCGCCAGGCCGGATCGGCCCGCAGCCGGTCGTACCAGCCACCGCCGTAGCCCAGCCGGATGCCGCTTTGGGGATCGAAGGCCAGGGCCGGCACCAGCAGCAGAGCGAGGGCGTGGGGGGAGAGCTCCTGGCCCGAAGCCGGCGGTGGCGGCGGCGCTTCGGGCTGTTGCTCAAGCGCGTTCGCCAGCTCCAGCTCGTGTTCGGGCCGATCGCTCGTGCTGCTGTCCTGGCGAGGCGCCGGGGGTGCCGGAATGCCGTAGCGGTCCGGGGTGAGGGGCATGCCAGGCCGCCAGGGCCGGTACTGCAGCCGGGGCGGATCCCCATCCACGGCGGGGAGGGCCAGATGCGGGTGGGCCGGGGCCAGGGGCCGCAGGTCAGGCTCGCCCTGCAGGGGCCAGTAGAGCCCCAGGTGATGGTGTGCCGTCAGCAGCTCCGGCAGTTCCCGCCGCGCCGCCGCCAGGATCCCGGGCTCGGCAACGGCCAGGGCCGCCGCCCGCAGGGTCCGGAAGTGGCGCCGCAGTGCTGCTCTGTTGTGCGGTGGCGGCAGCCCCTCACCCGCCACGGTTGCGGTTCCCGGGCCGCTCATCGCTGGAACCAGCCGGTGAGAGCTACCGCCAGGGCGTCGGCGGCGTCGTCGGGCCGGGGGGGATGCTCCAGGTTCAGCTCCCGCATCACCGCCGCCAGCACCTCATCCTTTTCGGCGTGGCCATGGCCGGCCAGGGCCAGCTTGATCTGCATCGGCGGAAACTCCACCACCGGGATGGCGAAGCGCGCCAGGGTCATGATCACCACCCCTCTGGCTTGCACCACCGCAATCGTGGTGCTGGAGCGGTAGAAGAAGAATTTCTCCACCGCCGCCAGCTCGGGCCGCCAGCGGCGGATCAGCCAGCGCAGGTCGGTGGCGATCTCCACCATCCGCTCGCCTTCGCTCCGGCCCGGATCGGTGCGGATCATGCCGCAGTCCAGCAGGCGCTGAACTCCTGGTTCGGCCCGAGGCTCCCCCGGCCGCCAGGGAGCCCGCTCCTGCACCTCGATCACGCCGTAGCCCACCCGGGCCAGGCCCGGGTCGATGCCGAGGATGATCATGGGGCCGTTGCCAGGGCGTCGTCAGGGGATTCCAGGGGGCCTGTTCGCTGGATACGCCCCACTGTGGGGGCTGGTGCAGGGCCGCACCAGGGGCGCTGGAGCCTTTGCTGCACCTGGGGCAGAGCTTCGGCCGCGAAGGATTCGCTCTGCGGCGGCGGTCACGACCGAGATCGCGACAACCCATCCCCCGGTGATCCGGCGCTGCAGGTGCGGCTGGTGCGGCTGGTCACGAACGTCCGCGCCCTTCTCCGAGCCCGAGACCGCGAACGTGCGATCGCTGCTGTAGGGGGGCTCCCAGGGTAGGTGAAGCCTTCTCCGTAGGAGTAGAGCAAACGCCGCACCCACAGTTTCGAGTTCAAGACCAGGGTCGCGATGGAGGCGACCAGTGGCCGCAAGACGATCCAGGACAGATCGCCGCCGACTACTCCATCGGGGTTGCGCAATGCAGCGCACCTCACCTCACGGTGCGACCCGATCCAGGTGAGCCCATCGGGCTTCGCCTCATTCACGCCTCCCCCACCAACTTCCGATACATCTCCGCCAAGCGCTCCTGCCAATCCGGCGGCGCTCCAGGTAGCTCCAGCGGCCCCAATCGTTGCAACGCCCGCTCCGGCGGATCGGGGGGCAGGGGATCGGGACGCTGCAGGCGTGGATCCGGACAAGACCTGAGCCCCGCAGGCCACCAGGGCGGCAACGCTTCAGCCTCTGAAAGCGGCGCCCCATCGCCCCCATCTTGGGCGCCCCCAGCACTCTTTCCCCCAGAACTCTTTCCCCCAGCGCCCTTACCCCCAGCCCTCTTGCCCCGAACCTGCTGACCCGCAGCTTTGTCGCCGCTGGCCGCCGCCCCCTGAGGCCCCTGCTGCAGCGCCTGCAGCAGCGTCTGGCGATCGCGGCCGTGCCAGGCCAGCAGCAGCCACGGATCGCCATCGAGTTGCTGGGCGAAGACATAGAGCACGGCGGCGATATGTTTGCAGGGTTCGGCGTCGTCGGGGCAGCCGCAACGCACCTGCAGGTCGGCCCAGCGGCGCGGGAAGAGGGCCGCACCGGCTTCGGCAAAGGCCGTCTCCAGGTTGGCGGGCACTTCACCGGCCAGCAATTGGGCGGCCCAGCCCAGCCGGCTGGCGAACAGCAGCTCCAGGCTGCGCCATTGGGCTTTGCTGGCCGCCTCGCTGCGCACGCTCACCCGATAGGGCGTGGCCCGCGACCCCTGCACCCGGGCTTCCAACCGGCCCGCCTTCACGATCAACTCCTTCACCCGGCCGCCGCGGGCATAGCGCCGGCCGCGCTCCAGCCGCGGTCCTAGCCCATAGCCCTCCAACACCGAAGTGAACCGCTGGGACCACCACTGGTTGGCCAGGGCTTCGCGGTGTTTACGGGGTGCGCGCTGGCCCTGGCGGGTCGAAGCCGATTCAGGCAGATCCCTCCGGGCGGACCGCGTCGAATCCTGGCGAGCCGATCCACCCGCAGCTGTCATCGCCTCCCCTCCGATGGGCGCAGCCGAATCAACTCGCGTAATTCGTCTGTGGAGAGGCGGCTGAGGGCCTGTTCGCCGCTGGCCACCACCCGCTCCGCCAGCTCCCGTTTGCCGCGAATCAAGGCATCGATGCCCTCCTCCACCGTGCCGCCACACACCAACTTGTGCACATGCACGCAGCGCAGCTGGCCGAGGCGATGGGCACGGTCGGTGGCCTGATCTTCCACGGCCGGATTCCACCAGCGGTCGTAGTGGATCACATGCGACGCGGCAGTGAGGTTCAGGCCCGTGCCGCCGGCCTTGAGCGACAGCAGAAAGAGCGGCGGGCCATCGGCCTCACCGAAACGGGCCACCAGCTGGTCGCGCTGGCTGCGGCCCAGGCCGCCATGCAGCCAGAGCGGATCGCGGCCACAGCGGCGGGCCAGGTGGACCGCCAGCCGTTCGCCCCAATTCGAATACTGCGTAAACAGCAGCGCCTTTTCGCCGGCCTCCAAAATCGCGTCAATGAGTTCCTCGCAGCGGGCCAACTTGCCGGAGCGGCCGGCCAGATCGGTGCCGTCTGCCAGGTAGTGGGCGGGGTGGTTGCACACCTGCTTGAGTCGCGTAAGACCCGCCAACACCAAACCCTGGCGTTCGATGCCATCGCTGGCGGCGGCCTGCTCCAGCAGCTCATCGGCCACCGCCTGGTACAAAGTGGCTTGCTCTTCGCTCAGTTGGCATAGCTCAATCTGCTCAATTTTGCCCGGTAGATCGGGCAGGATCGCCCGGTCGCTCTTCAGGCGCCGCAGCAGAAAAGGGCCCGTCAGGCCCCGCAGCCGTTCGGCCGCCGCTTGATCTTGATCGCGCTCGTTCGGGATGGCGAAGCGCTGGCGGAACTGGGCCAGGCTGCCCAGTAGGCCGGGATTGAGCAAGTTCATCAGCGCCCAGAGTTCATGCAGGCGGTTTTCCACCGGCGTGCCGGTGAGGGCAATGCGGCGCTCGCCATCCAGGCCGGCGGCGGCTCGCGCCATGGCGGTGTAAGGATTTTTAAGCTGCTGGGCCTCGTCAAACACCAGCCGGCCCCAGCCCAGCTCCGCCAAGGCTGCGGCATCGCGGCTGAGCACGCCATAGCTGGTGAGCAGCACGCCGCCGGGGCCGAGATCCTGCACCTCCCGCCGCAGCGTTGCCGCCGTGCGCGGCCGCTGCGGGCCGTGGTGCAACCCCACCACCAGATTCGGCGCGAAGCGCTCCAGCTCCCGCCGCCAGTTGCCCAACAGGGTCACCGGCGCCACCACCAGGGTGGGCGCCGGCAGCGGTTCGGCCAGCAGGGAGGCGATCAGCTGGGCGGTTTTACCCAGGCCCATGTCATCCGCCAGGCAGGCCCCCAGCCCCAGCCGGCCCAGAAACACCAGCCAGCCCAGGCCCCGCTGCTGGTAGGGCCGCAGCTCACCCCGGAACGCCTCTGGGGTGGCCATGGCCTCGGCGCGCTGGTGCAGATCGCCCGCCAACAGCGTGCCGAGCGGCCCGGAAGCCTCCACCCCCGCCAGCTCCAGCTCCGGCGGCAGATCCAGTTGCCCGAGGCCAAGGGCACTGCGCAGCAGGTCTGCGCCGCTGGCCTCGGCCCGCTGGCCAGCCAGGCGCAGCAGACCGGCGACCGCCGCCGCATCCACCAGGCTCCACTGGCCCCGTAGCCGCACCAGCGGCCGCTTCAAGGCCGCCGCCCGCTCCAAGCTGGCCAGCTCGGCGGCGCTCAAGGGCCGATCACCCAGCACCGCCTGCCACTCAAACTGCACCATCCCATTCAAATTGAGGCCGGCACCGCCCCCCGCCGGGGTCGTCTTGCCCCGCTTGCTGGCGGGCGCAGCCAGGGTGCGGGCCCGCACCCCCAGCCGCTGGCCTTGGCGCAGGCCGCTGGGCAGCAGCAGGGCGAAGCCGGCTTCGGCCAGCAGGGAGGAGCGCTGGGTCACCAGTTGCACCAGGGCCGCTTCATCGAGCTCGAGGGCCGCCGGGGCCTGCTGCTCCAGCAGGAGGGCCAGCTCGGGGGCCAGGCGGGTGAGCAGTCCCAGCTGGGCTAATACCGCCTCAAAGGCCGTGGCCGCAAAGGGACTCTCGCCTGCCCAGAAGGCGGCCAAAGGCACCAGCAGGCTGGGGTCGGCGGCCGGGCGCAGCAGCAGCTCCACCAGCCAGCGGCGACGGCGAGCATCGGGCGGTTCATGGCAGCGCAGGCAGAGCTGCAGCTCGCCGCTGGCCGCCACCCCCTGGCGCACCCAGGCCGCGACGGCCCGTAGCAGGGCTGTTTCAGCGTCTCCAGTGAGGGCGGGGGTAGGAGCGGTATGGGCCGCAGCATCAGTGGAGGTAACGGCAGCGGGGGCTGCTGCGGGAACGGTGGTGCTGGAGAGCAGGTCATCCTCGCTGGCCAGGGCCGTCAGCCAGGCCTCCGGCAGGCTGGAGCTCCGCTGAGACGGCCTGGAGCCGCTGCTGCCCCATGCAGCAGCCGCTGCCGCACGCAGCGATCCACGGCAGCGGCTCAGACCTTGGCCAGCAGGCGCTGGCTGGCCAGGGTCGTCCGCCGGCAGCATGGCCTCCAGCCAGGGGCGGTCGGCGGCTGCGGGCAGCGGCCACCAACGCGCCTGCAACTGACCGTCCCGATCGGTCTCCAACGCCGGCACAACCCGGCCCGCATTCACCAGCACGGCTGCCATCTGTTCACAGCGGTGCTGCAAAGAATTGGGCTGCTCGCTCCGGTGGTGCAGCGATGGGTCAAGGCCCATGGGGAGGGATGAAGGCCTACGCCATGGCCATGGGGGCAGCCTGACCCTTTTGTTTCTACGGCACGGGGGTGCCCAGCCCCCTCAGCCCGCCAGGGCCAGCTCGAAGGCCCGCCGGTCGGCTTCGCCCGCCGGCAGGGGCCGCTCGAACACCTTGCAGAACACCTTCACCACCCGATCGCCGGAATCGATTGGCTCGAGCGGATCCTTGCGCAGCCGGTGGCGCAGGCAGCAGGCCACCACCCGGGCCACGTCGTCGTCAGTCACCTCGGTGCGGCCCTCGAACGCGGCCAGGGCCCGGGCGGCGCGGTTGGTCACAATGTCGCCACGTAGGCCATCCACATCCAGCTCGCCGCACACTGCCGAGATGCGGATGCGCAGGTCGTCGTCGATCGCCACCTGCGGCAGCCGCTGCTGGGCCTCCACCACCAGCTCCTGCAGTGCGTCCTGGCCAGCCTGAATGGCGTCGTTGAAGCTGTCGGGGTTGGCATCGAAGCTGGTGCGCTGGTCCACCACCTGCACCCGCAGCTCCGGATCGCGCACGGTGCGCACCTCCACGCTCATGCCGAAGCGATCGAGCAGCTGGGGGCGCAGTTCGCCCTCCTCCGGGTTGCCGGAGCCGATCAGCACAAACCGGGCCGGGTGGCGCACGCTCACCCCTTCCCGTTCCACCGTGTTCCAGCCCGAGGCGGCCGAATCCAGCAGCACGTCCACCAGGTGGTCGTCGAGCAGGTTCACCTCATCCACATAGAGCAGGCCCCGGTTGGCCTTCGCCAGCAGGCCCGGTTCGAACGCCCGCACGCCCTCGCTGAGCGCCTTCTCGATGTCGATCGTGCCGCAGAGGCGGTCCTCAGTGGCGCCCAGGGGCAGGTCCACCATCGGCACCTGGCGCTTCTCGGTGCCAAGGGCTTCGCCCTGCTCGGCCCGCTGGCGCACCTCGGCGCTCTGCAGGTCCGGATCCTCCGGGGAGCTGTTGTAGGGGTCGCCGGCCACCACGTCGATCTCGGGCAGCAGATCGGCCAGGGCGCGGATCGTGGTGCTCTTGCCCGTGCCCCGGTCGCCCATAATCATCACGCCGCCGATGCGCGGGTCGATCACATTGAGCAGCAGGGCCAGCTTCATCTCCTCCTGGCCCACGATGGCGGTAAAGGGGAAGACCCTGCGCTTCCTGGGCTGACTCACGGAGCGGTTGACGGCGGTGATTGGGATTGTTTCACAGCCGCTTCGGCTGCCGGCGCGGCGGATCCGGGGGCCGGGCCTCCCGCAGTCCCGGCCGTGGAGCCGGGCAGTGCCGCCCTGGCCGGCAGCAGGCTGAGCACCTGGGGCGCTGTGGCATCGGCCGGATAGATCAGCCGCACCTGCAGGGTGCGCTCCTGGCCCGGCGCCAGGCTCACCGTGCCCAGGGCTGGACCCTGTTGGCCGGCCCGCTGCACCAGATGAAAGGCCTGGCGACCCACCGGCCGCCCCTCGGCGCCATCGAGGCCGGCCACCTCCACCGTGCCGCGGAACATCACCGCCGGCGCCGGCGTGAGCCGGAAGCGCAGGCCGCCGAGGGGCTGGTCGTGCTTGAGGGGCGACTCCAGCGCCAGCTGGAGCTTCACGGGGGCGGCGGTGTCGTTGCGCAGCGGCAGGCTGAGCTCGTAGGTCACGCCGTAGTTGCCGTGGGCGGCCCAGGCGGTGCCGGGATAGAAGGCCTTGAGCTCGGCGGTCTGCACCTGGCCGGTGCCCAGGCTGCCCTTCGCCAGCGAGGCGATCGGCCAGGAGATCGGCGCCCGGCTGGCCGCCAGCACGGAGCTGCCTGGATCGGTGATCCGGCCCCGCCAGGTGCTGCCCACCTGCACGCCGCTCACCCGCGAGTAGATCATCGGGCCGCTGGCGCCGCGGGGGGTGGGCAGGTGTTCCTTCGGGCTGAGGGGCCCGTCGAGGATCCGGCTCCACACGGCCGCCTCTGGCGGCCGGTCGTTCGGCCCGAAGGCCGCCAGCACGGCCAGATCCACCGGGGCCTCGCTGGCCAGGCGCAGCTGCAGGTTGCGGCCGTTGAGCAGGGGATCGAGGCCCCGCACCGGCAGGGGCAGCACCACCAGCGGGGTGAGCATCCCCGCCGGCAGGCTCCACTCACCCGGAAGCTCCGGGCTGCGGCTGCGCTGCAGCAGCTCGGTGGCCACCCGGCTGCCGGGACCCGACCACACCGGCTGGGTGCTCTCCTGGAGCATCAGGGGCGGCAGGGGCAGAAAAGGGGCGGCGCTCTGGCCCACCGCGGTGGCCTGGGAGAGGGCGGTGGATCCGCCCCGCAGCCGCAGCTTCACCGCCGCCGGGCCCCGCGGAGCACCCACCACCGCCAACCAGAGGGTGGAATCGAGGCGCTCTGGCTTACCGGCGAACACGTGGTGGCTGAACAGCTCAAAGCCGCCGGACAGGGGCACGTTGAGGTGGGCGGCGCTCACCCCCAGCGGCCGACCATCCCAGCCGCGGCCGGGATCGAAGCCCGAGAGCAGGATCCCCTCGCTGCGGATCAGCTCGGGGTTGTTGTCGTTCACCAGCAACACCCCATCCAGGCCCCCCGGCAGGGGTTCCACCCGCTGGCGGCGCAGCACGGTGGGGGCGCTCTGGGGCCTGGTGGGCACGGCGGGAGCGGCTGGAGCGGGGGGAGCTGCGGCGGGAGAAGCCGGGGCAGCCTCCCCATCCTGGGCGGCCACCGGATGGGCCAGCAGCACAGCCAGCAGGGCCATGGCGAGGATCGCCCCCCGCTGGGCGGATCCGGAACGGGCCGACGGCAACGGGCCGGCTGCGGTGGAGGCAGGGGCGGCCGGCAGGGTGCTCATGGTTTGCCCACCAGCGTCCGCGACACCGTGGCCGCCATGGCGCGGATCAGCTCAGCCGAGCGGGGGTCATTGAAGGGGCCCTTCACGAGGAAGGCCGCCACAGCCCGCTGGCCGTTCGGCAGCTGGATGAGGGCGGCGTCGGCGTAGGCGATGCCGATGTCGCCAGTCTTGTTGTACGCGGTGATCCCATCGGCGAGCAGGTCGTCATCGGGATCGGTGGTGGTTTGGCCCTTGCCCAGACCCTTCAGCAGTCCCATGGGGATCAGGGTGTTGGTGTTCGATGTGGAGAGGATCTCGCGATAGAGGTCGCGGGCGCGGGGGCTCAGCTTCTCGCCGGTGTCCACCAGGGCGATGGTGCGGGCGAGGTCGCGGGCGCTGGTGCTGTTGGTGCCCTTGAGGTCGGGCAGCCAGTTCCGGAGCACCGTGGCCGGCAGGCCCAGCGCCTGGAAGCGTTGATTCATCGTCTCGATGCCTCCGAGTCGTTTAATCAGCAGATTGGTGGCGCTGTTGTCGCTCACCCGGATCATCTCGGTGGCGGCTTCGAAGAAGGGGAAGCGGGTGCCGAGGGGCTTGTTCGCCATCCAGCCGGCCCCCTCCCCCATGACGTCCTTGGTGAGGGGCAGCGGTTCGTTCCAGCGCACCTTGCCCTTGTCCAACTCGTCGAGGCCCACCAAGAGGATCGGGCTCTTGATCGCGCTGGCGGCCGGCATCGGCAGGTCGCTCTGGAGCTGGGCATAGCGGCCGTCGTCGAGCACCAGCAGGAAGCCGGAGGCGGTGAGCCCCTTCTGGGCGGCCGCCAGCCGCGCCCACTCCCGGCTCAGGGCGGTGAGTTCGGTGCGGGGATCAAAACGCCCAAGGGCCAGGCCATTGCCGACCACCGCCCGCGGCGACGCATCCAGCTTGGCCACACCCACGCTGCCCTGGGCTAGCCGGGGGGCGAGGGTCTTGAGGGCCGTGCTCACCAGCACCCCGAGCCCCACCCCCATCACGCCCAGCCGCAACAGGAGCAGCAGGGGCTGGAGCCAGGGTCGGCGGGGCGGGCGGCCAGCACTCACGATCGGTAGTCGAGCGAATGGGTTCTCGACGCTAGGTGTCGGACCCGGAGCAGGCCCGCCGACGACTCGCCCAGCGCAACTGGCACACCATGCCTCGCAGCAGGGCCACCTCGCCCTCACTCACCTGGGCGCGCTGCAGGAGCGCCCGAAGTTTGGCCATCCGGGCCCGGCTGGTGTGGGGCAGCAGGAAGCCCACCTCCAGCAGCAGGGCTTCGGCATCGGCCAGGGCGGCCTCAAGATCGTGGCGGCGGCAGGGATCGGCCCAGACCGTGGCCTCCCCTGCCGCTGACGGGAGAGCGGAGGCGGCCAACGACCGCTCGCCCCGGCGAAGCGTATGCAGCTCATGCAGCACCACCGCCACCGCATGGGAGAGGTTGAGGGAGGAATAGGAGGGGCCCGTGCCGATCTGCAGCAGCCGGCCGGCCTGCAGCAGTTCGCCGTTGGCCAGCCCCCGGTCCTCCCGGCCGAACACCAGGGCGCCCGGCGCCCCCGCCGGCTGGAGTACCGAATCGGCCTGGGATGAAGCGGATCCCTCCAGCAGCCAGGCCAGGGCTTCGGCTGGGGGCAGCAGGGGGAGGGGCGGACCCTCCAGGCGGCCACTGGTGGCCACCACCCGATTGCAGTCGGCGAGGGCGGCATCCAGGGTTGGCCAGAGGCTGGCCCGCTCCAGCAGCTCCACCCCATGCACCGCCATCCGCCTTGCTTCCTCGCCGAGGGGATCGCAGCGGGGTGCCACCAGCCTCAGACCGTCGATGCCGAAATTGGCGCAGAGCCTGGCCACGCTGCCCACATTCAGCGGACCCGCAGGCTCCACCAGCACCACCTGCAGGCTCATCGGCGGCGCCTCAGGAGGGAAGGCTGTGCAGGAAGGCCAGCAGGTCGGCCATGGCCTGGGGATCGGGCTGAAATCGGGGCATCGGCGGCGTGCGGCCGCTCACCACCTGCTGGATCAGCTGGCGGTCGTTCTTGCGGCGATTCACCCCGTGGAGATTTGGACCCACCAACCCCTGGGCCGCCAGGCCGTGGCAGCCGGCGCAGTTGAGCCGGAACAGGCGACCGCCATCCTCCACCGACCCCACCCGATCCAGGGTTGCCCTGGTGTAGGGGTCGTTGCGGGAGACCTGCAGCAGCACCAGCGCCAGCACGGCGCAGGCCACGGCGGCCAGCACCACGAGGGCGGTGATCAGGCTGCGGCGATTGGGTGTGGCAGCCGCTGCCATCCCGGCAGCGGTCTGGCCGCTGGCGATCGCCCCCAGATCGGGGCCATTCGGCAAGGGAGGGGGGGAGCCGGTCACGGATGGTGGCGATGGGTCGCCAGGGAAGCCCCGGCCGTGGGAGAATTGTGGCCTGAACGACCATCCGACTGCTGGCCATGATTGAACCCCTCCTCTGCGGCATCGTTCTGGGACTGATCCCCGTGACCCTGGTGGGGCTGTTCGTGGCCGCCTGGAACCAGTACCGCCGCGGCGGTGCCCTCGGCGGCTGAGGCCGGACGCTGCGGTTCCCGGCCCACCGGCGTAACGCCTCCTCCGGCTTGCTCCTGTTGTTCCGATTCCAGCAGCATCAGAGTGGTGCCGCCGTAGCGGCGTTGGTCCCGCACCAGCCACCCCGGCGGTACTGACGGCAGGGCATCACTACCGCATTCCCACACCAGCACCCCCTCCGGCGCCAGCCACCCTGCCCGCATCACCGCTTCGGCCACGGCCCCGTGGAGCCCCGCCCGGTAGGGAGGATCGCAGTAGATCACGTCGAACGGGGAGGGGTTTTCGGAGCCCAGCCACTGCACCACTTCCCTGCGGTGCACCGTCACGGCAGCCGGAGCTCCGAGCGAGGCGGCCACCAGCTCCAGGTTGGCCAAGGCCACGGCTGCCACCCGCCGGTCGCGCTCCACCGCCACCACCGCCGCCGCCCCGCGCTGCAGGGCTTCGCAGGCCATAACGCCACTGCCGCAGCAGAGATCGAGCCAACGGCATCCCCCCAGCCGCGGAGCCAGCAGGTTCATCACCGCCAGCCGCACCCGTGAGGCGGTGGGCCGGGCCACTGCCCCGGGTGGGCTCTGGAGCCGCCGCCCTCCGCTCAGCCGCAGACTCACGGCTTTCCCAGCCAGGCCAGCCAGCGCGCCAGCATCGCTTCGCCCACGGGCCCGGATTTTTCGGGGTGGAACTGGCAGGCCGCAATGTGCCCCTGCCAGATTGCAGCGGTCACCGGGGTGCCGGCCCAGTCCACTCGCGCCGTCACGTTGGCTGGATCGGTGGGATCGGCGGCATAGGAATGCACGAAGTACACCCAGGCCGGCGGCTCCTCGGCCGGGAGCAGGGGGCTCGGTTCGGCGGGAAGCAGGGGGGCCCAGCCCATGTGGGGAATCGGCTGGCCCGGCGAGCGCGGTAGCGCTCTCACCCGCCCGGCCAGCAGGCCCAGACCGGTGGCCTGGCCCTCATCACTGGCCTCGAACAGCAGCTGCAGGCCCAGGCAGATACCGAGCAGGGGCTGGCCGGCCGCGCAGGCCCGCTGCAGGGCGGTGGCCAGACCACCCTCCCGCAGCCGCTCCATGGCCGGATCGAAGGCGCCCACCCCCGGCAACACCAGGGCATCGCATCCCGCCATTGCCGCTCCGTCGTGAATCGGCGCCACCGCGGCGCCGAGCCGTTCAAAGGCGCGCTGCACCGAGTGCAGGTTGCCCATGCCGTAATCGATCAGTCCGAGGCGAGGCATGGCGGAGATCAGGCTTGCTTGGGGGGTCAGGCGTGGCTGGCCTGGGGGGTGAAGCGACAACCGGGCTGCTCCAGGGGGGTGGCCTCCGGCAGGTCCAACCCGTTGAGGTGGTCGATCAGCTGAACCAGCCTGCCAATCCGCCGCTTGTCGAAGCGCAGCCGCAGACAGGGCCTCAGGATGCCGTTGTCGTCACAGGCTTCGCCCGCCTGAATCGCGCCGTTGTCGAGCAGGTCATGGAAGTGGTCGTTGAGGTCGGGAAGCAGGCTGCGCGGGATTGGCGACTTGAGCAGCAGCTCGATTCGATCCTCCCCCGGCTGGGCACTGTGGAACACCCGATAGAACCGACTAATCAGGGCCACCGCTTCAGAGGCGCAGGAGGCCTCCATCACCAGGTCGCCATCCTCGGGTGAGATCAGGCCCCGCTTGGCCAGCTCCTGGTGCACGTTCTGGCGCCAGACAGTCCAGAAGTCATCCCCCGGGGGAGCCAGCAGCACCAGGGGGATCGGCGGCGTTCGGCCGGTCTGGATCAGGGTGAGGCACTCGAAGAGTTCATCGAGGGTGCCGAAGCCTCCCGGCATCACCACCACCGCATCGCTCTCCCGCAAGAAGAAGAGCTTGCGGGTGAAGAAGTAGCGGAAGAACAGCAGACGGCCGCCGCAGCCGCTCACGTAGGGATTGGGATGTTGCTCGAAGGGCAGATCCACATTCAGACCGATGCTGTGGTCGCAGCCCGCTCCCCGGTTGGCCCCCTCCATCACCCCACCGCCGGCCCCGGTCATCACATCAAAGCCAGCCTCCACCGCCAGAGCGGCCAGGTCCCTCGCCAGGGCATAGCAGGGGTCCTCCAACCGGGTGCGTGCCGAGCCGAACACACTGATCTTGCGCACGCTGCGGTGGGGCTGGAATACCTCCAGGGCCTCACTGATGTCGGCCAGGGCGCCACTGATGAGCCGCCATTCCGACAATTCCCTCTCGCGCCGCGCCACCTCCAGCAGCGAGACCACGGCTTTTTCGATCAGCCGCCGCTGCGGGTGGCCCTGGATCTGTTCCTCCAGAACCTCAAGCGGGCTTCGGCCGTGGGAGGGTTCCGGGTTTTGTGGGAGTGTCAGGGCCGGTGGGTGGGATTCAGGAGTCAGACGTACTTGTTGATCGTGCTGTGGAGGGTGGTCTTGGGTACAGCGCCGACAACGGTTTCGATCTTTTGCCCATCCTTGAACAGCATCAGGGTGGGGATGCTGCGGATGCCGTACTGGCTGGCCACATTGGGGTTCTCATCGGTGTTGAGCTTGAACACCTTGATCTGACCCTCGAATTCTTTGGCGATCTCATCGACGATCGGAGCCACCATGCGGCAGGGGCCGCACCAGGGGGCCCAGAAATCCACCAGCACGGGCACGTCGCTCTTCAGGACGTCTTGGTCAAAGGAGGCGTCGGTGACGGCGGCGGAGCTGGACATACCGGGCTGGTTCGCATTGTTGCGAATCTAGCAACCTTGTTGATCCGCATACACAGGTTGAAACCGAGCGTTGCATGGCGTCTCGGACACGCGGGGGCAACCCCATCGGCCTTGCCGCGGGCGGAGGGTTTGTCGGGTGCGAAAGGTTATGCCACAACCCGGCGGCTATGCCGCAAGCGCGAAACTGTGCCAAAGCAGAAAACCATGACGCAGGCAGAAAACCATGACGCAAACGTCAAGACCATGGCTCAGGCGGGAAGTCATGCCAGAGCTTGACCATGGCGCAGGCGCAAGACCATGGCGCCGGCGCAAGACCATGGGGCTGAGGGAAAAACCATGCCGCGGACTGAAGCCCAACTCGCAGACTGAAGCTCAATCCGCAAACTGGCGGCTTTGTCGTGCCCGGGACAGCTGCTCCGGGAGGGAGAAGACAAAAAGCCCGGGCGCGCCGGGCCGGGGGGTGTGAGGAGTGTGCGAGCCGTAGCCCCCACATCCTTGAGGGTAGCGCCATCGTGGCTTCCGGCAGTGCGACCGACCGGCCGTGCCGATGTGCTGCATCCCTACTTGCCCATGCCGAGCTGTTGGGCCTTTTGATACACCTTGCCCTCGGTGAGCAGGGAGGGGGCCACCACGACCTCCACCTGCTGCATCTCCTTCACGGTGCGGGCCCCGAGGGTGCCCATCGAGGTGCGGATGCAGCCCAGCAAGTTCTGAGTGCCGTCATCGAGACTGGCTGGTCCCCGCAGGATCTTCTCGAGGCTGCCGGTGGTGCCCACCTTGATGCGGGTGCCGCGGGGCAGCACCGGGCTCGGGGTGGCCATCCCCCAGTGGAAGCCGCGGCCCGGCGCCTCGCTGGCCCGGGCGATCGGCGAGCCGATCATCACGGCATCGGCGCCGCAGGCCAGACACTTGCAGATGTCACCCCCGGTCACGATGCCGCCGTCGGCCACGATCGGCACGTAGCGGCCGGTGGCCTCGAAGTGCTCGTCACGGGCGGCGGCGCAGTCCGCCACGGCGGTGGCTTGGGGAATGCCGATGCCCAGCACCCCGCGGCTGGTGCAGGCCGCTCCGGGGCCGATGCCCACCATCACGCCGGCGGCTCCGGCCCGCATCAGCTGGAGAGCCACCTCGTAGGTGACGCAGTTGCCGATGATCACCGGCACGCCGAAATCGCGGCAGAGGGCTTCGAGATCGAGGCTGGTTTGGCCCTCGGGGCCGATGTGCTCGGTGCTCACCACCGTGGCCTGCACGAAGAAGAGCTCAGCGCCGGCCTCGGCGATTGCCCTTCCGAACTTCAGGGCCGCCACGGGGGTGGCACTGACCGCCGCGATGCCGCCGCCGGCTTTGATCTCGGCGATGCGCTGGCGGATCAGGTCCTCCCGGACGGGCTGGCTGTAGAGCTCCTGCATCAGCGGCACGAACTCCTCCCTGCCCACCGCCGCGATCCGGTCGAGCACGGGGTTGGGGTCGTCGTAGCGGCACTGCACGCCCTCCAGGTTCAGCACCCCTAGGGCGCCCTGGCGGGTGAGCTCCACGCACATGCCCACATCCACCACCCCATCCATGGCGCTGGCGATGATCGGGATCTCGCGCTCGATGCCCCCCAGGTTCCAGCTGCTGTCGGTGACGGCCGGATCCACGGTGCGGCCCCCCGGCACCAGGGCGATCTCATCGATGCCGTAGGCACGGCGCACGGTGCGGGATCGGCCCAATTGGATGGTCACCGTCGGGATGGATGCAATCGGCACAAGTTATCAACCGGTCCCCTCGCCTCCTCGCCGGATGGTCTTAAACTCGGCCGCGGAAGTCGTTCCAGCGTTGACCCCAGCTGGTCAGAATCCGGTCCCTTTCGCTGCTGCGCACCAGCTTGGTGAGGGCGAAGCGCGCCACGATTAGAAGGCCTACCAGCTGGAGCAGGCGGGGCACCAGGGGCAGGTCCCCGAGGGTCTCGAGCAGGGCGGAGTAGAGCCGCAGCAGCACCACCGCCGCCAGGAGCAGACCAGCGGCCCGCAGGGGTCCGCCGAGGCTCTCCCAGCGACCCTTCAGATCGGCGCCATCGAACCAGGTGCTCACCTTGCTGCGCAGCAGTTCCCATTCGCCGCCTTCGCCCGCCTCGCCTGCGGGCAGCGGCGGCACCACCATGCTGGTGGCGATGCCGGGGGGTTCCGGCTGTTGGGAAGGGTGGGAAGGGGCCTCAAGAGTTGGCGTCGGGGTGGCTTCCGTCACCAACGCCGGGCTCACCGCCGCGGGTTCCGCACCAGGTGCGATTCCAAAAGTTGTTGACGCTGCGGTGGTGGTATACGAAGGGGAGGCCTCATCGCCAGCCGGTGCGCTTTCTGAGGCTGCTGAGCCGTAGCCCGCCACGAACACAGCTGGAAGAGCTTCAGGGGATGGCTGTTCTGGCAGCGAGTCCGCAGCTGCCGAGCCGTAGCCCGCCACAAACACAGCTGGAGCGGCCACCTCTGGCGCTGGTGCCTCTGCGGAGGCTGATGGGGCCGGGGTGCCATAGGAGCCCACCACCGCGGGACTGCCGCTGTCCACCCAGCTGGATTGGTTGCTCACTTCCGCTTGCTCTGCACCATCTAGGAACTCTCCTGAAGGCTCAGGAAGGGGGGCCGCCGCCTCCGCCGGTGGAGTTTCAGCGGGGTCAGCGGGGATATCGGAGGTCTCGGCCATGGGGGGCGAAGGATCTGGGCGGAGCTTACGGCCGTTTTCCGCCAACGCCCCGCCCTGACAAGGATCCGATCAAGTGCATCACTCAGGCCTCGAGCGGGATCAGGGCCGGCCGGGCAGCCAGGGGCAGCAGGGGCAGCCGCAGCGGGAAGCGATCGGCCCGAAGCCGTTCCGCCAGCTCCTCGGCAAGCTCCTGGGCCAGTCGTGGGCTGTGGCAGGGGGCCGCTGGGATCCGGTTCCCATCCACCACGATGGCGCCGGCCTTCAGCGCTGCGTACGACACCCCGCCGAAGCTGGGCTTGATCCGGCGCGGGATCGAAACATCGAGCACCGGAGCCTCCAGTTCCGCATCCGGCGTGGCGGCCTGGGAGGCTGTGGGCCCATCCAGCAGCGGGATCGGCGCGGCGATCGCCACCAGTAGGGCACTGCCATGACCTTCGAACTGGCAGGCGCGCACCCAGCGGCCCTCCAGGGCATGGAGGTCCACGCTGAGGGCCGCCACCGCGCCGGGGCTGCGGGCATGGCCGCTGGCCAGCCTGCGGGGCTGGGGCTGGTGGGCGCTACCCGTGCCGACCACCCAGCCGATACCCCCACCCACCAACACGGGCGAACCCGGGCCCAGGAGGGCCAGACCCGGCATCACCAGACCGATGCTGTCAGCTCCGGAGGTGCTGAAGAGGGCATTGCCGAAGGGTCCCAGCAAGGGGCCCCAGGCGGAGTGGATCACCCCTTCGGCACTGCTCACCGCCACTACACCGTTCTCCACGATGCCCCGGTGCAGCAGGAGCCGGCCGTTGCCGATCCGCTCGAGGTCGAGGCGGGTGTGGAGTTCCCGTCGGGGCTGAAGCGGGGTGGGGTCGCCAGCGGCGCTCAGCTCCACGCTGCCGCCGGCCAGCAGGGTGGCGAGCGCCTGGGCGCCGCTGTGGCGGAAACCATCGCCCCCCCCGATCGGGAGAACCAGATCGCTGCCGGACCCACCGGCCAGGGCTGCCACCCCATCGATCTGGGGTTCCCGGGGACGGATCGGCGGATCGGTGGGCCCCAGGTTCAGCACCAGGCTGGCCTGGTCGGTGAAGGTGGCCTCCGCCGCCACCAGCACATCGGTGGCGCCGTAGGCCTCGGCCAGCCCCACCTCGGCCACCAGGCGGCGGAAATCGGCGGCCACCCGCACCCGCAACACCCCGCGCCGCTGGCGATCCCGCAACTCCTCCTCACCGCGGCGGGGCAGATCGGGAAGCGCCCTCTGCGGCGGCCCATCGGCGGAGGTGCTGCGTGGGGCCATGGCCGCTTCCCCTTCCGTTCCATGAGAGCGAATCCAGGGTGGCGGCGATGATCACCCTCTGGCCAGGGACCCACTCCAAGCTCTGGCCACGGACCCAGTCCAAGCTCTGGCCAGGGCCCCACTCCACCCACTGGACAGAGGCCCACCCCACCGGTCTAGGGCCGCCGGGATGGCAGGGGAGCGGGATTCGATAAAGTAGGAGGAATCCCTGGCGGTCGTGCATGGCGGATCCCACCGGACCCGGCGAAAACAGTCCCGGCGAATCCGACGGACGGATCATCCAGACCGATCTCCGCAATGAGATGTCGCGCTCCTACATGGAGTACGCGATGAGCGTGATCGTGGGCCGGGCCCTGCCCGATGCCCGCGATGGCCTCAAGCCCGTGCACCGGCGCATTCTCTACGCCATGTACGAGCTGGGGCTCACCAATGACCGCCCCTACCGGAAATGTGCCCGGGTGGTGGGCGAGGTGCTGGGCAAGTACCACCCCCACGGCGACACCGCGGTGTACGACGCCCTGGTGCGCATGGCCCAGGACTTCTCGATGCGCATGCCCCTGATTGATGGGCACGGCAACTTCGGCTCGGTCGACAACGACCCGCCCGCCGCGATGCGCTACACCGAATCGCGGCTGCAGGCGCTCACCACCGACGCCCTGCTGGAGGACATCGAAAGCGAAACCGTCGATTTCATCGACAACTTCGATGGTTCCCAGCAGGAGCCCACCGTGATGCCGGCGCGGATTCCGCAGCTGCTGCTCAACGGCTCCACCGGCATCGCCGTGGGGATGGCCACCAACATCCCCCCCCACAACCTCACCGAACTGATTGATGGTCTGCTGGCCCTGATCGCCAATCCGGAGCTTGAGGAGCGGGCCCTGCTGGCGATCATCCCGGGCCCGGATTTCCCCACCGGCGGCCAGATCCTCGGGCGCCGCGGCATCCGCGAGACCTACACCACCGGCCGCGGCTCGGTGACGATGCGGGGCGTGGCCAACATCGAAACGATCGAGGCCAAGGGCCGGCCCGATCGCGATGCGGTGATCATCACCGAGCTCCCCTACCAGACCAACAAGGCGGCGCTGATTGAGCGGATCGCTGAGCTGGTCAACGACAAGAAACTTGAAGGCATCGCCGACATTCGCGACGAAAGCGACCGCGACGGCATGCGGATCGTGATCGAGCTGCGGCGCGATGCCTATCCCCAGGTGGTGCTCAATAACCTCTTCAAGCTCACGCCGCTCCAGAACAATTTCAACGCTTACATGCTGGCGTTGGTGAAGGGCGAGCCGATCCTGCTCACCCTGCGCAAATTGCTCGAGGTGTTCCTCGACTTCCGGGTCGAGACGATCGAGCGGCGCACCCGCTACCTGCTGCGCAAGGCCGAGGAGCGGGACCACATCCTGCTGGGCCTGCTGATCGCCCTCGACAACCTCGACGCGATCATCGCCCTGATCCGCTCGGCCGCCGACACCGCCTCAGCCCGCCAGGGCCTGATGGATCAGTTCGGCCTGAGCGACGTGCAGGCCGACGCCATCCTGCAGATGCAGCTGCGGCGCCTCACCGCCCTGGAGGCCGACAAGATCCGCCTGGAGCACGAGGACCTGCTCGCCAAGATCACCGATTACCAAGACATCCTGGCGCGGCGGGAGCGGGTGCTCGGCCTGATCGTCGAAGAGCTCCACGCGATCCGCAGCCGCTACAACTCCCCCCGCCGCACCGAAATCCTCGACCTGGAGGGCGGCCTCGATGACATCGACCTGATCGCCAATGAGCGATCGGTGGTGCTGCTCACCGAAAACGGCTACCTCAAGCGGATGCCGGTGAGCGAGTTCGAGGCCACCAGCCGTGGCACCCGCGGCAAGGCCGGCACCCGCAGCCAGGGTGAGGAGGCGGTGAAGCTGTTCATCAGCTGCAACGACCACGATTCCCTGCTGCTGTTCAGCGACCGCGGCGTGGTGTATTCGGTGCCGGCCTACCGGGTGCCGATCTGCAGCCGCACCGCCAAGGGCACGCCGATCGTGCAGTTGCTGCCGATCCCGCGCGAGGAGGCGATCACCTCCCTGGTGTCGGTGAGTGCCTTCGATGACGACGTGCAGCTGCTGATGCTCACCAGTGGCGGTTATGTGAAGCGCACCCGCCTCTCGGCCTTCAGCAACATCCGCTCCAACGGCCTGATTGCCATCTCCCTGGAGGACGGCGACGACCTGCGCTGGGTGCGGCTGGCGCTCCCGGGCGACAGCGTGCTGATCGGCTCCCTCAAGGCAATGACCATCCACTTCCGCCTCAGCGATGAGGAGCTGCGTCCCCTGGGCCGCACGGCGCGGGGGGTGCGGGCGATGAACCTGCGCGAAGGCGATCGGCTGGTGAGCATGGATGTGCTGCCCGCCGAGCTTGCTGATCGGGTGGCCAACAGTGAGGCCGCCGACATCGCCTCTGACGACGACGAAGGCGACGAGGTGGCGGCCAGCGAGGGCCCCTGGGTGCTGGTGGCCAGTGCCAGCGGCCTGGGCAAACGGGTGCCAGTGGATCAGTTCCGGTTGCAGAAGCGGGCCGGCATGGGCCTGCGCTGCATGAAGTTCCGCCGCGATGGTGATGTGCTGGTGGGGCTCAAGGTGCTCGGCGCCGGTGAGGAGTTATTGCTGGTGAGCGAACGCGGCGTGATCGTGCGCATGCAGGCCGATGCCATTCCCCAGCAGTCGCGGGCGGCCACCGGTGTGCGCCTGCAGCGCATCGATGCGGGGGATCGGCTGGCCGAGGTGGTGCTGGTGCCCCCGGCACCCGAAGATGAGGAGGCCGAGGGCGTAGATCCAGGCAGCTCGGACCAGGCTGCCACTGATGCCTGATCAGGGCAGCGATCTCTGGATCGCCAACACGGTGAGCGATCTGATCCAGGGCAACATCAACGAGCATCTCCCCTTGGAGGCCATTCCGCTCACGGGCGATGTCCTAGGCCTTGGCACCACCACCAGCATCGATAACGGCGAGCTCACCTTCCTTCCCAATAGCGCCGGCCACACCACCATCTGGAAGTGTCGGGCAGCCGATGGCAGGATCCGGGCCCTGCGCGGCGGCGATGGCAGCGCTCATTTTCCCTATGTGTGCTTCAGCGCCGATGCCAGTGGCGTACGGCTGCCTGTTGATCCTGGTGATCTCGGCGATGTGCGCGGCAGGCCGCTCCAGGATCTGGTGGGGGAGACCATCGCCGGCCTGAGGGATCAGGGGCTGCTGGTGGAGGCTCCGATCTATGGCCTACGCATGGAACTGGAGTGGAGTTCCCTGGTGATCACGGTGGCCTCCAAGCTCTGCATGGGGCAGCAGCGGCGCAACCGCCGCATCGCCCACAGTGAGTCCAGCGACAGCGCGGCCGCCAGCAGCCTCTACCAGAGTCTCCAGCACTACCGGCTTGCCGCGCAGGATCCTGGTGTCGCCGATGATCCGATCCGCTACCTGGGGCGATCACTGCAATGGGAGTGCTGCGGCTTCTATGACACCGACCCCGCCCGTGGCCGTGTCACGGTTCCCCAGGAGGGTGCCTTTCTTCATCTGCACGGCTGCAGCGTGGATCTGCGGCATGGCGGCCATCTTCATCATGAGCACCCCGGCACTTCGCTCCTGGCTGTGAAGCGCTTCGGGCTTTATCCCCTGCAGCGTCTGCACCATCTCGTGAGCGACCTGGCGGTGGAGAGGCCAGCATTCGAGGCCGGTGCCCTCCGGTTCAGCGTCGTCAATCGCGGTGCGATGGACATCAGCGATGTAGGGGTTGCCGTTGTGATCGATGATCGCTACTCAGGCCACCGCTATCTGCGGCTCCCCTGGTTGGCGGCCGGGGAGGAGGAGCGCTTCACGCTTGCCCTCGATCTCTCCCCTGGGCTGCACCGGCTGGAGGTGATCGCCGATCCGGAGCAACAGATTCTCGAAGCTCCCGAGCTCCAGGCCAACAATCGCGCCGTGCTGGAGGTGCGGCTGTGATCAAACCAGCCCCCCCCCCGATCGCCGATGTGCTGGTGATCGGCTCCGGGCCTGCCGCCCTGGCGATCGCCGCTGCCCTGGTGGAGCGGGGGCTGCGGCTGGAGGCCCTGGCCCTGGACGATCCGGCGGCTCCCTGGCCCAACACCTATGGCATCTGGGGGCCGGAGGCCGACCGGGCTGGTCTGGGCCACCTGCTGGCGCACCGCTGGAGCGACACCGTGAGCTGGTTCGGCCCCGATCCCACCCGCCACGGCATCGATTACGGCCTGTTCGACAAATGCGGCCTGCAGCAGCACTGGCTGGAGTTGCTTGCCGCCGCACCGGTGGTGTGGCATCGGGGCCGGGCCGTGGCGATCGAGCACCACCCGGCCCACTCGGTGGTGTCCATGGCCGGCGGTGATCATCTGGCGGCCCGGCTCGTGGTGGATGCCAGCGGCCATGACCCCGTGTTTGTGCAACGCCCGGAAGGAGAGCCCATCGCCGGCCAGGCCGCCTACGGCATCGTGGGGCGCTTCTCGGCAGCGCCGGTGGATCCTGATCAGTTCGTGCTGATGGATTTCCGCGCCGACCACCTCAGCGCGGCTGAGCGGCAGGCGGAGCCCCCCACTTTTCTTTATGCCATGGACCTGGGCGAGGGCCGCTTCTTCGTGGAGGAAACCTCCCTCGCCCTGGCCCCGCCGCTGCCCAATCCGCTGCTGCGGGAGCGGCTGCTGCGTCGCCTTGCCCATGCCGGCATCACCGTGGTGGCGATCGAGCACGAGGAGTTCTGCCTGTTTCCGATGAACCTGCCCCTGCCCGCTCTCGATCAACGGGTGGTGGGCTTTGGTGGCGCCGCCTCGATGGTCCATCCCGCCTCCGGCTATCTGGTGGGGTCCCTGCTGCGGCGGGCTCCGGATCTGGCCGCCGCCATCGCTGCGGCCCTCTCCGATCCCTCCCTCGATGGCGAGGCGGTGGCCCGGCAGGCCTGGGAGGGCCTCTGGCCCCTGGAGCTGCGCCGGCGCCACGCCCTGTTCCGCTTCGGCCTGGAGAAGCTGATGCGTTATCCGGAGGATCAGCTGCGGGCCTTCTTCACCACCTTCTTCGCGATGCCCCGCGAGGAATGGAGTGGCTTTCTCACCAACACCCTGCCCCTGCCCCGCTTGGTGGGGGCCATGGTGCGGTTGTTTGCCAAGGCGCCCTGGAGCGTGCGCTCGGGCCTGATCGAGCAACGGGGCCGGGAGCTTGGTCTGCTGGCCCGGGTGCTCAACCCATGAGAATCGCTCATGGGCCAGGCGGTCAACCACGCTTGCGCAATCGGATGCCTTGGCAGCAGTTGAGCAGGAAGTAGAAAAACCCTGGCTCTAGCATACGCAATATCGCTCGATCCATAGATTGGGCAGAGTCACTCTTGGGACCAATGGCCAAAATCGCTCTCTGTATCGGCATCAACGACTATCCCGGCACGGCCAATGATCTGCGCGGCTGCGTCAACGACGCCAACGATTGGGCCTCCGCCCTGGCAAGCCGCGGCTTTTCGGTCAGCAGGCTGCTTGACAGCCAGGCCACCAAGGCGGCGATGGTCGATGGTTTCCAGCAGCTGATCAGCACAGCCAGGGCAGGTGACACCGTGGCGATCACCTTTTCGGGCCACGGCACCCTGGCACCGGATGCCAGCGGTGATGAGATCGATGGCTATGACGAGGCTCTCTGCCCCTACGACATCCACCAAGGCCAAGTCTTTCTCGATGATGAGATCCATCAGCTCTTCGCTCAGCGCGCCGCCGGAGTTCGGCTGATTCTGCTTTCCGATAGCTGCCATTCCGGCACCGTGACCCGTAACGCCCCTTCCGATCCTGATGCGGATGAGGCTCCTCGGATCCGCTTCCTGCCCCTGACAAGCTGGCTGCCGGAGGATCAATGGCCCCGCGGTGAGGGTGGCAAGCTGCTCACGACCCTGCCGGTGCATCAGGTGTTCTCCCCCTTTGCGCAGTTGATCACTCCCAGCGGCGATCTGTTGATCTCCGGTTGTGAAGAGGGTCCGGATCACTACAGCTACGACGCCAAGTTCAACAACCGCTGCAACGGCGCCTTCACGTACTACGCCCTGCGCACGCTCAACGCCCTTCCGGCCGTGGCGACCTACCGCGACTGGTACACCGCCATCCGCCGCTCACTCCCCTCCTCCAACTATCCGCAGAAGCCCCAGTTGGTCGGGGGGCGAGACATCTTGATCTCTCCTGTGCTGGCCTGAGGAGGACGTTCGAGCGTGGCACCCACCTCCAGGCAACCCCGCCGGCGCGAGGCGCTGTCGCGTCTTCGGGGGGTCCCCCTGGCCTCCCCCAGCGAACCTCGGCTGCTGGCGTCTAAAGTCACCCGCAGCGCCGGGGTGCTGAGCGAAGACCTGGAGGCGGAATTGCTCTCCTCCGACTTCGTGGTGGCGAGCAGGGGCTTCAGGCTGGGGGCCGCGAGCCGCGGCGGCGAAACCGCCGGCGATCCCCTGCAGGGGTTGCCGGATGACCAGGTTGTGCTGATCGAGTTCGACGACGGCGGTGTGGCGATCACGGAGGCCGGCTGCCTGCGCGTAGGCCCAGGGCTGGTATCGGCTCAGGCGGACCAGGCCCTCACCACACGGGGAGGCCTGCTCGATCTCTCAGGGCAGCTGTTCAGCCTCGACTTCCCCGGTCACGACGGTTTGCTTGAGGAGGTGCAGAAGAAACTCAGGCAGGAGCTTCGCAAGCGACTGGGCGACAAGGTGAGCCGGCTGGCGGATCTCGGCACCTCCTGGATCGCCACCAAGCTGCTGCTCGAGGCGATCGAAGCCCGGTTGCCGCTCAAGCCGGGGCTCTACCCCTGGAGCGGCGGTGCGATCAGCGAGCAGGAACCCCTCAAGGCAGATGACCGGGCTCTCAAGGAGGCCGCCGAAATGGGGATGCTGGTGTTCATCCATGGCACCGGTTCCAGTACCCAGGGCAGCTTCGGCGATCTGGCCACGGCCACCGCCGGCACCCGGGAGCTGCTCACCAGCCATTACCAGGGACGGATCTTCGGCTTCGAACACCGCACCTTCTCCGAGAGTCCGATCGAGAACGCCCTCGCCCTGGCAGACAGCCTGCCCGAGGGAGCGCACCTGCACCTGGTGAGCCATTCGCGGGGCGGCCTGGTGGCCGATCTGCTCTGTCTGGAGAGCCTCGAGGATGCCCAGATCGACCAGTTCCAGGACCGCAGTCCTGGTAGCGGTTTGCTGGAGGAGCAGCGGCGGGAGGCCCTGGCGGAACAGCGTCAGAAGCTCAGGCAGTTGCGTGCCCTGCTGGCCAAGAAGCGTCTGCGGATCGAGCGCTACGTGCGCGTCGCCTGCCCGGCCAGAGGCACCATGTTGCTGGGCAACCGGCTCGACCTTTTCCTGTCCGGACTGCTGTCCCTGATTGGCATGGTGCCGCTGCTGGCCGGCAACCCGGTCTACGCCGTCGTTAAGCGGGTGGTGCTGGAGATCGTCCACCGCCGTACGGATCCGGCTCTGGTTCCAGGCTTGGCGGCCATGATGCCCGATTCACCCTTCGGGGCCCTTCTCGCTCAGGCCACACCCAGGAGCGGTCTGGCGATGGCCACGATTGCCGGAGACTGTGAGGGCGGCCATCCCCTCCAGAGGCTGGCCCTGCTGCTGTGCGACGCACTCTTCTTTGAGCGCTGTGCCAATGATCTGGTGGTTGACACCGCCGCCATGCAGGCCGGCATCGCCGGGCGGGCGGGAGCGCGCACGCTGCTGGAGCGGGCCCGGGGTGTAAGCCATTTTCACTATTTCCAGCGCACCGCCTCACGTCAGGCCTTGGCCCGCTGGCTCACTGATCCACGCCCCTACACCCTGAGCGACTTTCAGCCGTTGGTTCACGATTGCGCCGATCGCGAACGGAGCTGCACCCGCTCCAATGAACAGGATCATGCCCCCCAGCCCAGCAGGCGGCGAAGCGGCGAAGAGGGGTCGCCGCAGCCCACGGTGGTGCTGCTCCCCGATTGTTTCGCCAGCCATCTGTGGCAGCAGGGTGAGCGAAAGCGCCTGTGGTTCGATCCCGCCGATCGGAGCCGATCCGCCCTGGTCGAGGTGCGTGACCTTCACGACCTGGCGATCGAGCCCGAAAAGGTGATCGACCTGATCTACGGCGACCTCTGTCGCGAGCTGCTGCAAACCCACCGCGTCGAGCGCTTCGCCTACGACTGGCGCCAGCCCCTCGATGTCTCGGCGGAGCGGCTCGCTGCGCTGCTGCGCCGGCTGCTCTCCGCACCGGAATTGGCCGGCGGGCCCGTGCGGCTGTTGGCCCATGGCATGGGCGGGCTTGTGGTGCGGGGACTGATCGCCCGCGATCCCGATCTTTGGCGGCAGTTGATCGAACGGGAAGGGGCTCGTCTGCTGATGCTGGGCACGCCCCACCAGGGAACCATCGCGATGGTGGCCAGCCTGCTGGGCCATACGCCGCTGATCCGCCAGCTGGCTCGGGTTGATCCGGGGCTGGATCTGCAGAGCCAGCTCGAGGTGCTCGCCGGTTTCCCGGGGGTCCTGCAGCTCCTGCCGCGTCCGGGCTTCAGCGAGCTGGGCACTGACCCGGAGGCAGCGGCCGATTGGTACGACGAGGCGTGGTGGGAGACGCTGAAGCACAGCAATCGCGACCGCTGGTTCGGCGATCACCTTGGCGCCACACCCAGCGCAGCGCTCCTGCAGCGAGGCCGCTGGCTGTGGGATCAGGGAGGGGAGGGAGATGACACCATCCCCGGCGATCACCCAGACCGCGTCATCAGCGTGCGGGGCAAGGCTGCGCTCACACCCTGCGGGTTGAAGCTCGAAGCGCTGGTCGAGCCGGCGAACGCCAGGGACAAGCGGCGAAGCGAAGCGGCGAAACAGCTGGTTGTGATGACCACAACGGAAGGGGATGGGGTGGTCACCTGGCGCTCCAGCCAGATCGGTGGTGTGGGCAAGACCTACCAGATGGAGGCCGACCATGGAGGCCTCGTCGGCAGCTCGAAGACTGTTGCGGCGCTGGTGGATCTGCTGCGCGATGGCGCCACGAACCGGCTTGCGGAGGTGAAGGCTGCTGCGTCCGACCCTCCGGCGGAGGTGCAGTCCCTGGAGGTCGGCCCAGTGCCGTGGCCCACCGATGAGGAATTGCTGCGGGGCCTGGTCGGCGGGCAGTCGCCCAGCCTGGGGAATACGCCAGCCAGCGCGACCCTGCAGGTGTCCTGTCATGCCATGGACCTGCGTTTCGTGAATTGCCCGGTGATGGTGGGTCACTACGAGCAGGATCCGCTCGCCGGCGCTGAAGCCCTGATCGATCGGAGCATCGTGCACGGCGAACTGACCAGCCGTGAACGGCTGGGTGTCTACGCCGGCCCCCTGGGCAGCGCCACCGTGGTGCTGATGAATCGCGATCAGCGCGAACTCCATCAGGGTCGCTGTCGCGGGGCGGTGGTGATCGGCCTCGGCAAACTTGGCGATCTCTCGATTCCCTCGCTCACGGCGGCGATTCAGGTGGGAGCACTGCGCTATCTGCTGCAGATCGTCGACCGACATGGTGCCGGCGCGGTGGAGGCCGTCGATGTGTCGTTGGCCACCCTGCTGATCGGCCAGAACTCCACCAGTGCGATCAGCATTGAGGAGTCGGTGACCGCCCTGGTGCTCGGCGTGCTCAACGCCAATGCCCAATTCGCCAGGGCCTTCCCGGGGTTGTCGGTGCGGGTTGGTCGGTTGCAGATCGTCGAGGTTTTTCTCGACACCGCCATCACCGCCACCCGGGCTCTGCGGGACCTGGAGCAGACGCTGCTGTCGGACAACACCCGGATGCTCGATGTCGACCCACGCCTGCAGCTCGGCAAAGGATGGCGCCATCGTCTGGCTGTAGGCCAGGATGCCGGCTACTGGCCGCGCCTCTCGGTTTTCGGGTCGGCCGACGCAGGTCGATCACCCCAGGCTGGTGTCGCCGGCAAGCTCAGCTACACCTACATCGGCGAGCGGGCCCGCGCCGAAACCATGGAACAACCGCGCCAGCCTGGCCTGGTGGAAGAGCTGGTGGCCGCCTCGATCAACAAGACCGCCTACAACCCGGACCTTTCCCGCACCCTTTTCCAGTTGCTCGTGCCCACGGTCTACAAGGATCTGGCCAGGCGGCTTGATCAGCTCGTGCTGGTGGTGGATGACAGCACCGCCAACCTGCCTTGGGAACTGCTGATCGCCGACGATCAGCCGATGGTGCTGCAATTGGCACTGGTGCGTCAGCTCAAGGCGACCGATTGTCGTCTGCGGGTGCAGCAGTGTCCTGAGCACACGGCCCTGGTGATCGGCAATCCACGCACCAACGGCTTTCATGCGGTGTTCACGGGTCAAGCCAGCGCCGAGGAGGACGCCCTTCCCCCACTGGGCAATGCGAGGGAGGAAGCGATCAGCGTGAGCCGCATCCTGGAGCTGAACGGTTATGCGGTGGAGGCCTCGATCGAAGACGATCACGGCGTTGATGTGATCAACAAGCTCTATCGCCGTTCCTATCGCGTGCTGCATATCGCCGCCCATGGTGTGTGCGAACACCTCAGCCAACAGGGAGACAAGCGGACTGGCGTGGTGCTGTCCAACGGCATGCTGATCACGGCCGCGGAAATCAGCCAGATGGAAGTGGTGCCCGATCTTGTTTTCCTGAACTGCTGTCATCTCGGCACAGTGACCAGCACACCGTTCAATCGCCTAGCCGCCAGTGTTGCCAGTGCCCTGATCGCGATGGGTGTGAAGGCTGTCGTGGCCTGCGGGTGGGCGGTGAACGACAGGGCGGCCCTGCAGTTCGCGGAGAGTTTCTACACCGCCATGCTCTGTGGCACGCCGTTCGGCAAGGCCATCTTCGCCGCGCGCAAGGCCACTTATAGGGTCTCACCCGAATCAAACACCTGGGGCGCTTATCAGGCCTACGGAGACCCGGCCTTTCAGCTGCAGGACCCTGCCCCGGACGCTCTCCCCTGCAGCGGCGGCAGTGTGCCTCCCACCGCAGCTGATGAGCGCCAGGAGCTGGTCTCCCCCCATGAATTGATCGATCGGCTACGAGAGTTGGAGGTGCGGGTGTCCGAGACCGTTGCGCGGGGCCTGGTGCCGCAGAAGCCGCTGCTGGCTGAACTGGAGCGCGTCCAGAACACAGCGCCGGCGGCCTGGTTGCTGGAGTCGGCGGTGGCGATGGCCCTGGCCGACTGCAACGCCGCCTTGGGCCGCGATCATTGGCCCAGAGCCTGTCAGCTCTATCAGCAGGCCATCCGCAACCATCAGAGCGGCGATCCCTTGCCCATCCGTGCTATCGAGCAATTGGCCAACCTTGAGGTTCGCCGTGGTGGCGACAACGACGACCTGGGGCTGATTGAAACGGGGCTCAGGCGCCTTCGTTCGCTCACCGACCTCATGCTCAGCGCGCCTTCCGGCACGCTGGACGCGCCAGCCGAGCAGGATCCCTGCGAGGAGCAGCGCTGCCCTGCTGAGTGGTGGTCCCTGATCGGATCGGCCGAGAAGCGGAGGGCTGCGGTGCAGGCCCGTGCGCTGACCCAGACGCCCAATCAGGAGGGCCTGCAGACCATGCTGAAAGCCATCCAGGCGAGCATCGAGGCCTACGACAAGGTGGGGGCCGATCCTTATCCCTTGATCAATAAGCTCAGCCTGAAGGCCGTCCTGGCGATGCCGAGCCCGGCCGATCCCGCGGTGATCCGGTTGATCACCACGCTTCACGACGACCTGCGACGGGGCTTCGAGCAGGAGGGTTCGTTCTGGGCCGGCATGCTGCAGGCCGATGCCCAGCTGGCCCTGAAGCTGCTGAACGGGTCCCTCGCCGCTGAGCAGGGCACCAGGGCCAGAGAGGCCGCTGCGGCTGTGTTGGAGGGTTACAGGATGATCTTCAGCTCCTGCCATGCCAACCCTCTGGAGCGGGATTCCGCTCTCGACAACCTGCGCCTGCTCGCCGATCTGCTGCTCGCCCGTGGTTGTTCACCCACGGAGCCTGTGCCGGTCTGTTTCAGAACCGCCCAGCTGGTGGGGTGGATTCAGCGATCGTTGCAGGAGGGCATCCAGAACGAGGCCATGGATTCTGGCCGCGATGCCGCTGAGGCGATCCCCGACGGTGATGGAATCAGAATCGTGGGTGGGTGAGGTTCCCCCTCCGGTGCTGCCAATCCCGGACACGTGCCCCTGCGTTGGCCGTTTGTTCAGGCCCGATCCGGCGGCGGCGGCTGACATCCGCCACGATGCAGGTGCTGCTGGAACGTTGCCCGCATGGCGGTGTCACTCCCATCCCCCGCGGACTGCCGCACCGAATTGCTTCAACTGCTGCGGGATCGGGGCCACCCCGGTTCGGCCGCCGAGGCGCCCCGGGTGCGGGAGCTCCTCCAGCGCCTGGAGCACCTTCAGCCCGCCAACTTGGCCGCCGACAGCGATCGGCTCACAGGGGTGTGGGAACTGCGCTGGAGCAGCGGCCGGCAGCCCTACCTCACGGTGGCGCCGTGGCTGGAGAACCTCCAGCTGCTCGATCCGCGGCAGGGCCGGGCGATGAACCTGCTGCGGCTTGCCGGTCCGGTCGCTCCCCTGGCCGGCATTGCCGTGCAGGCGCGGATCTCGGTAGAAGGTCTGCAGCGGGTGGGGGTGCGCTTTGTGCGGGGCGGCTGGCTCGGACCCCGGATCGGCGAGCGGCGCCTGCAGCTGCTGCGGGAGGTGAACCAGAGCTTCCCGGCCTGGCTCGATATCACCGTGCTCGATGACGATCTGCGGGTCTGCCGCGGCAACGCCGGCACTCTGTTCGCCCTGGTGCGTCGCCCGGAACTTCGGCTGGAGGACTTCTTCGGGGAGCAGCCCGGCCCCGCCGAGGCAGCGGCAGGCTGAGGCAGCGGCAGGCTGAGGTTTAGCGAAGGTTTTCCTCATGCCGGCAGCCGTGGCCCTGTCTAGGTTTGGATTTAACTGGCAGTCTCCTTAGCGTGGAAGCAGCAACCGCCGCCGTGTTTGGTTTACCGCCCCCTGAAGCGCTCCCTGCAGCAGCGTCGAAATGGAGCCTTTTTCTCAAGGTGCTGCCCCTCACGGCCCTGTTTGCCCTGGCCAAGCTTGGCGTTCACACGCTTGGTTTTGAACCCTGGGAGTTCGATTCGCTCACGGGCTCCTTGTTTGGTGCATCCACCTTCGTGCTGGCGTTCGTGTTGAGCGGCACCCTGGGCGCCTACAGCGCCAGCGAGGATATGGTGGCGCAGTTCATCAATGCGATTGAATCGATTCAGGATATCAACAACTACGTGGCCAGGCTGCAACCCGGCCTCGAAATTGCCAGACTCACCTCATGTCTTGCCGATCTGCTGGGGCAGCTGGGTCAATGGCTCTCCAATCAGGTTGGCTTTGAGGTGATCGATGCCAGCCTTGCTGATCTCAACTTGATCTTGGCCGACCTGCGCCTGAGCAGCGGTGATTCGGTTGTCGATCGAGGTTTGTCTGAGCTCGCAAGGATGCGCATCTTGGTCAACCGGATGGCCAGCAATCGAGATAGTGATTTCCTGGGCCCCGCCTATGCGATGCTAGAGATTTTTCTGGTGGGCGCCGTTGTGGCGCTGCTGCTGATCGGGGCGGAGCGATTCAGTGAGAACATGGTGGTTTCCTGCTTCTTGTTCACCTCCTTCACCTATCTGTTGCTGCTGATTCGTGATCTTGATAATCCCTTTATGTATGACGGCAGCTCCTGCGTTGATGTTGATCTATCCGTTTTGAATTCCTGCCGGCAACGATTGCTAGCCCGGGTAGGCGTCACGCCTGATTGAGCCTGCCTGATTGAGCCTCCTGATTCAGCCTGATTGAGTTTGCTCCCACGTTCATCTTTTTTAAGCCATGGTTCTGAAGCTTTTTCGTCGACTCGGGGTCCAGTCCAAGGTGCTGGCCATGGTGCTGCTGGCCAGCCTGCTGAGCCTCTTGCTCACCGGCCTGGTGAGCTTCAGCATCAGCAGCAATGTGGTCGCCTCCGCGGTCTCGAATCAATTGGTGGCCGTGCGCAACAGCCGCGTGGACGCATTGCAGGATTACTACGGCTTCCTCCGCAACCACGTGCTCACGATGAGCGAGGGCTTTCTGGTGATTGATGCCATCAAGGATTTTCGTGCCGCCTACCCCAAGCTTCAGAACACCACGCTTAGCGCGGAGCAGCAGAAAAAACTCGTTGCCTATTACACCAATATCTTTCTACCAAAGCTTCGCAAAAATATCGAAGGCGATCCTGCTCTTGCCACCTATCTGCCCAACACTCCAACAGATCGTTATCTCACCTATCACTACACCGCCAATAATCCCAATCTTACGCACCCTGAGCTATTGAGTGATCCTGGTGATGGTAGTGAATACAGTGCTGTTCATCGAAAATTCAGCCAACGCTTTCGTCGCCTTACCGAGGTCTTCAATTATCGCGACATCTATCTTGTTGATGTTGACAGCGGCGACGTTATTTTTTCTGTGGGCAAGGAGGCGGACATGGGCTCCAACCTTAAAACCGGCATTTTTGCCGATACGGCCTTGGCCAAGACTTTTGATGAGATTCGTAAATCGCGTGATCCCAATTTCGTTTATATGTCCGACATCGAGCACTACAAGGCCAGCTACGGTGAGCCTTCCTTCTTTATCGGCACGACCGTGTTTGATGGCGATCAATTCATCGGTGCCCTGATTTATCAGTTGAATCCGGATGCGATTGATCGGGTGATGACCGATAATAAGAAATGGGAGCAGCAGGGGCTTGGTAAAACTGGTGAGTCTTTTCTGGTGGGCCAGGATTTCAAGCTCCGCTCCTCCCCCAGGGCGTTTCTGGAAAACCCGAAGGAATACTTCCAAACTCTTCGTGCTAAAGGAGTTTCGCAAGAGAAGATTGATTGGATCAAGAGGGCCAATAGTCCGGTTCTGATTCAGGAGGTGAGAACCGAGGGGGCAAAGCGCTCTCTCGCTGGCCAGACCGGTGAGATTGAGGACATCGATTACCGCGGCAAGCGGGTGTTGAAGTCTTTTCAGCCGATCCGGTTTGGCAATTTAGAGTGGGGGTTGGTTGCCAAGATGGATAAGGCCGAAGCGCTGCAGGGGGTGCGCCGTCTGCGCGATGCCCTGCTGCTGTTGGGCGCCATTCTGATCCCTCTACTCACCCTGATGTCCCTGGCTCTGGCGCGCAGTTTCATCCAGCCGATTCAGCGCTTGATGCGGGCCACCAAGCAGATCATTGCCGGCGATAGTGCCGTGCAGGTGAAGGTCGATTCTGCCGATGAATTTGGTGAGCTTTCCAGCTCCTTCAACAGCATGGCAGCCACCCTGCAGCAGCGGGAGGAGGCGATCCGCTCCCAGCTGCAGGAGAACGACCGGCTGCTGCTCAACATCCTGCCGGCCCGCACCGCCGAGCGGCTCAAGCAAGGGGAACAGTCGATCACCGAGCAATATCCGAGCGTGAGCGTGCTCTACGCCGATCTCGAGGGCTTCCAGGATCTCTCCGCCGAACTGGCGCCCGAACAAGCGATCGTGGTGCTCAATGAATTGATCGGGGCCTTCGATGATGCCGCTGAACGCTGCGGCGTCGAGAAGTTGCGCAGCACCGGCTCCAACTATCTGGCGGTCTGCGGCCTTTCGGTGCCGCGGATCGACGACGAGAAGCGCACCGTGGAACTGGCCTTGGCCATGCTGCAGGTGGTGGAGCGGCTCAGCGCCAAGCATGGCGTGCGGCTCAGCCTCGATATCGGCATTCACGCCGGCGCCCTGGCGGCCGGGGTGGTGGGCAGTGGCAAGTTCTACTACGACGTTTGGGGCGAAACCGTGACCATCGCCCGGGCCATCCACATCTCCCCCAAGCAGAACGTGATCCAGGTCACCGAACCGGTGCGGCGGGCCCTCGATGGGCTTTACAACTTCGAGCCGCTGCCGCCGGTTGAAGTGAAGGGCGAGGGTGTCATCCCCATCTGGGAGCTGACCCGGTTGGATCCCGCCTTGGTTTCCGCTGCTGTGGGAGGCGCAGCATGAACAGTTCGCTCCTGTTCGCTGCCGCCGCCGCCAGCTCGGCCGCTGCGCCCTCCAGCAGCGCTGGCGGCGGCGCAACCCTGATCGGGCCGGGCGGCGCGGTTGCGGCAGCCCTCGGGCAGGTCAATCCGTTCTGGGTGTTCGTGCTGGTGCTGGGCTTCCCGCTGCTGATGCTCCTGCTCGGCGAGGCCCTCCGTTGGCTGCAGCGCCATCAACCGGTCTTCGTGGCGCCGCTGGCCATCCTGCGCAACTGGACCCTGCCGGCCCTGGCCCTCTATCTGCTGCTTGTGGATGTCTTGGCGCGGCCACGATCGGCCGTGGGGGTGCGGATCAGCGAGACCACGGTGTGGATCACTCTGATTTTGGCGGCCCTCTCGCTGCTCAACGTGATCCTGTTTGAGGGTGCACCGCAGGGCAGCTGGCAGGCCAAGGTGCCCAAGCTGTTCCGCGATCTGGGCCGCTTCCTGCTGGTGCTGATCGGCTCGGCGATCGTGCTCTCCAGCGTCTGGGGGGCCGATCTGGGCGGCTTCCTCACCGCCCTGGGGGTGGGATCGCTGGTGCTGGGTCTGGCCCTGCAGGACAGCCTCGGCAACATCTTTTCCGGCGTGGCCCTGCTGTTTGAGCAGCCGATCGCGATGGGCGACTGGGTGCAGATCGGCGACAGCCTCGGCCAGGTGGTGGAGGTGAACTGGCGTTCGGTGCACCTGCAGACCACCAATGACGATCTGAGGGTGATCCCGAACTCGGAACTCGCCAAGGGCCAGTTCACCAACTTCAGCCGTCCCTCATCCCTGCATCGGGTGGAGGTTCCGATCTCCTTCTCCTACGACGATCCCCCCAATCGGGTGCGCCAGCTTCTGATTGGCGCGGTGCTTGAAATTCCCGATGTTCTCAGCACGCCGCCGCCGGATGTGGTGGTGGTGAGTTATGGCGATTTCGCGATCAACTACAAGGTTCAGGTCTTTGCGCCCGATTACCGCACCGGTGACGGAATCCAGGATGAGATCAACCGGCGCATCTGGTATCTGGCCAAGCGGCATGGCCTCACGATGCCCTACCCGATGCAGCAGGAGGTTCCCTATGTGTCCACCGCCCCCACGCCGCTTCAGCAGGGTGTGGCCTCGCTGCGGTTGCTGAAGAGCACACCCGGCTTCGCCTCCCTCTCCAGCGAACGGCTGGAGCAGCTTCTGGCCGAGTGCGAGGTTCGCTCCTATGCCAGCCATGAGGTGGTGCTGCACCGCCTGACGCCCCTCGATGGCCTTTACCTGATCTTGAGCGGCGAGGCCGAGCTGGTGCTGCCCGATGCCAAGGGTCGGCCCTGCAGCCTGGGGGTGCTGCTGCGGGGGGAATGCTTCGGCGAGAAGAGTTCGCTGCTACATGGCCGTATCGCCGAAACCACCGTGCTCGCCTGCGATGACCTCGAGGTGCTGGTGATCCCCTACGAGCGTTTGCAGGAGGTGCTGGTGGAATCGCCGCGCCTGGCCGCCGATCTGGCCGAGGTGATCGAGATCCGCCAGAGGGCCGTGGCGAAGCTGCTGGAGGGAGGGCTGCAGCGGCGGGGATCGGCGGGAACCCCTTTGCTAGAACCTCTTGAAGGCCCGGCGGTCGGTGGGAGCGCCTCTGGGGGTATGTAGGAATGATGTCATTGAGGTAAGCGAGATGATCAATGAGCAGCCCTTGGAAATGCTCCGTCGATCAGAAACAGCTCGCGCCCAAAACGATGCAGCTTGCCGTCGTCGTGACAGAGGAAAGTGGTGTGATCTGCCGAGATTTCGGTGCTGATCTCCACCTGATCGAAGCGCGTGGACTGAAACACTTCCGGGCTGAAGACACCCACTTGCACCAGCGCATCCATGGAGCGGGCGCTGAGGTATTCAAAGGCCCCAATCCCTTGATCGCGCATCCAGGCGCCGAGCTGTTGGGTGGGCCCGTAGGCGAGGGGATCCCGCAGGCTGGCCACCCGTAGAACATCCCCCTGTACTGACGGCTGCCGAAACGGGATCCATGGCGTAGGGGCGGCTTGCTGGTTTCCACCATGGCTTCGAGGCGGGCCAGCTGCTCAAGGTTGTCCACCAGCGGCTCCAGGCTGTTGATGCCCTGCTGCTGCACAAGGCGCAGCACCGTCCCCCGCAGGGCCACTTCGGGAGCAGCCGCAACGATGGGGCGCAGGTCCATCGCTCAGATTGGAGCGCGCGTGGCGTCGAGGTACTGCACGATTTCAACCAGCCCCTCGGTGCGCTGCACCTGCTCGGCCGGCAAGCCGCCGGTATGGCGGTTGGCGGTGTGAAACCAGTGGCGCAGCTGGCGGCGATCGTTGCCGACGAGAACCGAGAGGCTGCGGTAGAGGCGGATGAGCAGCAGCGCCAGCTCGCCGGTTTTGGATGTTGGCTCAATGCCCTTGGCGCGGTTCAGCGTCGAGCGGTCTTTCCCCAGCACCCTGGCCAGGGCGGTGCGGCTCAGCTCCAGTTCATCGGCGGCGCGCAGCACTGCTTGCAGGAGAAGCTGGCCATCGCTGAGCGGTGCCGCTGCTTGAGGGACCGGAGGAGCACGATCGACGACCGCCATGGCTTTGCTGCATTTGCAACGATACAAGCCGCAATGATGCGTATGCGCCAGCTGAAGGCGCGTTGCCGGTCGCGCCAGCGCAGGATTCGGGCAAGGCCATGGGGCCGCCGTGGATCGATGCCGCTGGCATGTGGTGGCGCGGGCTCTGCGCGAGGGCAAGGAGCTGCATTTGGGCAGCCTCAGGGGAAGCCTTTGACCTCTGTTTCTCAGAATCAACCAGTACAAAGTTCGAAGGAATATAATAATCAGATTAGTCATACTGCGTGTCTTTGCCTCGTATCGTTTCAATGGCTGCTCTAGTCAGCCGATCTCGGGCGTGTTCGTGACGAACATGTGGTTATCGGACCCGCAAATCAGAGCTATGGTTGGGTGGCACTCGTCAAGGAGCACTGCACCGCAATGGTTTTGCGGTAGTCCATCCTTATTCCACAGTGCGGTTCACGGAATGGGGGACTTGCGGGGAGTGGTTCTCGGAACCGGCCAAGAAAGAGTTGGGCGCGCCGAAATCGTTTGTAGGTAGAATCAAGCTCACGCCTCAGGTGAAGACAATTGCCAGAGCTCACACGCTTCTTCGGTATCATCATTTCCATGTATTATAACGATCATTTTCCTCCTCATTTTCACGCAAAATACGTAGATATGCAGATTTCTATTCGGATTGAAGACGGCCTTGTGATTGATGGAAGTCTTGGTGCTAGGGCCCTACGTCTTGTGGAAGAATGGCGGATTCTTCACAAGGCAGAGCTGCTCGATGACTGGTCTCTTGCGCAAGCACGCCAACCCCTGGTTAAAATAGAGCCTCTTGAGTAGCCTCCATGATCCCAAGAGTTGCCGAGGTCAAGCCGCTGCAGGGCTATCGCTTGTGGCTACGATTTCACGATGGCAAGGTAGGTATAATTGAGCTCATCAATGAGCTGTGGGGTCCGATGTTTGAACCACTGAAGGATCCCGATCTCTTTCTGCAGGTCAAGGTTGATCCAGAACTTGAAACTGTTATTTGGCCGAATGGCGCAGATCTCGCTCCCGAGTTTCTTTATCACGGCGCCCAACTCGGCGCTTCAGTGGACGAGCCGCAAGCGGCACGCCACTGAGCTTTGGCGTTCGGCAACACCTATTGCATTGGCTCCTCCTACGCCTCTGCCGATAGCCCCAGGGCCTCTTCTCCCGAAATGCGGCGAGGGATCAGAGGCGTTGCCTCTCATCGCTTCCGGGACTCGGGCATAAAAATGTTGTCATGAGACCCCAATAGATGACTGCAATAAACCCTGGCAGTTTATGTTGCAAGGTGTGAGTTTGCCCTAGAGGCCATGGCTAGCCAAGCCGAGATCATTTAACAAATTTATTCTGTGTTGCGCGATTGCTCCGGAACGTTCACGGTTGGCGATCTGGTCAAGTTCATTCTTAGCAGGGTTGCTCCCGCGTCCGCTTTCGGGGATCAACGTCTCTCTGCTTGACCACCTGATCGCCGGTTCCCGAGGCTGCCCACCAGCACGCCCTGGCTGGCCAGCGCCACGGGGTCGCTTCCCTTCAGCACTCCTCGTCGTCGTCTTCCCCCTCGTCCTCCGGCGGCCAGGCCAGGTTGATGATCACCGGGGCGTGGTCGCTGGGTTGCGGGTTGCCGCGCATCGGGGCATCGATCGTGCAGCCCAGGGCGTGGTCGCGCAGTTCGGCATCGAGATAGATGTGATCGATCCGCCAGCCGCGGCCCGTCTCCCAGCCGGCGGTGCGGTAGTCCCACCAGCTCCAGTGGCCGCTTTCGGGCTCGAACAGGCGAAAGCCATCCTCCAGCCGCTCGCCAAGGGCGGCCTGCAGCGCCTGCCGTTCCGGCTCACTGGCCATGATCCCCCCGCTCAGGCGCGCCGGGTCGTGGATGTCGCGGGCCTCAAGAGCGATGTTGAAGTCGCCCACCATCACCAGGGGCTCTCCCTGGGTCTCCTGGGCATCGAGGTAGCGCTTCAGGCAGGCCAGCCATTCGAGCTTGTAGACGTATTTCTCCGAGCGCAGCGAGGAGCCATTCGGCACATAGAGGTTGAGCACCCGCAAGCCGGCGATCTGGGCGCTGATCACCCGCTTCTGCTCCCCCAGGCCCGGAGCCTCCGGGTCATCGGGCAGGAGCGCCGCAAAACCCACTCGCACATCCTCGATCGGCAGCCGGCTGAGGATCGCCACGCCGTTGTAGGCCTTCTGGCCGCTGATCGCCGCTTCGTAGCCCAGGGCCTGGAAGGCCGCCAGGGGGAAGAGCTCATCGGCCACCTTCGTTTCCTGCAGGCAGAGCACCTCCGGCCGCTCCGTGCCCAGCCAGGCCAGCACCTGCTCCAGGCGCGTGCGCACCGAGTTCACGTTCCAGGTGGCGATCCGCATGCACAGGCCTCCCTTCGGGCGCTTCTAAACTGGGCCCAACCACGAGCCATCGGCGCGCAGGCTATGGCGGATCCCGCCGCTCCATCCGAACCAGCCGGTACCCTGTTCCGTACCGGAGCCCCCACGGGCGCATCTCCAGCGGCGGCCTCCGGCCGCGGGCCGGGCTGGCGTGGGCGCTCTGCCGCGCAGCGGCTGCTTCGCCATCCGCTCCAGGCCCCGGCGCTGTTCGGCTCCCTGCTGCTCCTGGCCCAGCCCACCCCGGTGGCGGCTCAGGGCGCGGCGGGCCTCAGCCAGCCGCTTGGCGTGACCCCCCAGGACCGGCAGATCTTCGGCAACGGCAGCGGTTCCGGCAGCGGCGTCGGTCCGGCCGGCAGCGGCTCCGGCATCGACATCAACAACCCGATCGACCTGATCAACCGGATCCGGCGCAGCACCGCCCTCGATGACGCCACCCCCCCCGCCTCGGCGGTGGATCAGGCGCTCAAGGCGCTGGAGGCCCAGTCGGGCCCGGTGCCGGCAGGGCCGGCAACTGGGGGGCGGTCGGTGGTTTCGCCTCCGTCTGCGGGGGGCCGCCCGGCGGTTTCGGGCCCGGCGATGCTCCCTGGCTCGCCCTGAGCTTCTCCAGGCCCCAGCTGGCCGCCAGGGCATCCAGCCGGGGATCGGCCTTGCCCGGATCCGGGCCACGCCGGCGTGCCTGCTGCAGGGCTTCGAGGGCACCAGCGTTATTCCCCCGGGAGTGCCGCAGCAGGGCCAGACCGATCAGCGGCCTTTGGTCATCGGGAAAGGCCAGCGCCAGTTCCTGGTAAGTGCGTTCGGCTGCGGGAGCCTCATCACGCTTTTGCTCGAGTTCGGCCAGCAGCAGGCCCACGCCCAGGGCCTCCGGTTTGGGTTCGGGCCTGATCAGACTTCCATACACCCCCTTCACGTGGGTTTCGGCGGCGGCTGCCTCGCCACGCTCCAGCCGGATCAGCGTGAGCAGCTGCAAGGCATCGATCTGGCTGGGCGAGCGGTTGAGGATCTGGCGCAGTTCCCGTTCCGCCCCGGCGGCATCTCCCTGGTCCCGTCGCAGCTCGGCCAGCATCAGCCGCAGCGCCCAACGGTCGGGTTCACGGTCGGCCATGGGCTCGAGCACAGCGATCGCTTCGCTGCTGCGATCGAGGCCCACCAGCAGCTCGAGGTAGCGCTGGCGGTCGTTGTCGGTCGCGTCGCCTCGAATCACCTTCTGGCCCAGCAGGTCGCTCTCCTGAACCAGGGCGTCGCGGCGGCTGTCCAGCGGGATCCCGCTGGCCTGATGACGGCCGAGCCACCAGCCGCCGGTGAGGGCCACCAGGCAGAGGGTGATGGCCCCGGCCCCGGTCCAGAGAAGGGTGGCGCTGCTGCGGGTCGGGGTGGACATCCAGGCGGGAGAGGGCGGTGCAACTCCAAGCGGAGACTACCTGCCGTGCTGGCTACATTGGCCCCGAACCGACCGTCCCATTCCGGGGCGTTCTCCTCTTCACCATGCGTGCCCACCCCATTTCCCCGGTCACCGAGCCGATGCAGTACCGGGCCATCGGTGTGGTGCGTGGCCACTACGTGCCGAGCGATCCGGCCCAGCCCACCCGCGGTGTGATCCGCACCGCCGATGGCACCGAGCTGGAGGCGGTGGTGCTCGGTCGTCTGCTCACCCTGATGCGTCGCCACCTCGATCTGGAGCTGCCCCATCTGTGGGTGGTGTACCCCCGCAGCCGCGACGAGAACCAGCTCCATCTCCAAATGGTGGGGGTTTGGGAACCAAGCACCCTGGCTGCCGCTGATGCCCTGGTGGAGGGGGAGGAGCCGGCGGCGGTGGAAGCCGCGCTTCCTTCCGATGACCTGGCGGAGGGGGATGACTACTTCTCGGTGCGCGGCGAGTTGATCTACACCCGGCCTGAAACCGGTGATCTGGTGGTGAAGGTGCGGCAGCTACCCCGCGCTGATGGCAGCCGGCCGGTGCCGTTCAAGCTGCAGCTCCGGGGCGAGGTCCCCCTGGAACACCTGCGCCACTTCGTGGCCCTCGATCTGCGCCGCCAGGGTCAGCAGCTCTGCCTGGAATCCTGTGAGGTGGTGGCTCCCCTGGCCCAGCGGGGCACCCGCGGCGGCAAGGGCCGCCGTGGTGGTGCCGGCGGCGGGGGAGGAGCTGAACGGGGCGAGCGCCGTGGCACCGACCGCAGGCCCTCCGAGGCCGACAAGGGGCGTGGTCCGGGCCCGGCTCGCAGCCATGGGCAGGCCGTGAGCCGCCCCTCCCGTTGACCGCCGCGAACCGGCGATGAACGGGGCGACGGCTGCGGGAGTGGCGGTGCTGGTGGTGACCCTGCTGGCCCTGGTGGGTCCCCTACTGGGTCTTTCTCCCTGGTTCACCACCGCCCTGGTGGCGCTGGCCCTCACCAGCCTCACCGTGGATGCCGCCCGCTTCGGCGGCCGAGGCGGCCACCTGCTGGCCGAAACCCTGCCTGGGGGCCTGCTGCGTCTGCGGCGGATCGCTCTCCATGAGGCTGGCCATGTGTTGGTGGCCGAGCGGGAGGGGGTGGCCGTTGCCGCCATCCATGTGGGCAGCCTCGCCTGCCTGCGGGCGGGCCTCTCCGCCGGCGGCACCACCGTGCTGGCGCCCCCCGGCAGCGCCCGCCTTCCCCTTGAGGAGCTGCGCCGCTGGAGCCGGGTGCTGCTGGCCGGGATGGCCGCGGAAAACCTGGTGTATGGCGAAAGTGAGGGGGGTGCCGATGATCGCTCCCTGCTGGGCAGGCTCTGGGGGTTGTCCGGCCAGGACGTGGCCACCGCCCAGATGGAGCAGCGGCGGGCCCGGCGTGAAGTGGAGCAGTGGCTCCGCGCCGAGCGCACCCGGCTGGAGGCCGAGGCCGATCGCCTCGCCCGTCAGGCCCCGCGCCTCGGCAGGCCGGACAGCCCCGAAGCCAGGCCATGACGCTCGCCCTGCTCGATTGCCCCACCGGTCTGGCGGGCAACATGCTGCTGGCCGCACTCCTGGATCTCGGGGTGCCGGAAGCGGTGCTGCACCAGCCCCTGGAGGCCCTCGGTCTGGCCGGCCGCTACCGGCTGGTGGTGGAGGAGCGCCGCAGCGGCGGTCTGCGGGGCCTCCACCTGGCGGTGGAGAGCCTCGAGCCGGACCCACCCCACCGGGCCTGGGGGGAGTTGCGCGAGCGGATCGCCCAGGCCCCGTTGGATCCCGTCCTGCGGCAGCGGGTGCTGGCGGTGTTCACCCTGCTGGCCGAGGCCGAGGCGTCGGTGCATGGCCATCCGGTGGAGCGTGTGCATTTCCATGAGGTGGGGGCCCTCGATGCCCTCGTGGATGTGGTGGGGGTCTGCGCGGCGCTGCTGCATCTGGGGGTGGACGACCTGCTCTGCACCCCCCCGCCCGCCGGCCACGGCAGCGTGGCCACGGCCCATGGCCTGCTCCCCCTGCCCGCTCCGGCGGTGCTCGAGATCGCCCGGTTGCGCGGCATGCCCCTAGCCTCCAGCGCAGGATTTGCCCCCGGCGAGCTCACCACCCCCACCGGCGCCGCCCTGGTGGCCTGCTGGGCCAGCGGTTTCGGGGCCCATCCCGCCGCTACACCCGTGCGGATTGGGGTGGGCCTGGGCAGCCGGCAACTGGATCGCGCCAATCTTCTGCGCCTCACCCTGGCGGAGCCCCTGCCGGCGGGCCCCCGGGCAACACCGGGGGAGAATGTTGAGCCCCTGCTGGTGCAGCAGGCCCAGATCGACGACGCCTCGGCGGAGGATCTGGCCTTCTTGGTGGAGGCCCTGCGTGAAGCCGGAGCCGTGGAGGTGTTCAGCCAGCCGCTCAGCATGAAGAAGGGCCGTCTCGGCACCCTGGTCACGGCCCTGCTGCCGCCGGACCTGGCCCCGGCCCTGCGGCAGCTGTGGTGGCGCCACAGCGGTAGCTTGGGTGTGCGGGAGTCGTTGCAGCAACGCTGGTTCCTGCCCCGCAGCCAGGCCACCCTCGCCACAACGCTCGGACCCGTGCGGATCAAGTGGGCCCGGCTGCCGGAGGGACGCTGGCGGGCCAAGGCCGAGGCCGACGACCTGGCCGCCCTGGCCCAGCGCCATGGGATGGCCCTGAGCCAGATCCGGGCTCTGGTGGAGGAGGCCCTGGCCGGTGCGGCCGCTCCGCAGCAGCCGGAGCCGGGGGATCCGGCTCCTGATCGCCCGGCGGCGGGCGGCTCCAGAGCATCCTCCGCCGGGGCGCGAAGATCCCCGCCATGACCCTTCCCTTGCGTCCCTTGCTGGAGCGCCTGCGGGCCCTCACCGCCGGGGTGCCATGGCGCCCGAGATCGTGGCGATCCCGGCCGGGAACCACCCAGGCCTCCGGCTCCCAGCCCGCCCCGGAGGACCCCGCCTCGGCGCCGATCGCGGCATCCCCTGAGGCGCCTGCGGCCCTGGGCTCCGGAGCGGCCACCGGCAGCGGCCGCTCCGCCGCGGCACTGCTGGCAGCCCTGCGGGCCCGCCTCGGCAGGCTGCCTTCCCTGCCGGGTGGCCTGCGGCCCTGGATCACCCTGGCCAGCCTCGGCTTTGTGATGGCCGCCCTGATCGGCAATGCCCGGCCGCTGCTGCAGATGGGTCTGGATCCCCAGGGCTGGCTCTGGCTGGTGCTCGGCGTGGGCTTCAGCTTGCTCAGTGTGGTGGTGAACGGCCTGGCCTGGACTGTATTGCTCCGTTGGCTCGGGCTGCGGCCCCGCTGGGAGGCGAGCGTGACCCACTTTATGGAGACCAACCTGCGCAAATTTCTGCCGGGGGGCATCTGGCATCTGGCGGCCCGGGTGCAGGCCCTGCGCCGAGGCACCGGTGGCGTAGAGCTGCCCCAGAGCGCCGCGAGAAGCCTGCTGGTGGTGGTGCTCGAACCCCTGCTGGCGGCGATCGCCGCCCTGGCGCTGGTGGGGCTGGGCGGCTGGCAGGGGGGCCTCGGCCTGGCCGCCCTGCTCCCCTTGGGGCTGCTCAATCCCCGCTGGCTTGAGCCGTTGCTGGGCCGTCTGGAACGCCGCAAGGCCCGCGACCTGGCCAAAGAGCTGGGCGGGGAGTTGGCCGATCCGGAGGCCGCCGCCCCGGCCGCCGGCGCTCCGCCGGCCTCACTTCCCGGTTATCCCTGGCCACCGCTGCTGGCGGAGCTGGCCTTCGTGCTGCTCCGTTTCGCGGGCTTCGCCTGTTGCGTGTGGGCCTTTGATCTGCAGCTCTCCCTCCCCTGGACCACCTGGCTCTCGGGCTTCGCCCTGGCCTGGACGGTGGGCCTGGTGGTGCCAGGGGCGCCGGGGGGCCTTGGGGTGTTCGAGGCGGTGCTGCTGCTGCGGCTGGGGGGAGGTCTGGCGGCCGCTCCGCTCCTGGCGGTGGCCCTGAGCTATCGGTTGGTGGCCACCCTGGGGGATGTGCTCGCCTCCCTCCTGGCCGACCTGGATGGTCGCCTGGCCAGGGGTGGCCCTGGCCTCCCTTCTCAATAACGCCTACTCTTGCGAGCACAGACCGGCGGTCGGCAGTGGCGGCAAAGGTCCAGGGTCCCAATCCTTCCCTCGGCCTGCGCGGCAGCCTGCATGAGCGGGGCCAGCGGCTCACCCCCCAGCGCCAGAAGGTGCTGGCCCTGTTCGAGCAGCTCGGCGAGGGCCGTCATTTGAGCGCTGAGGACGTGCACCAGCGGCTGCGCCGCGGCGATGGCCGGGTGTCGTTGGCCACCGTGTATCGCAGTCTGCGGCTGCTCAGTTCCCTGGGGCTGCTGCAGGAGCTGGAGCTGCCCGAGGGGGGGCGCCGTTTTGAGTTGGCCAGCGATGCCCATCCCCATCACCACCATCTGGTCTGTGTGCGCTGCGGTCGCACCGAGGAATTCGAAAGTGGCCCCGTGCTGGTGGCCGGTGAGCAGGCCGCCCTGGCCCAGGGATTCCTCCTGCTCGAGTGCGTGCTGAATGTGCGCTGCCTTTGTCCGGGCTGTGCCGCCGAGGGTGAGCGGGCCGACGGTGGCGAAGAAGGCGACTCACTCCGCTGCTGAACAATCGCTTCAGACTTGCAACAGGACGCGATCTGCGGCTGGGACCTCCAGCTGCGATCGGCACCGTTGTTCTTGCTTGTTGCGAGGTTTTCGGCCTTGGATTCCCTGCGTATCGCCCAGATTGCACCGCTTTGGGAGAGCGTTCCGCCGCTTCGCTATGGAGGAACTGAGCGGGTTGTTCATTACCTCACCGAAGAACTGGTGCGCCTGGGCCACGAGGTGGTCTTGTTCGCTAGCGGGGATTCCTGCACCAGGGCCGAGCTGCAGAGCTGCATCCCTTCCTCCCTGCGGCTGGGCGGCCATCGGGGTGATCCCTCGGTGTATGAGCTGATTCAGCTCGATCGGGCGCTGAGCCAGGTGGAGCGGTTCGACATCCTGCATTTTCACACCAGCCCCCTCCATTTCCCCGCCGTCACCCGCTTGCCGGTTCCCCTGCTGAACACGCTCCACGGCCCCCAGAACAGCCCGGAACTGGCGGCCCTCTACCAGCAGTTCCCCTCCGTTCCCCTGGTGTCGATCTCCGATGCCCAGCGCCGTCCGATCCCCACGGCCCCCTGGCTCGGCACCGTGTACCACGCCCTGCCGCCCGATCTCTATCGGCCGGGCTATGACCCCAAGCCCTACCTGGCTTTCGTGGGGCGGGTGTCGCCGGAGAAGCGGCTGGATCGGGCCATCGCCATCGCCACCGCTGTGGGCCTACCCCTACGGGTGGCGGCCAAGGTGGACCTGGCCGATCAGGCCTACTGGCAGGAGGTGATCGAACCCCTGGTGCGAGGGAATCCCCTGGTGGAGTTCATCGGCGAGGTGGATGACGCCGGCAAGCAGGAGCTCCTGGCCAACGCCCTGGCCCTGCTGTTCCCGATCGACTGGCCCGAGCCCTTCGGGCTGGTGATGATCGAGGCCAACGCCTGCGGCACACCGGTGATCGCCTGGCGGGAGGGATCCACCCCGGAGATCATCCAGAACGGGGTCAATGGGGTGCTGGTGGACTCGATCGAGGCGGCCGCAGAGGCCGTGCGGGGGATCGATCGCCTCGATCGCCGCCGGGTGCGCGCCAGTTTTGAGCGGCGTTTCAGCGTGACGCGCCAGGCTCTGGATTATTTGACTCTCTACCGCCGCCTGATCGAAGCCCAGGCCGGGTCCGGGCTCTCCAGGTCTGTGGGGGTTGCTGCGGCGGCCAATGGCCTCGGGCCGGTGCTGCATGTCGCATGACCAGCTGCCTCCGTTCGTTCTCAAGGACGGAGAGACCTTCGCGATGCTCGACAGCCGCGGCGAGATCTGCCCCGAGACCCATCCCGATTCCGGCATCTTTCACCGGGGCACCCGCCATCTGAGCCGCCTGCAGCTGCTGCTCTGGCAGCGGCCTCCCACGGTGCTGAGCTCCAGCGAACGGGGCGACATTGGGCTGCACGTGAGCCATCTCAGCAACGAGAACGAGGGCGGCACGGCCCCCTCCCGCGGTTCGGTGCACCTGGAGCGCAGCACCCTGCTCACCCCCACCTCCTGCGTGCAGCAGCTCAGTTTCACCAGCTTCGAGCCGGAGCCGGTGCGGATGCCCCTGGCCCTGCGCTGCGATGCCGATTTCCGCGACATCTTTGAGGTGCGGGGCATGCCCCGGCGGCGGCGCGGGGCTCTGGCGGCCCGGGCGTTGGCCGATGGCCTCGAGCTCACCTACCGGGGGCTCGACGGGGAGGATCGCCGCACCCTCCTGCGGCTCGGTGCGCCAACGGAGCACCGGGGCGAGCACCACCTCAGCCTGCATCTGGAGCTGGAGCCGCGGCTGACCCGGCGCTTCTGCCTGGTGCTCGATTTCCATCCCCACGGCCCCGCGCTGGCGGCTGACACCGCCACCCCCGCCGACCTGTTCGATGCGGCCCTGGCCGCCACGATCGAGAGGTTTGATGAGGCCCGCCGCTGCGCCGCCGCTCTGGAGACCGACAATCCGGCCCTGAACGGCTGGATCCAGCGCTCCAGCTCCGATGTGCACCTGCTCTCCAGCCGGCTGGAGCACGGGCTCTATCCCTTTGCCGGCGTGCCCTGGTTCAGCTGTCCCTTCGGCCGCGACGGTCTGATCACGGCTCGCCAGCTGCTCCTGGTGGAGCCCCGTCTGGCCAGGGGAGTGCTCGGGTTCCTGGCTGAGAACCAGGCCCATCAGCACGACCCTGCCAGCGACGCCGAACCCGGCAAGATCCTGCACGAGGCTCGGCTGGGGGAAATGGCGGCCCTCGGCGAGGTGCCCTTTCGCCAGTACTACGGCACGGTGGACGCCACGCCGCTGTTCGTGATGTTGGCGGGCGATTATCTCGAGCGCAGCGCCGATCGGGGCTTCATCGCTGGCCTGTTGCCGGCCCTGGAGGCCGCCATGGCCTGGATCCGGGACGCGGAGGCAGCCAGCTTCGATGGTTTTCTGCGCTATCGCCGTGCGGCCCAGGGGGGCCTGCGCAACCAGGGTTGGAAGGATTCCGACGATGCGGTGCACCATGCCGACGGGCGTTTCGCCGAGGGATCGATCGCCCTTTGTGAGGTGCAGGCCTACGCCTATGGCGCCCGCCGGGCGATGGCCCGGATCCTGCGCGCTTTTGATCGCCATGGCGAGGCGGAGACCCTGCTGGAGGAGGCCTCAGACCTGCGTCGCCGCTTCCATGCGGCCTTCTGGAGCGATGCGATCGGCACCTATGCCCTAGCCCTCGATGGCGATGGGCAGCCCTGCGCCGTGCGCAGCTCCAACGCCGGCCACTGCCTGCTCACCGGGATCGTTCCGGCGGGGGCGGTGGCTTCGGTGGCACGCCAGCTGCTGGCTCCCTCAATCTTCAACGGCTGGGGGGTGCGCACCCTCGATGAGCGGGAGGTGCGTTACAACCCGATGAGCTACCACAACGGCTCGGTCTGGCCCCATGACAACGCCTTGATCGGCCTCGGGCTGGCCCGCTATGGCCGCACCGCTGATGCGATGCGCATCTTCAGCGGTCTGTTCGACACGGCCCGGGCGATGCCGATGCTGCGGCTGCCGGAGCTCTTCTGCGGTTTTCCCCGCCGAGAGGATGAGGGACCCACGCTCTATCCGGTAGCCTGCAGCCCCCAGGCCTGGGCCAGCGGCAGTGTGTTCGGCCTGCTGGAGGCGATGACCGGCATGGCGATCGGCCGCGATCCCGATAGCGACCGGGTGCAGGTGCGTTTTCGTAAACCCGTGCTGCCCCGCCCGGTGAACCTGCTGGAGATCAGCGGCCTGCGCCTCGGGGAGGAGGAGATCGACCTGCAGCTGCATCGCAGTGAGCACGACGTGGGGGTGCTGGTGCGGCGGCGCTCGCCGGGGGTGGATGTGGTGATCCTCAAGTGATCGATCCGTGATGGCAGCTCCCAGGCAGGGGCAGCAGCGGGCCTGACCTACTGACCCGCACGGCGATTTCGGGAGGCTGGAGGCGCTGGCTGGAGGTGCGCACGGCTGGCCCCAGGCGGGATGCTGCGCCAGTCCTCAGGCGGGATGCCGCGCCGGACACCAGGCAGAACGCCGCACCGGACACCAGCCGACCTTGTTGCGAGCCACTTGCAAAAGGGCAGCGGTCTTGTTTAGGTTGCGAGTCATTCGCAATAGGGCGGTGGTTTCCGGGTTCCCCGGCTCCGCCCTCTTGCTCCTGGGCCCCAAGCCTCGGTTCCCGGTTGTGCTGAAAAGGGTGCCATGGGAAGCCTCCCCTCCGAGCCCTCCCTCCAGACCCTCCTGTCACGACCTCGTTCACGACCACGGCTCTCGCCCGGTTCATGCCAGGTCACGGCCCCAGATCATCAGCCAGCCCACCCGCGCCAACCTCCGCGCCGCCCTCTCCCGCGATGTCCTTCCGCTTCCTGCCCGATCAGCCCATCGCCGCCCTGCGCATGCCAGCCGGCCAGACCGTGCTGCTGGATCCTGCCGCCCGTGGCAGCCGGGCCAGTTGCCTCGAGGTGCTGGAGGGCATCGCCCGCGTCTATTGCCCCTGTGAGGAGACCGAAGGCATGACCCTGGCCTTTCTGCAGCCCGGCGACCAACTCCGCACCGATCGCCTCTGCAGCGAGGGTGTCTGCGTGGAGGCGCTCACACCCCTGGTGTTTCGCAGCGACGCTGAGCCCGTGGCTGGCCACGGCTTCGATCCGGTGAATGAGTGGACCCTGCAGCTGCTGCGCATCCGCCATCTCGGCAGCGCCGAACAGCGCCTCCATGCCCTGCTGGGCCTGCTGGTGCGGCGCCTGGGCCGCCGCTGCGGCGATTGGTGCGACCTGCCCTTCCGCCTCACCCATGAGCGGATCGCCGAACTGATCGGCACCACCCGGGTCACCACCACCCGGCTGCTCTCGCGCATCCGCCGCGAGCAGCTGCTGCAGGTGCCCAGCGGCGAAGTCGGCCTGAGGCTGGCACCGGCCCTGGTGGAATCGGCGCCGCTGGCGGCGGCTTGAGTTAAATAGTTTGTCTATGTATAGTCCACCCGAATCTAGGCGTGGAATGATGCATTTTTTAGTGGTCACTGGACCCGGCAGAACGGGTGGACCAGAAGCCTTGCACCAACTTGTGCATACCCTCACAAGTCTTGGCGCGGAGGCATCAGTTATTTACCTGAATGAGTGCAATGGCACTCTCATTGTATCTGACTGCACTCAAAATCAATACCCCGAATACACGGGCATTCAAATAAAAAGTCAATTGTCGATTAACGGCAATACCATTGTAATCCTCCCGGAAGTATGGGCAAGTTTCGCCCTAGACTTTGCGAAAGATTGCAAGGTTTTGGTTTGGTGGCTTAGTGTTGATAATGGGCTTCTTTCTTTGGGAAAAATCGCGTTCTACCTAGACCTTTTCCGCAGCCACCCCCACATATTTCACGCCTATCAGTCCACTTATGCTAAAAACTTTCTGAGTTCATTGGGTCTTAGTCAAATCCAGCTACCTCTTTCCGACTTTATCAATGGCGACAAAGAACTTCCTCGGATAAAGTTGAGTGGCCAGCCATTAAAGCCACTTCAAATTTGCTTCAATCCTGTAAAAGGAGCTTGGCTTGCTCAGCTATTTCAGGACAATCATCCTGATGCAACATTTATACCTATAAAGCAAATGGATCGAAACCAGATAAAGAAAGTTTTCATTGAATCTGATTTTTATGTCGATTTTGGCCATCTTCCCGGGAAAGATCGACTGCCACGCGAAGCCATAAAATCTGGAACAAGGGTTTTTCTCCGTGATTGTGGAGATGGCTTTCATTCATGCGACTGGCTATTGCCAAGTCATTGTTACTTTAGTGCGGAGGATTGTTCATCTGGGGCTCTCTGGAAATCTTTGCATTATGAACTAAGTAATGGCACCTCGGAAATGTGGCGCCCAGCACAAGCAAAGGTTGCAGGAGAAGAAAAATTATTTAAACATGAATGTCAAAATTTATTAGATTTTTTTGAGTCACAGACTCATTCGAGTAGTATAAACTTTTTGATTGATCAGATCAACGCAACTCATCGCTATCCCGACAGGCTTACAAAAGCCGAGCAAGCTCTTCACAATATACGAACCAGTTCAAGCTGGAAGTACACATCTTTGATTCGAAATGCCATCTCGAGACTAAAGGGCGCAGGCTATTCTGCGGCCAATGATTAAGCCTAAACCTCTAAACAAATTTTAAGAGGCGTCGCGTTGACCTTAGGGAGACTCTGGAAAACCAGACCAGCTTACGCGAGAATGGCGGGGTAATCGCAGGCCCGGACTGAATTGATGGGCGTCAAGCAGCTCAGCTTCTCTGATTACGAACAGACGACCGCCAAGAAACAGACCAAGCGCGAGAAGTTCCTGGCGGAGATGGAGTCGGTCGTTCTCTTGGACGCCTTGATCGCTCTGATCGAGCCCTTTTACCCCAAGACCAGCAAGAAGGGTGGGCGTCCTCCCTATCCACTTGCCACCATGCTGCGGATCCATCTATTGCAGAAGTGGTCTCGCTCAGCGACCCAGCCATGGAAGAGGCCCTGATCGAGTTGCCCACCATGCGTCGGTTTGCCGGCATCGACCTGATCAGCGACCGAATCTCTGATGAGACCAGGATCCTGACCTTCCGCCACCTGCTGGAGAAGCATGAGCAGGGCGAGCAAATCTTTGAGACGGTCATAGCCCACCTCAGCGCCCGGGGCATGACGATGAGGCAGGGCACGATCGTCGATGCCACCTTGATCGCGGTGCCCAGTTCCACCAAGAACAAAGAGGGGAGGCGGGACCCGGAGATGCACCAGACCAAGAAAGGTAATCAGTGGCATTTCGGGATGAAAGTCCACATCGGTGTCGACAAGGACTCCGGCCTGATCCATTCAGTCGACACCACGGCCACCAACGTGCATGACCTAAGCCCAGCTGCCAAGCTGCTGCATGGCGACGAGGAGGACGTGTACGGCGACGCCGGCTACCAGGGCATTGCCAAGAGACCAGAGATGACAGGCAAGCCAAGGGAATTCAGGATTGCGATGCGTCCAGGCAAGCGCCGAGTTCTGCCGGATACTCCCGAGCGGCGGTTGGCTGATTTGGTCGAAACCGCCAAGGCCCACATCCGCTCAAAGGTGGAGCACCCATTCAGGGTGATTAAGCAGCAGTTCGGTTTTCAGAAGACCATGCTGAGAGGTCTAACCAAGAACCGCTGCAAGATCAGTGTGTCGGCAGCCTTGACAAATTTGTTCCTGGCACGGCGGCAGCTACTCGCAGCAGTGTGAGCAAGGGAATGGTTTGCCCAGACACCTGGATACCGGCTCAAACACCAGCCGGATGACGCTGACAGTGAGCCCGTAAAGCATCCAGTAGGCGGCCTCAGAGCCCATCCAGGGCAAAGGCAGCTTTGTCGAGCTCAAAGGGTTCTCGCACCCCTGTTGCCCAGAGATTCCCTAAGATTGGTCAGCAAGAGCACTTCCTGCAAGCCTTCGGCGCCCATGGACCAATCTCCTTTCGCGACAAGCCGATCAGCCTGGGTGATTTTTATAGCCCAAAGCCAAGCTGATGTGAGCTAATATTATGAAACCACAGGAGAGCAGCCTGATTCGCCTGTGGATCCAAGATTTGGATTTAGCGAATTGAATTAGCCACTAAGCAGAATTAACACTGAAAAAACTATGGGCAAACTCACATCCCGATTCGGCCGGCTTCTCAAAATGGAATTAAGCCCCGATCCCATGAAGTTACGCTGGGATCACTTTCTTAATGACCAAACCACGATCCCATTAACATTGTCTCTGGTCAATGCTGTTCCTGACTCCAAACTGCGTGACACAAAGTACCTCGAAACTGAATTATTGCCCGCCCTTGGACTGAACGATGAGAACCTGAATGAGCAACCCGAGGAGCTATCCAAATTCTTCGGAACCGGACTTCATATTTTTCAGTATCCCAATCAGTTTGCAGCTTACCTAGCCTGGTTAAGCGACCACGCAACCGAAACCAGAAGTTACGTTGAGATTGGTTCTCGTTGGGGCGGGACATTCATCATCACTTGCGAGTGGCTACGTCGCATTGGTGCACCCCTGAATACGGTTATCGCCATTGACCCAATTGGCGAGACTCCACTGCTCAAGGCCTACGGTCAGCACCTCAGCAAACAGTCCACTAACTACAGCTTCGTTAAGGACTTGTCTTCAAGCCCTGTCGTTCGATCTCTTTTCGAGTCAACCCAACCAAGCTTTGTCTTCATTGACGGTGATCACTCTATGAATGGTGCCCTCTCCGATCACATGCTTGCTAGAAAGAGCGCCGACATTATTGTTCACCATGACATCGCATCGGACGCCTGCCCCGAATCAACAACACTTTGGCAGTATCTGAAAGAACTTGAGTCAAGACGCTTTGATCATTTCGAATTCATAGATCAGTACACATCGGTCCAAGGATCTTTTCTGGGAATCGGAGCACTCAAACGAAGCACCTAAATCAGTGGCATTAACTGTATCTTTTTCATGAACTCGTTGCAACAACCAAGGCCACCACGGCATTGTAGCGGCTAACGATGCAGCAACTAATACCATGTGAAGATATATTTTTATTGTGGAAGAAAAGCAAGATCTGTCGTTGCAGGCTCAGGTTCCACTACCAACAAATCCAACCCGTTCCCTGGCGAGGAATCCTCCACAGCGGTTGCCTTGAATTGTCTTCCCCTATCTTCGCGCGACGCGTGATGCCATTGATCGGCTGACCAGAGAATCCACTTGGACTGTTCAGTTAGGCATGTGATCCATTCCGCTCAGCCCCGTCGTTCCAGCTGCGGCACCAGTGCCAGGGAGGCGACCAGCCCCAGGGCCAGGATCAGGGCGGCGGGAATCAGGGCGGCCCCGAGGCGTTCATCGCTGGCGTATTGGTAGACCCGCACCGAGAGGGTGTCGGAATCGAAGGGGCGCAGGGCGAAGCTGAGCGGCAGCTCCTTCACCACATCCACAAACACCAGCAGGGCCCCCACCAACAGCGGCCCCCGCAGCAGCGGCAGGTGAATGCGGCGCAACACGGCCCACCAGCTGCAGCCCAGGCCGGTGGCGGCCTCATCGAGGCTGGGTGGAAGGCGTTCGAGCGCCGCATCAAGGCCCTGGCGGGCCACAGCCAAGAAGCGATCGGTGAAGCCCCAGAGCAGCAGCAGCAGGGGCGGCATCCCCAGGGGGGCGCCGAGCAGCAGCAGGGCCAGGGCCAGCACGGCGCCGGGTACCGCGTAGCCCATGCCGGCCAGGAAGGCGAGGCGCCCCAGCCAGGGCTGGGCGAACCAGCGACGGCCCAGGGCCAGCACCAGCCCCGCCGCCAGGGTGAGCAGGGCGGCGGTGAGGGCCAGGGCGAAGCTCCGCAGTCCCAGTGCGGCCAGATCCGAAGCATCGGCCGCCTGGAGTTGGTCATGGCTCAGCAGCATCCAGGCCAGGGGAAGCCCGAGGCTGAGGGCGGGCGGCACCAGGGTCACCAGCTGGGCCAGAAGGGCCCGCCAGCCGGCCAGGGTCCAGGGCACGCCCGCCTCGCTGTCGCCACCGGCCAGCCAGCGGCGGCTGCGGCGGCGCAGCTGGCGTTCGCAGGCCACCAGCAGGCTCACCAACACCAGGGTGATCAGGGCCAGCCCCACGGCGCCGCGGGGATCGCCATCGCTCTGCCAGCGCTGCAGGATCGTGCCCGAGAGGGTGGGCACTCCGAGCAATTCCACGGCTCCCAGCTCGTTCACCACCTCCATGCCGGCAAGGGCCACACCGGCGCCGATGGCGGGGGCGGCCATCGGCAGGGCGACCCGGCGGAAGCTGCCCCAGGGCCCCACCCCGAGGCTGCGGCAGGCCTCAAGCTGCCGCTGGCCGCCGGCGCTGAAGCTCTCGGTGGCCAGCAGAAACACGTAGCTGTAGGTGCCGAGCACCAGCACCGCCGCCGCCCAGAGGTCGCCGTGGAGGCGCAGGCCGAAGCGGCTGCCCCCATCGATCAAGGTGGCTGCCAGCAGGTAGGGGGGGGCCGCCAGGGGCAGCAATTGGGCGATGCGCAGCAGGCGACGCCCCGGAAAGCTGCAGGCGGAGGTGAGCCAGCCGGTGGCCGTGCCGAGCAGGGCACCGCCGAGGCCCACGAGCAGCACCAGGCCGGCGGTGTGGGCGAGGGCTTCGCCGCCGCCCGCTCCAAAACCTGCCAGGACTGCGTGGCCCAGCACGCTGCCGGAGCCAGTGTCAGCTCCCCCCGCGCCGCCGGGGTCAGCACCGGCGTCGCTGCTGCCGATTCCGCCCAGCAGCGCATAGGGGCCAAGGCCGAGGATCGGCCACAGGGCCAGAGCGGCCACCACGAGGAGCAGCAGCAGCAGGGGCCAGCGGCCCCGGCCGAAGCTCACCCTCAGGCTCAGGCCTGGGCCCAGGCTGGAGGCCAGGCGGAGTCTGGAGCCCAGGTGGAGGCTGGCGGCGCTGGGGGTGCTGGTTCCGGAGTTCCTTCCCTGGTCGACCCGCCAGAGCGTTCCGCGGCCTGATTCTCCACGGCCTGGTGGGGCCAGGTGCGGTTCGCCGCCGTTTCTTTGCCCCAACTGCGGCTTCAGGGCCATCCGGCCGCCCGCATCAGCTCCACGGCCTCGCCATTGCGGGCACCGAGCTGCTCGATCGGCACGCCATCGCCGCGCAAGGGTCCGAAGCCCTTCACCACCGGATCGTTGCCGCTGCCCGCCAGGGGATATTCATGGTTGGCCTGGGCGTAGCCGGCCCCGCCACCCTCCGGTGAGGCCAGGAATTCCAGCAGGCGGCGAGCCGCCTCCGGGTGGCGCGCATGGCGGGTCACGCCGGCGCCGCTCACGTTGATGTGGGCCGGATCGGGCACCACCACCTTCACGCCCTGCATCAGGGCCTTGTCCTCATCGCCGCCGTCGCCGGAGAGCAGGCGGGCCACGTAGTAGCTGTTCACCACGCCCACGCCGCAGTCGCCGCGGGCCACGGCCCTGGCCAGGGTGGTGTCGGAGCTGAAGAAGGGGGGCTTGAGGTTGGCGATCAGGCCGGTGAGCCAGCGGCGGGTTTCGGCCTCGCCCCGCAGGATCAGCTGGTCGGCCACCAAGGACTGGTTGTAGACGCTGCGGCCATTGCGCAGGCAGAGGCGACCGCGCAGCTCAGGGCGGGCCAGGTCGGCGTAGGTGCGGATCAGGGCAGGATCCACCTGCTTCGGATTCACCACCACCACCCGCACCCGCCGGGTGAGGGCACTCCAGCGGCCAGCGGAATCGCGCAGCTCCGGTGGCACCTCCCGGCGGAGGGCCTCGGAGTTCACCGGCTGGAACAGGCCCTCATCGGCGGCCCGCACCAGCCGGGCCGCATCCACCAGCACCAGCAGATCGGCGGGCGTCTTGGCCCCTTCGGTGCGCACCCGTTCGATTAGGGCGTCGTCCTTGCCCTCCAGCAGCTTCACCTGGATGCCGGTCTGCTCGGTGAAGCGCCGGTAGAGGGCTTGGTCGGTGTTGTAGTGACGCCCTGAATAAACCCCCAGGCTGATGGGGCCGGCGGAGGGGGCCGGCCCCTGGCGGCAACCGCCCAGCAGGGCGATCAGCCCAAGCCCCAGAGCCCAGAGCTGCCGGCGGAAGGATCGGCGCGGTGTTAGTGGGAGGATCCCGTCGACAGCCTCAGGGGCAGGTCGGCAGCGAAACGGCACGGGCATCCGTTGGACCGGAGGCAGCAAGGTTCCAGGAACCTAGGCAGTTAGCTCAGCGGGCTTCGTACAAATGAGCCGGGGCGTTGTGCCTTTGGTCACAGCGCGGGGGGACAAAGCTCCTGGATCGAGCAGGAGAGCCGCACCCACTCAGAGCCACCAGAGCGATTTATTCCCCAGGATTGGGCGAGAGCAACCAGGAGGATTGAGCAAACAGGCTTCTGGCTGACACGCTTGCCCTTCAAACAGGATCGATCCGGCTGTCAGCGGTGGTTGCGCACCCGCACGGGCACCAAAACCGGGGCCATCAGGCCGCCGCCGCCGTTGTCATCATCGGAGCCGAAGGCCAGCCACACCACGTAACCGAGCAGTCCAAAGGCAAACATGGTGAGCATAAGTTCGGTCATGCCGGCCCTTCGATGACCCGTAGCCTAGCGGGGGTGAACAGCCCTGGAGTAGCGAATGCTTCAACGGGTGGGGGGAAAGCCGGTTGCCCCTCCCGGGGAGCCCCCCCCTTCAGCCAAACCCCTTGCCCGCATCCTTCGCCACGCAGGCCTGCAGCTGGCGGCGCAGGGTGGGGTGGTCGAGGCCCTTGCCGATCAGCACCAACTGGTTCTTGCGGGGTCCGCTCCAGTCGGTGTCATCGAGCGAGAAGCGCTTGCCGGCCAGGTGGAACACGTGGCGCCGCTCGCTCTCGTTGAACCAGAGGATCCCCTTGGCGCGGAACACCCCCTTGGGCATCTGGTTATCGAGGAAGTTCTGGAACTTGCGCAGCGCGAAGGGGCCCTCGCTGGCGAAGGAGAGGGAAGTGAAGCCCTCGATCGTCTGGTGGTCGGGATGGGCGCCGTGATCGTGATCGTGGTGATGGTGGCCATGATCACGGCCATGGCCGTGGTGATGACCCTCTAGGCCGTGATCGGCATGGCCGTGATCGGCATGGCCTTGATTGGCATGGCCTTGATCGGTGTGGCCGAGATCGGAGTGGGCCGCATCGCCATGGCCGGGACCCTCGGCCCCGGTGTGCTCACAGTCGCCGTGATTGTGATTGTGGTCGTGGTCGTGGTCGTGGCCATGCGCGTCGTCATGTCCGGCTTCTAACTCATGCACGCAGACGCCGTGGTCGTGGTCGCAGGCCTCGTGGCTCTGCTGGGCCACCACCTTGTCGCTCTCGAACAGCCCCACGCTCAGCAGCAGAGGCAGGGGCACCTCCCCCTTCACCGAACGCAGGATGCGGGCCTCGGGCTTGATCGCCAGCAGCTCCGCCTCCACCGCCGCCAGCCTTGCTTCGTCGACCAGATCGCACTTGTTGAGCAAGATCATGTCGCTGTATACCACCTGGGAGCGCGCCACCTCGCCTTCGAGGATCTCGGGGCCGAAGTTCTCGGCATCCACCAAGGTGATGATCGAATCAAGGCGGGTGAGATCGCGCAGGTCGCTGCCCAGGAAGGTCATCGCCACCGGCAGCGGATCGGCCAGCCCGGTGGTTTCCACCAACAGGTAGTCCACCTTCTCGGGGCGCTCCAGGATGCGGTACACGGCCTCCAGCAGCTCGCCGTTGATCGTGCAGCAGATGCAGCCGTTGCTGAGCTCCACCATGTCGTCACCCGTGGCAACGACCAGGTCGTTGTCGATGCCGATCTCGCCGAATTCATTCACCAGCACGGCCGTCTTCAGGCCCTGCTGGTTGGTGAGGATGTGGTTGAGCAGCGTGGTCTTGCCTGCGCCGAGGAAACCGGTGAGGATCGTCACCGGCAGGCTGGTGGGTAGAACTTCCATCAAGGCATCGGGGCCTGCGGCGGTCTGGGTGCCCGAGGCAGCGGCGACCTGGTTGCCGGAGGCAGCGGCGGCCGGGGCTGGGAGGCGGGTGGTGGTCATCGGGAGGGGAGGGCTCAACGGCCGCAGGGTCGCCAGGGCCGACGCCCTGCCACGACGATAGACATGGACCACCAACCCCCGGCCATGCCCCATTGGTTCCTCCCCGTCCGCCCCGGCCGCCCCGCAGTCCGCTCCGCCAGCCCCGCAGGCCGCTTCGTCCGCTCCGTCGTCAGCTCTGACGCCTGCACCGCCCGCACCGACGCCCATACCGCCTGCACCGGCCGCACCGATGAGCGCCACCGGCTTCCTGGGGAGCCCAGCGCCGCCGCCCTTCTGCTCCGCTCCGCGCTGCTGCTGCTCCTGCTGCCGGGCTGCGCGCCCCAGCCGCTGGGGCGGGGCACGCCGGTGGGCCGCAGCGGCGGCGACCTCCTGCCGGTGCTGGCCACGGCTGCGCCGGTGAACCTGCTGGCTCAGGCGGTGGGGGCCGGCTGCGCCCGGGTCGAGCCGCTGGTTTCCGGCGCTCGGGACAGTCACGAACTGCACGCCACCCCGGCCGATCTGGTGCGGCTGGGCCGTGCCCGGGTGCTGGTGATCAATGGCCTGGGCCTGGAGCATGAGCTGCCGACCCTGCTGCGCTCGGTGGCGAATTCCACCCTGCGGGTGGTTGACAGCAGCCGCGGCGTGACACCGGTGCTGGTTCAGGGGCGCCCCGATCCCCACATCTGGCTCGATCCCCGCCGGGCGCTCGTTCAGGTGGAGACCATCCGCGACGGCCTGGTTGCCGCCGATCCCGGTTGCCGGGACCGCTACACCGCGAACGCCCGTGCGCTGCGGGTCTCCCTGCTGGACCTGGATCAGGAGCTGGCCGCCCAGCTGGCCCCCTTTCGCGCTGGGGTTGTGGTGGGCCCCCATGCGTTCATGGCCTCCTTCGCCGATCGCTATGGCCTGCGGGCCGAGGGCCTAGTGGCCACCCCGGAGGCCAGCCCCAGCCCGGGCGACCTGCGGCGGGTGCTGGCACTCCTCGCTCCATCCGGCCCCCGGGCGCTAGTGCAGGAACCGGGCGAGTCCGCCGGCTCGATCGCGGCCCTGGGACGCGATCTCGGGCTGGAGCCCGTGCCCTTCGATCCGATGGAGGCCGGCTTTGCCGGGGCCCCTCCGCCCACGGCCGCTGATCCCCTCAGGCCCTACGCCACGGTCCAGCGGGGCAATGCCCGGCAGCTCGTGACGGCCTTCCAGGCCTCCCTGGACCGAGGGCAGTCTCCCTGAACCCGGGCACGCCCACCGCTTCGCCCTGCATCCACCACAGCCGGCCAGGGGGCGCCGGCATTGCGGGCAGAGGTAAGGAGTTCAGGCCCCCCGTCGCGCCCCCTGGTCTCCCCTCAACCCGGCGGCAGCCACAGGCTGAGGCGAGCGGGCTGCTGGATCGGAGTGGTCTCCAGGCTGGAGGCGTCGATCAGCACGGGACGGGACTCCGGCAGCGGCCGGCGCACTTCTCCATCATTTCCTGCGGGCCGGAGGGTGGTGAGCAGCTGCTGGCTGCCAGGGTCAAAGTGGAGCCCGGCGCCTGGCTCCAGTTCCCAGCCCTCCAGCCGCCGTTGGCGGACGACGGCTCCCCGGGCATCAAGGGCCAGCAGACTGAGCACCGGCCGCTCCTGACCATCCAGCAGCAGCAGCCACACCCGCTCGCCGCCTCCGGCGCAGGCGCCCCCCACCACGGCGGCGCTGCCCAGCCAGAGCTGGCGGGGGGGGAGCCCCGGTTCCACCCGCTCCAGTGAGCGGCGGTAATCGGGCCAGTGGCGCAGCAGCAGGGCCCGGCCGGAGCGCGGGCAGAAGGCCAGCAGGTCGCGGCTTCCGGGCAGCATCTGGCGCCGCGGCGGCCGGGGTGGCAGGTCATCGAGGGCCAGGCCTTCAGCGGTGGGCACCACCACACCGCCCCCTTCCGGCAGCAGCCGCATCGCCCCGCCGGCTCGCAGGGGTAGATCGAGGCGCCCACCGGAACGGGGCAGCAGGGTCACCACCTCCTGGGCCCCTCCGGAGCTCTGCACCAGCAGGTCGCCGCGGCGGTCGCTGCTGAGGTGGGCGAAGAGCAGCCGCCCCCGCACCAGGGGCCGGGGCGGTTCGATGGCAGGGCGGCGCGCCGCCGCGTCGGCTGGAACCACGCCTGGCTGTCGCAGCCCCACCCGCCAGATCGACACGGTGCCCGCGGTGTCCTCGCCGCTGAAGGCCACCCCCGAGCCGTCCCCCTGGGGTTCCACGCTCTGCAGTCGTGGCCATACCGGGCTCAAGGGCAGCCAGCGGCCGTCGTGGTCGCGCAGCTGCAGCTGCTCTCCCGTTGCCACCGGCACCACCGCCAACAGCCGGGGCCGCGGATCCCAATGCCAGCGGGAGGGCCGCAGGGCCAGGCCGCGCCGGTCCTGGCCCGCCAGCGCCAGCTGCAGGGGCTGCCGCACGGGCGCCTGGTCGAGCAGGGTGAGCTGGGGGCGTTCCCCCTCGCCCAGCCAGCGATGGGGGCGGGGCGGCTCCAGCCGACTCGTCTGTTGCAGGCTCTCAAGCGCCATCGGCCGGGAGAAGCGAGCCTGCAGGGCGGCGCTGCCCGCGCTGGCGGCGGCGGCGCCCAGGCTCTCCAGCCGCGGCGGCCGCCGCAGCAGCCACTGCTGCTGGACAAGGGCCAGTAGGGCGGCCGAGAGCAAAGCCGCCCCCACGGGCCAGGGGATGCGGAAGAGCCCCTTCATGGCTCCAGGGGGTAGCGGGGCCGGGCGATCGACCGCACCGTGCTGGGCACCACCACCAGGGATGCACCGGAAGGGTCTGGTTCCAGGGCCATGCGACCCTCGATCGCCAGCCATTGGTCGGCCTCCGGGGGAGGGCTGCCGGCGGGCCAGCGCACCGGCAGGCCCACCGGTGTGGCATCGGCCAGGCAACAGCGCACCAGCAGGCGGGCCAGCTGGGGCGGCTGGTCGGGCATCGGCAGCACGAAGCCGCTGATCCGCACCGGGTCGCCGTCGAAGAGGGCGGGATCGGGCTGGCTGCGCAGCAGCCGCACCCAGTCGGTGAGGCTGCGCTGGGCGGGGGGCAGCACGAAGCTGAGCTCCCCGGCGCTGCCCTCATCGGGGGGCCGCTGGGCGGCCAGATCGGCAAAGGAGGGGTTGGGGGGCAGGGCCAGCAGCAGGGCGGCGAGCAGGGCCGTGGCCAGGGCGGTCCAGCCATCACGCCGTTCAGCGGGGTTGCGGCGGCGGCTGCGCGCCGGCACCTCGTCCCGGGAGGCGGTCGCCCTTGGCTCAGCCGCCAGGGGCCCGCTCCCTGGAGGCCTGGTCTGCGGTGGCTGCCCGGCGGGGGCCTCGGCGGCCGAACCGAAGGCCCAGCGGGCCTGCAGCAGGGCCAACAGCAGCAGCACGACCCCCGAGAGAGCCACCAGGGGGTGGAAGCCGCGGCGCAGCAGCAGGTCGAGGCGGCCATCAACGCAGCTGCGCAGCAGCACCAGGGCCCAGAGGCCGAGGGCGAGGGCCCGCAGGATCGCCGCGTTTCGGGCGTCGTGGGCCGGATTGCGGACCATCAGAGCTGCCACAGGTTGACCCACTGGCCGATCAGCAGCACCAGCAGGGCGGTGCCGCCGGTGGTGAGAAGCAGGCCCCGGGGGCGGAACAGCAGGCTCAGCAGGCCCAGCAGTTTCAGATCGACCACCGGGCCCAGGAGCAGAAAGGCCAGCAGGGCTCCGGGGGTGACCTGGGCGGCGAAGCTCAGGGCCAGGAAGGCATCCACGCTGGAGCACACCGACACCACCAGGGCCAGCAGCATCAGGGCCAGAATCGAGAGGGTGGGGGCTCCCCCCACCGCCAGCAGCCAGCTGCGGGGCACCCAGAGCTGCACCAGGGTGGCCACCAGGCACCCCAGCACCAACATCAAGGCCAGGGAGAGAAATTCCCGGCTGGTGTGGCGCAGCAGCTCCTCCAGGCTGGGTCGCTCCGTCGTTGTCGGCGGCAGGGCCGCTTCCGGCAGGGCGCCCACCAGGCCGCTGCGTCGCTCCAGCAGGCTCACCGCGGCCAGGGGCTGCCGCAGCCACCGTTCCTCCAGGAGATCGCTCTGGAGCAAGTCCCGCTCCGGCAGCAGTGCCAGCAGCAGCGCCAGGCCCACCGCCACCACCACCGCCCCCAGGGGCCGGCAGAGCAGCAACCAGGGCTTGTCGGGGAAGGCGGCAGCCGTGCTGGCCAGCACGATCGGATTGAGCACCGGCGCCGCGAAGAGAAAGCCAAGGGCGGTGCCGAGGGGGGCGCCACCGGCCAGCAGGCGCCGTGCCACCGGCACATTGCCGCACTCGCAGGCGGGCAGGGCGAAGCCGAGGGCGGCGCCGCTGAGGGGGCCGAGCAGGGGGCCGGAGGGCAGCCGCCGCAGCCAGCGGCCATCGGGGGCCAGCCAGCGGGCGGCCGCGGCGATCACCACGCCGAGGAGCAGAAAGGGAAACGCCTCGATCAGCAGGCCCTGGAAGATGGCCCAGCCGGTGGCCAGCCGGGTGGCATCCAGTTCCGCTGGCAGCAGCAGTGCCTGCGGCAGTGCTAGTGCCTGCGGCAGCGGCAGCGGCATCGGCATCGGTATCGGCAGGGCGGCGTGCTGGAGCGCTGCCATCAGCTCGCCGGGAACCAGGCGGGGGTGGCGGTATAGCAGGCGGCGTTCTTCTCGTTTTCGCGGGCCTCGACCCGCCAGCAGCAGCTGCGGCCTCCGTCGCGCTCGCGCAGCAGGGCATTGGCCCAGCCCCACACCAGTTCGGCGGTGCTCTCCATGCCCACGTTCGCCATCACGCGCAGGTCGAGGGCACCCTGCTCATGGAGCGACTGCCAGGTGGCCAGCAGGGGGTCGTCGGCGTTCACCAGAAAGGTGTGGTCGAACTGGGCGGCCAGGCGCCGTTCGAGGTCGCCGAGGCTGGAGAAGTCCACCACGAAGCCGTGCGGGTCGAGGTTGATGGCGGCGAACCACACGGTGAAACTGCGGCTGTAGCCATGCACGAAGCGGCAGTGGCCGCTGTGGCGCCACTGGCGGTGGCAGCAGGGGTAGCCGCTGAAGCGCTTGCTGCAGGTGTGGGCGGCTGGGGCATCCATGCCCAAACCGTACCGAGGAGCGGAGCCGTTTTGGAGCTTCCCTGGTTCCCTTCCCTGGTTACGGTGCGGCGGACCGCCACCACGTTGCGCAACACCCGGGGTCGTCGGCCCATCGCTTCCCCCCCTCCCCTGATCCGATCGATGCCGTCTCCGATTTCTGGTGCTCAAGCTGGTGCTTCTGGTGCTCCCTCTGGTGCTCCTTCCCCCCTGCCGGATCCCGCCTTCGCGGCGGCCCTGCGCTTCAACGAGGCCGGCCTGATCCCAGCCGTGGCCCAGGACTGGCTCGATGGCGCCGTGCTGATGGTGGCCTGGATGAACCGGGAGGCCCTGGAGCGAACCCTGGCCAGCGGAGAGGTGCACTATTGGAGCCGCTCCCGCCAGGAGCTATGGCACAAGGGCGCCAGCAGCGGCCATTTCCAGAAGTTGCGGGGCCTTCGCTACGACTGCGACGCCGACGTGCTGCTGCTCAGCGTGGAGCAGGTGGGTGAGGTGGCCTGCCACACCGGCGCCCGCAGCTGCTTCTACGACCAGGGCCCCAGCCCCAGCGCCGGTGGGCCCGGCGCCGCTCCCCCACCCGCCGATGCCTGCACGGAGCTGATGCGGGTGATTGAGGCGCGGCGGGACCATCCCGAGCCCGGCAGCTACACCAACAAGCTCCTCGAGGGCGGCGACAACCGCATCCTCAAGAAGATCGGCGAGGAGAGCGCCGAATTCGTGATGGCCTGCAAGGACGGCGACCCCAGCGAGATCGCTGGCGAGGCAGCCGATCTGGTGTTCCATCTGCAGGTGGCCCTGGCCCACCACGGCGTGGAGTGGCGCCAGGTGCAGGCGGTGCTGGCGGCGCGGCGCGGCGCCCCGCGGCGGGAGTGAGCTGTGAGCTCCCGCCTCCCTTCCACGCTGCGGGTCCGTCAGGAGTCCGCCATGCGCCTGCGGCTTGCCGAGGGTTCCGGCCGCCGCTGGCTCTGGGCCGCCGGCTGCGCTCTGCCGGTCTTGGGGCTGCCCCTGCTGCTCTGGCACGGCCGCCGGCACCGCACATGGATCCCCTTCCTTTACGGCCTCACCACCCAGGCGATCGGGGCCTTCCTGCTGGCCACGGTGGCCAGTTCCCTCTGGGTTCCCCAGGCGCAGCTGGGGGCTGGAGGGCCGCGGGATGACAGCCACAGCACCGTGCCCCTGGCGCTGGTGCTGATGGCCTCCGGCTGCTTTGCTCTGGGTCACCGGCAGGGCCAGGAGAAGGCGGCCCGCGATGCCGCCACCTGGCTGCGGCTGGATGGCTGAGGCGCCGCACCCAGGCGCCGAGCTGCGCCAGGAGCTGCTGCGCGCCACTCAGAAGGAGTCTTCCGTCTGGCCGGCGAAGCGGCCGGCGTAGCTTTCCGTGCCCTCCAGCTTCTGGAACACGAATTGGCAGATGGCGGTGCCGGAGTGCACGGCCAGGGGGCCCAGGCGCAGGCGCTCGCGGGTGATGCCCAGCACCGTTTCGCCCGGCATGATCAGGATGGGGCCGCCGCCTTGCACGGCGATCTTGTCGGTGAGCTGCCGGTAGTCGGTGTCCTCGCCCACTTCGATCACCGCATGCACCTTGCGGAACACGCGGAAGCTGGGGGCGAGGGTGAGATCCACCGAGGCGGGGCCCACCAGCTCGGGATTGAAGGGCGTGATCGTGATCGCGCCCTGCTCGATCGCCTCCAGGATCGCCCTCCTCCCGAGCACGGCCATGACTCACTCATCGGGTGGGAAGGGGTGGATTGTCTCAGGGCGGGGCGCCGAATGGATGAGGCGGGCTGATGGAGATCGGGGTCACCGTTTCAGCCGCCGCCATAGGCTGAGTCTGCGCTGAAAGCCTGGAGTGACCTTCGAGCAGTTCCGGCTGTTCCTCTCGCGGGTGCAGCGCGACCCGGCCCTGAGGCGGCAGGTGGAGGAGGCGATCACCGCCGATGAGGTGGCGCGGCTGGCCCAGGATCTGGGCTTTTCGGTATCCGGCAGCGACATCCTGCGTTTTTCCGGCCAGTCGGTTTCGGGTGTGCGGGTGACGCGCATCGATCATCCGGGCGAATATCCCGGCCGCTACTACTGATCGCCCACCGCCCCATGACCCGGTACGTGATCTTGCGTGACGACGGGCTCAGCGATGCCATCGCCGGCCAGGTGTTCAACAGCTACGACGAGGCCTACGTCGTGCTCGAGCGTTATTACGCCGATTTCTGCTGTTCCGATGAACGGGAGTCTTACCGGATCGAGGCGGAGGCCGACGCGCCTTAGCGACGCAGCGGACGCAGCGGACGCAGCAGACACCAGACGTAGCGGACTTACGAGACGGTAGCGGTGCCAGCGAGGGTTGGGCTCAGGGCTGCTGGGCGCTCAGGTGGCGCAGGCGGCGGATCAGGTCGGCGATCGAGTCGGCGGCAGCCGGATGGCTGCGGTTGCTCACCAGCTGGCGACCCACCACCTGGGCGCCGCCGCCGGAGTGGGGGGCGATCACCATGGGGCGGCCGTTGAACAGGGCGCGGAAATCGCTGCCTTGCACCGAGAGCCAGGCGATGGCGCTGGTGAGCAGCGGCGGGATCGAGCCGTTGTATTCGGCGGCGCAGATCACCCAGCGAGGCGAGGCGACCAGCAGGGCCTGCAGGCCGGCCAGCGCCTCGGGCGCCGCCGCCCCCAGCAGCCGGGAGCTGAACAGGGGCAGATCCACGCTGGTGAGATCGAGTACGGCGGCCTCGGCGCCCTGATCGCGGGCCGCCTCGGCGAAGCGCTCGGCCAGGGCCAGGTGCGCAGGGGCTCAGCCCACCGCTTCCAGCAGCTCCTGACGTATAGACAAGATCTCCCCAGTTAATCTCGCCAGTCTGGATGTTGCCGATGCGCAGGACAGGGATCTCACCCTCGCTACGAGATTTTGCCGATGTCCCGTAGTTGAATCCCTCGGCATGGTTTTCGAGTTGTACTTCTGTCCAGTCAGCTTCGATCCCCCTCTCCTCACTCCACTCCCGCGAGCTTGGCGACGATGTCGTGGGTGTGGCTGTTGCCTGGGGAGCTTGTGGGCGTCACCAGACCTCCAGGGTGAGTTCATCGACAAGGGCAAAAGCCTGATCGGCGGTCACCAGGACACAGCCTTCGCTGAGGGCATGGCTGGCGATCAGCAGGTCCAGCGCCGCAAGCGGCTTGCCATGGCGTTCAAGTTCGGCGCGCAGCCGTCGGCCGCTTCTCCAGGCCGTAGCGGATCTCGGCCGCCACAATCGCCGACAGGCAACAACGTCGCTCACGCACCCAGCCATCCTGGCGTGGCGAGCGCCGCCTGAGAAAGGCGCTCACGGCGTTGGTGTCCAGCATCAACCTCCTCTTCCCTGCAGCCATCAGGGAAAGTCCACCGGTTCTGGAGCACTGGTGTCATGCAAGCCCTCAAAGAAGGCATCCAGTTCTTCCCGAAATCCAGGCTCCTGCAGCAGCACATCCCTGAGCACAAGCAAATCCTTGGCCGAGGGCCGCACCGGTGTAAGCACCACCGCGCCGCTGTCGGGATCGCGATGCACCTCCACCTCCGTGCCCTCGAAACGAAATTCAGCCGGCAACCGCACCGCCTGGCTGCGGCCGTTGCGGAACAGCTTGGCGCGCATTGGGCCCTCCCGCCGTGGTCGATACCGAGACTAGATCAGGTGGGCGGGTTCTGAGCCGAAGGATCGCAGCGGCTCACTTGCCAAGCTCAACGGCATGTTCGGGCTCTCGGGGTTCACATCCATGCGCTGTCGGCCAGGGCCGACACCTCCAGCGGCGCCAGATCGGGCCGGGTGGGGTTGCTGAGCGAGAACGTGCCGCGGATCAGTCCCTTGGCGGCAGGCTAGCCAGCCCAGATCTCCTCCAGCTCCACCACCAGCCCCGGCAACACGTCACCGCCGTCGAGGCGCGTGGCGTTCTCCAGCCG
>CALRXC020000002.1:0-193442 GCA_943372025.1 Synechococcus sp. UW140 | reverse complement strand
TGAGTTGCGCATTCAGCGATCAGGGTGCATAGTGGATAAACGGGGCTGCATAGTCAGCTTCCAAGCAGTCATCCCCTGACTGCTCCTGTTCACCCTCCGGAGAGGGTCACAGGACCTCCTGAGTTACACCACTCCGAGGGGCGCTACCGGCAGGAGTGGCGGGAGTCTGCGGAAATGCGCCAAGGCAAGTGGCTGCATCGTAAGGGGAGGGGCAACGGCTATGGAATCAAGGTGGTCCAGGCTGCGTTGGCCTCCATGAGGTCGTCAGGGATTCACAGATCAGAATCCTCGTTTGGGGTTTGATTCAGGAGGGCAAGAAAGGTTTGGAGCCGGGCTCGGTTGGTGCCTGTAATAGGTGGCAAAGCCTTCCTTCGAGGCCAAGGCAGAGGTCTCTCGGGAAACGAAACATGTTGCAACAGGCTCCGCTTCCCAGCGCCTTCTGCGCTAGATTAGATCAAAAGGAAACATAATATGCATCATGTCATTCATTGAAACTGTGGATAGTTCATTTCTGGAGCGGTTACGACTCCAACCAAAGAGAGTAACTCGCTGGACAAAAGACAAGGTTGAAGCTAAACACCGGAAATCGTCTTGTGATGCTGCCTCGCTTGCTGAATCAGGGCAGCTCTTCAGAATCTACCTCCGGCAAAGCCTCATCTCAGCCGACAACTTCTCATGCGGCATTGAATGGAAATCGCCCGACGGTGATTGGATCACCCTGGCGCGTTACAATGGAAGCAGTCATCCACATACAAACATATTGGATCTCAAAGAAATGAAGAATGTCTGCCATGTTCACCGTATTACCATCGAGTCAATACAAAACGGCTGGGAGCATGAGAACTTTGCGACACCTTGCGATGAATACAGTGATCTTGCGGGAGCTAAGGTGTGACTATCAAGAGATTTCCATGTTGACGATCTGATCGACTCCTTGCAGCAGTTGAGGCTGACGCTATGAGCTTAGATATTGTAAAGCTGCAGTCTGCGATGTGCAAAAGCCTTTGTTCAGAGGTTGAGCTTCATCAGCGCAGCGATGGGAGGATAGCCATCTACACCCCTTTTCGATTCGCTGATGGCGATTGTCTGCTGATGATGGCAGAACCTCTGCTTGCAGGTGGAATTCGCCTTACAGACTGCGGCAATACCATGATGCATCTCAGTTATCGCATGAATATCGATAGCATCCTCAAGCCTGGTAATCGCTGTGATTTACTATATGAAATTCTTCGCGACCATGATCTTTGTTTTGATGATGGTGAAATCTATGTTGACACCCCTGCTGACGATGCTGGAAAGGCGTTATTCAGGCTGGTACAAGCCTTGATCCAAGTGCATGATATTAGTTTTTTGTCACGCTCACGCGTTGCTTCTACGTTCTATGAAGATCTTGATGCCGTTCTGCATCGCATAGCTCCTGCGGCGCGGATTACTCCTAACTATATTGTTGAAGGATTCGATGACGCAGATCGCTATAGCATAGATTATCGCCTTGACTTTGCCGGGAGTAATTGCCCCCTTTTTCTTTTTGGAATACCTTCGGATGACAAGGCACGACTGGCAACTATAATTATTCAACACTGGCATTCTCTTGGCATCATATTTACGTCGTTCTTGGTTTTTCAGGATCTAGCCAAGATCAGTCGTCCTGACGAGATCAGGCTCATCAATGTTGGCGACGAATTCATTTCATCGCTAGGTGCCGTCAATGAAATGAGACGAAAGCTTGAGAGGCTCTATGGCAAAGAAGCTCTTTCATTAGAGCCAGCTAATATTTGATGCTGTGGTTGATATCCGCGATCAAAGAGTTCCTGGTTGCCCTAGGCCCCTGCGCGGACGTTATCGATGAGCAGGTCAGCCCGGGCCATGGCGGGGACAAGGCAGGGGTGGCTGGAGCCTGCGGAAATCCGCCGAGGCAGTTGACTGCATCGTAAGGGGGAGGGGCAAGAGCCTGAACTCAGGACGCGGTTGTTTGCCTTAACCTTGTGAGCATTGATGGATTCAGAGATCCAGATTTTCTGGGGCGGTTTGGCTCAACAAATTCAGGAAAGTTTGCAATCGGGCGCGGTTGGTGTCACAGGGATCGAGCTGGACTCGGGCGGAAAGCACAGCCGCCTGATGGAGTCGATCAAGGCTCCTTCTATGGCATTTTCGTGATCGAGCTGCTCGATTTCTTTCTCGATCTGCTCTCTGTCGCTCCTCACTCGCAAGATTTCGTTCTCGATCAGCTTCGTTCTCTCTTTGCTCCGCTCGATTGCGATCCGATTTTCGTTCATCCGCTGCTCGTGCAGCACGATGCTCTTCTCGTAGCCGGGATCCCGTCGCCAGTTGAGCATCGACAACAATGATCGCCACCGAGGCAGCGATGAGGGGAATACCCCACTGCTGGGGGATGGGGATGTTGCGCCCGACGATGGTGAGGTGGTCATAGGAGGAGAAGAGGGCGATCAGGCCAAGAGCAAGGCCACCGATGGCCTGGGTGAGGCCGAGCCGGTCAAGTCCGAACCGGCCAAGACCGAGACGGTCAGGGCCCGGCCAAGAGGGAGGTGTTGCTGGTAATTCTGGCGGAGCCGGAGGCTCCTCGCTGCCTGCTGGTGGATCGGCGGCGCTGGGCGGTGGGGACACGGGGTTGGGGCGGAGACGGGAGACGAGGGCTCCAAGGGATCAGTGCCACCAGCCGGCTCAAATCGCCACATACCCCAGTTGCCGCAGGGGATTCAGACCCCTTCCCCTTGCATCCGCTGGAAGCGGCGCAACGGGGATGCATCAAGGGAGGTGCTGCCGTTACCGATCAGCGGCTCCTTGGAGCGCCCCCACTAATCAATGCCTCCAGCGTGCGCCGAAAGAGCTCCTGGTTGCCCTCGGCTCCGGCGCGGACGCTATGACGAGCAGGTCAGCCGCGGGCCATGGCGGGGACAAGGCAGGGTGGCGGGAGCCTGCGGAAATGCGCCAAGGCAAGTGGATGCATCGTAAGGGGAGGGGCAACGGCCCTGGCCCCCAGAGGAGCCCTGCTGATTTGGCGGTGTCTTGGCGGCACCGATGAGGCAATGGCGGCCCTTAGCGTGGCCGCTGGCCGTTTTGGCGAAGTTGCCGCTGTGGCGCGCGGTGGGCTGGTTGACGCCGTTGGGGCCGTTGTCGGAGCTCACGGCTTGGCTCAGCCGGAAATGGTTGGACTGTGCGGCTTTTCCGCCAGCCAGCAGGGGATGTTTCTCTATTTGTTATCTATTTGCCGGGCGGTGGGGTGAAGGTGGCGGGCGCGTGCGGGCAGCTCCCATCCACCGCCATCGCTGCAGGCGGCCAGAGCCGCAGGCGGACTGAAGGGGCGGGGGCGCCCAACCAGCGACTGGTGGCCGCCAGGGCCGGGACTATCGGTTTAGTGACAGACGCGCTGAGCAGGAAGGAGGCAACCCGAGCCCCCCGCCCGCCGACCCCCTTGAATGGGCCTGTTTCGAGCATCCGGGCTTGCCTCCCGCCACCGGCCAGATCGTGTCCGCTGCGTCCTCGCGGCCCTTGTCGCCAGCGGCGGCGCGCCGCCAACGGGCCCGCCTCCTGGCCGGCCTGCTGGCCCTCGCCTCCCTCACCACCGCCTGCGCACCGCCCCATCCCGGCACCAGCCTGATCGTGGCCAGCAAGGCCCGCATCGATTCGCTCGATCCGGCCCAGGCCTCGCGCTCCGGCCAACTGCAGGTGCTCAGCGCCCTGGGGGATCCGCTCTATGCGATCGCATCCGATGGCACGATCGAGCCGCGGCTGGCCAGTGGGCCGCCCGTGCTCAGTGCCGATGGCCTGCGGGCCCGCATCCCGTTGCGCCAGGGCGTGCGCTTCCACGACGGCACCCCCTTTGATGCCGCCGCGATGGTGTTTTCGCTGCAGCGCTTCCTGGCGATCGGCACCCTCGGCTACCAATTCAGCGACCGCGTCAAAGCGGTGCGGGCCAGCGGCCCCTTGGAGATCGAGCTGGAACTCAAGGCCCCCTTCAGCCCCCTGCCCCGCCTGCTCTCGGCCATCTTCCTCACCCCCGTCTCCCCCACCGCCTACCGCGCCCACGCCACCAAACCCCTCAACGACCGCTTCGTGGGCACCGGCCCTTACAGCCTCAGCTTCTTCAACGGCCAGCAGCAGCGGCTCACCCCCTTCTCCGGCTACTGGGGCGCCCGCCCCGCCAACGGCGGCATCGACCTGGTGACCCTCAGCAACTCCACCGCCCTGCTCGGTGCCCTGCGCAGCGGCGAGGTGGATGTGCTGCTGGCCAGCGGCCTGGAGATCGACCACCAGCAGGCCCTCCACCGCGATGCCGCCGCCGGTCGCCTGCGGGAAGGCAGCGGGCCTCCGCTCTCGATCGGCTTCTTCTCCCTGCTCACCGACCAGCCACCGCTCAACAACCTCACCCTGCGCCGGGCCCTGGCCCGCAGCCTCGATCGCGCCACGATCACCGAGCGGGTAAGCCTGGGCATGCGGCCGCCCCTGCGTCAGTTGATACCCGCCAGCCTGGCCGGCTCCGACCCCGAAGCCTGGCCCGCCTACGACCCCGCCGCCGCCCGCGCCCTCTACCGCCAGGCGGGCTACTGCAGCGGCAAGGTGTTGGCCCTGCCGCTCACCTTCCGCTCCGATATCCCTTCCGATCGCCTGCTGGCCCTCACCTGGCAGGCCCAGGTGCGCCGCGATCTGGGCGATTGCCTGGAGCTCCAGGTGAGTGGCATGGAGTCCACCACCGCCTACGACCAGCTCGGCAAAGGGGCCCTCACCCTCTTCTTCTACGACTGGATCGGCGACTACCCCGATCCCGAGAACTTCCTGGCCCCCCTGCTGGGCTGCGAAAAGGCTGAGGGAAACCGCTGCGCCAAGGGCAACAGCGCCCTGAGCGGCTCCTTCTGGAGCGCCCCCGGCCTCGATGCCGAGCTGCTGCGCAGCAGCCGCCTCGATGGGCCCGAGCGGGAGCGCTTGCTGCGGGCCATCCAGCGGCGCACCGCCGCCGCCGTGCCCTACCTGCCGGTGTGGCTGCTGGCCGAACAGGCCTGGAGCGGCCGCCGGATCAGCGCGCCGCAGTTCGATGGCTCCGGCCGGTTGCGGCTTGATCAGTTGCGGCGGCTGCCAGAGGCCCGCCGATGAGCCGCCGCTCCGAATTGCTCCGCTACCTCGCTACCCGGCTCGCCCTGGCGCCCTTGATGCTCTGGCTGATCAGCAGCCTGGTGTTCCTGCTGCTGCGGGTGGCGCCGGGTGATCCGATCGATGCGTTGCTGGGTCCGAAGGCCCCCGCCGCCGCCCGCGCCGCCCTGCGCCAGCAGCTCGGCCTCGACCAACCCCTGCCGGTGCAATACGGCCACTTCCTGGGCGATCTGCTGCACGGAAACCTGGGGGTCTCGCAGGCCAGCAAGGAGCCGGTGACCGCGATCATTCGGGACAGCCTGCCGGCCAGCCTGGAGCTCGGCCTGGTGGCCCTGCTGATCGCCGCGGTGCTCGGGCTGGCGGTGGGCTTCAGCGGCATCGCCCGGCCCGAAGGCAAGATTGATCTTGCCGGCCGCCTCTTCGGCATCGGCACCTACGCCCTGCCGCCCTTCTGGGCGGCGATGGTGGTGCAGCTGGTGTTCGCCGTGTGGCTCGGCTGGCTGCCGGTGGGCGGCCGCCTGCCCGCCACCGTGCTGCCGCCGGAGGGAAGCGGCTTCTACCTGTTCGACAGCCTGCGGGCCGGCAATCTCCAACAGCTGCAGGGGGCCCTGCGCCACCTGGTGCTGCCCGCCTCCACCCTCGGCCTGCTGCTGAGCGGCATCTTCACCAATGCCCTGCGCCTCAACCTGCGCCGCGCCCTCAGCTCCGACTACGTGGAGGCCGCCCGCAGCCGCGGACTGAGCGAAACCCGGGTGGTGCTGCGCCACGCCCTGCCCAATGCCCTGCTGCCGGTGCTCACGATCACCGGCATCACCGTGGCCTCCCTGATCGGCGGCGCCCTGCTGATCGAGGTCACCTATTCGTGGCCGGGCATCGCCGCCCGGCTGCAGGAGGCGATCGCCCAACGGGATTACCCCCTGGTGCAAGGAATCGTGGTGGTGGTGGCGGGCCTGGTGGTGCTGGTCACCGTGGCGGTGGACTTGCTGGTGGCCCTGCTCGATCCGCGGGTGCGCTTCTGAGCGGCGGGTGCGCTTCCGAGCGGCGGCGCCGTCGTCCGCCCCACCCTTCACAGCTCCGAACGCCAGAGGCGGGCCGCCGCCGGATCCAGCACATAGGCCGTGATGCCCTCCTGCAGCCTGCGTTGGGGCGGTAGCGGCTCCGACGGGGATCGGAGCCCGGCGCCTCGCTCCGCACCGTTCTGCTCCAGCGAGTTCAGAAAGGCGCTGGTGACATCCAGCAGCACCCCCTGCACCCGCAACGGGTCCGCCCCCACCAGCTCCCTTCCCAGCCGCAACAGCGCCTCATCGCGCTGGGTCATCCGCACCGGCGAGAAGTGGCTGGCCCCCTGCACCACCACCAGCCGGCTGCGGGGATCCCGCACGGCCAGGAACAGGGCCAGCTGTTCATCGAGCGGTGGCGTGACCAGATCGAGGCTGCCGCCCACCATCAGCAGCGGCACCGGCAGGGCCCCCAGGCTGGGCTCGGGCCAGAGCAGGCTGCCGAATCCATTGAAGAGAACCAGGGCCCGCAGATCGGCGGGCGGCCGGGAGGGAGGGGGCAGGGCCCGCTCCGGCAGCTGGCACTGAATCAGGCGGGAGGGGTTATGGATCGGCAGCCTTTCCAGGGCTGTGCGGCAACGGCCCTCCAATCCAGGCTGGGGGGCGATCCCCGCCGCCAGCAGCGCCGTGAGCCCTCCAAGGGAATGGCCGGCCAGCACCAGGCCCTCGCCGTTCACCGGCAGTTTCCCCAGCCTCTGGGCGGCCACCACCGCCTCCACATCGGCGAGGCGGATGCCCAGGGTTTCGGCTCCCGGCGGTGGCTGCTGCCCATTGAGGGCAGCCCGCAGGGCCAGCCCATCGCTGCCAGGGTGCTGCACCACCACCACCGGCCAGCCCCGCTGGGCCAGGGCCCTGGCCAGCCAGCCCAGTTGGTCGGCGTTTCCCCCCAGGCCTGGCATTATCAGCACCCAGGGCTGGTTGGGGCGGCGCTCCACGGAGGCAGCCCAGATCTCCAGCGGTAGGCCTTCGCGCCGGCCCGGCACCGCAAGCTGCAGCCGCTGCGGCGGCGGAGCGGGGCGGCCCGCGGCGGCAGCGGCGTTCTCCCAGGAGGACGCCGGAGGCTCGATCCGCCGCAGGGGCAAGCTCCCCAGGCGCACCATCGCCTGCTGCTGCCGCTTCAGTTGAAAGCGCCAGCGCTGACCCAGGCTCACCAGGCCATCGAGGCGGAGATTCAGGGTCTGCGGCGGTAGTGCCTCCAACAGGTCCAGCAGCGTGACCTCCCGCCGCTGCTCCAACAGCCGCCGCAGGGTGATCTGCAGCAGGGTCGTGGTGCTGCCCCCATCCGACGTGGTGAGCAGGTTGCCCAGCTCCTCCAGCAACTGCCCACCGGTCCAGGTGTCGAGCAGCTGGCGGCCGAAGCTCTGATCCCGGAGCAGGGGGGCACGCAGCATCCGCTTCAGGTCGGCGCGGCTGCGGGCATCGAGCAGGCCGAGCCACGGGCCCAGATCGCTCGCCACCGGCCCCTCACCACCCGGTTGCAGGCTCCAAGCCGCCAGTTGATCCAGGTGGATCGGGATCTGGAGGGAGTCGATGCGCAACTCCAGCATCTCGGCCGCCAGCACCGGTCGCGGCGGCGGCGCAAACGGCAAGGCCACCAATCCGATCAACAGACTGCAAACGGCGCCCCTGCGGCGACGACCCGTGGTGGTGAGAGGCGCAGGGCGCATCCGGGGATTTCAGCCTGGTGGGCACCAGTCTCCCGCAGGCCTGCAGGAGACTGGTAATCATGCTGGCTCCGTTGGCGTGGAATCGGCCAGCTTCCAGTCCTCCTGGGGCAGGGGCTCGGTGCCGTACTCCCAGTCGTCGTAATCGGGATCGTTGCGGATCTGGCGATGCACCTCTTTCTGCACGCTGAAGTCGTGCGGATGCTCAGCGGGGTTGGGCTGCGGCGCTCCGGCATCGGAGCCGTCAACGGAGCCGGGACCGAGGGGGCCGGCCGCAGGGGAGGTGCCGGACACTTGACTCATGAGAGGGGCTAGGGGGAACCGGGCAGAACCATCCTCACCGATCGCGGCGAAGCCGGCGCGGCGAGGGGCGGAATCGCTCCAGAGGGCGATGCCGATCAGATCCTGGCTGGAGGCCAGCGAAACCAGCACGCCCCCCGTGGAAGCAGATCGTGATTGATCGAGTCCACCTCCAGCGCTGGATCAGACAGGAATCAGACAGGAATCAGACAGGAATCAGACATTAAACAAAAACTCCATCACATCACCCTCGGCCACCACATAGTCCTTTCCTTCGCTGCGCAGCCAGCCCCGGTTCCGCGCCTCCGCCAGGGAGCCCGCCTCCAGCAGCTGCTGCCAAGCGATCGTCTGGGCGCGGATGAAACCGCGCTCGAAATCGGTGTGGATCACCCCGGCAGCCTGGGGGGCCGTCATGCCAGCACGGATCGTCCAGGCGCGGGTCTCCTTTTCGCCGGTGGTGAAGTAGGTGCGCAGACCCAATAGTTCATAGGTGGCCCGGATCAGGCTCTGCAGGCCCCCCTCGCTCACCCCCAGGCCCGCCAGAAATTCAGCGCGCTCCTCCTCGGGCAGCTCGATCAGCTCCGCTTCCACCTGGGCGGAGATCTTCACGCAGAGGGCACCCTCCTGCTCCGCCAGGGCCTTCACGGTTTCCACGAAGGCATTGCCGCCGGCCAGGTCGTCTTCGCTCACATTGGTGGCGTAGATGATCGGCTTGGCGGTGAGCAGGCCCAGGGGCCGAATCAGGGCCTCTTCCTCCTCGGCCAGGACCACCGAACGGGCGCCGCCGCCCTGCTCCAGCACCGCCTGGATGCGCTCCAGGGCGCCATCCTCGAACTGGGCCTCCTTGCTGGTGCGCAGCTGCTTCTTGAGACGCTCGCGGCGCTTCTCCACCTGGGCCAGATCGGAAAGCCCCAGCTCCAGGTTGATGATCTCGGCATCGCGGCGCGGGTCCACCGAGCCCGAAACGTGGATCACGTCATCGTCTTCGAAGCAGCGCACCACGTGCACGATGGCGTCCACCTCGCGGATGTTGGCCAGAAACTTGTTCCCCAGGCCCTCGCCCTGGCTGGCGCCCTTCACCAGGCCGGCGATGTCCACAAACTCCACCCGGGTGGGGATGATCTCCTTCGAGCGCGAGAGCGCCGAAAGCTGCTGCAGGCGCCCATCGGGCACGGCCACCACGCCCGAATTGGGCTCGATCGTGCAGAAGGGGAAATTGGCGGCGGTGGCCTGGGCGTTGGCCACCAGAGCGTTGAAGAGGGTGGATTTGCCCACGTTGGGCAGCCCCACGATTCCGGCTTTGAGCATGGCTGGAATCTACGCGGGCCGGTTCTGCCCACCTGCCCGGGCCGGCCTGGCATCGGGCTTTCGTCGGCCCGGCGGCGGTCCGGCATCGGTGGTCCAGATCCTGGCTTCGGCTCTCCGCCACCCCGCCAGCGGGCGCGACCGGCGAGACTGGCGGCTTCCGGGCCGCTTCCGATCTCCGCCCCTTCCCCCCTCCGACCCGTGGGCGCGCCCCCCACCCCTCCGCTGGCGCCGGCGCCCCCGATCGCCCTGCCGACTCGCCGGGCTGCCTGGAGGCGCTGGCGCCCCTGGCTGCTACTGGCCGTGGTGGCCGCCCTGCTGGCCGGCCTGGCCCTCTGGCAGCGCCAGCAGAAGGCGGGCAGCCGCGATCTGGCTCCGTACACGGTGCTGGCCCGCTCCGGCGAGCTGCCGGGGGTGGTGACCGCCGCCGGTGAACTGGATGCGGTGGAGCGGGTGAATGTGAGCCCGAAACGGCAGGGCCTGATCGAGCAGCTCTTTGTGGACGAGGGCGACACGGTGAAGGCCGGCCAGGCCATTGCCCGCATGGATGCCGGAGACCTGCGCGATCGGGCCCAGGAACTGGCGGCCAACATCCGCTCCGCCGAAGCCGAGCTGGAGCGCAGCGCCAGTGAGCTGCGGCGCAATGAACCCCTCTATCGCCAAGGAGCGATCAGCCTCAACGACCTCAACCGCTTCCGCGCCGATGAGAAGGTGAAGCGGATGGCGGTGAACGCGGCACGGCAGCGGCTGGAGCAGCGGTATGTGGAAAAGGAGGAACTGATCGTGCGGGCTCCCTTCGACGGGGTGATCAGCCAGCGCTTCGCCGATCCGGGCGCCTTCGTGACCCCCACCACCACGGCGTCGGCCAGCGCCGGTGCCACCAGCTCCTCGATCGTGGAGCTCTCCCAGGGCCTGGAGGTGCTGGCCAAGGTGCCCGAAAGCGATCTGGGCCGCCTGCGGCTGGGCATGCCCGCCAGCGTGCGGGTGGATGCCTTCCCCGACCGCCGCTTCGCTGCCCGCGTCCGCCAGATCGCTCCCCGGGCCGTGAAGACCAACAACGTGACCTCCTTTGAGGTGAAGCTCGCCCTGGTGGATCCCGCCCCGGAGCTGAGGATCGGCATGACCGCCGACGTGGACTTCCAGACCGGTCGGCTTCAGGCCCGCACCCTTGTCCCCACGGTGGCTGTGGTCACCGAGGAGGGCAAACCCGGGGTGCTGCTGGTGGGCAAGGAGAGCCAACCCACATTCCGGCCGGTGGAACTGGGCGTGAGCAGCGGCCGCAACACCCAGGTGCTCTCCGGACTGGAGCCCGGCAGCCGCGTGTTCATCGATCTGCCGCCCTGGGCGAAGAAACGGAAAAACTGAGCCCACGAACCGCCCCGTTGCTCAGGCCCCGTTGCTCAGGCCACGGCAGCGACGGACTCGAGGTAGCGCCGGGTGATCTCCACGATGCGGCCGCTGGCCTGCCCATCCCCGAATGGATTATGGGCCCGGGCCATCGCCTCATAGGCCGCCGGATCCTCCAGCAGTCGGGAGCTCTCCTCAAGGATCGCCGCGCTGGCGGTGCCGATCAGCCGGGCGGTGCCGGCCTCCACAGCCTCGGGGCGCTCGGTGGTGCGGCGCAGCACCAGCACGGGCTTACCCAGGGCCGGCGCTTCCTCCTGCAGCCCACCGGAATCGGTGAGCAGCAGGGTGCAGCCCCGCATCGCCGCCACCAGGCGGTCGTAGTCCAGGGGTTCGCTGAGGAAGGCCCGAGGGTGGTTGCCCAGCAGCTCCTGCAACGGCTCCCGCACGGTGGGATTGCGATGCAAGGGGAGCAGCAGGGCCGTGTCGGGGAAGCGGTCCAGCACGGCCAGGAAGCCGCGGCCGATGTCCTGCAGCCGGTCACCCCAGTTCTCGCGTCGGTGCACCGTGGCCAGCAGCACCCGCTGCCGCTCCCAGTCGAGGCCGGGAATCTCCAGGGAGGGGGCCTTCTCGGCCATCAGCAGCAGCGCATCGATCACCGTGTTGCCGGTGGTGGTGATCTCCCCCACCACGCCGGAGGCACGGAGGTTGGCGGCAGAGCGCTCAGTGGGGGCGAAGTTGAGCTGGGCCAGCTGGGAGATCAGGCGGCGGTTGGCCTCCTCCGGAAAGGGGTCGAACAGGTTGTCGGTGCGCAGACCCGCCTCCACATGGCCCACCGGGATCTGCTCGTAGAAGGCCGCCAGGGCACTGCTGAAGGCCGTGGTGGTGTCGCCCTGAACCAGCACCAGGGCGGGGCGATGCAGGCCGAACTCCTGCTTCAGGCCCTGCAGGGAGGCACAGGTCACGTGGGTGAGGGTTTGGTTGGGGGCCATCAGGGCCAGATCGTGATCGGCCCGGAGGTCGAACAACTCCATCACCTGGCCCACCATCTCGCGGTGCTGCCCGGTGAGCACCACCCGGGTGCGGAAGGCGGAAGAGGCCTGGAAGGCCAGGATCACCGGGGCCAGCTTGATCGCTTCTGGGCGGGTGCCCAGCACGATCGTCACCAGGGGCGCCCCTGGTGATGGGGCGTGGGAAGCGGGGGATGCGGCAGCGGAGACAGCAGACAAGACCAGGCCGCAGACCCTCCAATCCTACGGATCTCCGCCGAGGCCTACCTCGCACCAGCGCTGACCAGTTCATGCCCTCCGGCAGAGGGTTCGGAGATGGTGGCCTGGCCGGTGGATCGGTGCGACCATTAGTTTTGCAGCCTCCGCGCCGGAGCCATGGCCGAACTGCCCTTCGCGTTCAGCCCCAGCACACCACCGGCGGCGCCACCCCCGCCGCCGCCTCCGCCAACATCCCCCCCCCCACAGGAGGAGGGAGGTGTGCTGGGAACCAGATCTGCCATCCCGGCCGCGCCACCGCCTTTGGCAGCCCCCGCCCCTCCGGCCGCCCCGGCCCGGGTGAACCCGGAATCTCCCGGCACCCCGGCCGAAACGCCGGCAAACCTTCAGGCGATCGTGCAGATCGCCTTTGACAACAACTTTTCCGATATCCATCTAGGCGTGGGCGAGGTGCCCCGTTTCCGCAGCCTTGGCGACATCATGGCCACCCCTTGGCCTGTCACCAACGCCGAGACCTTCCGCGACTGGCTGCGAGAAGTGCTCAGCCCCGGCCAGTTGGACAGCTTCAAGCGGGAAAAGGAATTCGATGGATCACACTCCTTTCCCTTCGTGAGGGTGAGGATCAATCTGCTCGAAACGGTGCAGGGGCCAGCCATGGTGCTGCGCCTCATCCCCAAAGAGATTCCCAGCCTTTCAAACTTGGGAATGCCGAACGTGATGCAGGACCTAGCCGCCAAGCCGAAAGGAATGATCCTGATCACCGGAGCCACGGGATCGGGGATCACCACAACCCTGGCGGCGCTGATTGATCATATTAATTCCACCATGAAGAAGCACGTGCTCACCATCGAAAATCCGGTTGAGTTCGTGCACACCAGCAAACAATCCCTCATCCGCCAGCGGGAGGTTGGCAGCCACACCAAGCGGTTCCAGAATGCCCTAAAAGCAGCCCTGCGCGAAGATCCAGATGTGATTCTGCTTGGTGAGATCCACGACCAAGAAACCCTCGGCTCCGCCATCAAGGCCTCCCAGACCGGTCATCTCGTCTTCGGCACCCTCCACACCACTTCCGCTGTGCGCACGTTGGAACTGCTGCTGGGAATGGATCCCCCCCCAGAGCAAGAGGCTACGCGGCGGGCCCTCGCCGAAACGCTCCTCGGGGTGATCTCCCAGGGTCTGATCAAGACCATCGATGGCAAAAGAGCCGCCTTCCACGACATTTTCATCAACACCGATGCCTGTCGCGACTACATCAACCGCGGCGAGCTCGATGCCATTGAAGCGATCATGAACCGCAGCGCCTTCGACGGCATGCAGACTGCCAACCAGGCCTTGGCCCGCTTGGTGCAAGCAGGAAGGGCCACCGCCGAAGAGGTGATCTCCCACAGCCTCCGGCCGGGGGAACTGGCGCAGACCCTTGGCGGCAGAACCTGAGGGCTGCCTGCGCAACCGGTTGGCCGTCCCGCCAGAGGTGGGGCTTCAGAGGTAGGGCTTCAGTTGGCGTGAGCTGTGAGTCGAGCCACCAGCAACACGGTGAGGCCCACCGAAAGTCCGACCATCGCAAGGCGGCCGTTCCAGATCTCGGCCTGGGGCGTGAAGCCCCGGCGCCAAGAATTGAGCTCCGCCTGGGAGACAGGCTCAGGTCCGCCGGATCTCACCACAGCCGGCTGTGCGGCGCCGACCTGCATCCCGGCGGTAGGGATCGGGGCTGGTTCAGGGGTGGAGTCGTAAGGCACGGGATTCGCCGGGGCCATGGGCACTGACGGCCTGGGGCCGTGCCTGCGGGAATCGATCCACCCTAGGGCGATTAAATGCAGCCCTGAGTTTCGTAAAGCTAAAAGCAGGGCTGGGTTTCGTAAAGCTGGTCGGCCTCGGCTAGGGCCAGCCGGGGGGCCACCCCGAGGCTGATCGGGCTGCGGCAACCGTTCCTCAGCCGCTCGCAGGCCGCCACCCCCACCATGGCAGCGTTGTCAGTGCACCAGGCCAGGGGGGCCACCCGCCAGCCCAGGCCGACCGCCCCGGCCCGCTCCGCCAGCAGCGACCGCAGCCGGCGGTTGGCGGCAACCCCACCCACCAGCACAAGCGTGTCGAGCCCCTCATCGAGGGCACAGCGGCAGCTGCGCTCCACCAGCACCTCGGCTACCACCTGTTCGAAGCTGGCGGCCAGGTCGGCGAGGGGCAGGGGGATCCCGGCGGTCGTCAGGGCCTCCACCTGCCGCAACATGGCGGTCTTGAGGCCGCTGAAACTGAAGTCGTAGGGGTGGAAACCGCCGCCGGGCCGCGACACCCGGCCCTTCGGCAGCCGGAAGCGGTGGGGATCACCCGGGCGGGCGGCGGCCTCGATCGCGGGCCCCCCGGGATAGGGGAGTCCGAGCAGGCGAGCCACCTTGTCGAAGCACTCTCCGGCCGCGTCATCGTGGCTGCGGCCCAGTCGCCGGTAACGTCCCGGCCCGTCCACCCGCACCAGTTCGGTGTGGCCGCCGCTCACCAGCAGCACCAGGCATGGCCCCTCGGGCGGATCCTCCCCGAGCCGCACCGAGGCCAGATGCCCCTCCAGGTGATGGATGCCCAGAAAGGGCTTGCCATGGAGACGGGCCAGGGTGCGGCCGGTCACCGAGCCCACCAGCAGGGCACCCACCAGGCCGGGAGCCACGCTGGCGGCGATGGCATCCACGGCGGCGAGGTCCACGCCGCTCTCGGCCACGACCCGCGCCACCAGGCCCGGAAGGGCCTCCACGTGGCGGCGGGAGGCGATCTCGGGCACCACCCCACCCCAGCGGGCGTGCTCCTCGATCTGGGAGGCCACGGCGCTGGAAAGCACCCTGCGGTCGGTCACAATCGCTGCCGCCGACTCGTCACAACTTGTTTCGAGGGCAAGAACGGTGGGCATCGACTCAATTGGGCTCCCCTACTGTCGACAAGTGACATCCTGCCCTGCGGCAGTCCCTGCCCGGCTCCTCCCCATGCGCCGTCTCTTCGCCGTACTCCTCTCCGCCTTCCTGGTTCTCGGCTTCGCGCCGGTGGCCCACGCCGACATCGGCGGCCTCACACCTTGCGCCGAGAACGCACGCTTCCAGCAGCGGGCCGGCACCGCCACCACGACCCAGGCCAAGCGCCGCTTCGAGATGTACAGCAAGGCTCTCTGCGGCGCCGATGGCCTGCCCCACCTGATCGTGGACGGCCGTTGGAGCCACGCCGGTGAATTCATCATCCCCGGCATCGCCTTCCTCTACATCACCGGCACCATCGGCTGGGCCGGTCGCACCTACCTCCAGGCCGTGGCCACCCGCAAGGACGCCACCATGGCCGAGATCCAGATCGACGTGCCCCTGGCCTTCAAGAGCACCCTGGCCGCCGCCAGCTGGCCCTTGGCCGCCTTCGGCGAGTTGACCAGTGGCAAGCTCACCCAGGCCGACAGCAAGATCACCGTGTCGCCCCGCTGATTCGCCCCGCTGAATACGCCGAATTGATTGCTGGCTTCAGCGGTGATTCACGCGCTCATTCCACCCGCATCCCCGACTTCCAAGACCATGAAGAAGTTCCTCACCACCGCACCGGTCTTCGCCGCGATCTGGTTCACCATCACCGCCGGCATCATGATCGAATTCAACCGCTTCTACCCCGATATGCTCTTCAGCCCCTTTTGAATTAGACGCTGGGACTCCACCCCCAGCCGAGCATCCAAACCGGAGACGACCCTTCGGGGTCGTTTTTTTTGGACCGTGGCTTCGATTGGTTCGTGGTTTCGAGCTGATCCGGGAACTGGATTCAAGCCGAGCGGCATCAACCAGCCAACGCCAATCCCATCAGCCCCTCAAGCTCCAGCAGGGCGGTCTCAAGATCGGCATTCACCAACACCGCGTCGAATTCCGCCGCCGCCTCCAGCTCCACCCGCGCCCGGTCCAGGCGCTTCTCGATCGCCTCCTCGCTGTCGGTGCCGCGGCCGCGGATACGGCGTTCCAGCTCGGCGAAGCTGGGAGGGGCCACGAACAGCTGAAACGCCCCGGGGAAGCTTTCGCGCACCTGCCGGGCCCCCTCCAGTTCGATCTCCAACAGCACGGAGTGCCCCGCCGCCAGCTGGTTATCCACCGGCAGGCGCGGCGTGCCGTAAAGGTTGCCGGCGAATTCGGCCCATTCCAGCAGGCCGTCGCGGCCCACCAGCTGCTCGAAGGCCGGCCGCTCCAGGAAGCAGTACTGAACCCCCTCCTCCTCCCCAGGGCGAGGAGCGCGGGTGGTGGCCGATACAGAGAGCCAGATGGCGGGATGGCGCTCTAGCAGCCGGTTCACCAAAGTGCCCTTGCCGACACCGCTCGGTCCGGTGATCACGGTGAGCCGGCCGGGGCTGGGGGTGGAGGACATGGCACGGAGGGGTCTGGCCGCAGAGTAGAAGCGGCGAAGCGGCACGATCCATGGCGGCGATCCAGGCGATCGATGCAACCACCCTGCGGGCCCTGCTCGCCGAACTGCGGAGCAGCCTGCTGCCGAGCCGCTTCGAGAAGGCCCAGCAGAGCGATCCCCACACCCTGCAACTGGCCCTGCGGGGCCTGGAGGGTTGTTGGTGGATCGAGCTGGGATGGCAGGCGGAAGCGCCCCGACTTCACGGCATCAGTGCGCCGCCCCGGCAGGGGGAGGGCAGCACCCTGGCCCAGCAGCTGCAGCACGGCCTGCGGGGTCTGGCGCTGGTGTCGATCGAACAACAGGGCTGGGAGCGGGTGGTGGAGCTGGGCTTCGCCCGCCGGCCGGGGGAGCCCGATCAGCGCTGGCTGGTGCTGGAACTGATGGGCCGCCGCAGCAACCTCTTCCTGCTCGATGAACGGCGACGGGTGGTGGCGGCCGGGCGGCAGGTGCGGCCAGAGCAATCGCGGTTCCGGCCGATCGGCACCGGCGACCCCTACAGCCCCCCGCCCCCACTGGCCGGCGAGCCGCCCAGAAGCGAGGAATCCCTCGACGACTGGCGCCGCCGCCTCAGCCTGGTACCCCTCCCACTGCAGCGGGCCCTGCAGGACGCCTACCAGGGCATCAGCCCAGGCCTGGCCAGGCAGCTGGTCGAAGGGCTCGAGGTCGGGCACGGGCCGCCGCTGCTGGAGCGGCTGGTGACGGATCTGCACCCCGCCGACTGGCAGGCTCTGCACCGTCGCTGGCGGGCCTGGCTGCTGGCGGTGGAGCAGAAGCGATTCCACTTCCGCGAAGGGGGTGGCTGCGATTACCGCTGCTGGATTGGCGATCAAGCCTGGGCTCGCGGGGCCAGCGGGGCCGCTGATGGCGCGGTGGACCAGAACCACCCTCGTTTCGGGGACCCGCCGCGGCCAGAGACAATGACGCCAAAGACCGGGATACCGGCGGCGAGGAATCCAAGACCGGACGCAGCATCCGCAGGCCCGATCAACCGGGCGCTGGCGCACTACTACGGCACCCGGCTGGCTAGCCGGGTGCTTGAACAGCGTCGGGCGACCCTGCGACAGCGGCTGGCGACGGCGGCAAGCCGGGAGAGCCGCGAAGCCGACCAGCAACGGAGCCTGCTCGAGGCCGCCGCCGGCAGCGAGGCACTGCAACAGCAGGCCGATGAGCTGCTCTGCCAGGGGGATCCTCCGAAGGAGGTGATCGCCCAGGCCCAGAAGCTGTACCACCAGGCCCGCCGCCTGCGCCGCTCGGTGGCCGCGATCGAACCCCGCCTGGCCGTGCACCGGCAGCGGCTCGACTGGCTGGAGACCAGCCTTCATTTCCTCGATCAGAGCGCCTTCCTGGAGCAGAGCGAAGCGGTCGGGGCCCTGCGGGACCTGGAACAGGAGATCGAAGAGCAGCTCGTGCCCCGCCAGGGGCAGCGCCGACGCCGCCGCGAGGCCCCCACCCCCCAGCCGCTCGAACTGCGCAGCCCCGGGGGCCTGCGGCTGCAGGTGGGCCGCAACCATCGCCAGAACGAATGGATCAGCCTGCGCCAGGCCCGGCGGGGTGATCTCTGGTTCCACGCCCAGGAATGCCCCGGCAGCCACGTTGTGCTCAAGGGCTCGGAAGCCAGCCCCCGGGAAGAGGATCAGGCGGCCGCAGCCGACCTCGCGGCCCACTTCAGCCGCGCCCGCGGCAACAGCCGGGTGCCGGTGGTGATGGTGGCGGCCGAAACGTTGCAGCGGATCGCTGGCGCCGGCGCCGGCACGGTGCGCCACGGGAGTGGCGAGATCCTCTGGGGGGAACCGGAGCGGGGCCTGAGGCTGCTCGCCCAGGGGCGGGAAGACGAGGCCGGCCGTGGGTCGGGCGGAGAGCCAGGGGCCTGATTCCAAGGAGCTGCTTCCCCCCGCCGCCGATCGGGGCCATCGCCTCCGTGGCAGAACCATGAAGTGAAGGTACGGACAGGAGCGGCCATCACGCCGCAACCGCAGCGGTGCTCCCTCCTGCCCAGGCACAATTTCAGCGGTCCCCCCGAGACACACCCCCATTGTCCGATCCCGACCTCCCGCCGGAGGCCGCCCCGGCACCAGCACCCCTCCCTCCGCCGCCGGCATCCGCCGGGGTGCAGTCTGGGACCACCTTCGAGCACCATCCGTTGCCGCCCCAGAGCGACGTCAGCGCATCCAGAACTGCGGCAGCGGAGGCCAGCGCTGTGCCGGTCTCAGCCACCGCTGCGCTCCACCACGCGGACAACGAGTTTCCTGGCGAGGTGGACATGACGCTGGTGGAGCACCTCGAGGAGCTGCGCTGGCGTGTGCTGCGCAGCCTGCTGGCGGTGGTGATCGGGGCAGGGCTCTGCCTGCTGTTCGTGCGACCCCTGGTGCGCTGGCTGGAGATGCCGGCCGCCGGGATCCGCTTCCTGCAGCTGGCCCCGGGGGAGTTCCTGCTGGTCTCCCTCAAGGTGGCGGGCTACGCCGGTCTCACCATGGCCCTGCCCTGGGTGCTGTTTGAGCTGCTCGCCTTCGTTCTGCCCGGCCTGACCCGGCGGGAGCGGCGGCTGGTGGCCCCCGCCGTGGCTGGTTCTTCTCTCCTCTTCCTGGCTGGGCTGGCCTTCGCCTGGTGGGCCCTGGTGCCGGCAGCCCTGCGCTTCCTGGTGAGCTACGGCGCCGATGTGGTGGAGCCGATCTGGTCGATCGAGCGCTACCTCGACTTCGTGCTGCTGTTGATGGTGGCCACGGCCCTGGCCTTCCAGCTGCCGGTGCTGCAGTTGCTGCTCGGTGCCCTGGGATTGATCGATGCGCCCACCATGCTGCGGGCCTGGCGCTGGGTGGTGCTCGGCAGCGCCCTGGCGGGGGCGGTGCTGACGCCCTCCACCGATCCGATCACCATGCTCCTGCTCGGCGGAGCGATCACCGCCCTCTATCTGGTGGGGGTGGGCCTGGTGGCCCTCAGCGGCTCCCGGCCCGCCAGGGCCTGAGGGAGCAAGCCCCCCCCCGATCGCAGCCGGCTGGCTACAGCCTGAGCCAGTCCGTAGCCACACCGGGATCGCGGCTGGCCCTGGGGCTCAGAGCAGGAATTCGCTGGCGCGGCCCTCCGGCAGCTGGAGCGGCAGGGAAAGGGCCTTACCCAGCCTTGGCTTGTCCCGGGTGGTGGCAAGCCACTGCCGCACCTGGGCCGCCACCCCGAGGCCATTAAGGCTGGCCACCATGGCGGCCAGCTTCTCGCCGTAGGCCTCGGCAGTGAGCGGAAAGGACTGCTGCTCAAGGTGGCCCCACATCACATGCAGGTAAAGGCGTCCCTGGCGCCTGACCAGCTGGAGGTCGTAGGAGGCCTGCCAGCGCCCCCGCAGCAGGGAAAGCAGCTCCTCCACGCTGAGGGGTGCCCCTCCGGCGGCCTCGCTTTCCGACATGGGCCATGGCCGCAGCGTCCGGACAACTCTGGCAGGGCCCCCCGTGGCCGCGCGCGCAGCACTTCGTGAAGCGTTCCATCCAGGGCCCCGCTCTCGGCCCCGCTTGGGACCGGACGCAGTTCATAATGGCCCCCGATGCCCCGATGACACCGGAACGGTTCGTATGACCCAGATCCCAGCGGCCTCCTCCAATCCATCCAATGGTGATGTGCCGGGCATGGGTCGCCGGCAGTTCATGAACCTGCTCACCTTCGGTTCGGTGACAGGCGTGGCGCTGGGCGCCCTCTACCCGGTGGTCAATTACTTCATCCCCCCCCGGCCCGCTGGTGGCGGCGGCGGGACCACCGCCAAGGATGAGGCTGGCAACGCGGTGACTCTCTCCGGCTGGCTCGCCGGCCACAAGGAGGGTGATCGATCCCTGGTGCAGGGGCTTAAGGGTGATCCCACCTATCTGGTGGTGGAGGGTCCCGAGGCCATCGGCAACTATGGGATCAACGCCATCTGCACCCACCTGGGTTGCGTGGTGCCCTGGAACAGCGGCGCCAACAAGTTCATGTGCCCCTGCCATGGCAGCCAGTACGACGCCACCGGCAAGGTGGTGCGCGGCCCTGCCCCACTCTCCCTGGCGCTCGCTCACGTGTCGACCGAGAACGACAACGTGTTCCTCAGCCAGTGGACCGAGACCGACTTCCGCACCGGTGACAAGCCCTGGTGGGCCTGATTCCCACTCCCAACCCTGCGCTTCACCCCCTGCCGCCCGCGTCCGCCCGATCCACCGCCATGCGACGTTCCATCTCTTCCCTGCTCGGCTGCCTGCTCTCCCTGACCCTCGGGGCTGGGGTGCTGCTGAGCGGCGCCAGCGCCAGCTGGGCTTATCCCTTCTGGGCCCAGCAGAACTACGCCAGCCCCCGCGAAGCCACGGGCAAGATCGTTTGCGCCAACTGCCACCTGGCCAAGAAGATCACCCATGTGGAAATTCCCCAGGCCGTCTTCCCCGACACGGTGTTCAAGGCTGAGGTCGAAATCCCCTACGACTCCAGCATCCAGCAGGTGGCCGGCGACGGCAGCGCCACGGGCCTGAACGTGGGCGCCGTGGTGATGCTTCCCGAGGGCTTCCGTCTGGCTCCCCCCGAGCGCTTAAGCGAGGAGCTGAAAGAGGAGACGGCCGGCATCTACTACACCCAGTACAGCGAAACCCAGCCCAACATCCTGCTGGTGGGCCCCCTTCCCGGTGACCAGCACAAGAAGATCGTCTTCCCGGTGCTCTCGCCCGATCCCTCCACCGACAGCAGCATTCACTTCGGCAAGTACCAGATTCACGTGGGTGGCAACCGCGGCCGCGGTCAGGTGACCCCCACCGGTGAGAAAACCAACAACAACCTGTTCACGGCGCCGGCTGCCGGCACGGTCAGTGCCATCACCGCCGGCGAGAACGGCGCCACCGTGGTGGAGATCCGTACCGCCGATGGCAGCGTCTCCGAGACCATCCCCGCTGGACCCACCCTGGAGGTGGCCGTGGGTGATGTGGTGGCAGCCGGTGCCCCCCTCTCCAACGACCCCAATGTGGGTGGTTTCGGTCAGCTGGATGCCGAGGTGGTTCTACAGAATCCGGTGCGCATCTACGGTCTGCTGGCCTTCTTCGCCTTGGTGGCCCTCTCCCAGATTCTGCTGGTGCTGAAGAAGCGCCAGGTGGAGAAGGTGCAGGCTGCCGAAGGCACCATCTGATCGGTCTCTCACGCTGGCTGCCTTCCCCCACGCCACAACCGTGGCCATGCTGATGCCGCCGGAGGCGCCCATGCTGGCCGTGTTCACCTCCCCGGGCCCCCTGGTGTTCCAGCTGGGGCCCTTGGCCTTGCGTTGGTATGGCCTGCTGATCGCTACGGCCGTGCTGCTGGGTCTACTGCTGGCCATGCGGCTGGGCCGGCGCCGCGGCATCGACCCGAACCTGATTGCCGATCTGCTGCCGGTGCTCGTGGCCGGTGCCGTGATTGGGGCCCGCGCTTACTACGTGGCCCTGGAATGGCGCCAATACCAGGGCCACTGGATCGATGCCCTGGCGATCTGGCGGGGCGGCATCGCCATCCACGGAGCCCTGATCGGCGGCAGCTTGGCCACCGTTCTCTTTTGCCGCTGGCGGCGGCAGCCCTTCTGGGCCCTGCTTGATGTGCTGGTGCCGGCGGTGGCCCTAGGCCAAGCGATCGGCCGCTGGGGAAACTTCTTCAACTCCGAAGCCTTCGGGCTGCCCACCGAGCTCCCCTGGAAACTCACCATCCCGATTCAGAACCGGCCGATCGAGTTCCTCAATGCCGAAACCTTCCACCCCACGTTCCTGTATGAATCGCTCTGGAACCTGGGCGTGCTCGCCCTGTTGCTCGCCCTGTTCCGCGCCGCCTCCCGGGGCCGTTTCCAGCTTCCAGCCGGTGCCCTGAGCTGTGTGTATCTGATGGCCTACAGCAGTGGGCGCCTCTGGATCGAGGCCCTGAGGCTCGATCCCCTTTGCCTGCTCTCCGATCCCCCCTTCTGTGAGGGGGGCCTGCGCATGGCCCAGCTGGTGAGCCTGCTGCTCATCTGCGGCGGCGCCCTCGGCCTCTGGTGGCTCTACGGCCAACGCCGGGCCCTGCCGGATCCCTGCCTCGCGAGCGGAGATCCCCACCCTTGAACATCACCCCGATGACCGCCGCGGCCGAACGCCCCACTGTCCAGATCGTCGGAGCCGGACCGGGTGCCACCGATCTGCTCACCCTGCGGGCCGCCAGGGCCATCGAGGCAGCGGAGGTGCTGGTGTGGACCGATTCGCTGATCAATCCCCAGATCGCCGCCCTGGCCCCGGAGAGTTGCCAGAAGATCCGCACCAGCACCCTCACCCTGGAGGAGGTGCTGGCGGTGGTGGTCGAGAAGGCTCGCGCAGGCCTCCGCGTGGTGCGGCTGCACGATGGCGATCCCTGCCTTTACGGCGCCCTGGCGGAACAGATCTGCCGGCTCGCCGCTGCCGACATCGCCGTGGAGGTGGTGCCCGGCCTGAGCGCTTACCAGGCCACGGCCTCCGCCTTGGGCCAGGAACTCACCATCCCCGGCCTGGTGCAGACCATCGTGCTCAGCCGGGCCGGCGGCCGCACCGGGGTACCGGAGCGCGAATCGCTGCAACGCCTGGCCGCCCTCGGAGCCTCGCTGTGCCTCTATCTCAGCGCCCGCCACGTGGAGGAGGTGCAGCAGGAGCTGCTGCTCCACTATCCCCCCGAAACCCCTGTGGCGATCGGCTATCGGGTCAGCTGGCCCGACCAATGGCTCTCGGTGGTCCCCTTGACGGCCATGGCCGCCACCAGCCGGGAGCGGGAGCTGATCCGCACCACCCTCTACATCGTGAGCCCCGCCCTGGCTGCGGCCGGCGAAACCCGCTCACTCCTCTACTCAGCCAGCCATAACCACCTCTTCCGAGGCGGCGCTGATTGAGGCAGGCCATCAGGACTCCGTCCGCCTGCTCTGAGCAGAATTCCTGCCACCATTGCCGAGGGTTGAGCGACCCGCCTGCCGAGATCGCGGTCCCGTACCACGGCCTCAAGAGCGGGAGAGTTCCGCCCGGTGTGATTGGTGCTCCCTCGCCGCGCAGCACCGATGCAGAGCTCGGACTCGGAGCGAGCGGCTGGGGTTGCATTGAGAGCACCTGCTGACTGGAACGCCGCCGCCGCTCGGCTAAGCAGCCTGTGGCTTGGCCTCAGCCGAGCCTCCGTTACCAGGATTCCCGAGCAGTTCGGCCTCCAGTCGCCCTCGATCGAGATGGCATCCCAGCCGCGCCGCGATCGCCTCCACATCCCGCAGGGCGTTGCCCAGGGAGCAGGTGCCCCCCGGCGACGGCGTGACATTGAAGCTCAGGCCCGGCATCGCCTCGATCCGGATCTCGCCGAGCAATAGGCGTTGGGAGCGGCGATCGATGAGTTGGGGCCTGATACCGCCATAGCCCCGGGCGAAGGTGAGATCCTCCAACTGCAAGGAGGGCACGATCTTGCGGGCATCGGCCAGAAAGAGTCGGCGGCGCAACCAGGGAACCTCGAACAGGAGATTGCGGAGGATGTAGGTGCGGATATCGGCCACCCCGAAGAGCTGCCACAGCACGGCGAGAACGGCCCCATCCAGCCGCAGCACCCGCAGGAACTCCCAGAAGGAAGCGGGCCGGTAGCGCTCCAGAAGCGGCAGCAGCAGAGCCGTGGGACCGAAGCGGGTCTTTCCCGGAGCCCGCACATCCGGATCGCCATGGATGGCGGCGAAGGGGAGCTTGTCGTTCTGCACGGTGTAGACTTTTGCCGTTGAGCAGGTCGGGGGTGAAGTAGAAACTGCCCGCCACCGGCAGGCAGGAATACTCCAGGCCGTAGCCGAGGCGCTGGGCCAGCAGCAGGCTGTGCGCACCGGCGGCCACCACCACATGGCGAGCCCACAGCTCAGCGGGGGCCGCCGTGCTGCCGGGCCCCGGTCGCAGCCGAACACGGAAACCATCCCTTTCCGGCTCGATCGCCTCCACTATCGTGCCGAGCCGCAGATCGAGCTCCCGCGCCGAACCGGCAAGTTCGCGCCGGGCCTCGGCCACGAACGACTCGGCCAGGGCTTCGTAGTCGACCGCGGTGGGGGAATTGCGGATGCCGATCGCCAGGATCGGCTCGGGGCGGACCTCACCGTTCACCAGGGCCACCCGCGGCTCCCATTCAGCGATCGCCTCGGGCTCCAGCAGCTCCATGGCTGGAAAATGGGGCGAAAACTCCTCAAAGCGGCGTCGCAACATGGCGCATTCGCCCTTCCCCACCGCCAGCACCATCTTCGGCGTGCGGAACACGCAGCGATCGCGCACTGCCGGATCGAGGAGCTCGCCGTAGCGGCCGATCATCGCAGCGGTGCGCTGCACGCTCAGGGCCTTCTCCAGGGTGTAGTTGGTCTCGATATCGCCGCAATGGATGGTCTGACTGTTGCTACTGGCCTTTGAATTCACCTGGGCCAACCGGCCGTAGCGCTCCACTAGGGTCAGGCGGAACAGGTCCGTGTAACGGGCCAGCTCGAACAGCAGGGCCGTACCGCACACGCCACCGCCCACGATCAGCACATCCACCCTGTCCGCCGCCGCCCCGGAACTAGACGCATCAGGCGAAGCGATCGGACTGGGCTCGGTGGAAGGCACGGCGGCGGAATCGGATGGAGAAGGGAAGCGCCCACGCTTTAGCCGACTGACCACGCTGGCGATCGCAGCCTGATCCGCTCAGCCGGTCCGAAGCTCCCCATGCTGCAATCCGTGGGAGCCACCACCAGAGGCGAAGACCGCACAACATCGTGATGGTTAGCAGCTGAGGCAGGCGTGGCGGTTGCCAGGAAATGGATCGGATGTTGGTGATCTATGCTTCAGCGACGGCAGCGGCTTCAGGCGCAGCCAATTGGGCGATTAGCACAGCGGTAGCGCACTTCCTTCACACGGAAGGGGTCACTGGTTCGAGTCCAGTATCGCCCATCCCAACTTCGTTCCATTCACGTGCCGACGAACACCGTCTTGTGGTGGTTCGGTTATTGAGTTGTCATACTTCCGTGCAACCAGGATTTCAACCTGCCGTGCCCGACGAACCGGTACCACCGACCGGCCCCGATTCCACCCTCTCCCAGGAGGCCCCTGCCCCCATCCCTGAGCTGGTGACCCTGGGGCGCCAGATCACGGCGGCCAGGCAGGCCCGCGGCCTTGATCTGGATGCTCTGGCCGAGCGGCTCTGCATCGGCCATGAGCAGCTCAAGGCGCTCGAAAACGGTGACACCAGCCGCCTGCCGGAACTGGTGTTCGTGATCGCCCTGGTGCGGCGGGTGGCGGCGTTCCTCGGAGTGGATGCAGAGGCCGGGGTGGCGGCTCTACGGGCCGCCACCCCGGCCTGGAACAAGGAGGCCACCCCGTCACCGGCTCGGCGCCAGCGGGCCCAGCCGGTCCAGGCCGGCCGAGCCCCCACCCCAGCCCGTGCGCGGGCCCCGGAACGGGCTGGCAGCAGGCCCCCAGGGCCACTGCTCGTCGGTGCCGCCCTACTGCTCAGCACCGCTGCCGTTGGGCTCGGAGTCCTGTGGCATCGCAGTCCTTCGGCCCCCGGCAGCACCGGGCAGATCAGCAGCAGCGCTCCCCAGGCCAGCTCCGCTCCGGCCACCGCTGCCGCAATCCCCCCCTCCGCAGCAGTGGCCAAGGCGCCGGCGCCAGCCGGCCCCGCCCTCTTGCTACTCCGCAGCCAGGAACCCAGTTGGCTGGAGGTGCGCGACAGCCAAGGTGCCACTCTCTTCGAGGGCACTCTTCAGGGTGAGAAGCGTTTTCCGCTGGGCCAGGGCCTTCGGGTGATGGCCGGTCGGCCGGATCTGGTGCGGGCGGCGGTGGACGGCCAGGAACTCAGGGTGCTGGGGCCCATCAACCAGGTGATCTGGCGCTCCTTTGCAGCAACCCCGCAACCTGCCGAGGCAGCAGCCGCGGCGCCGGATGCGCCTAAGGCTCCGGCGGCACCCTGAGGCGCAGGCCCGAAGCCTCCAGCACCGTAGGCGCGCAGGAGCGCAGGCTCCAGCGCTCCAGGCTCAGGTCGGCTGGGGTCTCCCCCTCTGCGATGGTCGGAAGCAGCCTCACCGCCAGCCCGGCGGTACCGGTACTGCGGGATCCCTCAGCCTCCACCTCCAGGGCGGCGACCACGGCCGCGGGCCGTCGGTCGAGGGCCGCCGCGAGCCGCAGGAGCAGGGCCATCGAAGACACGGTCTGGCGATTCTCCCGGCCCTCAATCACCTGCCATGACTCGTGACGCTTCTTGGGTAGGCCGCGGCGGTGATACCGGGCGATGGCGGCCACCATCAGGTGCTCCGCCTCGCTGTAGCCCAGAAGTTCCCCGTGGCGGATCAGGTACCAGGTGTGCTTGTGGTAAGCGGCGATGTTGATCTGCTTGCCGCAGGTGTGGAGCTGGGCCGCGGCCCAGAGCAGCTGGCGGCCCTCGCCGCGGTCGTCATGGAGCAAACCCCGGGTCTGGTCGTAGAGGGCTAGGGCATGGGCAGCCACCCGGTCGGCTCGCACCGCATCCACGGCGTGGGTGCGGGCCAGGTGGCGCACGGTGCGCTGGCGGATCGTGCTCTGGAAGGCGAAGCGGTCGGCCAGCAGGCCATTGCGCAGCATCCAGTCCACGATCAGTCCCTCCCGCAGGGCCCGGTCGCATACCACCAGCTCGCTAGCGCCGAGCATGGCCATGGCCGTCTGGAGGATCAGGGCTCCCGGCACGATGATCTCGGCCCGGCGGTCATTGATCGGAGGCAGAGCCTTGCGCTGCTCTGGGGTGAGGGCCACCAGCCGGGCCACCAATTGGTCGACCCGACTGCGACTGAGGCGATATCCGTTGAGCTTCAGGGTGGGCTTGGGATCCTCGGCGGCCGCCAGGGCCGCCAGGGCCATCGCCGTGCCACTGGTCCCCACCAGCACGGGCGTTTCGCCAGCCTTCAGCTGCCCCTTCACCTGAGCCACCGCCGGATCGAGCGAGCCCTGGATGTAGGCCTCCAGGAAAGCGCGGCGGCTGGCAGGGAGAGGATCGACCTGGCAGAACTCCCGCTGCAACCGCACCGCACCAATGCGGGTGCTGGTGAGGGCCCGGGCCTCGCCGCGGCCATCCGCCAGGATCAGCTCGGTGGAGCCGCCACCGATGTCGAGGATGTAGTGGGGCGCCTCGCCGAAGGGAAAACCCGAGAGCACGCCGAGATAGATCAAGCGGGCCTCCTCCGGCCCGCTCACCAGATCCACCGCCAGGCCCAGCTGTTCGTCGAGCGCCTGCAGGAACTCGCGGCCATTGGGGGCCTCCCGCACGGCGCTTGTGGCGGCGGTCACGATCTGTTCCACGCCATTGCTGAGAGCCAGATCGCGGCAGTGGCGCAGGGTGAGAAAGGCCCGCTCGATCGATTCCGGAGACAGGGCGCCGGTCTCCCGGTCCCGATCACCGAGGCGGGTGGTGGATTTCTCAGCCAGCACCACGTTGAAGGAATGCAGGGCCGGATCGATCGCCGCGATCAGCAAGTGGATCGAATTGGTGCCGATGTCGATCGCCGCCACCCGGCGCTGACCATCGGCCAGGGCCACATCAGCCAGCGGGGTCTGGGCCATCGGGAAGGAAGCGGCCTGTCGGCGGCAACTTTGCCACCGCACCGCGGCTCCTCCCCGCCCCCGAGGTGGGAACGCAAACCCGGCAGGGAACGCAAAGACGTTCTTCAGCAGGCTCCTAGGGTGCCGCCACCCACGGATTGGCCATGGCCACGGCACAAGCCCTGCTGGAGCTGGTTCGTTGGCACCGGCCGAGCGGCCGCCTGATCCTGCTGATTCCGGCCGGTTGGGCGCTGTGGCTCAACCCCCAGGCTCCGCCGGCGCCACCCCTGGTGGGCTGGATCGTGCTGGGAGGCCTGGCGGTGAGCGCCGCAGGCTGCATCGCCAACGACCTCTGGGATCGCCGCATCGACCCCCTCGTGGAACGCACCCGCAACCGTCCCCTGGCCTCGGGCCGGGTCGGGGTGCCCACCGCCTTCGCCCTGCTGCTGGTCTGCCTGCTGGCCGCCCTGCTGGTGGTGCTGGCCCTGCCGCAGGCCGTGCGGGGCCTCTGCCTCGCCCTGGCCCTGGCCACCCTGCCGCCGGTGCTCCTGTATCCCTCCGCCAAGCGCTGGTTCCCCTACCCCCAGCTTGTGCTGGCCCTCTGCTGGGGTTTTGCGGTGCTGATCCCCTGGGCGGCGGCCAGCGGTTCCCTGGCGGGCGGCTGGCCCCTGCTGTTGGTCTGGTTGGCCACTCTGGCTTGGACCTTCGGCTTCGACACGGTGTATGCCATGAGCGACCGGGACGACGATCGGCTGCTAGGGGTGCACAGCAGTGCCCTGAGCCTGGGCATGGCAGCACCCACGGTCGTGGCCGGCTGTTACGCGCTTACGGCCGCCGCCCTGGCCGGAGCCGCCCTGCTCCGCGGCCTGGAGGGCGCCGGGTTCTGGCTGGCCTGGGCGATCGCCTCGGCCGGCATGCTGCGAGAAGCCTTGCAACTCCGCCGCCTCGACCTGCCCCGCTCGGCCTATGGACTCCACTTCAGCCGCCAGGTGCAGCTTGGTGCCCTGCTGCTGCTGGGCCTGATCCTGGCCGGCAGGGGCTGAAAGCCACGGCTCCCTTCGAGGCTGCTGGTTCCTGGATCGATGGAGGCCGTGTAGCGGCATCGATCTCCCGCGAACTCCAGCGAAAGCCAGCCCACTGCACCCGCCGGCAGCAACGCCTGGGAGAATCTGGGCGATCCAGGGTCACCCGGGCGTCCGGGCTGCAGCTCCCTTGCCATGGCCCCTGCGATCTCCCGCGCGATGCACCCAGCCACCGGCCGAACGGCCCTGCCGCTCCCCCTGCCGCCACCCCTGCAGCCCGGTGATCGGGTTCGGCTGGTGGCGGCCAGCTCGGCTCTTGCCGATGGCGAACGGCTGGAGGCCGGGGTTGCCCTGCTGCGCCAGTGGGGTCTGGCGGTGGAGGAACGCCCCTCCCTTGTGGGCCGCCGTTGGGGTTACCTCGCTGGCCGTGATCACGAACGGGCGGCCGATCTATCACCCGATCCGGAGTCCGCTCCCACCGCCCCGCCAGCGAACCTGCAGGCCTGCGTGCGGGGCGGCTGGGGGTCGGCGCGGCTGCTCGAGCAGTCTCTGGCCCAGCCGGAGGGCTGGCTGCTGGGGTTCTCCGATGTCACCTCCCTGCTCTGGGACCGGGTGAACCGGGGCCAGGGCGGCGCGGTTCACGGGCCGCTGCTCACCACCCTGGCGGCCGAACCGGCCTGGAGCATCGAGCGGCTGCGGGCCTTACTGTTCGGTGAACCAGTGGACGACCTCGAGGCGGTGGGCTGGCGCGGTGGTGTGGCCGAGGGTCCGCTGCTGGTGGCCAACCTCACGGTGGCCACCCACCTGCTGGGCACGCCGCATCTGCCCGCCCTACGGGGCGCGATCCTGGTGCTCGAGGACGTGGGCGAGGCGCCCTACCGGATCGAGCGGATGCTCACCCACTGGCGCCTTTGCGGAGCGCTGCAGCAGCTTGCCGGCATCGGCTTCGGCAGCTTCGAAGGCTGGCGGGAGGCCGATGGCCGCGCCGAAGAGCCCGCCGACCATCGCTTTGATCTGGATCAGGTGCTGCGGGAGCGCAGCCTCGACCTGGGCATTCCGGTGGTGGCCCACCTACCCGTGGGCCACAGCCCCGGCAACGCCGCCCTGCCCCTCGGGGTGATGGCGCGGCTGGACGGGGGGCGGGGGCATCTGGGGCTGCTTCGACTCGAAGCGGGCTGACATCACAGCCAGCAGGCTCCGGTCGGGCCGAAGGCGGCCTCACCGTTGCACCCCCTTCTCCAGCAACGATCAGCGAGATTCGCCACCGCCCGCCAGGGGCCCAAAAGCGATGGAGCTGGGCGATTGAGGCGGCACGGTGCTCTTCCCGCCCTCCCGGTTGGCCTGGTAGAGAGGCGAGAGGATCTCCACACCGGCCTCGGCAAAACGGTCCTGCAGGGAGGCCAACAGCTCCGAGAGGGTTTCCCGGTAAAGCAGCACATCCCGCACGCTGGCATTCAGCTCGTAGCTGATGTGGAAGTCGTTCAGGGAGGTCTGCAACACCAGGGGAGGCGGATCCTCTGCAATGCCGGGCACAGCGCGCGCGGCGGCGAGCATCAGGGCATGCACCTGCCGCCAGGGAACGTCGTAGCCGATCGTGATCGTGGTGGCCAGGGCCACGGGCCGCTGGATCTCGCGCCGACCGAAACTGAAATTGAGAATCGACGAGGTGATCACAGTGGCGTTCGGGATGCTCACCAGTTCGTTGCGCGGGGTCTGGATGCGGGTCACCAGCAGATCGCGGTCCTGCACCACCCCCACCACCCCATTGATCTCCACCCGATCGCCCTCGCGGAAGGCCCGGGTGTAAATGAGCATCAGGCCACTGATCACATTCGTGGCCACGGCGCTGGAGCCCAGGGCCGCCAGCAGGCCCACGAACAGGCCCGCCCCCTGGAACGCCCGGCTGCCGGAGCCCGGGATGTAGGGATAGGCCGTCACCAGACCGGCCAGCAGCATCCCGGCCGCCACCAACCTCCCGGTGGGCCGCGCCCACTCCCGGTAGAAGCCTGGAAACTGAAGCTGGCCCCGCTCAATCGCCCCGAACCAGTCGAGGCAGGCCCGCATCACCAGGCGGGTGAGCAGCAGGATCATCACGATGGCGAGCAGGTTGGGGATGGCAGCCACCACGCCGTCGAGCAAACGTTCCAGCACTCCCCGGATGTGGCCACGCAGCCCCTCGGCCACCATCTGGGTGGGCGGAAAGAAGCCCAGCAGCGAAGGGATCAGCAGATAGCTGGCCAGCAGCAGCAGCCCCCAGTGCAGCACCCTCAGCAGGCGCAGCAGGGCGGCGCGCTCCTGGGAGCCATCCAGCACCTTGCTGCCCGCCAGTTTCAGGCCCCCCAGCCAGGGGGTGGGTGCGGCGGCAATCCAGTGGCGAGCACGGCGCACCAGCAACCCTTGCACCTGCACCCAGGCCAAGTAGATACCCAGGATCAACAGGGCCAGGGCGGTACTCCGCAGCCAGGCTCCGAGGGTGTGGCTGCTGCGGTACTGACGCAGCGCCCCCCGCAGCTGGTCGCGGTAGCGCTCAGCCAGCTCCTGGCGGGTGGTGTCGAAGGCCCGGGCCGCCCGGTCATCCACGGCGAGCAGAGGCGTGAAACGACCGCCCTGGCCCACCAGGCCGACCATGGAATAGGGCGAATCCTCCCGCACCTCCAGCTGCTCCGGTGCCACCGCCGGGTTGTCCGCCAGCTTGCGCAGCACCAGGTCGCCCCGCTCCGCCACGGCCTCGGGGGTCTGGGCGCCGGCGCCGGAGCGGATCTCCAGGATCCGGCGCCCCTCCAGGGTCACCCAGGCGGCGGCTGGCTGAAGGGAAGAGGCGCCGGCCACGGGCCCTGGGGCCGGAGCCAGCCCCGAGGCTCCACGGGCTGGCGGGCTTGAAGACGGAAGTTCGGAGGGGCTGGAGGGGCCGGTCAGAATCGCTCCGGCGACCGCGGCAGCCGGCAGCGGTCGGCCCGATGCGCCGATCCTCTCCCCTGTCCAAGTCGCGGGGGAGAGGGGCAGCCCCACGAGGAGCATGACTCCCAACAACGGGAGTAAGCGGCGTAGCCGGCGCGGGAACCGGCCAGCAATCCACAGGGGCATGGGGGCGACCATGGACGTTCACGGGGGCACGGCCCGATCCTGGCGAGGCTGGGCCGCTGCGCCCACGGTTCAGCCTGCATACGATGCCGGCGAACCGTCCTCCAACCCCACCATGCGGCCAGCAGCCCCCCACCAGCGGCCTCCGGCAGAGCGGCTGGATGCCGCTGCCGGCCTGGGCTGGCTGGGCCGTCTCCTGGCCCTGGCCTTCCTGGCCGTGCTCGCGGTGGGGATCCCGGCAGCCCTCTGCCCGCCTGCCCAGGCGGCCACCGCGGAAACGAGACCAGCCCCGCAGGCGACATCACCCACCACCACTGCAATGGCCCCGGCGGCCGTGGCTCCCACTGGCGTGCCGACCACCACCCTCACCGAGCTGCCTTCGGCCTCCGCCTTCGAAGCCCAGGCCAAGCTGATCACCAAGTTGCGCCAGTTTTATGGCGGCTCCGGTGCCGTGCGGGGGCTGGTGCCGATCCTGATCCTGATGGTGGGGCCGATCAAGGTGATTCCAGCCTTCCTGCGCCTCACCGCCAGGGCCAGTGACCCGATGCGGCGCCGGATCGCCTGGAACGGCTTCCTGCTTTCCACGGCCACGGTTCTGGTGCTGGCGTTGTTCGGCTACCGCCTGCTTGTGAAGTTCAACATCCCCCTCACCGCGATCCTGGCCTCAGCGGGCCTGGTGATGGTGCTGGTGGCCCTGAGGCTGGTGCTCGCCGAATACGGCGACGACGACGTGTTCGGCGACCACCCCCATGGCCACGATCAAAGCCCGGAGATCTCCCGGGCCCTGCCGCCGCCGCCTGAGAATCCCAGTCTGGATCTGGTGGTGCAACCCCTGGTCTTCCCGATCATCCTCACGCCCTATGGGTTGGCGCTGGTGATCACCCTTTCCGCCCTGGTGCGCGAACTCGAAGGCAGCCCGGCCACCCTGATCGCGATCTTGCTCGTGATCATGGTGCTCAACCTGCTGGCGATGCTCTTCGCCCGGCCGATCCTGGCGGTGATCCGGCCCCGGGTACTGCAGATGCTAGGCCTGATCCTCGGGATCATCCAGCTGTCCCTCGGGATCGGCCTGCTATTCACGGCCGTGGAGGTGCAGGCCCTGGCGATTCAGGAGCTGCTGCGCTGAACCGTTCGGCAAGCACGGCCGCCGCGATCGTGAGGTCAAAGCCGGTGGTGATTTTGATGTTAGAGGCGGGAGCCGCGAGCACCCGCACCGGCAGGCCGAGCCGCTCAAACAGGGCCGCGTCGTCGGTGACGCTCCAGCCCTCGGCGCTGGCGGTGGCATGGGCCCGCCGCAGCTGAGCCACCCCGAAACCCTGGGGGGTCTGGGCCGCCCAGAGCCGACTGCGGTCGGGCGTGGCACGGATGGTGCCGTCCTCCACCTCCTTGATCGTGTCGGTCACCGCGGTGGCGGCCACGATGCCCGCCCCTTCGTGCATCGCCCGGTCCAGGGCCGAGACACAGGCCGCCAGCAAGGCCGGCTCCACGAGGCAGCGGGCACCGTCATGGATCAGCACCGCCTCCGCCTCGACCGGCAGGGCCTCGAGCCCCCGGCTCACCGATTCCTGCCGCGTTTCGCCGCCCAGAATCCATTCCACCGGACGATCGGGCCGGGCCGCCGTCACGATGGCCCCGATCGCGTCGGCATCCTGGGGCTGACCCACCACCCCGATCCAGCGGATCGCCCGGCAGGCCAAGGCGGCCTCCAGGGTCCAGGCCAGCACCGGCTGCCCCGCCAGGGGGAGAAGGAGCTTGTTGCGGTCGGCCCCCATGCGGCGGCCGCTGCCGGCAGCGGCGATCAGCAGATGCACAAGCAACTCCCTCTTAACGGAAGAATCCGGACCCTCTCCATACAATCAGGCCGAGGCCCAGTTCCCGGCGAGACCAGAACGATGCGTGCAGTGTTTCTGATCCCGGGGGATGGCGTCGATCAGCTCCAGGCCCTCCCGGCGGTGGCCGCCACCGCCGAGGCGCTGGGCTTCGCGATCCAGGTGGCCTGTCCGCCGGAACAAGCACCGATCTGGAAGTTGCTGCCGGCGGTCGAGAAGGTGATCCCCTTTGCCTATGGCGACGCCTCCCTGGCCGACTGGACCAACCTGCTCGGCTGCGTGCGCGATCCCGACTTCCAGGTGGCCGTGAACCTGGCGCCCAGCCGCCAGATGGACCTGATGCTCTCGATGAGCCACATCCCCACCCGCATCGCCAGCGCCGGCTTCTCCGCCACGGAAACCGTGGCCGCCACCACCGCTGGCTGGCCGGCCCAGGCCCTGGTGGGCCACCTGCGCCCGATCGGCGTGGAGCTCAAGGCCGGTGCCTTCCGGCTACCCCTGGCCCCCAGCGCCCTGGCTGAAGCCACGGCGGCCCTGCCGGCGGGAGATGGTCCCATGCTGCTCCTCGCTCCCGGAGGTGGCCCCAACGACTGGCCGGACGCCCGCTGGCAGGAGCTGCCGGAACGGATCCGGGCCAGCCTGCCGGGCCTGCGCAGCGCGGTGGTTGCCCCCGCCGCAGCCGGCCAGGCGGGCCGGCGGGCAGCAGAGGTGGCCGCCGCCGATGTGGTGCTCTCCAGCGATCCCCTCACCACGGAGCTGGCCCTGCTCTGTGGCACCCCGGTGGTGGCCCTGGGCCGCAACCCCGAGAGCCTGCCGGAGCGGGCCGGGGTGCGGGGCCTCGGGGCCGCCGATGACCTCCCCTCCCTGGGAGTGGACGCCGTGCTCCAGGCCCTCGGGCTGGCCTGAAGGGAGCGGGGGGTGATGCATCCGATTCCACACCCTCCCCAATCCAGGGCCAACGGCAGGAGAACCCAGCGCTTCGGCGGCTTCCGGAAGCCTGGCTCCCCCCTACGCCGCACCCGCCATCCCTGGCGCAGGCCCCTGCTCGCCCTGGTGGCGATCGTGAACCTGGCAGCCCTGGCCTACCGCGTCACGGAAGGCTGGGACTGGGGAAACGCCTATTGGATGGTGGTGATCACGCTGAGCACCATGGGCTTCAGCGATGCCAACACCATCCCCCTCACCGCCAGCGGCAGGGTGGTGACCACCCTGCTCATTGTGGGGGGGTTGGTGGTGGTGCAGCTCACCATCCAGGGCTTCCTGGCCCTGAATGAATCGGGCTACTTCCGGCTGCTGAGCGAACAACGCTTTCGAAGGAGACTGCAGCGCATGCACAATCATGTCATTCTCTGCGGCTACGGCCGCATCGGCCGCGAGATCGCCGAACAGCTCACCCGTGAAGGGGTGCAGCTCCTGGTGGTGGAAACGGATCCCGAGAGCCGCGATGCGGCCGAGGAGCGGGGCCTGCCGGTGCTCAATGCCGATGCCACCCTGGATGAGACGCTCCTCGATGCCGGCATCCACAACTGCCGGGCCCTGGTGGCGGCCCTCACCAGCAATGCCGCCAACCTCTACGTGGTGCTCAGTGCCCGCGGTCTGGCGCCAGGCTGCCGCCTGATCGCCCGGGCGGACAGCGACGAAGGGGAACGCAAATTGCGCCAAGCCGGAGCTACCCAGGTGGTGAGTCCATACGTGGCCGGCGGTCGCACCATGGCGGCCACCGCGCTGCGGCCCCTGGCGGTGAATTTCATGGAGCTGCTTTCCGGTTCGGAATGTGAGGTTGACGAGTTTCAGCTCAGTGACGATCCTGCCCTGCTGGGTGATCTGAATGGCAGCACCCTGGCGGAGCTGGAGCTCAGGCGCCGTACCGGAGCCCTCGTGTTGGCCGTACGCACCCCGGATCCGCAGCTGAATCGGGGCGAGAGCCGATTGATCGCCAATCCCGGCGGCGATGTGCGGCTTGGGCCTGGCCAGCTGCTGGTGGTGCTGGGCAGCCAGCCCCAGCTGGCCAGCTTTGCCAGGCTGCTCGGCACGGCCCTCGTGGATGTGGCCGAAATGCCTCGCTGAAGCGCCCTGCCGCGTCCCCCTGGCGCCATACGATCGCCCCAAACCGAGCAGCATCGCGATGGTGGTCAGTATCCCGGACTCCACGGGCCCCCAGCAGGCTCCCGATGCCCCACTCCAGCCTCAGCCCAAGCCGGCCTCTGTGGCTCTGGTCACCGGGGCCAGTCGTGGCATCGGCCGGGCCATCGCCCTGGAACTGGGCCGTTTCGGTGCCACGGTGGTGGTGAACTATTCCAGCTCCCCCGAGGCTGCGGAGTCGGTGGTGGCGGAGATCACGGCGGCCGGCGGCCGGGCCTGGAGCGTGCGGGCCGATGTGGCGGATGAGGAGCAGGTGGAGGCGATGGTGAAGACGGTGCTGGAGCGGGAGTCCAGGTTGGATGTGCTGGTGAACAATGCCGGCATCACCCGCGATGGCCTGCTGATGCGGATGAAGACCGACGACTGGCGCCAGGTGCTCGACCTGAACCTCACCGGTGTCTTCCTCTGCACGCGGGCGGTGAGCCGCAGCATGCTCAAGGCCCGCCACGGCCGCATCATCAACATCACCTCCGTCGTGGCCCTGATGGGCAACCCAGGCCAGGCCAATTACAGCGCCGCCAAGGCCGGTGTGATCGGTCTGACTCGCAGCACGGCCGCCGAATTCGCCAGCCGTGGCATCACGGTGAACGCCGTGGCCCCGGGCTTCATCGACACCGACATGACCAGGGAGCTCAACCAGGAGCCGATCCTGGCAGCCATTCCGCTGGGACGCATGGGCCAACCCAAGGAGGTTGCCGGGGCGGTGCGCTTCCTGGCCTTTGATCCGGCTGCCGCCTACATCACCGGCCAGGTCTTGCAGGTGGATGGCGGCATGGTGATGCGTTGATCAGGAGATGGGCTGACGTAGATCTTGGCGCAATCGCCTGATTTTTTGCAACAACTTCAGCCGACGGCTGCGTGCCGTGATCGTGAGAAAGAGACGGATAGGGATATACACCAGGGCCATAACGAAACCCAGGGTGGTGATCACCAAAAACACCATCCCATTGGTGGTAGATGAAGGATCCAGACCACTTCCTGCAACGGCTTCTTCCAGGGTTTGCTGCAGGATGTCTTCCATCGACCAAAACGATCTTCTTGATGCTAGCCACGTCGATCGATCCCCGCTCCTGAAACGTTTCGTTGGCGCGATCCCTTCAGAACCACTCAGCCACGGAATCCTCCGAGCTGTTCACATTGGCCTCCGGAGTGGTGCGACTGAAAGCCAGGGTGATGGAGCGCTTCTGCACGCCATCGGCTGCCACGGCGCTGATCGGATAGATCTGCTCGCCATCGCGGAAGGGAACCTGCACCTTGAAAGTACCGTCGCTGGAGAGGGGGACCACCTCCTCCCCGATCCGCAAGAGGGCGGAGGGTTCAGTGGCGCCGTAGACGATCAGTTCGGCGTCGGCCACCAGCCAGAAGCTGCGCTGGCGGGCCGCCAGACCGGCACCGGAATCGTTGCGGCCACTGGCCCAAAGGCCAACCCCGGAACGCTGGCCGGCGGCAGCGGCCCCCTCCTCATGCCGCTGCTCCAGGAAGGCCTCGGAGCCATGGCCGAGCCGACGATGGGCGCCGCTGGCCTGCTGGTAGAGGCGCTCATGGAGGCCAAGGGATGGGTTGGGAGGGCCTTCAACGGGGGGACTCGTTACCCCCTCCTCGAGGGAGAAGGGGATGAAACGATCGGCCACGATCCCGGAGGGTCCCTGGGTGGGCATCCTGGCCACACCCGACACCGCCAGGGAGATCAAGCCACCTCCAGTGCGGCGGAAGCCCAGTTCCACCCGGTAATCCCGATCGCTCATGGGCACCGGCAGATACCACTCGTGGGCGCCGGCATCCACCACCACTTCCTGAAGGGTGTGGGGATGGGCGTGACCATCCTGCCGGCCGGTGACATCTTCAAGACGCAGCACCAGCGGCCCAGCACCGGCCGCCAGAGCGGACTCTCGATCCGCTGGGCAGATCTCCCAGAACACGTAGGCCCACTGGGGATCCCTGGGGAGGAACACCACCCGGGTCTCCCCCAGGGTTGGGGGGTGGGGTGGAAGCTGGGCCCCCAGCCCGGGCAACGGCGGGACTTCGCCAGCGGCGGATGATGGGGACTCCCCTCCGGGAACAGGGGCCGATGCGGCGGCTGCACTGGAGAGCCCTAGCTCCCGAAGGGGCTCGGCTTCAGGGGCGCTGCCCTGGGATTGAACCGCCAGCAGCCACTGGTGCTTGAGGCTGCGGCTCAATCGACCGATCCCCAGACGGCTCGCGAAGTCCCGCAACGGAAACAGGCTCTGCTGGCCCAGGTTTTCCGTGGGAAATCCAGAAGCCGCCATGGAGTCGCGTTGCGAAAGTTGACTTATCGTCTAGTGAGAACGGGCAGTTACGCCGTTGTGTCAGCAGATGGCCACGCTCCCCGGGAGCAAGACCCATCGGAGCTCATCAGAATGACAAGGCCACTCTGCTGTCATATGCAGCACATTGAAGCATTTCTGCCTCACCGTTCATGTCGTGTCCAGGTTTAAGGCACAGGAGCGCCTTGATCCCCTTGTCAGCGGATCAAAGCTTCTCGACCTTGGCGGCTTCCACGGAGCCTCGACCATGTCCATGAATGTCATCAACAGGCTCCGTTGGGCGGAGTTTGTGCAGAGCAACAACCGCTGATCCCACCCAAGTCCTGGTGGGCCAATCACGAACCGGCCCACCCAAACCGCAGCAGTTGCCTACGGTGAAACAACGGATGGTGAGCAGGAGATGCCCAGCGAGATGGCCAGCGCGATAGCCAAAGTGATGCCCACAGCACTGTCTGAACATCCGGCTGAGACGGCCGCCCCTGGCGGGCAACTCTTTGAAGCCCTGGAGCCGATCCTGCGCCGCCATCACCGCAGCCCCGACAGCCTGATCGAGATCCTCAACCAGTCCCAGGAGCTCTACGGCCATCTCAGCGACGATCTGCTGCGCCATGTCGCCCGCTGCTTGGAGCTGCCGCTCAGCCGCGTCCATGGCACGGCCACGTTCTATCACCTGTTCCGTTTCCGCCCGCCGGCGCGGCACAGCTGCGTCATCTGCAACGGCACGGCCTGTGAGGTGAAGGGGGCGGCCCCCTTGATCGAGGCCCTGGAGAAGGAGTTGCGGATCGGTCTGGGTGCCTGTCGGGCCGATGGCTGGGTGAGCCTGGGATCGGTGCGCTGCCTGGGCACCTGCAGCGCCGCGCCGGTGGTGGTGATCGACGGCGAGGTTCGCAAACACCAGACCGTCAGCTCCGTGCTGGCGGCGGTGCGGGGCCTCGATGCGGAGCACGGGCCTGAGGGCGAGGCGAAATCCCAGCCATGACCTCCCTCTCCCAGAGCAACGCATCCCCGACCCCGAGATCCCCGAGCCCCACCTCCGTGCTGCGGGTCCGTTGTTGCAGCTCCGCCGGCTGCCTGGCCGGAGGTGCCGCCCAGCTGCGCCAGGGGCTCACCACCGCCGTGGCTCGGCGGGAGCTGCAGGAACAGGTGGCGATCACCGGGGTGGGCTGCCTGGGTCCCTGCAGCCAGGGCCCGCTGCTGGCGATCGATCCTGATGGCACCCTGTTCGCCGGGGTGATGGCCGCCGACGCCGACGGCCTGATCGCGGCCCTGGCCCACCGCCTGCAGGCCGTCAGTGCCGCCGAACGGGAGGCCCCCCTGGCCTGGAGCCCGACGGCGGGGGAGCAGGTCGACACCGGGCGGCCCTTTTTCACGCGGCAGCGGCGCGTCGTGCTGGAGCACTGCGGCCTGATCGACCCGGAGCGGATCGAAGCGGCGATCGAGCGCGGCGCCTACGAGCAGCTGCGCCGCGCCGTAACGGAATGCACCCCGGCTGAGGTGGTGGAAACGATCCGCCGCAGCGGCCTGCGGGGCCGCGGCGGCGCCGGCTATCCCACCGGTCTGAAATGGGCGACGGTGGCCAAGATGCCAGGGGAGCGCAAGGTGGTGATCTGCAACGCCGATGAGGGCGACCCCGGCGCCTTCATGGACCGCAGCGTGCTGGAGGGGGACCCGCACCGTGTGCTGGAGGGCATGGCGATCGCCGCCTACGCCGTGGGGGCCGATCGGGGCTTCATCTACATCCGCGCCGAATACAAGCTGGCGATCGTCAACCTGCGGCGGGCGATCGAGCAGGCCCGTCGGCGCCATCTGCTCGGTGCGGGGCTGTTTGGCTCCCCCTTCGGCTTCACGCTGGAGTTGCGGGTTGGTGCCGGCGCCTACGTGTGTGGGGAGGAAACGGCGCTGATTCACTCGATCGAGGGCCAGCGCGGCACCCCGCGGCCGCGCCCCCCCTATCCCGCCGAAGCGGGGGTCTGGGGGCGGCCAACCCTGATCAACAACGTGGAAACGTTGGCCAATGTGGTGCCGATCCTGCGCGAGGGCGCCGAGTGGTTCGCTGCCATCGGCACCGAGGGCAGCAAGGGCACGAAGGTGTTCTGCCTCACCGGCAAGGTCCGCCGGGGCGGGCTGGTGGAGGTGCCGATGGGCACAAGCCTGGCCACGATCGTGAGCGAGATGGGGGAGGGCTGCCCGGAGGGAGCCGGCCTCAAGGCGGTGCAGACCGGCGGCCCCTCCGGTGGCTGCGTTCCGGCCTCCCTGCTCCACACATCAGTGGATTACGAGAGCCTGCAGGCGCTGGGCACGATCATGGGCTCCGGCGGCATGGTGGTGATGGACCACTCCACCGACATGGTGGCGATCGCCGCCTTCTTCATGGCTTTCTGCCGGGATGAATCCTGCGGCAAGTGCGTGCCCTGCCGCGCCGGTACCGTGCAGCTCCATCGGTTGCTGCAGAAGCACCTAGCCGGCGACGCCACGGCCGCCGATCTGGCCCAGCTCGAAGCCCTCTGCCCCATGGTGGCCGAAACCAGCCTCTGCGGTCTGGGCCAGAGCGCTCCCAAGCCGGTGCTCAGCACCCTGCGCTACTTCCGCGAGGAGTACGTGGCACGGCTGAAGCAAGGGCCCACGGCAGCGGCGGCCGGCCGATGAGCGTCCGCACCCTCACCATCAACGGCCACGCCGTGGCGATGGCCACCGGCACCACCCTGCTGGCGGCGGCCCGGGAGGTGGGGGTGCCCATCCCCACCCTCTGCCACCTGGAGGGGCTGAGCCCGGTGGCCGCCTGCCGGCTCTGTCTGGTGGAGATCGAGGGCAGCGGCAAGTTGCAGCCCGCCTGCCTCACCCCGGTAGCGGAGGGGATGGTGGTCCATACCGACACCCCGCGGCTGCAGGACTACCGGCGCACGGTGATCGAGATGCTCTTCACCGAGGGCAACCACGTCTGCGCCGTCTGCGTGGCCAACGGTCACTGCGAGCTGCAGGACCGCGCCGTGGAGGTGGGGATGGACCACTCCCGGCTGCCCTACCGCTATCCGGATCGCCCCGTCGACCTCTCCCATCCCCTGTTTGGGCTCGACCACAACCGCTGCATTCTTTGCACCCGCTGCGTGCGCGTCTGTGACGAGGTGGAAGGGGCCCATGTCTGGGATGTGGGCTGGCGGGGCGAGCACTGCCGGATCATCGCCGGGCTGAACGAGCCCTGGGGCGCGGTGGATGCCTGCACCGACTGCGGCAAGTGCGTGCAGGTGTGCCCCACCGGCGCCCTGTTCGACAAGGCCGACACCAGCGGCGAGAAGCACGCCGACCCCGGCTGGCTGGGGGCGTTGGTGCGGGCCCGGGCTAGGGGGCAGCAGACACGATGAAGCTGCGCTTTGCCACCGTCTGGCTCGCCGGCTGCTCCGGCTGCCACATGTCGTTCCTCGATCTCGACGAGTGGCTGATCGAGCTGGCGGAGCAGGTTGATGTGGTGTTCAGTCCGGTGGCGTCCGACATCAAGACCTACCCCGAGGATGTGGATGTCTGCCTGGTGGAGGGAGGCGTCGCCAACGCCGACAACCTGGAGCTGATCCTTCAAGTGCGTGCGCGCACCCGGCTGCTGGTGTCGTTCGGGGATTGCGCGGTCACCGCCAACGTGCCGGGCATGCGCAACAGGTTGGACGGCGCGGAGCCGGTGCTGCGCCGCGGCTACCTGGAGCTGGCCGATGGCAGCGGCCAGCTGCCCCACGCCCCGGGACTGGTGCCCGAACTACTGGAGCGGGTGCTGCCGCTGCACGAGGTGGTGCCCGTGGATCACTACCTGCCCGGCTGCCCGCCTTCGGCCGCCCGCATCCGCGCCTTCCTTGAGCCGCTGCTGAAGGGTGAGCTGCCGGTGATGGAGGGGGCGGCGATGATCCGCTTCGGCTGAGCCATGACCCGCACCATCCTGATCGACCCGGTGACGCGGATCGAAGGCCACGCCAAGATCACCATCCAGCTGAACGGGGCCGGCGCCGTGGAGGGTGCCCGCTTCCACGTGGTGGAGTACCGGGGCTTCGAGGCGTTCTGCGAGGGGCGGCCGTTCACCGAGATGGCGGCGATCACCGCCCGCATCTGCGGCATCTGCCCTGTGAGCCACCTGCTGGCCGCCGCCAAGACGGGCGATCGGATCCTGGCGGTCACGATCCCGCCGGTGGCGGAGAAGCTGAGGCGGCTGCTGAACCTGGCCCAGATCACCCAGTCCCACGCCCTGTCGTTCTTTCATCTGAGCAGCCCCGATTTCCTGCTGGGCTGGGATAGCGATCCCGCCAAGCGCAACATCTTCGGGCTGATTGCCGCCGACCCGGAGTTGGCCCGCGGCGGCATCCGCCTGCGCCAGTTCGGCCAGGACCTGATCGAGCGGCTGGGGGGTCGCAAGATCCATGCCTCCTGGGCGGTGCCGGGAGGGGTGCGCACCCCCCTGGATCCAAGCGATCGCGACGCCATCTGCGCCCAGCTGCCGGAAGCCTTTGCCACCACCATTGCGGCCTTGCAACGCTTTAAGGGTTTGCTGGACGGGCCATTGGCGACGGAGGCCAGCACGTTCGGCTGCTTCCCCTCGCTGTTCATGGGCCTGGTGGGCGCCGATGGCCGCTGGGAGCACTACGACGGCCAGCTGCGCCAGATCGACCCCGACGGCACCGTGCTGGCCGAGGCGCTGCCGCAGCAGCGGATCAGCGAGGCGCTGGCGGAGGCGGTGGAACCCTGGACCTACCTCAAGTTCCCCTATTACAAGCCGCTCGGGCCGGAGGCGGGCAGCTACCGGGTGGGCCCCCTGGCGCGGCTGAATGTGTGCGAGCGCATCGGCACGGAGCGGGCCGATGCCGAGCTGCTGGAGCTCCGGCAGCGCGGCGGCCGGGTGGTGACCAGCTCCTTTCACTACCACCTGGCCCGGCTGATCGAGATCCTGGCGGCCTTGGAAGCGATCGAGCTGCTGCTCAACGATCCGGAGATCTGCGCCACCCACGTGCGCGCCCATGCGGGTGTGAACGCCTTTGAGGCGGTGGGCGTGAGCGAGGCGCCGCGCGGCACCCTGTTCCACCACTACCGGGTGGATGCCAACGGCCTGATCGAGGCGGTGAACCTGATCATTGCCACCGGCCAGAACAACCGGGCGATGAACCGCACCGTCACCCAGATCGCCCGCCAATGGATCCCGGCGGGTGTGGCCGAGATCAGCGAGGGCCTGCTCAATCGGGTGGAGGCGGGCATCCGCTGCTTCGATCCCTGCCTGTCGTGCTCCACCCACGCGGCGGGACAGATGCCGTTGCATGTGCAGTTGATCGGCCCCAACGGGGAGATGCTGCAGGAACGGTGGCGGCAGTGAGCCCCGCCGCAACCAGCCGGGAGCGGCGGCGCGATCTGCTGATTGGCTGGGGCAACGGCCTGCGCCAGGACGATGGGGTGGGAGGCGTCATCGCTGCCGCCGCCGAAAGGTGGGAGCTCCCCAGCCTGGCGGTGATCGAGCGAGCTCAGCTCACCCCCGAGCTGGCGCCGCAGTTGGCCGCCGCCCGGCGCGTGCTGTTCGTGGATGCGGAACCGCAAGCGGCGGCGTGCCCGGGCGGTTGGAGGCTGGAACCGCTCCGACCGATAGCGGCTGAAGGCGCCCAGCCAGGGGACTCAGCTGGAGTGTTCAGCCACCACGTCAGTGCGGATCAGCTGTTGCGACTGGCTGAAACTCTCTATGGGCGCCGTCCGCGGGCCTGGCAACTGCTGGTGGCGGCCCACGGCTTCGGCTTCAGCACCCGGCTCTCGCCCGCCACCGGAGCTGTGCTGAAAGAGGTGCTGGCGGCGGTGCGCCGCTGGTGCGGCGATGCATGAACTGGCGCTGATGGAGGAATTGCAGCGCATCGCCCTGGCGGCGGCCGCAGCCCAGGGTGCCCAGCGAATTCACACCGTGATGCTCCGAGTGGGGCGGCTCTCGGGGGTAGACCCAGACGCCCTCGCCTTCGCCTTCGAGGTGGTAGTGATGGCGGGCGGCATCAGTCATGGGGCAACGCTGGAGCTGGAGGTGGTGCCCACGCAGTGCCGCTGCGGCGGATGCGGCCAGCGGTTCGAGCCGGTGGATGTGATCTTTGCCTGTCCTATCTGTGGAGAACTGTCGGCGGATGTGCTGCGGGGGCGGGAGCTGGAGCTGATGGGATTAGAGGTGTCGTGAAGGGGCAGGGTTTAGGAGGAAAGACAGCTCAGGTCTTGTCAATCGACGTACCAACGGAACCACAGCTTGCATAAATTTCGGGCTGCAGATATCGCATGAGCCAGAGAACGTACTCACGGAACTTTTGCATAGATCTATCCGTGACCCCCGGAGCCAGCGGATGCACCTTACCGAGGTTCCTCTGCCTCGTCTCAGCATTGACCATGACATCACGATCGTCGTCCAGTGCGCGCTTGACAGCTTCTTCTAGGGCGTCCAAGGACCCTGCGCTAATTTTGAGAACAGCCAAACGAGTACGACGCATTCCTCCGTAGGTGTTGTCATCAGTGATTTTGTTGAGCAGCAAATGGGCTGTTTTCGCCTCAGAAGCCATGAACATTCCACTGACGAGCGAGTCGATATGCTTCGATTGTGCTGACGGTGAAAAGGATTTGCCAGCGCACTTAAAGCCCAATTCATCCAGAAACGAAACGATACCCTGATGATCATCGAGCTCCGGGAAAGCAGCAGCAACCATATCTGCCGCGGTTGTTTGCATCGGATCCATCACGTTAATGATTTGCGGGCCCGTCCACTCTAGGGGTGTGTTTGAAGTGTCGCTTTTGCACAGTCAACATCCGCAGACCTCCGCATCAACTGCAGTGTCCGTCACAGTTGCGGACTGAGCAAAGGTATCGTCTGCCTGCGAGCGCTTCAGCAACAAGCGAGTCTCAGCGACCACAGCCTCACAACTGAGGAATGGAGGATGCAAAAGCCTGAACTGCTCTACGGCCCATCGGTGATGTGTATCGTTGCGACTTAATAGCGCAACCCAAGGGCCAGTATCAAGCAGTAGCGTCATGATTAATTAGTTCCGAAGCCAGACAGGTAAGCAGAGTTGGATTAAAGTTAAGCTGGCCCACCCTCGCAACAGCCCACGAGATCGGCTAACAAGTCTGCCGCTGACGGTGATGCTTGTCCTTCCATGCCCTGCTCTGAGGTTTGGAGGAACGTGGTCAAGGTTCGTCGAACCATGTCCATGGGATGTTCGACGGAATTCGGCTGCTGCCTGCATCGCGAGAAGCAACGCGGGGGGCGCTGCTGTGGTGTGGCTTTACCATGAGTTGACGCACTGATAGCAGTCCTCAACAGCCAGGTGCTGTGTCTCTCTCACTGGATCGCTCCAGCAGTCCTTCGATGCCATTGCTCACCCTGTCACTCTCGCTTGCAACGATGCTTGCCGCCGTTGCCCCCGCCGTGCTGCCGGGAGAACTGAGCCAAGCCCAGAGCCCCCCACAGGAGGCGCCTCAAATCGCCCGCGACGAGTGGAAGGATTGCCTCTACAACAAGGATTTAATCCGCTGCCGGGATGAGCATTCGGCAGAAGGTCTTCGGATTGTCTGGGTGGATGGGGTTCGCACTCGGCTCGAGCGCAAGCCACCTGCCCGTCCGGGGCTTCCCAGCTATTGGGGCGACCGCTACGGCGGCCTATGGCGCCTAGAACTATTGATCCAAGGCAACACCTTGCTCACCAATCTCGGCACGGGCAATCGCATCCTGATTCCCCTTCGCTATCCCTGCCAACCTCCCCTCAAGGGGGAGGTTGGCTACTGCCGCTACTGACAAGCATCGGGGTGGGGGATCGGCCAGGGGCATCAGGCCAAGACGGATTCCACAATGATCGCCCAGCCCCGACCTGGCACGTAGGCGTAGTTATCCGTCTCATCCACCATCCAGCGGCGGCCGAAGTTTTTGCGACTGTATTGCAACCCGGCCCCATTGCGGCTGCCGTACACCCCTGAAATCAGGTCGAGATCGCCATTTGGGTCATTGACAATTACCGACTTAGGGTTGTATCCCACCACGCACAGCCAGTGACCGTTTCCAAATGGGGCTTCGACGGGCCCTTTGTGAATGAACCCGCAGGCAACGGGAAAGCCTCGATCAATTTGTTCCTCCAGGTTGGAAAAATCAGCGTTGGCTTCAAAGCGGGCCTTGATGCCCAGGCTTTCGAGGGCCTGGATCTGGGCGGCGTTACTGGTGGTGTCGCCGAATTGATTCACAATCTTCAGATATTGATCATCGGTGCCAGGCAGGGCTTTGGGCTTGAGGGTAGCGACGAGCATGGCGCAGCTGGAGCTGAAGCACATGCGGGAAGCCTGATCTGTGCTGGAATCGAGTTGGGAGAAATAGGGAACGTTCAGAGTCTTGCTTGCCCCCGTGGGCTGGGCGCTGGCGGTGGCGCTGAAGATCAGGGCGGACTTGGCGTAGTAGACCTCTCGCTCATTCAGCCCGTTTGCGGGATCTCTTCCGTTCACAAGTCGTGAAATGCGGCGGCAGCTGGCGCCACCGTCCACCTCCTCATTCATCTGGTTGTTGTGCCACCACAAACCTGCCGAGGTGAAGGGGTAGTGGCTGGCGACATAGGAGCAGCCCTCCATCACCTGAGGATCACCGATGAATTCGCTGAAGGCTTCATAGTTGGCGCGGCCGGTGAGCTGGATCACCCCGGCGCCCTTGAAGCGTTTGCCATCCCCAGGCTGGGTGTTGCCGAGGTCAAAGCGGCCTTCGTAGTCACTGCCATCGGCGATTTCCTCCAACCATTGCAGCCCTCCCGATTCGTGGGCGATTTGGGCCATGAAGTGGGCGATGCGGGCGGGCGTGTCGATCTCAAAGCGTTTCAGGCAGGCATTCAGATCCGCCAGCTGGCCTGGGGTGACATCCCGGCCAAACATGTCTTTGCACTGGGCGGCCGTCACCAGATCGGGAGAGGCGGGGGGAGGTGGCGCCGTGCGGAAGCGCTCGGCGAAACCTTCCAGCACTTGCTCGTCGAGCTGCTGCTGCAGCCATTCCCAAGCGTCCTTTTGGTGGGGCATGCCCCGGGTATAACGGGCGGCATCTGCTAGAGAAATCAAGACCATGGTGGAGCAACACTGTTGATACATTTATGACTGCGAGATCCTGGCGATACAGAAAAACTGGTAAATCTTCATGCTTTTGTGCAGCGATTCAAAGGTGGCGCCGTACAGCGCTGCTGTCTTTTGGAATTCCACGGCATCCTTTCAAGCCACCCTTGATCAGGGATCCTCCTCCCGTACGGTTTTGGTCCGACCCTGAATGGCCAGCAGAACCTCTTGAGGGTCTGCACTCCAGCTGCTGTTTCGGCCGCCGCTGGAGGGGCGCCCGCCGATCAGACGCTGGTCTTCGCTGTTGACGACTTCCAGCTGATCCATACCGGTGCCGGTATTGGCGTTAATGGCGGTGATGCGTTCCTCGCTCGCCGACGTCGACGACATCGGGCCGGATCGGGCCCACGAGGGCGGCCGCGATCGCAAGCGTTATACAGAGGCCGACCTTGTTCGCCCAGGTTGCGCATGATCAAACCTCGCTGCTCAGGCCCTGGCCCAGCATTAGAACGGAGCCGGCACTTCTCTTGCCCTGTGATCCGCCGGTGACCTTCACCTCAGACTTCTGCCGTCCCCATGCTTTTGTGGTCATGCCGTTTGGCACCAAGCCGGCGGCAGACGGCAGCAGCATCGATTTCAACCGCGTCTACGCGGAGCTGATCCAGCCGGCGCTCAAACGGGCCGGTCTGGATCCCTTCCGCGCCGATCAGGAGGTGCGCGCCGGAGACATCCGCACCGACATGTTTCAGGAGCTGCTGCTCGCTGATCTGGTGGTGGCCGACCTGACGATTGACAATCCCAATGTGTGGTACGAGCTCGGGGTTCGGCATGCCTTGCGCAGCCGCGGCGTGGTGCTGATCAGCGGTGGCCGTGTCAGCACGGCCTTCGACCTCTATACAGACCGCAAGGTGCGATACGGCCTCCGGGAAGGTGGGCCCGATCCGGCCACGCTGGCCTACGACCGCGAGGTGCTGGCCGGGGTCGTGGGCGCCACCATGGAATGCTGGAAAGGACGCCGCATCAGTCCGGTCTATGCGCTGCTGCCGCAACTGCAGGAACCCGAGTGGGAAATGCTGCGGGTGGGCGACGTGCGCGAATTCTGGGAGGCGCATGACGCCTGGAAGAAACGCATCGACCTAGCCCGCAAGGCGGAGCGGATCGGCGACGTGCTCGTACTGGCGGATGAGGCGCCAGTGGCCGCGTTCCGATCCTTGGCCTGGATCGAGGCCGGGGTTTCGCTGCGGAAAGGGGAGCGTTATCGCTTCGCGATCGAGCAGCTCGATCGCGGTCTCGCCATTGAGCCGGACAATCTCTTGGCCCTGCGGGAGAAGGGCTGTTGCCTGCAGCGGCTCGCCCAGGCCGGAGTGCAGGGCAACAGCCTCGATCGAGCCCTGCAGCACTACGAAGGCATTTTGGCGGCCCATCCCATGGATGCCGAGACCTGGGCCCTCGCCGCTCGGGTGCATAAGGATGCCTGGCAGGCCCGCTGGCGCAAGGGCGCCGATCCCCCGGCGCGCCAGCGGGAGGAGGCACTGGACAGCATCGACCTGCTCCTGGAAGCGCAGTACCACTACCTGTGCGGCTTCCGCGCCAACCCGGCCCACGTCTACTCCGGAATCAATGCCCTTACCCTGATGCAACTGGCGCGCCATCTCGACCCCAGCACCCATCCGGAGGAGGCGGTGGCCACCCTCGCCGGTGCCGTGCGGTTCGCCGCCGAATCCGAGCACGAACGAGCGTCCTCTTCCTGGGCCCTCACCACCCTCGCCGACCTGGCAGTGCTTGAGGGCTCCTGCGAGGAGGCCAAGGCCGCCTACCGAAGGGCGATCGCCAAGCCGGAGATGGATCGCTTTGCGCTCAACTCGTGCCGCGACAACCTGCTGCTGCTGCAGGCACTCGGCTTTCGGCCCGAGGTGGTGGCAGCCGCCATCGCCACGCTGGACCGGGCGATCGAGCGCTCGGCCCAGGACCAGCAACTCTTTCGGCCTCGCCTGGCGATCCTGTTCAGTGGGCACAGGATGGATGAGCCCGATCGTGCGGAGCCCCGCTTCCCGCCGGCCAAGGAAGCGGCCGCTCTCGAGAAGATCGATGCGGCGCTCAAGGACCTCGAGGCCGGAGACCAGGACATCGCCTTTTGTCAGGCGGCGGCCGGCGGGGATCTGCTCTTCCTGGAGGCCTGCCAGCGGCGGGGGGTGCGCTGTCAGGTGATGCTTCCCTTCGAGGAACCGATCTTTCTGCAGAAGTCGGTGCTGCCATCCTGCGATGGAGAGGGCTGGCGAGATCGCTATTACGCGATGAAGGACCGGCTCCATCTGCCGGTGCGCATCATGCCCGAGGAACTGGGGGCTGGGCCGCCGGAGCGCAGCGCCTACGAACGCTGCAACCTCTGGTTGCTGTACTCCGCCCTCGCCTGCGGCATCTCCCACGTGCGCTTTCTCTGTCTCTGGGACGGCAAGCATGGGGATGGTCCCGGCGGCACGGCCCACATGCAGGAGGAATTGGCGCGTCGAACGGGCCGGATTGAGTGGATCGACACCCGTTCTCTACCCTCCACCGGAAGCACTTCACCATGAATGACACCAGCATGAATCCCATCCTCTCCCGCATGCGCCAACCGGGGCCGAAGAAGATCCTCGCCTGTGATGGCGGCGGCATCCGCGGACTGATCAGCGTTGAGATTCTCGCTCGGCTCGAAACCGAGCTCCGGCATCACTTCGCTCAGCCCGATCTGCTTCTCGGCGATTTTTTCGACTTCATCTGCGGTACCAGTACAGGGGGAATCATCGCCAGCTGCCTTTGCTGCGGCATGGACATGGCGACGATCCGCAGCTTCTATCTCGATCATGGTGTCAGCATGTTTGAGCGTGCCCGCTGGTTTCTGCAGCTGCACAAGAAGTATGAGGCGGAGCCGCTGGCGCGCATACTCCGCCAGACCTTTCAAGACCAGCTCCAGGGCCATGGATCCGAGCAGCAAAACGGCGATGCGGTGGTGGAGCTGGGCGACCCGCGTCTGAAGGGACTGCTGATGCTGATGCTCCGCAACCACAGCACCGATTCACCCTGGTCCATCTGCAATAACCCCCTCGCCCGCTACAACCAGCCTGATCGCAAAGATTGCAATCTTCGCCTTCCCCTCTGGCAATTGGTACGTGCCAGCACGGCGGCACCCACCTTCTTCGCTCCCGAGGTGGTCACCCTGGCTCCCGGAACCAGTCAGGAGTATTCATTTGTCTTCGTTGATGGAGGCATGACCACCTACAACAATCCGGCCTGGATGGCGGTGCAGATGGCCACGGCGAGCCCCTACGGCATCAATTGGCGCACCGGAGTCGATCAGCTGCTGGTGGTCTCGGTGGGAACCGGCAACGCGCCCACTGCCAGGCCAGACATTCGGCCCGATGAGATGTGGCTCCTAGATCACGCGAAAAGCATTCCCTTGGCGTTGATGAATTCCGCCACCGCCGGCTGGGACATGGTGTGCCGGATTGTGGGGGAGTGCCGTTTCGGGGGGCCGCTCGACCGGGAGTTCGGCAGCATGATTCAGTCTCCCGGAACACCGGCGGATCAGAGCAATTGGAGCGGTGCGAAGCAGTTTGCCTATGTGCGCTACGACCCCCTCACCAACCGCGAGGGTCTCGATGCACTAGGACTCACCCAGATTCCCGAGCAAGACTTGGCCGCCATGGATGATGTGAACAAGATTCCGCAGTTGCGGGAGGTGGGCAGCGCCTTTGCGGATCGTTATCTTTCGCTTGAGCATCTGAGCGGCTTTCTCTGACCATTTTTGTGCATTGATGATTGCTTCGCAGGCTTTCCTGAAGCCAAATTGACCATCCAATTTCTCTCAAACTTTTGCATTGATGCGATCACTACATTGCTGAACTAGCCGGCCCTGCTCTGCCAGGTCGACAGCGTTGTCGGCGGCGGATGCGCTGGCGCCCAAGTGCGCATGCCGGAATCTCTGTCACCAACAGTGCTGCTGAGCCCACGGCGGCTGATGTTGGCTCTCAAGCCCCGGAGGGCAGCCTCAGGGCAGGGTGAAGCCTGAGGTGTTGAGGTGCTTGAGGTCGAGCATCACGATCGTGACCCACACCACCAGTGCCAGCCCGCCAGCACCGGCGAGAAGGATCAGTGCACTCGAGATCGCAGCAGATAAGGGATTTGGATTATTAGCCACAGTCACAATACCTTTGTTCACTCATTTTAGCATGTTTCAACCGTCAGTCCCTTGCTGCAGCTGCGGCTGGCGGTGCCGTTGAGCAGGGTCTGGAGCGGGGCTTCGATCATCGGGCTGGGGAGATGCCGCGAGGGGGGCGGCCGAAGTGGCGTCCGGAGGCAAGGTGGCTGGTGCGCTACCTACCTGCGGCAGTCTCGACTCTCATTTGCCAGCGGCAGCAGTACTTCCAGCAGGGCACCGCCGGCGGGGTGGTTGCTCGCCTCAACCCGGCCAGCATGGGTGAGGGCGATCTGGCGCACGATCGCCAAGCCGAGCCCAGTGCCGCCCCTGCGGCTGCGGGCCCGGCTCGGATCGCCGCGGTAGAAGCGTTCGAACATGCGCTCCTGGTCTTCCTCGCTGAGGCCTGGTCCGCGGTCGCGGACCGTGACCCGACACCAGCCGCCCCCGCAGCGCAGATCCACCGCCACGGGCTGGCCATCGGGGCTGTAGCGCAGGGCGTTATCGAGCAGGTTGTAGAACAGTCGATGCAGGCGTGAGCGATCCCCCCACACCACCGCAGCCCCGTCGTCGGCGGGACCTTCCGCCAGCTGCAGGGTCACCCCCCGGTGTTCGGCGAGGGGCCGCAGACCGGTCCAGACCTGTTCCACCAGGGAGCGCAGCGCCACCGGCGAACGGGGAGCCGGAGCGGCGGGCAAGGCATTCTCCAGCCGAGAGAGCTCGAGCAGATCGTTCACTAGGTCCTGCAGACGCAGCAACTCCCGCTGCAGCCGCTCCACCAGCACCGCGTTGCGACTGTTGACCTGGGCAGCCAGGCTGTCGCCCACCAGCAGCAGGGCGGTGAGGGGCGTGCGCAGTTCGTGGGCGACATCGCTCACCCAGCGCTCCTGCTGATCGAGCTGCGCTTCCAGCGAGCGGCGGCTCTGGATCACCACACTCACCCAGCGGTCCCGTCCCGGCAGGGTGAGCAGCTCCAACTCCTGATCCCCCCGGGGCAGGTCCAGACGCTGGGAACGGTTGCGCCAGCGGGTGTCCTGGATCACCCCGGCCAGATCGGGGTCAGGGCAGAGGCGCTCCAGCGGCTGCCCGGCTGGGAGGGTGGCTGCCGAGGTGCCGAGCAACTGCTCGGCCCGGGTGTTGATCACCTGAACCCCATTGAGGGGATCGAGGATCAGCCAGCCCACGGGAGCGGCGTCGATCCAGCCCAGCAGCCGGCTTCGTTCGATGGCGATGGCCCGGGCCTGCTTGCGGCCGCGGTGGTGGGCGATCCAGCCGCCCAGGGCCAGTCCAATCACCAGGGCCAGCAGGGCAACCACTAGCCGAAGCGATACCCAAAGCCCCGGACCGTGATCAGATGCTCGGGTGCGGATGGATTGACTTCCAGTTTCTCCCGTAGCCAGCGGATGTGCACGTCCACGGTCTTGCTGTCGCCGAAGTAATCATGCCCCCACACCTGCTCCAATAATTTGTCGCGGCTCCACACCCGTCGGGGATGCTGCATGAAGAGCTCGAGCAGGCGGTACTCCTTAGGGGAGAGATTCACATCCAGGCCATCGCGGGTGACGCGGCACTCCTCAGGGTAGAGGCAGAGATTGCCATGCACCACCTGGCGGGACGGGGTGGCCTCAGTGTTACTCCGCCGCAGCAGGGCACGGCAGCGGGCCACCAGTTCGCGCATGCCGAACGGTTTGATCAGGTAGTCGTCGGCACCCACCTCCAGGCCCAACACCCGATCCGCCTCGCTGTCGCGGGCGCTCACCACCAAGATCGGGGTGGCGTCACCCGCTTTGCGCAGCTGGCGGCAGAGTTCGAGCCCCCCAAGCCCGGGGAGCATCAAATCGAGCACCACCAGGGCGAAGGAATCATCGGTGCCGCTGGCCCGCTGGAGGCTCTGCAGGGCATCGCGGCCGTTGCCACAGGCGGTCACTTCGAAGCCCTCGAGAGTCAGGGCATCGCGGATGGTTTCGCGGATGGTGTCGTCGTCTTCGACGACGAGGAGGGAGGAGGGCATCAGCCCATTGTCAGGGCTGATGGGCTCTTGCCAGAAATCTGAGATCAACGGCGGGGTAGATGGCTGATCACCAGGCGGCGCTGGGCATCGGTGCGGAGCCAGCCCTCATCGCGAAGATTGCCGATCACCCGGGTCACGGTGACGCGGGTGGTGGCCAGGGCGCTGGCCACCTCCTGGTGGGTGAGGCGGAGGTTGAGGCGCAGCCCTTCCTCACAGGGCTGGCCGTAGTCGCTGGCGATCAGCTCCAGGAAGCCCCGCACCCGTTCCTCCACCCGGCGCAGGGCCATCAGGCCCAGCAGGGCCTGGCTCTGGCGGTAGCGCTGGGCGAGGGCCTGCAGCATGCCGGCGGAGAGGGCCGGATCGGCCTGGATGTCCTGGAGGGTGAGACAAAGAAGGTCGGTGTCGCAGAGGGTGCGGGCCTCGAAGGCCTCGACACCGCTGAGGGGCTCACCGAAGGGTTCACTGGGTCCCGCCAGGCCGAGGAGGAGATCGTCGCCATGGATGGTGATGGCGCCGAGTTTCACCATGCCCCGTACCACCAGCCAGACGTTGTTGCGCAGCAACGGCACCTGGCTGCCGCCGGCCAGGTGGATGAGGCTGCGTTTGTGATAGCTGTCTTCCAGCAGATTGCGGAAGGCATCGCTGCTGCTGCCGGCTTCACGGGAAGGCGTGAACACCATGGTCTGTGCTGCCGATGTCTTTTGAATTGTATGGAGGGAAACCAACCGCCAAACCAAGAACCGGTAGTCGTTGGGTTAAGGGAGCAATAAGGCAAAAAGACCCGGTGGGAAAGCCACCGGGTCGGTACAAGCGATGCCGAGTTAACTCTGCGACCGGCTCCCTGGACCCGGCCGATTGATCAGATCGATCAGTCAGAGATGCGGGCCACGGCCTTGCGGCTGGCAGCCAGGATCGAGTTGCTCAGGGGCACATAACCGAGGTCGTCGGCACGGTTTTGGGCGGCGGGGCTCAACAGATAGAGGAGAGCCTTGCGAATGGCACCGGCCTTAGGACCATTGCCATTGTCGTAGGCCAGGATCCAGGTGAGGGTGGCGATGGGGTAGCTGGCCGCACCGGCGGGATTGGGTTCCTCGCCAGCGAGATTGCCATCGAGCTTGATGTTCGACAGGGCAGCGATACCCGACTTGAGATTCGGCTTCACGAAGGCGCCGGAGCGGTTCTGGATGGCAGCGGCCTTGAGGTTGCCCTTCACAAAGGCCTGGTTGACATAACCGATCGAGCCGGGGGTGTTGGTGAGAATACCGGCTACACCTTCATTGCCCTTGCCGCCCACGCCCACGGGCCACTTCACGCTCTTCTCGGCGCCAAGATTCCAAGCGGGCGAGAAGGAGGACAGAGAATTGGTGAAGGCGAAGGTGGTGCCGGAACCATCGGAACGGTGAACGATGGTGATCGGTCCCTTGCCGCACTTGAGAGCATCCCAAGTTTTGATATTGCCGAGGAAGACATCCACCACTTGCCGCTGGGTGAGCTTCAGGTCGGCGCAATCGGCTTTGTTGTAAGCGATCGCGATCGTGCCACCCACCGTAGGGAACTGAATCACGCCCCTTTTCACCTTGGCGGCATCGGAAGCCTTGATCGGCTCATCGGTGGCGCCGAAATCGACGGTGCCCTTGAGGAACTGCCTAATACCAGCGCCAGAACCCACCGACTGGTAGTTCACCTTGGTGCCCTGGCCGGCCAAGGAGGCAAAGGCGCTCTGGTAAAAGGGCGCCGGGAAGGAGGCACCCGCTCCGTTGAGGGTGGCTTGAGCGGAAGCGGCCAGGCCGGCGGCCATGGAGCCGAGGATGCCGAAGCAAAGGGCCTTCTTGGCGAAGGTCATCGAGGAGCCGGGGTTTGGGTCTGCCCTTGAATAGCGGACAGCCCTGAGCCAGGTCGTTAGGAAAGGGTTAAGACCTGATCAAGAATCACTCCAGGGTGCCGGGCTGCGCCAGGGCCGATCAGCGGCGCTGGGTCCAGTCCTCGAACCAGCCGCGCCGCCATAGCCAGTAGGTCTGCCCAGCTGCCACGACCACCATCAGGCCAAGGGCCACGTAGTAGCCATAACGCAGATGCAGCTCCGGCATCACCTCGAAATTCATGCCGTAGATGCCGGCGATCAGGGTGAGCGGTGCGAAGATGCTGGTGAGGATGGTGAGGGTCTTCATCACCTGGTTCATACGATTTCCCACGCTGGCGGCATAGGCCTGGGAGATCGCATCGCACTGGTTGCGCAACAGCTCGCAGTTTTCGTGGAGCAGCTCCACCAGCTCGGCCATTTCCTGAAAGCCCGCCGTGGCCTCCGGGCCGAGCAGGGGCTGGCGCTCCCGCACCAGCATGCGGATCTGGTGCCGCAGCGGCCACACCTGGGTGCGGATCGTGCGCAGACAGCCTCGGAACTGGAAAGTGCGGGCCAGCTGGCCGGGGTTCGGGCGGCCGAGCACCTTCTCCTCCAGCTGATCGAGGCTGTGGGCGATCCGCTCCAGCATCGGGAAGAGATCATCGAGGAGGTCGTCGATCAGGAAATGGAGGATGTCGTCAAGGTCCCGGTCTTCCACCGCCGCGTGGCTGGAGATCAGCCAGCGGGTGAGATCGGGAAAGGCTTCCCCCTGACACGACTCCTCCACGCTGATCAACAGGCCCGGCATCAGCATCACGCCCACCTGGTCACTCACCAGGGAGGTGGCCTGGGCGCCGAAGCGCAGGCGGTGGATCACCACCATCAGCACCTCATCGAGGCAGTCCACCTGGGGCCGCTGGGGTGGTTGCAGCAGGGGCTCCGCCAGGGTGGAGGGCACCCCGAGATCGTCGAGCAGGCTCTGGATGCCCCGTGCATCGGCCAGGCCTCGGATCCGCACCCACACGGGCACGCGGAGCTGGTGGATGGCCTCGAGCAGATCGCGGGAGGTGAAGGCCTGACGCCGGGGACCTTCCGACGCGAAGATGATCAAATCGATGTGGGTGGGCGCGACGCCACCATGCACAAAGAGATCGGCGGGAAGATCGGCGGGCCGCTGCTCGAGCAGATTCGAGGTCAGAGCGCCAGGGGTGAGTCGCAGCACGGGGGGTGGGGCTCGATGCAGCGGTGGAGCACAAGGCCCGCCCCGATGATCGCAGCCTGAAGCAGCAAGCAGCAGCCCACCGGCGGAAACCAGACGCGGAGCTTCCGGACCATGACCCCTCATGTCGTTGCGGATATTCCAGGGAAGCCGTTCCGGAACCGCTGTCGCCCTCGTCACGTGGGGATGCTCGCGTCAACCCTGCCTTGGCATGAACCGGACCATTCCTCGCTAACTTGCTTTCGAGTCGATGTTGTGCGGTGGCAAACGACGAACAAGGCGTCCTGCCCTCTCCACTCGATGGCGACCGGAGTGCCGCTTTGGGCGTGGTCTCCCCGATGGAGGCCCATGGCAGCTACCGAGGATCCGACTGGTCGCCGGAGCGACTGGCCTTTCACCAGAACCTGGAAAGCTTCGCCGAACGGGTGGGGCTGATCGTGGGCCTGCAGAGCAACGGCAAGCTGAGCCAGGAAGGGGCCTACGCCGAAATCCGCAAGCTCTGGAAATCCTTGCGCTCCAGCAAGGACAACCTGCTCAGTGGGGACGGCTCCTCCGGCGAGACCGCGAAGCGCTGAGATCGCCCGGGTTTTGGTGAGCTCCATCCCGGCGGCGCCCGGCCCATCGCCAGCCGAACCTTTCGGAAGGCAGCGGTAGAGGTGGAGATCTCCGGCTCGCTCGATCGGCGCGCAGCGCAGATCGCCGGCCGCAGGTTGTTCACGGCTGAGCAGCAGGCGCACGCCTTGGGCCGAAGGCGGCAGATCCTCTGGCCCTGCGCTGCCGCGCACCCGACGGCCGGCGTACCAGTTCAGACTGGGTCGTTCGGCCTCGCGCCAGAGCACCAGGGGAGCAGCGGCGGCCCCCACCGGCTGTCGACGCGCCACGGCGGCAATGGGGCCCACCGGCCAGGATTCGTTCAACTCCCACAGCCAGAGGGGCCCGCTCAGCAGCAGGGCCAGGGTGAGCCACACCCCCCCCACCAGGAGGAGCCCCCCCGCCCTGCGGCCGGCCGGCCCACGACCGAGCAGCAGGCCGCCGCCGGCCAGCAGGGCTACGCCGAGGCTGAGCAGCAGCGGCCGGGTGGCTGGCGGCAGGGGCAGGATTCCCAAGGCCGCCACGGGATAGGCCAGCAGCAGCAGCAGGCCCAGACCAATCCAGAACCAGGGGATGGCGGCGGCCAGAGCCGCGGCGGGGGGCCGGCCTTCGGGGCCGGAGCGGATCAGCCAGGCCAACACCGGAGCGCAGACCAGACAAAAAGGGGGCCACAGCAACAGGCTGTACCACGGCAGCTGGGTGCCCAGCGGCAACACCAGCAGGGCAGTGAGCACCGTGAGGCCCAGGCACCAGTGACCAGCGCGCTGGCGGCGCTGGCGCCAGGCCAGGGCCAGACCGAACGGCCACAGGGGAAGCCAGGGCCAGCCTCCCTTGAGCAGCTCCAGCAGGGGCGGTCCAGGTCCGCCGCTATGGCCCTCGAGCGAACCACCCACCCGGGCAAACCCCTGGCTGGTCCACATCGCCAGGGCATTGGAGCCCCGTGCCATCCAGTGGAGGCCATGCCAGCCCAAGCCCGGCAACAGCCCCAGGGCCAGGCCCAGCAGCAGCGGCCAGCAAGGGAGCTGGGGCCGATCCGGTTCCAACCAGCGCAGGGCCAGGAGCGCGAGCAGCAACGGCAGGGCGACGGGGGCCTTAAGCAGCAGCAGCAGGCTGGTGGCCAGGCCAGCCACCAAAGCGAGCCCCAGGTTCCGGCTAGGGCGTTGTTTGAGGCGTTGATCGAGGCCCAGCACGGCCCACCACTGCAGGGCCATGGCCACCAGCAGGGCGCCATCCAGCATGGCCAGACGCCCATGGCGCGCCAGGGGCATCAGGGTGAGGGCGAGGGCGGCGGTGGCCAGGGCCGTGCCCCGCTCGGCGGGGCGCAGCCGCAACTGCACCAGGGCCAGCAGGGGCGGCAGGGAAGCCGATAGAAGAGCCGGGCCCAGCCGCACCACCCACTCCGGCGGCAGGGCCTCCAGTGGTGCCTGGGCCACGGCGCGCCAGAGGCCAATCACGGCGGCAATCAGCAGATGGATCGCCGGCGGCTTGTTGAGGTAGGGATCGCCCCAGAAGGTGGGCAGGAGCTTCCCGCTCCAGGGGGCCTGGCTGATTTCGAGGGCCACCCGGGCCACGATTCCCTCATCCCAGTCGCGCAGGGGCTGGCTCCCCACACCAACCAGGGCGAGCACGAGGGCCAGCAACCAGATCAGCAGCAGGGCTGGGGCCAGCCGAAGCGGCCGGGGACCGGAACCGGCGCGCATGGAAAGGAGGGCAGATCTAGGGAGTCTGCCCGGGTGCATTCCGGCCCCGGAGCTGACGGAGACCTCCTGTTCCTCACCATCCGCCGAGGGCACCGACAGCCCATGGGAAAGCCGTCGCTAGCGTGAACCCCGGCACCGGAGGATGGGTTTGATCCGCGGCAGCGTCACCCTCGCCAACCCCACCCGGCCGGAGCTGGTGCCCCTGCCGGTGTCGGCCCTGGCGGACACAGGCGCGGTGCTTCTCTGCATCCCGGAGCACCTGGCGATCCAGCTGGAGCTGAAGGAGCTGGAGCGGCGCGAGGTGGTGCTGGCCGACGGCCGCCGCCGCACGGTGCCCTACGTGGGTCCGGTGGAGGTGCGCTTCGGCAACCGCCGCTGCTTCACCGGCGCCATGGTGCTGGGCACCGAGGTGCTGCTCGGCGCCATCCCAATGGAGGACATGGATCTGGTGCTGCGGCCCCAGCTGCAGAGCCTGGAGGTGAACCCCGAAAGCCCGAACCTGCCGACGAGCGTGGCGATGCAGGTGGCAGACCGAAAGCATGGGGCTCCCATTGATGCAGGATCTGCATAAACCTCACGGGGAAAGTTGACGGCCATTCCCGCATAGGTTCTTGCCTGGAAGACCTAGTGGACGCAGAGGCGGGGCTGCCTCACACTGCTCTTCAGAGCCAAATAGCACTCAGGCAGGGCGAAGCTTTACTGGAACTTGATGTCAATGCCCATGACTCAAGCGATGCGTACGAATCAGTCCATGGGGCTTTCCCGCCCTGCGCTGAGCGAGCTGAGTAATCAGAAAATCGGTTGCGGCGCAAGGGATCTGACATGGTGCGGAAGCCTTGATCAGCGATCTTCCAGAATCACTGTCAAGAAACGTGTGCATTCGCCCTTGAGCATGGGTTTGACGGCTTGGAGAGAGCGAAAGAGCGCTGTAAAGTGAATATGCGTAGACTTATCTCATGACCTCTTCGCCTTCGCAATCCCTCCACATAGTCAATGGCTATTTGTGCAGATGAGTAAATTTAAACTCTTTCTGATCCTTGGCCTTGTCGGGGGCGGAGCCATTGCTTTGATGGTTTTATTGCTGACGGTCGGTCGTAATATTGGTCAATTCTTTTTTGGCAGAAGCTTTGCCGAAGGTCAGCTCAATAGCTATGTCGCCAATGTTATGAAGGAAGACATCAACGGATCTCAATGTCAGGCCTGGGATACGGATGGCAATGGTTATGTTTCTTGCACCTATACCTTGGTTTCCCAGCCGGGTAGACCCTATGCGATTGAATGTGCGGCTTGGGGTTTGGATGGCTTTCTCAATCGAGGTTGTAGGCAATCCCAACTGTCTCGTCCGTAAGGGCACCTACCTCAAGGTGCCCAACCACGGCCGCTGATAGAGCACCACCCCCACCCGTTGGATGTGATCCAGCAGGGCGGGATGGCGCAGGCTGGAGAAGGCCGAGAGATCGATCACCCAGGGGAGCAGCAGATCATCGAGCTCGGCGTCGATCCGGGCCAGGCTGGCGTTGTTGAGGTCAGAGCCGATCAGGGTGAGATCGATGTCGGAGGCCTCGCGCTGGCGGCCCAGGGCGCGGGAGCCGTAGAGCACGGCGCGCTCCACCGGCGGGTGGCTGGCCAGCACAGCCTGGATCGCCGCGATCACCGCGGCGGGCAATCCCGTGGCACCGAGGGTGGCGGGTGGCGGGGTGATCGTCATCGAGGGTCGGCCTGCAGGGCCAGGAAGCGCTGGTGCAGGGCCCGAAAAGCGGGGGTGAACGCCTCGATCACGTCGGCCGCGATCGCCTGCGCCTGCTCCAGGTTGTAGGTGTGCGACGACAGATTGCGGGCTCTGATCATCGCCATCCAGATCTCTCCCTCCGTGATCAAACCGTTCTGGTAGGCAAGGCGCGTGGCATCACGGGAACCAGTGGCCCGCGAGGGCCACACCACGCTCCAGCACCTGCAGGGCGCGGCTGTAGTTGTCGAAACGCTGCTGCCAGCGGCTGTCAACCTCCTTCATCGCCTCAGGCTAGGTGGTGTGTTGCCCAAACCCCCAACCGAGCAGCTCTGGAGTGAGCACACCCGCCGCGGGCTGCAGGCACAGGCCTTGCGCTGGTGTAGCCGGAGGCACACGCAGGGCTGGCTGGAGCCACACCGACCACCGAGGGCATGGCGCAAGGGTGGAGTCACTCCCTTGCCTGCCCTCCATGGCCCTGCAACTCGGCGACACCGTTCCCGATTTCACCCAGGATTCCCAGCTCGGCCCCATCCATCTCTACGACTTCGCTGCTGACAGCTGGGTGGTGCTCTTCTCGCATCCCGCCGACTACACCCCCGTCTGCACCACCGAGCTCGGTGAGGTGGCCCGGCTCCGCCCCGAGTGGGAGAAGCGCAATGTCAAAACCATCGCCCTGAGCGTTGACAGCGCCGAAAGCCACAAGGGCTGGATCGGCGACATCAACGAAACCCAGCACACCACGGTGGATTATCCGATCCTCGCCGACGCCGATAAAAAGGTGAGCGATCTCTACGGCATGATCCATCCCAACGCCCTCAACAACCTGACGGTGCGTTCGGTGTTCATCATCGACCCCAACAAGAAACTGCGGCTGCAGATCACCTATCCCGCCAGCACCGGCCGCAACTTCGATGAAATCCTGCGCGTGATCGATTCGCTGCAGCTCACCGAGTATCACTCCGTGGCCACGCCGGTGAACTGGAAGGACTGCGATGACGTGGTGGTGGTGCCCTCGATCTCCACCGAAGACGCCCGCGCCAAGTTTCCCAAGGGCGTGACCGAGATCCGCCCCTACCTGCGCACCACGCCCCAGCCCAACCGCTGATCGCTGCTGCCCATCCACCCTTCGCCAGATCGCCATGGGCATCCGTGCTTCGAATGTGACCAAGTCCTTTGGTGGCCCGCCGGCGGTCGATGACCTCAGCATCGATGTGGCCACCGGTTCGCTGGTGGCCCTGCTGGGCCCCTCGGGCTGCGGCAAGAGCACCCTGCTGCGCATGATCGCCGGCCTCGATCACCCCGACCAAGGCGCGATCTACATCAACGGTGAGGAGGTGACCCGCCGCAGCGTGCAAGAGCGGCAGGTGGGCTTCGTGTTTCAGCACTTCGCCCTGTTCAAGCACCGCACCGTGCGGCAGAACATCGCCTTCGGCCTCGAACTGCGCCAGTGGTCACCGACCAAGGTGCGCAACCGGGTGGAGGAGTTGCTCTCGCTGGTGCAGCTCCAGGGCTACGGCAACCGCTATCCCTCCCAGCTCTCCGGTGGCCAGCGGCAGCGGGTGTCCCTGGCCCGGGCCCTGGCGGTGCAGCCCCGGGTGCTGCTGCTCGATGAACCCTTCAGCGCCCTCGATGCCAAGGTGCGCAAGGAGCTGCGGGCCTGGCTACGGAATCTGCACGAGGAAATGCAGGTGACCACCGTGATCGTGACCCACGACCAGGAGGAGGCCATGGAGGTGGCCGATCGGATCGTGGTGATGAACGAGGGCCATGTCGAGCAGATCGGCAGCCCATCTGAGATTTACGACGAACCGGCAAGCCCCTTCGTGATGCGCTTTGTGGGGGAGGTGAACGTGCTGCCGCGCTTTGACGGCGCGGAGGGTCACCGCCAGGGCGATGCCGGCGAGGTCTATGTGCGCCCCCACGATCTCGATCTGCTGGATGAGCCCCAGGAGCGGAGCCTGCCGGTGGTGCTGCGCCGCCTGGTTCATCTGGGCCGCGAGGTGGTGGCGGAGGTGGTGACCGAGGGCGGCCAGGTGATCAGTGCCCAGCTCCCCCGCGAGCAGGTGGCCGACAGAATTGCCAACCTGACCCAGGGGAGCCGCCTGCACATCCTCCCTCGGGCCGTGCGCTCCTTCCGCTGAGGTTGCGCTGAACTTCTCTCAGCCGCATAGGCGCAGGGCGAGGGCCGGCGTGAGCAGGCTCATCACCAGGGTGAGCGGCAGGCCAAGGCGGAGGAAATCGAGGAAGGAATAGTTGCCAATCGCATACACCATCGTGTTGGTCTGATAGCCGATCGGGGTGAGAAAGCTGTGGGAGGCGGCGAAGGTGGTCACCCCCATCGCAGCCCACGGACTGACGCCCACCCCCTGGCTGAGCGCCAACCCGAGGGGCAGCATGAGCGTGACGGCCGCCTGGTTCGACACCACCTCGGTGACCAGGGCCGTGATCAGATACAACCCCAACAGCAGCAGATAGGGCGGCCAGGAGGCGATCGGACCACTGAGGTGCTCCACCAGCCAGCGGTCGAGGCCCAGAACCGTGCCCAGCTGGGCGAGCGGCAGCAGGGAGCCCAGCAGCACCACCACATCCCAACGCACGGCCCCATAAACCTCCTGGGCGCTGAGCACACCGCTGACCACCAGGCCCACCACCACCAGCAGGGCCCAGATCGCCAGCGCATCGCTGCGCCAGAGGGACAGCAGCAACAGGGCCGCGGTCAGGCCGAGGGCCCAGCCCAGCCGGTCCCGCCGATCCTCCGGGAGGGCTGCTGGATCGGCCAGCAGCAACTCCGGGCTGAGCTGCAGGGTCCGCAGGGCCGAGGGAGTGCTCTGGAGCAGCAGGGCATCCCCCAGCTGCAGGCTCACCCGGCCGAGGCGATCGCGCAGCACCTCCTCACCGCGGCGAATGGCGAGCACGGCCGCGTGGAAGCGCTGGGCAAAGCGAATCTCCCGCAGGCTCCGGCCGATCAGCCCTGAACCCGCCGGCACCAGGGCCTCCACGATCGAGAGTTCCGGACCGGCCGGATCGGGAGCGCGGGGATCGGAATCGCCACCGGCCTCCCGCAGCCGGATGCTCACCTCCGGCACCAGGGCCAGCCCCTCCTCCTGGCGCAGCGCCAGCAGGCGATCCGGCGACGCCTTCACGACCAGCACATCCCCATCGGCGAGCCGCTCCTCCCCCAGCGGCAGGGAGCGGCGCTCCCCATCGCGAATCAGGGCCAGCACCCGCACATCGAAGGTGTGCTGCAGGAGGGTGGCATCGAGGCAGCGGCCGATCAGCGGCGAGGCGGCGGTGACCTCCAGTTCACTGAGGTACTGGCGGATGCCGTAGTCGCTTTCGAGCGCCTCAACCCGGGGTAGGGGTGGGGTGGAGGGCAGCAGCCGCGGCGCCAGCACCGCCAGCACCACCATGCCGGCGCCGTAGGTGAGCAGGGCCATCGGGGTGAACTGGAGCAGGGAGAAGCTGCCGTAGCCCAGGCCGCTCGAGAGGCTGCTGGCCACCAGGGTGGTGGAGGTACCCAGCAGGGTTCCCACCCCCGCCAGCACGGTGAGAAAGGAGAGCGGCATCAGCAACTGCGAGGGTGAGATGGCCAGTCGCCGGCACCAGCGCTCCACCACCGGAATAAACATCGCCACCACCGCGGTGTTGCTGATCACCGCCGAGAGAGGACCCACCACCAGGGCCAGCAGCAGGATCTGAACCGAAGGGCTGCGGTCGTCGAAGCGGGCCAGCCAGCGCTCGATCGGCATGAGGGCACCGCTGCGTTCGAGGGCGGCACTCACCACGAACATCGCCACCACCGTGATCACCGCCGGATTGCCGAAACCGGCCAGGGCCTGGGTCGGCGTGAGCAAACCGGCGAGCACCGCGCCGATCACGAGCGTGAGGACGGCCAGTTCGAGCGGCAGGGTGCGGCGGAGGGTTGAGATCAGCGAAGCCCCAATGAGCAGCAAAGCGGGGAAGGGAGGCTGAGCCATCCCTGCGAGCGCTGTGGGGCGGGAGGCCATCGCTCAGCTCTCCAGCGAGGGGATGCCCAGGTTCAGCACCCGCTCCCTGTGCTCCAAGGTGCGCACGCCTCCGGCCAGGGCCAGCGCGGTGGCGACGCCCTCCAGGGGGCCGTGGCCCTGGAGGGGATCAAGCGGGGGGAAGGAAATCACAGGGAGCCGGAGAGGGTGATGGCGGAAGGGGGGAAGGCAGAGAGAAAAAAGCCGGGAGGTTCGACACCGGCTCAGGGGCGGCGGTGCCCCTGTCAGCGGGTACCGGTACTACCGGCCGACACGATTAATGGGCGGCGATCCCGCCTGGGTGCGTCAGTCCACAGGAGCGGTTTCGCGCTCCTGATCCAAGGCGACCTGGCTCAGCTCGGGCAGGGTCAGCTGGGGCTCCCAACGGGCCAGCACCTGGAACGGGGGCTGGCTCAACTGGTAGGTCACGGGAGCGGCAGCGACAGCGGCCGCCTTGCCGCCGGAAGCCGTGGCTGGTGTGGCTGGCTTCGCTGCAGCGGCCTGAGCCGTCGTTGCCGGTCCTTCGGCAGCAGGAGCGGCTTCCCTCACCGCCAGTTGCTGGCCCTCCAGCACCCGGACCACTCGGGGGCCGGTGCTGATGGCAGCGGCCTCACCCCCTTCTCCCCAGCCCAGGGAAACGCCGGGGGGAATCAGCAGCGCCACCAGATCAAAGTCGTCATCGCTGCTGTGGCCGGGGCCCATCACATAGAAGCTGGGCGGCTGATCGGCGGGATCCTTCTTGAAGCGGGCGTACAGACCCAGATTGTGAGACGTGCGATTGCGGAGCTGGGCGCGGTCATCGGAGCGGGCAATCTGCCGCTCAAGCGCCTCGAGATCGGCGAGGCGCTGCTGCTGGGCGGCCGTGGGTGGCCTCTTGGCGGCCGCGAAGGCACCCTGCAGAGCGGCGAGTTCGGCACTCAGCTCGGCGTAGTCGGAACCGGCCAAGAAGCGTCCGGCATCGGCGTTCACCGGCTGCAACCCGCTGAACACGATGGTGAGCAGCAGCAGGACGATGGACAAGCTTCGCCCCCAGGACACCAGGGCAGCTGCAGGGCCGCAGCGCGGCAACTCCTGGAGCGCGGAGGGCCGGACGATGGAGCGGGAGTGGACGGGGTTGACGAGGCGCATCGCTTGGAAGTGGGTTGGGTCAGATCTAAACCTATGGGTGATGAATGGCACAGAACAACTGCCATTCCTAGTGGAAACGATCACCGAAAACGATCGGTGCAGCGATGCACCACGATTTGTCATCTCCATGATCCGGATGAGGCCCTCCACCAGCCGAACAGGGCAGGGAATCGGGAGGACAGCCAGGGCAGGGCAGGCTCACCCTGGGCATCACGAATCCTGGCCAGCCCCCAGAGAACGAAGGGCACACCGATCAACAGGGGCACCAGAAGAACACCGAGGGCAAGCAACAAGGTGGGGCCAAAGTTGTTGGGTATCGGCTGCTGCAGCGGGAGCCCGGGGGTGAGGGGGCGAAGCGCTACAGAATGGCGGAACCCTCTGGTGCGTCCTTCGGGATGAAAAGGCAGGGAGGTCATGGTTCAACTGCAGGGCCAGAGACTGCGGTCGGCAGAATCAATGCAGCCATGATGGGCAGGCAAGCGCTGGCATGTTGTGGCCGGAACCACACCCTGAGGTGCCGGGAAAACGGGGATTACAGCTGGCCTTATTCCTGCCAGGAGAGGTGCTGAAAACTCAGTAGGTCCAGTTTTGTCGCGCTAACAGACTGTAGGCACCATCGTGAACATTGATCCGCTGGGGCACGAGGCGAAGATCATGCAAAATGGTGGCTTGATGTTGAAGACTGCGCAGGGTTGGATCATCCAGTGGCAGGATGGCTCGCTCAAGAACTCTCTGACGCAGACTTTGAATCAGTTCAGGGTCAAGAGCAGCAGCATCACCCAGTTCCTCTGCCCTCCGAAGTTGCTCCTGATTGTGTTGCACCCCAGCCTCATTCACCTCCTCAAGGATGGCCTTGAGCACCCTGGGATAGTCACGCACCAATTCGGGAGTTGAGTAATATAGAGTCGGAACCTCGTCGGCAGCTCGTTCGCCGAGGATGCTGTTCAGATCGGCGATCGAACGGCCGGGATACTGACGGCGAGCCTCGGTGGGCGCATAGGGCATCCAGACCACCCAGGCATCAACCTCTCCCTGCCTAAAGCGATGGAGGGCTTGACTTTGAGGAAGCGGTACCGGAACAATATCGCCATAGGAAAGACCAACGATCTGAAGGGCGCGAATCAGCACATAGTGGGCGCTGGAACCCTCATCAAAGGCGATCCGCGCCCCCTGGAGATCGCGAAGATTATGAATCGCGGCTGTCTCATGAACCAGGATCGCCTCGCCCTGGAGATCAGGATATTTTTCCCTGGCCACACGCACGAATAGGTGACCGGCCGCCTGGGAAAAAAGACTGGCCGTACCGCCACCGCCACAGAAGTCGACCTCACCCTTGCTCAATGCCGAAAGCAATGTGGAAGCCGAGGGGAAGGAGCTCCAGATGATGTCCACCCCAAGGGGACTGAGGCGATTTTCAAGCAACTGAAGCCGCCGCAGCTCCTCCAGAAAGGTCATGCCCTCTGGATAGCCGATCTTGAGCTGGCGCAGGCGGCTGGATTCGTGGGCCAGGGAAGTCGCGGCAGTCTGGTCGGCGCGACGCGCCCGAATGCCATTGATCAGATAGAGACCCATCAATCCACCACCAAGAAGCAGGATGTACTGGAGCAGAACGGCCGTGGTGCCCGGCGGATAGGCCAGGCGGCGCTCGGGTACCGGTTCAGCAGGTCGGGAAGGCTGGGCACGGGCCGGCGGGCTCGTGCCGGCGACCAGGGCCACCAGCAGGGCCATGAGGGCGGGAAGCAGGCTAGATGGCACCAGCAGATCTCCCCGAACGCTGCAGGGGCGGAGCGATCGGGGTCGAAGCAACCTCGCTTGCCAGATCATCAGCCTTGTTGAACACCGATGGACACCATGCACACCAGGAATCAGCCAAACCAGGAACCAGTTACACGAGGAGAACCAGGTACACCAGGAATCAGGCCTTGAGATCGGACAGTCCGATAAGCCAGAGCTCAACTCTACGCGGAAACAGGTTCGCCAACAGAGCTCGGGTGTAATCCCAGCCACGTCCCGCTCCAGGGTGATTTCCTTAGGATTGATCGGCAGATCCGCAGAACGGCTATTCGGCGGCGAATCATTTCTCCAGCCCCGATCCCTGGACCGATTCCCCTTTCATCGATTGAAGTAATTCATGGATTGGCTTGCGGCGACCCTGCAACTCGCCTTCGCTGCAGGTCTTGCCACCACATTCGATGACAATATCTATCTCACGGGCTTCTTCGGAGAAGTGAATCGAACCTTTCAGCCTCGCCATGTTGTGGTGGGCGAATTGTTTGGTTTCACGGTTCTGATCCTGATCAGTCTGCTCGGCTTCTGGATTGGCCTAGCGATTCCCCAACGAACCATTGGCCTCTTGGGGATCCTGCCGATCCTGATCGGCTTGCTCTCGCTGCTGCGCCTGTGGCTCGGCAGCGAGAGCAGCGATCGCGAGATCAGTGCCTATCGATTTCGTGACCTGCGGGGCTTTGAATCCCGCAGGTTATCCCTGTGGAGCGTTCTCCGAGATCGCCAGACCTACAGGGTCTCGATGGTGACGATCTCGAATGGCAGCAACAATCTGAGTATCTATATCCCCATTTTCGCCAGCCTGAACAGCAGCAAGATTTTGATCATTATTCCTGTTCTATATGGCTTTATTGCCACCTGGCTTTTCCTCTCCTTCCATCTGACTCGCGCACCAGGAATCTCATTGTTGCTCAATCGCTATGCACCCATCTTCTTTCCTTTCATTCTGATCTGGCTGGGTGTTCGCATCCTGGCCGACAGCGGCTCCCTGGCTCTCCTGATCCTGGGCTGAGCCAGCCGACCACCCTCAGGATCTCACATCTCATTAAGACCGGGAACCTTTGCATCAGCAGGGATCAACCAATCGGAATCACCGATCGCGCGCAAGAGGCCCAGAGTCTTGAAGCGGTTGAGGTTCTTGGTCACGGTCACGCGCGTGAGACCGCAGAGATCGGCCAGATCACGATGGGTGAGATTCATCTCCTTCAATGAAAGACGGTGGCCATGGCTGTTGACCTGACCAAAGCGCACACTGATCCAACGCAACATGGCAAGCAGGCGCAATTCGGCACTGCGAACCCGGTTGATTTCAAAAATCTGCTCCGTGTTGCGGATCTGCAGGCGCAGAAAAGCAACCACTTCGGCTTCTGAAGGCTCAATCTGTTCCACCGATACCGCGGAAATGCACTGCATCTCCACCGGCACGAGGGTGGAGTAGCTGCTGCTCAACCATTCCCCGGGGCCCCAGACCGAGAGGGTGAAGGCCTCGCCATCTTGATCAAAGCTGGTGGTGCGCACATAGCCCTCAAGGATCGACCAACTCAGACCCGCTGGCAGCACATCGTTGGCCTGCAGCCGCAGGCGGAACCGGCGTGCGGGGGCGTCCTCAGTCATGGGCGCGGACCTCGGGGAAGCATGGAGGCTGGGATGACCGGCGCACCACAATACAACGCAAAGCCCATCGGCTTTAGGACTAATCTCAGGCCCGCTGCCGGGTCGCCGGTGGAGCCGAAAGCTCCAGGGCCGTCAGCCGGCCCTCCGCAGGCACCGCCTCGACCTGAATCACCTCCTCGAAAGCGCGCAGGAGCGAGGAGGGATAGCGCTGGTCGTGCTTCACCATCCAGATGGGCTGGCTCGCCTGGATGCGCCCCTCGATCTCCACGGCCCACAACAGGCCCTGGGCCAGGTCGGAGCTCACCATGGTCTCCGGCAGCGCCGCGGCCCCGGAACCGGCCAGCACCACCGTCTTCACCATCTCGCTGCTGTTGAGCACCAGCCGCACCTCAAGACTGGCCGGATCCACCCCGGCCTGGCGGAGCAGCACCTCGAACATGCGCTGGGCACCGGAACCCCGCTCCCGCACGATCCAGGGCGAGCGGCAGAGTTCAGCCGGCGGGATGGGGCCGAGGCCGAACCAGGGATGGCTGCGTCCCACCACCACCTGCAGGCGCTCCTGTCCCACCTGAATGGCACTGAGATGGGCCTCGAGTTCGGGCGCCTGCTCCCGCTTGGCCCAACCCGTAAGGAAACAGAGGTCGAACTGGCCGCGGGCGGTGCCCTCCAGCACCTGGTCGGCATTGCCCAGGCTGCAGAGCAACTCGATCTCGGGATGGCGGTCGCCAAATCGGCTGAGCCGGGATGGCAGCCAGTAGTTGCCCACGGTGAAACTGGCGCCCAGGCTGAGCACACCACGGCGCAGGTCATTGAATTCCTGAAGCCCGCGCTCCAAGCGGTCCACCCCATCGAGCAAACGCGGCCCCTCCTCGATCAGAAACCGCCCGGCATCGGTGAGCTGCACCCGGCGGCCGATGCGATGGAACAACTTCACGCCGTAATGGCTTTCCAGCTTGGCGACGGAGGCACTGACGGCCGGCTGGGTGATGTAAAGCTCCTCGGCGGCGCGGGAGAAGTGAAGATGGCGGGCCACAGCCAGAAAAACCTGCAGCTGATCCAGATTCATGCCCGCTTCTCCGGCAGGCCCCGGCAGAGGTCGATGGACCAGCGCCGGTCGGCGCGCAGGTTCTGGAGCAGGGCGGCAAACAGTTCCTCGACCAGGGGGACAACCTGCTCGCCATCCCCATGGCGGAAGCACCAGCGGAGCTGGCTCCAGCCCTCGGCCAGCCGATAGAACTGAACCTCCACAGCGATCTCGGCCACCGGAGGCAGCAGGTAGGCGTCGTCGAACCAGGCGATCAACAGGCCGTTCTCGGCATGGCCGAGCACCAGCCCCACCTCATCGAACCACTGCAGCACCAAGGCTTCGGCCTCTTCAAAGCAAAGCCGGGCATGGGCGGAGAGAACGGGCTCATCCATGGCCCCAGTTTCAACCCTTTCCCGAGCGGATGCATGTGCTTTGAGCCACAGGCGACTTCAATACCCACAAGGCCGGTCGGCTTTGTGGTCTATGCAGGTACAGTCAGATACCGCCGCCTGGGTCCCTTGTCAGCCTCCGTCCGTCCTGGGTTGTTGTCCCGGTTGCGCAGCTTTCTGCAGCAGGGAAATCCACTCGTACAACTGCGGGCGCTGGTGCTGCTGGCGGTTGGCTGGCTGCTTTCCCCCCTTTGCTGGTGGAACGATCTGGTGATCAACCTGCCCCTGGCCTGGGGCTTTGCCCGGCTGCTGCAGCTGTGGCACCCCGAGTGGTTTTCGGCGGGTCTGGTGATTGGCTATTGGCTGAGCAACGTGTTGGGGGTGGTGTTGATGCAGGCCGGCGCCCTCACCGTGTTCCAAAGCGAGGAGGGCGAGCAAAACGGCAGACGGGACCTCCTGATCAGCCTGGGAACCTCCACCCTTTACACCGTGGTGATCATGGTGCTTGTGAAGACCGGCATCCTGCCCACGCCGCTCGCCGGCGCCTAGGGCCACCGCTGGGCTGCTACCAACCCGCCGCCCTTCGCTTCAGCCCAGGAGTCTTCATAGCCAAGCAGCTTCAGTCGACCAGCAGGGGAGCTGCCCCTTCAAAGGGGGCCTGGAACACATAAAGCGCCACACAGGATCCGAGCGCCAGCACCACCAGGGTTGAGAGAATCACTCAGCGGTCGGGCGGCTCATAGTGGTCATCCTCAATGTCGTTGCGCACCCCGAAGTAGTGGAGAGCCGATAGGGCCACCATCAGCAGACCCACCACGGTGAAGGCCACCCCAAGCTTCCAACCGGCACCCGGAGCGCGGGGCGCCAGGGGCGGCGTGAGGATGCGGATCCGAACGATCAGCACCCCGAACCCCAGCAAGGAAATCGCGCTGCGCATCCAGGCCAGATAGGTGCGTTCATTGGCCAGGTGATCGCGGATCCGGTTGGGATTGCGATGGGTGCGCCGTGGGGGAGCCCCGGCAGCCTCCGCCTCCGCCGATGCCAGGCCCAGGGATGGGCTGGGGGTCTCAGGGACGGTGCTCATCGGTTCTGGCGGCGGGGGTGGGGACGGGGAAACGAAGCAGGGGAGCGGCAGGGTCGAGGGACTCGACCAACCGGAGCAGGGAGAGCGCCATCACGGCAAGTGAGATCAGCACGATCAGGGCCGGGAACGGCTGTTCCAGGCAATGGCTGTCCGCCAACACCACACCCCCCAAGGCGATCAACACCACAGGCACCAGCCAGCCAGCCTGTTGCCGCAAGCCCCTGGCCACTCCGGGCACCTTGGTGAGCTGCCAGGCCAGCCAACACCAGAGGCCGAGACCAACCGCGAAGGTGATCAGGGTGACTCCCACTTCCGCTGCGGAGGCCCGGGCGAACAGGGGCAGGTAGACGCCGATGTTGTCGCTGCCATTGGCCATGGTGAGCAGGGCCACGGCGCCCAGGGGAGCCCAGAACCCTCCCCCCAACGCAGCCAAAGACAGCGCTGGGGGGCTTGGCAACGACAACGACCCCTCCGGTTCAGAGCCGGGATCCTCCCGGGATCCCTGGCCCGTCCAGGACTCGAGCAGGGCTGACACCCCGAGGCTGATCGGCACCAGACCGAGCAGCCCCAACCAGGGAAGGGGCAGCAGGGCACGGCCCAGATAGGCCGAAAGACTGACCAGCACCAACAGCGTGAAACCGATCAGCTGGCCACCCACAACATGCACGGCCCGCAACTGATGATCCAGGCGTGAAAACAGCAACGTCAGGACGAAAATATCATCGAGGTTAGTGGCCGAAAAGGCGGAAGCCGCCGTCAACATTTGATGCCACACAGGATGAGTACCACTTCATGCTGGGAGCATATGAACAAGTTGCCATCAGAACAACTTCGCCTGATTGTAGAACCGATCACACAAAATGATCGTTAGCAGGGCTGCTGCGAATCCAGCGGCACTGCTGCCAGGACGAACACGTTTAACCTGCGCCCATCCCCCCCGCAATCCAGGCCTGACCTGTCCTGATCCGAATGGATGCCCTGGCCGACCACGATCGTCCCGCCCTGGAGTCAGCCCCGGCAACCCAGACCCCGGCAGAGGCGACAATCCCGGGCCTCTCCCAGGGGCTGCTCCCCCGGGCGAGCCACGCCCTTTCGGCGCTGCGGCTGGTGCTGCTGCTGCTGGCCCTGGCCCTGGCCAGCCAGTTCTTCGCCCTGGTGCCGGCCGGCCATGAGGGCGTGCTGCTGCGCTTCGGCGCCGTGCAGCCCGAGGTGCTCAGCGAGGGGATCTACCCGATCCTGCCCGGCCGGGACAGGCTGACGCCGCTGAGCCTGAGACTGCAGAGCCGCCAATTCCGCACTGAGGCCGCCACCCGCGACCTGCAGGATGTGGGCTTCGATGTGGCCGTGACCTGGCATCTACAAGCCGGCCTGGGGGCCCGCACCTACCAGCGACTCGGGGATGGGGCAGCGATGGTGTCCACCGTGATCGAACCGGCGGTGGAGGACGGACTCAAGGCCGTGGTGGCCAGCTTCCGGGCCGAGGAGCTGATCACCCAGCGGGAGCAGGTGAAGGCGGCCCTGCGGCAATTGCTGGAACAGCGGCTAGCCGCCCAGGACCTGGGCCTCGATGCGGTGGACCTGCTGCAGGTGGACTTCTCCGAACCCTTCCGCCAGGCGGTGGAGGCCAAACAGGTTGCCGAACAGGAGGCCCGGCGAGCGGAGTATGAGGCCATGAAGGCCCAACGCCTGGCCCAGGCCCGGGTGTTTCAAGCGGAAGGTGAGGCCCGCGCCCAACAACTGCTCCAGAGCGGTCTGACGCCTGAGGTGCTGGAACATCAGGCCATCGAGAAATGGAATGGCCACCTGCCCCTGGTGATGGGCCACGAGGGCCTGGCCCTTGATGTGAAATCGCTCCTCAAGGCTGAGCAACGCCAGACCAAGCGGGAGCGCCGGCGCTAACCGGCAGAGCGCCTCACTCTTCCCCGCCCTTCACGGCGCTGCGATCGTTCTCCATCAGCTGTTCTACAGCCAACTTGAGAAGCAACGACACGATCGCCACGGTGGCCAGCACCAGGGAGGCGCCGAAGGCCATTTCGGTGTGGTACTGCTTGTAAGCATCCTCCACGAACAGTGGCAGGGTCTGGGTTTCGCCGCGGATGTTGCCGCTCACCACCGAAACCGCGCCAAACTCGCCGAGGGCCCGGGCGGTGGTGAGGATCAGGCCGTAGAGGGCCGCCCAGCGCACCGAGGGCAGGGTGACCTTCCAGAACACCTGCCAGTCGCTGGCACCGAGGGTGCGGGCCGCCTCCTCCTGGTCCCAGCCCTCCTCCTCCAGCAGCGGAATCACCTCCCGGGCCATGAAGGGAAAGGTCACCAGAATCGTGGCCAGCACGATGCCTGGGATTGAGAAGATGATCTTCCAGCCCGTGCTCTGCAGCAGGCCGGCGAAGACGCCATGGCTGGGGCTGTAGAGCAGCACCAGCATCAGCCCCACCACCACCGGCGAGATCGAAAAGGGCAGATCGATGATGCTCAGCAGCAGGGCCTTGCCGGGGAAGCGGTGGCGGGCAATCGCGGTGGCGGCCGCCAACCCGAAGATGGCGTTGCAGGGCACGGCGATCGCCGTAGCGATCAAGGTGAGCCGCAGGGCGGAGAGGAGTTCGGGCGATTTGAAGTTGTCGAGAAACACCCCGAATCCCTTGGCGAAGGCCTGCACCACCACGGCCAGGGCCGGCACCAGGATCACCACGCCCACGTAGAGGCAGGCCAGGATCGGAATCAGGGCCGGCAGGAAGTGACTGACGCGGAAGGAGGGTTTCACCCAGCGGGGAGGGCTGAGGTCCTGGAGGGGGGGGATGGTGAAGGCCATGGGGAGAATCGGGCTGGAGGCCGCGGCCCGGAGGCAACGGAAAGGTTGAAACGAAAAGTTGAAACGAAAAGGTGAACCGGAAGGTTGAAACGGAAAGGTGAAACCGGGAATGAGAACAGAAGCGGGAGGAGCCGGATGTTCGTGCTTGGCAGGAGCGAAGAAGCCGGAGAGTGCCGCCTTAGCGCCTGGCGGGATCGGGCGGCTCAACCGCTCGCGTCGCCCCCTTGATAGCGCTGCCCCCAGACCTGCAGGGCATTGATCACCACCAGGCTCACCAGGGAGAAGATCAGCATCACCGAGCCGATCACCGTGGCAGCTTCGATGTCGTATTCCTCGATCATCTGCACGATCAAGGTGGGGGTGATCAGATCCTTGAAGGGCACGTTGCTGGAGATCATCACCACCGAGCCGTATTCCCCCACCGCCCGGCTGAAGCCCTGGGCGATGCCGGCCAGGATGGCGGGCGTCAGCTGGGGCAGCACCACCCGGAGGAAGGTCTGGGCGGAACTGGCGCCGAGGCACCAGGAGGCCTCCTCCTGTTCGCGCTCCAGGGCGCGGAGCACCGGCTCCACCGTGCGCACCACAAAGGGCAGGGAGATGAACACCATCGCCACCGCCACCCCCAGGGGCGTGAACGACACCTCCAGGCCGGTGAGCCGCTGAATCGGGCCCCCCAGCCAGCCCTCCGATCCATACACAAAGGAGAGGGCCAGGCCCGCCACGGCCGTGGGCAGGGCGAAGGGTAGGTCGATCAGAGCATCAAGCAGCCTTTGGCCGGGGAAGCGGGAGCGGATCAGGGCCCAGGCGATCAGCAGGCCGAACACGCCGTTGATCAAGCTGGCGGCCGCCGCGATGCCGAAGCTCATGCGGTAGGTGCTCAGGGCCAGGGGGCTGGTGGCCGTCTCCCAGAAGGCCGCGGGACCAACGCCGGCGGCCTTCAGCAGCATGCCCGCGAGGGGCAGGAACAGCACCAGGCTGAGATAGGTCAAGGTGATGGTCCACGGCACGTTTGGCCGGAGCCAGCGCGGCAGTCCTCGGTTGCGGCTGAGCAGTCCTTGGCCGCGGCGCGGCAGGGCAACGGTCATGGCGGCCTGGATCGGTAAGGGGATCGTGCCTGGACCGTACACCCGCTGCAGGCTTATTGGGCGGTTCCTCACTGTATTTACGGGTTATCTCAGCGACACCAGGGCGCAGGTCCAGCCAGGTCCTGGAGCGAGCGAACAAGCCAACCGATCAACCCGGGTGATCAGAATGGGCCGATCGATTCATTCCGCTGCCGGTTTCCATGGGCATCCGCGTTGCCAACGTGTCCAAGCGTTTCGGATCCTTCCACGCCGTGGACGACGTGAGCGTGGATGTGGACAGCGGCTCCCTGGTGGCGCTGCTGGGCCCCTCGGGCTCGGGCAAGAGCACGTTGCTGCGTCTGATCGCCGGCCTGGAGCAGGCCGACACCGGCCGCATCTGGATCACCGGAGAGGAGGCCACCGATCGCACCGTGCAGGACCGGCAGGTGGGCTTCGTGTTTCAGCACTTCGCCCTGTTCAAGCACCGCACCGTGCGCCAGAACGTGGCCTTTGGCCTGGAGCTGCGCCGCTGGAAGAAGGAGGCGATCAAGCGCCGCGTGGATGAGCTGCTCGATCTGGTGCAACTGAAGGGCTACGGATCGCGTTTCCCCTCCCAGCTCTCCGGCGGCCAGCGGCAACGGGTGGCCCTGGCCCGGGCCCTGGCGGTGCAGCCCCGCGTGCTGCTGCTCGATGAGCCCTTCAGCGCCCTCGATGCCAAGGTGCGCAAGGAGCTGCGGGCCTGGCTTCGCAACCTCCACGACGAGATGCACGTGACCACCGTGATCGTGACCCACGACCAGGAGGAGGCCATGGAGGTGGCCGACCGGATCGTCGTGATGAACGAGGGCCGCATCGAGCAGATCGGCACCCCGGCCGAGATCTACGACCACCCGGCCACGCCCTTTGTGATGGGCTTCGTGGGGGCGGTGAATGTGCTTCCGGGCGGCAGCCTGCCGGGGCCGGCGGAAGCGGCCGATCCCAGGACCGCCAACCCCGACACCCCCCTGTTCATCCGGCCCCACGACGTGGAGATCCTCAGCGAGGGCCAGAGCGACACGGTGCCGGCCCAGCTGCGGCGGCTCAGCCACCTCGGCCGCGACGTGCAGGCCGAACTGGTGCTGGCCGATGGTCAGGTGATCACCGCCCAAATCCCGCGGGAGCGCATGAACCTGGAAGCCTTCCAGGTGGGGGATCAGCTCCATGTGCGCAGCCGCGAGGCCCGCACCTTCGTGCCCGACTACAGCATCTGAAGGGCGGCGACAGGATGTTGCCCCAGGCACATTCTGCGGACCCAGGACGACACCTGGACTACATTCCGGTTTCCCGAGCGATTTAGCGTTGATTGCAGGGGAGGTGCCGGAATGCCTGCACCCCGGATTCCGCCGCCGGTGCTGGCCATTGTTCTCCACCACGTTCCGCTACGCGCTGATCAGCCTCGTGGAGATGGCGTTGGAAGCACGCACCCTGCAGACCCGCCAGATCGCCGACCGGTTCGAGCTCTCCCCCCACTACCTCTCGGTGGTGCTGCGGGAGCTACGCCGCCTCGGCCTGGTGGAGAGCGTGAAGGGCAACCGAGGCGGTTATCGGCTGCTGAGGCCTGCGGCGGAGATCAATCTGCTGGAGCTGTATTGCTCCCTGGCCGGCAGTGATGGCAACGGCATTCAGGGAAAGGCCAGCCCAGAACGCTCGACCGCCGACGCCTGGCTGCAGAACCTGGCCGAGCGCTGGGGCCGGGATCTGGAGGCGGTGTCGCTGATGGATCTGTGCAGCGAGCCCGGATCCTGAACCCAGGCCGATGAAAAAGCCGCCAACGATGAAAGCCCCCAGCGATGAAGCGTGGGGGCTCGGCAACGGCTATCGGGCGGGGAATCAGGCCGCCGGAAGCTCCGCCGACTCGGGCCGCACAGCGGCGAGGCGGGCATCGGAGCGGTATTGAACCAGGCTGAATTCATCCTGGTGACGCAGCAACTGGCCATCGCGGAACACGAGGGTGTAGCGCTGCGGCTGGGGTTTGGAGGGATGGGCGTGAAGGAACTGGGCAGGCATGGCGGTCAGAGCGAAGGATCGGTTCGAAGCAGAAGAGGGGACAGGGTGTGGCTCAGATCGAGGCGGCGAGGCCATCGCTGGGGATGAAGAGATCCGCCTCGCTCACCTTCTGGAGCAGACCGAGGGTCTTGTAGCGGTTGAGGTTCTTGGTCACCGTCACCCGGGTGAGGCCGCACACTTCGGCCAGGGCCCGGTGGGTGAGATTCATGTCCTTGAGGGAGAAGCGGTAGCCGCGGCTGCTCACCTGGCCGAAGCGGAGGCCAATCCAGCGCAGCAGAGCGAGGAGGCGGCGTTCGGCGCTGCGGATGCGGTTGATCTCGAAGATCTCCTCGGTGTTGCGGATCTGCTGACGGAGAAAGGCGAGGGTTTCGGCGTCGCTGGGGGAGTGCTGTTCAACCACCACGGTGGTGAGGCATTGCACATCCACCGGCTCCAGACCGGAGTGGGCATTGGTGACCAGATCACCGGGACCCCAGATGCCGAGGGTGATCGATTCGCCCTCTTCGTCCCAGGTGGTGGTGCGGATATAGCCGTCGTGAATCCGCCAGGTGAGCCCTTCGGGCAAAACGTCGTTGGGGAGGAGGGTGAGGCGGAGCGCTTTGGGATGGGCCTTGGGAAGGGCGTGGATCAGGGATGCGGTGGCCATGGCGATGGTGGGGACAGGGTGGATGGCACGGAAGCAAAAAGGCGGGCCGGCGCGGCGCCGGCGGAGGTCATTCGGCTTGGACAGCTCATCAGAGCCCTGCGGATGGCAAAACCATAGCACCTAATCCCCATCGGTCTAGTGTTGTTTCGGCGACCTAGTGTTTTGGGGCACACCCCCCTTGGCCGCGCTGCAGCGCCAGGGGCTCGAGCCAAGCGACACAGCGCAAGGCACAGAACGGAAGCCTGGAAGACGGCCGCCAGGACCGCGGGCCACCACCGGCGCCTGGTTGCAAGACACAGCAGCGCCGCCGCAGCCCAGCGCCGAAACCCGGAATCTCACCCCTAAACACGCGGGGATTGCAAAGCTGGGTGGGCCCCGAACTCAGCCCTGGATCTCAGCATTGGCGATCTGGCCCGCGGGTGTTGCTCCGATTCCCCGGCCTAGCTCAGATGAAATACATCACCTGCGACTGCAGGCGCTGGTCGCGCTCATCGAGCAGATCCTGCAGGGAGGTGCCCTCGAGAATCGCCTGCCGCGCCTGCTCAAGCCGACCCTCAAGACCGCCGATCACCTCGAATTCAGCACTCTGGCGGGCGGCGGTGCCGCGGCTGGACAGCTCACCCTCCAGGCAGACCACCACCTCGGCGATGCGGATCTCGGCCGGTGGCCGGGCCAGCTGGTAGCCGCCGCGGGGCCCGCGGATGCTGCGAAGGATCTGCCCCCGTCGCAGGCTGGTGAGCATCTGTTCCAGATAGCGGTCCGGGATGCCCTGGCGGGCGGCGATCTCCGCCACCTGCAGCACGCCGCCCTGGGGATGGATCGCCGCCAGCTCCAGCAGGGAAACGAGCCCGTATTCCGTCTTGGCACTGAAGGCCACGGTGTTCCCCGGCGCTTTAGTGGGGATTGTGGCAGCCCCCAGGCCCCTAGGGGAAGCAAAAGCGGCATCCCCGGCGATGTAGTCGGAACTACGTCGTGCCCGCCGGGGCGAGGCATACGGTCAGTTCGTACTCCCATCGGATAACCGTGGTTTCCTTTTCCATCCGGTCCCTAGGCCGGGTCTCCGCCGGACTAGCCCTGGCCGGGCTGGCCGCCACCCCGATCGCCGCTTCCCTGACCCTCACCGGCACCAGCCTGCTGGTGGCCCAGCCGGCCCGGGCCGACAGCAACGAGATCCTGCTCGTGACCTATGCCGTGACCAAGGGGGCCTACGACAAGATCATCCCCCTGTTCGTGGCCGACTACAAAAAGAAGACCGGCGAAACCGTGCGGGTGAAATCCAGCTACGGGGGCTCCGGCAGCCAGACCCGCGCCGTGATCGATGGCCTGGAGGCCGATGTGGTGGGCCTGGCCCTGGCGGCAGACATTTACAAACTCCAGGACAAGGGCTTGGTGGATCTGGGCTGGGAGCGGGAACTCCCCAATCAATCGATCATCACCAATTCCACCGTGGTCCTGTTCGTGCGGCCCGGCAACCCCAAGAACATCCAGAGCTGGAATGATCTCGACAACAAGAATGTGGATGTGATCACCGCCAATCCCAAGACCTCCGGCGGCGCTCGCTGGAACTTCGCAGCCCTGTGGGGATCGGTGACCCAGACCGGTGGCGGTGAGGAAAAAGCGAAAAACTTCATCACCACGGTCTACAAGAACGTGGATGTGCTGCCCAAGGATGCCCGCGAAGCAACCGACACCTTCGTGAAGCGCCGCAAGGGTGATGTGCTGCTCAACTACGAGAACGAAGCCATCCTGGCTCGCAAGACCGGCGAATGGACCGAACCGGTGAAGATCCCCAGCCCCAACATTCTGATTGAAGGGCCGATCACCGTGGTGGACAAGAACGTGAACAAGCACGGCACCCGCAAGGTTGCCGAGGCTTTCGCCCGTTTCCTCTACACTCCCGCCGCCCAGAAGGCCTTTGTGGATAGCGGCTTCCGCCCGGTGACCATCGAGGGCAAGGCCTACGCCCAGGGCAAGTTCCCCGCCGTCAACACCTGGCGCATTACCAAGCTGGGTGGCTGGAAGGTGGTGGACCTGAAGTTCTTCTCCAAGGGCGGCCTCTGGGATCAGATCTTCGCCAAGTCCCGCTGATCGTTTGCTTCGCCTGCTGCGATTCCCCCGCCCCGGTTGCCTTGCGGCCGGGGCTTTTGCTTGGCCTGGTAGGTCCCTGCCGATTTCGCCAGACCCTGGGGCGGTTTGGCGGGCCAAGCCCAGACAGTACATTTCATTGGTTCCCTATTGAAGAAGCGTGGTTAAGCGCTCCATCGGCGTCGCCGGCCTGCTCGGCCCCGCCGTGCTGCTGGCGGCAACCCTGGGCGGATGCGGCGGAGCCAAGCGCAACCCGGCGGCAAACACCCCAGCCCCGAGCCAGGCCGGGCCCCTGTTGCTGGTGAGCTACTCCGTGACCAAGGGCGCCTACGACCGAATCCTGCCGAAGTTCCAGGCCGACTGGAAACGACGCACCGGAGCGGACCTGGAGGTGAAGACCAGCTACGGCGGCTCCGGCAGCCAAACCCGGGCCGTGATCGATGGCCTCGATGCCGACCTGGTGACCCTGGCCCTGCCCGCCGACGTGCTGAAGCTGCAGAAGGCCGGTCTGGTGCAGCCGGGCTGGGAGAAGGAACTGCCCAGCGAGTCCACCATCACCCACTCGGTGGTGAGCTTCCTCACCCGCGCCGGCAATCCCAAGGGGATCCGCGGCTGGGCCGACCTGGCCCGGCCCGGGCTGGGGGTGCTGACCGCCAACCCCAAGACCTCCGGCGGCGCCCGCTGGAACTTCCTGGGCCTGTGGGGCTCGGTGAGCCGCACCGGTGGCACTGAGCAGGCCGCGGAAGCCTTCGTGGCCAAGGTGTACAGCAACGTGAGCAACCTGCCCAAGGATGCCCGCGAAGCCAGCGACGCTTTTCTGAACCGCGGCCAGGCCGACGTGCTGCTCACCTACGAGAACGAGGCCCTGCTGGCGGCCCAAGAGGGCACCGACAAGGCCACCACCCTGGTGGTGCCGGCGGTGAACATCCGCATCGATGGCCCCGTGGCGGTGGTGGATCGCAACGTGGACCGCAAGGGCAGCCGCAAGGCTGCCGAGGCCCTGGCCGCCTATCTCCAGGGCGAGGAGGCCCAGGAGATCTTCGCCGAGGAGGGCTTCCGGCCGGTGAACGCGGCGGTGTGGAACCGCCGCAAGGCCTCCTTCGCCCCGGTGACCACCCTGTTTACCGCCTCGGATCTGGGCGGCTGGTCCGCGATCGACCGGTCCTTCTTTGCCAACGGCGGCGTGTGGGACCGGCTGGTGGCAGCCCGGCGCTGAGCTTTCTGTAGAGATCCCCAGGCCTGGCAATCATCTGCAGATTCGGACCCCTGCAGCAGGCGATGCTGGGTGCGTGGCGCCGGAACTCCTGATCGACCGCCTGATCCAGCCGCTGACCTTGTCCCGAACGCGCCTGATGCGAGGCCGCGTCTTCCGATGTGCGAACTGCTGGCCCTCAGCGCCAACACCCCCACCGACATCCGCTTCTCCTTCCACGGCCTGCGCTTGCGGGGCGGCTCCACCGGCGACCACGCCGATGGCTGGGGGCTGGCCAGCTTCGACCCCGACGGCCACGGCCTGCACCTCTATCGTGAGGACGCCCCGGCCGCCTTCTCGCCTGTTGCCGCGGCGGTGGCCGCCCTGGACCTGAAGGCCCACTGCTCGATCGCCCACATCCGCAAGGCCACCCGAGGCGTGGTGGCGCTGGAGAACTGCCACCCCTTCCACCGGCGCTGGCGGGGCCAAGAGTGGGTGTTCGCCCACAACGGCGACCTGCAGTCGCTGCCGCCCCTGCAGGGTGAGCACCGGCCGATCGGCCAGACCGACAGCGAAACCGCCTTTTGCTGGATCCTGGAGGACCTGGAGCGGCGGGCCGTTTCTCCCGAGGATGAGGCCGGCCTGTTCGTGGCGCTGGTGGCCTGCGCGGATCGCCTGGCCGGCGAGGGAATCTTCAACAGTCTTGTGAGCAACGGGGCCTGGTTGTTCGCCTACGCCGGCACCAAGCTGCACCGGGTCACCCGGCGGGCGCCCTTCGGGCTGGTGCGGCTGGCCGACGACGATCTGAGCGTGGATTTCGCCGCCGTGACCCAGCCCAGCGACGTGGTGACGATCCTGAGCACCGAGCCGCTCACCGCTGAGGAAACCTGGCAACCCCTGCAGGTGGGCGAAGCGATCCTGCTCAAGGCCGGCGAGATCGTGCGGCGACGGCCCGGTCGGGGCGCCCCCCTCTGAGCGGGAGCGGCGAACCCCGCTGGGTGCCGCGGATGCGCTGACCATGGCCGGGGAAGGGGCCGGATCGCGACTCCAGGGCCGTGGCGGCGCCCGACAACCGAACAATCACACCAATGTCACTCGAAATACCGGGGTTTTGAGGGGTCCGCGGGAGATTGGGTCCCAATTGAACGTGTTGAGGCCGACCCGATGCCCCGTTCCCTCCCACCGATCCCAACCCTGCGGCCTGGGAAGGATCTGGCTTCGTTCCAGGGGGTAGGGCCCCTGGAGCTCGCTCAGCAGCTGGCTCAGGCGGGCACGCCTGGAGCGACTCAGGCCGGTCGATCACCACTGCTGGTGGTGGATGTGCGCTCCCGGCGCCAGTTCGCCCGGGGACACCTGCCCCTCAGCCATCCGATTCCGGCCGGCCTGCTGGTGAGTGGCGAGTGGCCGGAAGGCGATCTCCTCCTGGTGGACGACGGCAACGGTGAAGCCGAACGGGTGCGGGAGGCCCTGCATCGCGCCGGTTACCCGCTCCAGATTCTCCAGCTCGCCGGTGGCATTGCAGCCTGGCGTGCTGCCGGCCTGCCCGAGGAAGGGTCGCGGCTGTCCTGGTCCTGGCCCCGCTGGCTGGGACGCAGCGGGCCCACCGCCCCGGCCCTTGCGGATCTGCATGAGCTCCTCGGCAACCCGGATCTGCAGGACCTCCTGGGCAACGACGAACTGCTCCCTGACCTGGCCTGACTGCGCCGGGCCTGACCCCCAGAAGCCGCTGGCCAGGCCGGCGCAACCCGAGCCACCGGCTGGCGGGCCACCCCCCACAGACACCACCAGATCAAGGCACGCCGATCCGCCCCACCCAAGCCGCCCACCCTGCTCCGATCGCCAGCCCCAAGGGCCCTCGCTGGCCTGGACAGGGGTGAAGGGGGCGCTGAGGATCCCAGGAGCCCTCCTCCCTGTTTCACCCCCATGCCCGCACCAGCCGGCCCAGGCCCCCGGGCTTCCCCCCTGGTGCCCGCTGCCACCGTTTCGCTGGCGGAGGCTGCCCGTTTCTGGCTGCACCTGGGCCTGGTGAGCTTTGGCGGCCCGGCCGGCCAGATCGCCATGCTCCACCGGGAACTGGTGGATCAGCGGCGCTGGATCTCGGAGGCCCGCTTCCTGCACGCCCTCAATTACTGCCAGCTGCTGCCGGGTCCGGAGGCCATCCAGCTGGCCACCTACCTGGGCTGGCTGCTGCACGGCACCCGGGGGGGCCTGCTCGCTGGGGGGCTCTTCCTGCTTCCCTCGGTGCTGCTGCTCCTGCTGCTGAGTTCGCTCTACGCGCTATGGGGCCATCTGCCCCTGCTGGGGGGCATCTTCTGGGCCCTCAAACCGGCCGTGCTGGCGATCGTGATCCAGGCCTGCTGGCGCCTGGGACGCCGCACCCTCAAGGGCCCCCTAGCTGTGTTGATCGCCGCCGCCGCCCTGCTGGGATTGCAGGGACTCGGCCTGCCCCAGCCGCTCCTGATCGCCCTGGCGGCGCTCAGCGGCTGGATCGCTGAACGGTTGCGACCCGGCATCCTGGTGCCCGCCGCCGGGCATTCCCCCAGAAGCGCCCAAGCTTCTGCATCGTCGCAAGCCGCCCAGCACCTGCAGGAGCAGCAGGCGCCATCCCAGGCAATGGCCGCACCTCGGCCGGCAGCGGGGCTCGATGCGCTCCATGGCGACGCCACGGCCACCCCGCCCCACGCCCGCATTCGGCCCCGGCATCTTGCCCTCACCCTGCTGTGGGGTGGAGCGGCCGTGGCCCTGCCCCTCGGCCTGCTCACCCTGCTGGAGGGCTGGAACGGCACCCTGGCCACCATGGCCCGCTTCTTCAGCCGCGTGGCCCTGGTGAGCTTCGGCGGGGCCTATGCCGTGCTGCCCTACGTGGCCCAGGGCGCCGTGGAGCGTTTCGGCTGGCTCAGCGCGGCCCAGATGGTGGATGGGTTGGCCCTGGGGGAAACCACGCCGGGGCCGTTGATCATCGTGGTGGCCTTTGTGGGGGTGCTGGGCGGCTGGCATGCCGCCGGCTCCCTGGCCTACGCCCTGCTGGCGGGGCTGGTGGTGGTGTGGTTCACCTTTCTGCCCTCCTTCCTGTTCATCCTGGTGGGCGGCCCCCTGGTGGAAGCGAGCCGGGGCGAAGCGCGGCTGGCCGCCCCGATGCAGGCCATCGGCGCCGCCGTGGTGGGCATGGTGGCCAGCCTGGCGCTGCTGTTCGCTGGGCCGGTGCTCTGGCCCGGGAGCCCTGCGGCCGGGCTGGATCTGGCAGCCTTGGCTTTACTGGCGCTCGCCTTGGTGCTGCTGTTCTGGCGGCGATGGGGCGTGCTGCCCCTGATCGGCGGCGCGGCGCTGGTGGGGCTGGCGCGGGTGGGGCTGGCCTGGCTGGGGAACTAAGCGGTGCAGGGATTCCAAGCCAGACCATGGCGTGCCGTGCCCCGAAGGTGGCGGTGACCTTGGCTCCGATCGGGAACTGATTGAAGAGCGGATCCACCGACAGCACGAAGGGATCCCCGGCGGTGAGCCTCAGAACACCTCAACCGCCGCCAGGGCTGGCTCCTCTCGCCGGCGCTGCGCCGATTCACCACAGGTCTTGGGAGTCGGAAACAGCTTGCCGGGGTTGGCCAGGCCCTCGGGATCAAAGGCCTGGCGCACCAGCTGCATGGTGGCCAGGTCGTCGGGGGAGAACATCCAGTCCATGTAGCAACGCTTGTCGTTGCCCACCCCATGCTCGCCGCTGATGCTCCCCCCCGCCGCGATACAGAGCCGCAGAATCTCGGCCCCCAATTCCTGCACCCGTTGCTCCACGCCCGGATCGCCGGCGCGATAAAGGATCAGGGGGTGAAGGTTTCCGTCACCGGCATGGAACACATTGGCCACGGGCAGGTCGTAGCGCTCGCTCAGTTCAGCGATTGCCCGCATCACCTCCGGGAGCGCCGTGCGGGGCACTACCCCGTCCTGGAGGTAGTAGCTGGGGAAGCGGCGGCCGAGGGCCGAGATCGCCGACTTGCGCCCCTGCCAGAGCCTGGCCCGGTCGTCGGCCTCGGTGGCCAGGCGCACGGTGCGAGCCCCGGCCTGGCGGCAGCGCTCGGTGGCCAGCTCCAGGGCCACCGCCACCTCGTCTTGGTGGCCGTCGAGCTCCACCAGCAGCACCGCGGCCGCATCGTGGGGATATTCCTGAGCCCCCAGATAGTCGTTGACGGCCTCGATGCAGAGGCGATCCATCATCTCCATGCCAGCCGGCAGGATTCCTGCGGCGGTGATGCCGCGCACCGCCTCGGCCGCCGCCTCCATCGAGGTGAAATCGGCCAGCAGCACCGCCACGCTGGCCGGGGCCCGCAGCAGCCGCAGGGTGATCGCCGTGGCGATGCCGAGGGTGCCCTCACTGCCGATGAACACGCCGCGCAGGTCGAGTTCCGGGGTTTCCGCCAAGCCGCTGCCCAGGGTGGTGATCGTGCCATCGGGGAGCACCACCTCCATCGCCAGCACGTGGTTGCTGGTCACGCCGTATTTCAGGCAGTGCACCCCGCCGGAGTTCTCGGCCACGTTGCCGCCAATGCTGCACACCACCTGGCTGGAGGGATCGGGGGCGTAGTAATAGCCGTCGCCGGCAACCGCCCGGGTGACCCAGCTGTTGATCACCCCCGGCTGCACGGTGATGCGGCGGTTGGGCAGATCCACCGCCAGCACCTTGCGCATCCGGGTGGTGGCGATCACCAGGGACGGGGTTTCGGCCACGGCGCCACCGGAGAGGCCGGTGCCGCTGCCGCGGGCCACGAACGGCACCCCCTCGCGGTGGCAGAGGCGCAGCAGGGCCGCCACCTGCTCGGTGGTTTCCGGCAGCACCACCAGGGGCGGCTCCCAGCGGTGCAGGGTGAGGCCGTCGCAGTCGTAGGTCAGCAGCTCCTGGCGGGCGGCCACCACGCCCCGGGCCGGCAGGATGGCGCGACAGCGGCGCTCGATGGCAGTCCAGTCGATCGGGGCCGCAGCTGAGGTGGAACTGGCGGCTGAGCTCAGTGCGGGCGTCAAGGTGGAGGTTGGGCTAAGGGCAACGCCGCATTCAAACTAATCAAGCTGCGCCCATGGCTTGGGCGCTGAGGATGGCTCCGGGTGGTCGAAGCGGTGGGCGGGAGGCGAGGGGCATGGGAGGAGTGAAACAATTCCCATCAGAACGCCAGCCCGAGTGGGTCACCACCAGCCAATGATTAAGTCCCCTGCGCCGTCGGGGCCATTTCCCACCTCAGCCGGAGCGCCTCCGTTGCGATCTTGGTGGCGCTCTGTGTGGCGGTGGACGCAGCTGGTACCAGCAGCGCTGATGCTGTTGCTGGCCCTGGGGCCAGCCTTACCTGCGGCCGCTGCCGCCTTACCCGCGGCCGAAGCGGCCGCGGGTAAGGCGGCAGCCCTGGGCCCCGAAAAGCTGCGTATCGGTGTCTTACTCACCAGCCTGGGGGATTTTGATCCGGGCAGGAAAAGCTTCAGTTCCGCTTTTTGGGTCTGGACCGTCGGTACGAAGGAGGGGGAGAACTCCCTGCACCGACTTGAATTCCCGAACGCGATCAAGGTCGAGAGCCCCAATGAGTCGCAGCAGGCGACTCCGCAAGGGATCTGGTCCCAGCGCAAGATCGTCGGAAGTTTCCGCCATGACTGGGACTTGAAGTATTTCCCTTTCGATCGCCAGCTGCTGAAAATCGAGATGGAGGAAGCGGAACTAGACACCAACAGCCTGATCTACTTGCCGGATACGGCCAACTCGTCCTTCGATCCTGTGGTCAGCCCCAAAGGCTGGCGCATCATTTCCTACAAAGTAATCACTAACAGGAAGCACTACCGCACCAGCTTCGGCGACCCCCGCCTGCCCCCCGGCTCTCCCAGTGCCTACGCCCGGGCCGAAGTGGTGTTGCTGCTGGAGCGCACTGACCGCAGCGGCTTCTGGAAGCTCACTTTGGGTGCCTTCTCTGCCGCGCTCATGGCAATGGCTTCTTTTGGACTTGTGGCAGATCAAGCTAGCGCCCTAGGCCCCCGCTTCGGCCTGCTGGCCGGTTCGGCCTTCGCCGCCGTGATCAGCCTGCGCAGTGCGGCCACCGAACTGGGAGCCACCGGTTACACCACCCTGATCGATGTGGTCCATGCAGCGGTGCTGTTCTACATCCTGATGGCCACCGTCGCAGGGGTGGTGGCCTGGCGGGGCTTCCTGAGCCATGGCGATGTCGCCATCATCCACCGCCTGGAGAGGCGGGTGGCGGGCTTCTCCACGCTCCTCTTCGGCGCCATGATTATGTCCCTTGTGCTCGGAGCGATGGTGATACAGCCCCTCTAAACCCAACCTGGGCCCCACCTCCCCACCGAAAATCCCGCCGGGATCGCCCAGGTGTGCGCCGCTAGGTCAGGATGGAGCACGCTCGTCAGCCCTCCGTCCGCGGATCCCGTCTTGTCGGCTTCTCCCACAGCGCCCGTTTCGACTCCTGTGCTCAACACCACCCGGTCCCAGGAGATCTTCACCGCCGCCCAGACCCTGATGCCGGGGGGCGTGAGCTCGCCGGTGCGGGCGTTTAAGTCGGTCGGTGGCCAGCCGATCGTGTTCGATCGGGTGAAGGGCGCCTACGCCTGGGATGTGGATGGCAACCGCTACATCGATTATGTGGGCAGTTGGGGGCCGGCTATCTGCGGCCACAGCCACCCCGAGGTAATAGCCGCCCTGCAGGCGGCTCTGGAGAAGGGCACGAGCTTTGGCGCCCCCTGTGAGCTGGAGAACCGACTGGCCGAGCTGGTGATCGAAGCGGTGCCCTCGGTGGAGATGGTGCGCTTCGTGAATTCCGGCACCGAGGCCTGCATGGCGGTGCTGCGCCTAATGCGGGCCTTCACCGGCCGGGAAAAGCTGATCAAGTTTGAGGGCTGCTACCACGGCCACGCCGACATGTTCCTGGTGAAGGCCGGCTCCGGGGTCGCCACCCTGGGCCTTCCCGATTCGCCGGGCGTGCCGAAGGCCACCACCGCCGCCACCCTCACCGCCCCCTACAACGACCTTGAGGCGGTGAAGGCCCTGTTCGCTGCCAACCCTGGCGAAATCGCGGGGGTGATCCTGGAGCCTGTGGTGGGCAATGCCGGCTTCATCACCCCTGAACCGGGCTTCCTGGAGGGCCTGCGGGAGATCACCAAGGACAACGGCGCCCTGCTGGTGTTCGACGAGGTGATGACCGGCTTCCGGATCAGCTATGGCGGCGCCCAGGCGAAGTTCGGCATCACGCCTGATCTCACCACGATGGGCAAGGTCATTGGGGGCGGCCTGCCGGTGGGGGCCTACGGCGGCCGGGCCGAGATCATGGCGATGGTGGCCCCGGCCGGCCCGATGTATCAAGCGGGCACCCTCAGCGGCAACCCGCTGGCGATGACCGCCGGTATCAAGACGCTGGAACTGCTGAAGCAGCCGGGCACCTACGAGCGACTGGAGGCAATCACCAAGCGCCTCAGCGACGGCATCTTGGCGGTCGCCCGCGACGCGGGCCTACCGATCAGCGGCGGCAACATCAGCGCCATGTTCGGCTTCTTTCTCTGCGAGGGGCCGGTGCGCAACTTCGAGCAGGCCAAGGCCACCGACACGGTGCGGTTCGGCAAGCTGCACCGGGCCATGCTGGAGCGGGGCGTGTACTTAGCCCCCAGCTCCTACGAGGCGGGCTTCACCTCGCTGGCCCACAGCGACGCCGACATCGACGCCACCCTCGAAGCCTTCCGCGATGCCTTCGCGGCCATCGTCTGAACCGCCATCGATCGCTGCAGGCCGCCAGGTTGTCCGCAAGGTATCCCAGGCCTCACGGTTCGTTCAGCGGCCCATCCAGCAAATAGCCCAGCCTGATCAACGCCCCCCTGAGAGAGCCCCCATGGAAAAGCTCAGCGCGATGACAAGCCCGTAGACCCAGTCGTCAGATAGCCAGTCGTCATATAGAGGGATATCCCCACCTGGATATTGCTACTATTCAAATCAGAATTAAGCCTGGATTTACAAATAGACGCGAATTGTACTTCATGCTTTTGGTTTAGATATTTTTGTCAGTTTTGTTGTTCAAAGCACTCTTTTGCTAGGATGTGTCGTTAATTCCTGCTGTTTCGCGGTTCTGCCTGTATTGATTTGGGTGTGTCCAGATTGGTCCACATAAGCTAGTTTCAGAGCACTTGATCCCAGGCCCGGTATTTCATTTGGCTCTCTGTTCCACTCCCCAGTTTTTTCTGCCTGCCTCTCGCCTCGCCGCTGTGCTTACCCCGGTGATTCCACGGGTCGGCGAGCTGATGCGCCGCCGTGCCGATTGCCTCTCGCTCGCCCAGGGGATGGTGAGCTGGGGGCCGCCAGAAGCGGTTCACGAGGCTGTAAAAGCGGCGCTCAGCGCCGAATCCGCTCATGACAACCTTGATCGCTATGGCCCAATGGAAGGCGATCCCGAGCTGCTCGATGCAGTGCGTCTGGAGCTGGCCGGCCGGCAGCGCCTAGACCTCGACGGCGCGGCTCTGCTGGTGACGGCCGGTAGCAACATGGCCTTTAACGCCATCGCCCAGGTGATCCTCGATCCCGGCGATGAGGTGATCCTGCCCATGCCGTGGTATTTCAACCATGTGATGGCGATCCAGCTGGCCGCCGGGGTGCCCGTGGGTGTGCCTGCGGGCCTTGTGCCGGATCCGAAGCGGTTGGCCGCCGCGATCACGCCCCGCACCCGGGCCATCGTGACCGTGTCGCCCGCCAATCCGAGCGGGGTGGTGATTCCGGGTCCCGTGCTGGCGGCCATCAACCAGCTCTGCGCTGAGCGCGGCCTGTTCCATATCAGCGATGAGGCCTATGCCGCCTTCGTGCATGGCTCGGTGCCCCACCAGCCCCCCGGGCGAATCCGCGGCAGTGGCCGCCACACCATCACCCTCCATTCGTTCTCCAAGGCCTACGGCATGGCCGGCTGGCGGCTGGGCTATGCGGCCGTGCCGGACCAGTTGCTGGCCAGCTTGGCCCAAGTGCAGGACACCGTGATGATCTGTCCGCCCCGACTCACCCAGCGAGCCGCTCTGGCGGCCCTAGCGGCTGGTCCCGACTGGATCGCCCCCCGCGTGACCAGCCTGGAGCAGCGTCGTCGCCTGGTGCTGGAGGCGGTGGCCTCGGCCCGCAGCCAGGGTCTGCCGATCACGCTGCCGGTCGTTCCCGATGGTGCCTTTTATGCCTTGCTGAGCTGTGCCACGCCCCTAGGTGGCGAGGCCCTGGTCGAACGCCTTGTGCTCGACCATGGCGTGGCAGTCCTGCCGGGGGAGGCCTTCGGCCTTGGGGGTGGTGAGGGTTCATCCCTGCTGCGTCTCAGTTACGGCATGCTCGAGCCATCCGTGTTGGCGGAAGCCCTGGATCGGCTGCTGGTGGGCCTGCGGGAGCTGCTCGAATGAGCGGTGTCCATGACGTTGGCAGGTTCCTCGGCCGCTGGCCGGGGCAGCCCCCAGGCTGATCCCGGTTTGCCCTGGGCCCCTTTCATGGGAGGGGGGAGCGGACCAGCCAGAGCGTGGAATCCTGTACCCAGAGGAGCAGCAGACCATCGTCGAGGCGCACCAGCCTCCGATGTCGGATGTCGGCCCCGCTGCCGCGGGCCTGGCTGAGGGGCACCTCCCGAACCGCCAGCTCCGCCGGCAAGCCCTGCAGTGAGCCTGGGGCGGGCCGGCTCGGTTTTGCCAGGGTCCAGAGCCGCAGGTCGGCCGCGCTGGCCCGTGGGGCCGCACCGCCCCCAGGGGTCCGCGCCAGATCCCCGCCGGAAGCCTTGCCCGCCAACTCCGTCCCCGGGCTGGCACCGCCGATGCGCGGATCGGCCTTTTCGTCCCGTCCCGGCTCCGGGGCCTCCTGGACGCTGGCGCTTCCGGCGTCTTGCAGGCCCTTCTCCAGGGCGAGACGGGCCGGCGAACCAGCTCCCAGGGCCAGGGGGAGAGGGGCCAACGGGGTCGGAGCAGCTTGGGTTCCGCTCGCCTTCGGACCCACCAGCCTGGATGAGGTCTTGAGAGCGCCGGGCCTGGCTCCGGCCTTCCCCTGGGTTGTCTGCGCTGTCGTCGCCTGCTGACTGGCTTCGGTAGTTGGCTTTCCAGACCCGCTGCCTCCTCCCGGGAGGGAACTCGGGTTAGGGGCCTGGCCTCCGATCGGAGGGGGGAGGGGCGCGGCGGGGGGCAGGGGAATGCTCCCTGTTTCCTGGGCCAGGGGTTCCTCCCTGCTGAACTGCAGCAGCATCGGGGTGTCATCCGCAGCCCTGAGCACCTCGGGCGGCGGCTGGCGACGGCGCACGATCTGCCAGCCGGCCAAGGCGAACAGGTGCACCAGCATCGCCGCCAGCAGACTCAGCCGCCATGTCTGCGCCGTGGCCTTCATGGCAGTTGCAACTCCAGCGGCACGCCCGAGGTCTCCAAGGCCGCCGCTGCCTGGCGCACCACCCCCCAAGGCACGGCGGGATCCGGGATCAGGCGCAGCACCACCTGGCCCTTCTGCGGCTGATCCTTCGAATCGGCAAGCAGTTCCGCCACCTCCTGGGCCCTCACCCTTCGATTCCAGAGGCGCAGCTGACCAGTGGGATCCAGGTTCAGGGCCAGCACGCCCCGTTGGGCGGGGCGCTGGGCGATCCGTTGGGGTACCACCACCAGCGCCGCGGTGAGCACCGCCAGGCCGGTGCTCACCGCGGCGAGCCCCATGGCGTCCAGCTGACTCCGCCTGTTCATGGCTCTCGCTCAGGGATGGCGAGCACCGCAGCGGCCGCACCACTGCGGCGTAGCCAGGCCAGCGAGTGGGCCACTTGCCCCACTCCCAGGGCCGCAGAGGGCAGGTAACGCACCGGTTGGGTTGCACCCTGCTGGCGCAAGAGGTCGGTGAGAGCGCCCCGACCGATCGGATCCCCGTTGAGAAACCACCGTCCACCGGGGGCTTCCACCAGCCGCAGGCTCTCCCCGGCCCCCGCCTGGGGGGCATCCGCGTCAGCGGCCACCGGTTCCGGCCGGTCCACCACCACCGGCAACGCCGCAACGGCGCCGCAGGTGAGCAGGGTGAGGATCACCAGGCTCTGCAGCATCAGGCTCATTCGATTGTCTCCACCGCACGACGCCGATCACGCCGCAACTGGTTGATCTGCCAGTGCCGCAGTCCCTGGTTGGTGAGCAGGCCGGCGCTGGCCACCAGGCTCACCACCAGTCCAGCGGCTGTGCTGAGCAGCACCTGTCCGTAGGTCGCCAGGCTCGCACCGGGGGGAAGTTCCAGGCGCGGCCCCAGCTGGGCCAGCACCCCCATCAAGCCGGTCACGGTGCCGATCAGCCCCAGCAGGGGGGCCAGCAGCGCGGCTCCCTGGAGGAGGGGTTCGCCGAAACCCATCGCCAGATCCCAGTCTTCAAGGCTTTCGTCCAAACGCCCGGCGTCGGCCCCTGCGGTGAACCGTTGGCGCCAGGTCCTCGATCGGGCCTGCCGCCGCTGCCACCACTGGATCCAGAAGCGGGTCCGCTCGATCACCAGGGTGAGCACGGCCACGGAGAGCAGCAGCAACAGCAAGCCGCTCAGGCTGGGCAGCAGCGGGAAGGGTCGCGACACCAGGGATCGAGCGATGACCAGCTGACTTCATCCTATGGAGCGGGAGCGGGGCGGGAAGGTGTCACGGCTTCTTGACAGGGCAGGATCACCGCCTCTGATTAGGGTTGGCCAAAGCAGCGGCCCCGGATTCCTGCATGAGCCCCATCCTTGCTGACAACAGCTTGAGCATCGGTCACACGCCCTTGGTGCAGTTGAACCGCGTGACGGAAGGTTGCTGCGCCAAAGTGCTGGCCAAGATTGAGGGTCGCAATCCGGCTTATTCGGTGAAATGCCGGATCGGCGCCGCCATGATCTGGCAGGCCGAAAAGGATGGACTGTTGGGATCAGGCCGGGAGCTGATCGAACCCACCAGCGGCAATACGGGCATCGCCCTGGCTTTTGTCACGGCGTCCCGGGGGATCCCCCTCACCCTCACGATGCCGGAAACGATGAGCATGGAGCGGCGCAAGCTGCTCACCGCTTACGGAGCTCGCCTGGTGCTCACGGAGGGGCGACTGGGCATGGGTGGCGCCATCGCGGCGGCTCGGGAGATGGTCGAGAGCCATCCCGACCGCTACCTGATGCTCCAGCAGTTCAGCAATCCGGCCAATCCCCGCATCCACCACGACACCACCGCCCCGGAAATCTGGGACGACACCGCAGGAGAGGTGGACGTCTTCGTGTCCGGTGTGGGCACCGGGGGCACGATCACCGGAGTGAGTCGTTATTTCAAGCAGACCCGTGGACGCTCGATCGTGTCGGTGGCGGTCGAACCGCTCAATAGCCCGGTGATTGGTCAGACCCTCTCGGGGGCGCCCCTTCGCCCCGGGCCCCACAAGATCCAGGGCATCGGAGCGGGCTTCGTGCCGGAGAACCTGGATCTCAGCTTGATCGATCGGGTCGAGACGGTGAGTGACGAAGAGGCCGTGACGATGGCCCGGCGGCTGATGAAGGAGGAGGGCATCCTGGCGGGCATCTCCTGTGGTGCCGCCACTGCGGCGGCCCTGCGGCTGGCCAGGGAGGAGGCGTTCGCTGGCCGAACCATCGTGGTGGTGCTGCCCGATTCCGGTGAGCGCTACCTCAGTTCGGTGCTGTTCGAAGGGGTGTTCAACGAAAAGGGGCTCGCAGCCGTCTGATCTGGGCAAGTCGAGCGCGATCAGCCCGCCATCGTCACGAACTCTTCGGCCACCGTGGGGTGCAGGGCCATGGTGCGGTCGAAGTCAGCCTTGGTGGCCCCCATCCCCACGGCGATCGCCGCCATCTGGATGATCTCGGCGGCATGGTCGCCCACCATGTGGCAGCCAAGCACCCGGTCGCTGGCCACCTCCACCACGAGTTTGAGCAGCACCATCGGTCCGCGCTTCGAGAGGGCCTGGGTCATCGGACGGAAGCGCGCCCGGTGGACCCGCACCCCCTCGCTGCCGTGACGGCGGAGAGCCTCCTCCTCGCTGAGCCCCACGGTGGCCAGCTCCGGTTGGCTGAACACGGCACTCGCCACCAGATCGTGGTTCACGCGCCGGGGACGGAGGCCATAGGTGCTGTCGGCGAAGGCGCGGCCCTCATCGATGGCGACGGGGGTGAGGTTGATGCGGTCGGTCACATCGCCCACCGCAAAGATGTGGGACACATTCGTGGCCTGATCCGGGTCCACGGGTATCCGCCGGTCGACCACCTGCACACCGGCCGCCACGAGGTTCAGTCCTTCCAGGAACGGCCTGCGGCCCGTGGCCAGCAGCACGCCGCCACAACCGATCGCCTCCCCGCTGGCGGTGCGCAGACGCAGACCCTCACCATCCCGTTCGATGGCGCCCGGCACCGTGCTGGTTCGCACATCGATGCCGGCGGCCACCATCGCCTCCTGCACGTGGGCCGCAGCCTCACCATCAAACCCCCGCAGGATCCGCTCCCCCCGGATGATTTGGATCACTTCCACCCCGAGGCCGTGGAGAATGCCGGCGAATTCGCAGGCGATGAATCCCCCTCCCACCACCACCACCCGCTGCGGCAGCTCCCGGAGTTCGAACAGGTCGTCGCTGACCCAGCCGAGATCAGCACCCGCTAGGGGTGGCCGGAGAGGGCGCCCGCCCACCGCGATCAGGATCCGCTCCCCCCGCAACCGGCGCCCCTCTCCCCGGGAGTCGGTCACCGCCACGGTGTGCTCGTCAACAAATCGTCCCCAGCCCGGCACCAACTCCACCCCCGCCTTGTCGAGGAAGCCGAGGTGGAGGTCGTGGAGGCGATCAACCTCGGCCCGCACCGCCGCAAATAACCGGGGGGGATCGCAGCGCAGGCCCTCGGCCTGCAGGGGTAACCAGCCATGGCTGGGGGCGTCGGCGAGCCACTGGCGATAGGCGGCTCCGTAGACCAGCAGCTTCTTGGGCACACAGCCCCGGATCACGCAGGTCCCCCCGACTCGATCGCCTTCCACGATGGCCACCCTGGCCCCGTAGGAAGCAGCCCGTTTAGCGGCGGCGAGGCCGCCGGATCCAGCCCCGATCACGAGCAGATCGACGTGGTCAGGGGCTGCGGGGGTCGGCACGGGGGTCTGAGGGAATGGGGCGTGATATGCCCCTGTAGTCGCATTCTGTGGGACGTTGCCCGTATTGTGGATTCAAGAGAGGTAGTAATGAACCCCTGGTTTCGTCCAAAGTCGAAGTCCGAGGGGTCTCAGCTCAATCCTAAGCGCCGGGAGCCTCGTTATTCGGTTCCGGTGCTGAGTGTGCGTATCAATGCCGAGTTGATCACAGCTACACGTCGATATCATGGACTGTTGTGGGATATCAGCACTCGCGGGGCTTGTATCCAGGCTTACAAGCCGATCCCCACCGGCATCTCCTGTACCCTGCGACTCCACCAGCACGCTGGTTCGCAGGTTATCGAACGTCAGGCGCGATTGCTATGGAGTGATGATGTGATGCGGGTTCATTATGTGGGCATGAGTTTTGATGAGCCGATTCAGGTTGATTCTTCCACATTTCTTGGCACACTCATTATGAATTGTCGTGTCTCCCAAGACGGCACTGAGTGAATCATGCAAAAGAAAAGACCCCTGCATAGAGGGGCCTAGTGATTCGCCTGACTGGATTCAGAGTGCTGAATCGCCGCGGTCCCCCGTGCGGATTCGGATGGCCGTTTCCACAGAATTCACGAAGATCTTGCCATCACCGATCTCGCCCGTGCGGGCGGCTTCCATGATGGCTTCGATGGCGGTCTCGACCTTGGAGTCATTAACCACCACAACAATCTTGCTTTTCTGGAGAAATTCCACGGTGAATTCATTGCCACGATAACGCTCCACTTGGCCTTTCTGGCGGCCGAAACCGCGCACATCACTCACGGTCATGCCCACGATGTCGAGGGCGACCAGTGCGGTCTTGACGGCATCAACCTTGGAGGGACGCACGAGGGCCGTAATCATTTTCATAGGGTTCTCCGCCTCAGTTGGTCATTGGATCGTAGGCTTCTTCCCCGTGGGCCACAAAATCGAGGCCCCGTTCCTCATCATTTTCGTTCACGCGTAGAGGCATGAACAGCTTGAGGAACCAGAGAATCAGGGCTGTGCCGAGACCCACGAAACCGTAGGTGAACAGAACGGCCTTGAATTGTGCGACGAATAGGCCGGCATTGCCACCCTCTTCCATGATCTTTGCCGAGAGGGGGAAGTAGTCGGCTGGAACCAACGACTTGGCAGCAAGAATGCCGGTGAGCAGGGCGCCAACGGTACCGCCGACTCCGTGCACCATGAAGGTGTCAAGGGAATCGTCGAACTTGATTGCCGACTTGATCTGAACGGCGATGAAGCAGGCCAGGGCGGTGAGCGCACCCATGAGGATTGCCTGGGGCAAGTAGACGAAACCGGCGGCGGGAGTGATCCCCACCAATCCGGCCACCGCACCGGTGGCAGCTCCAACGGCGGTGGGTTTGCCATCCTTGAACCATTCAATCAGGCACCAAGCGAGTAGACCGGCAGAAGCCGAGGTGGTGGTGGTGAGGAAGGGATAGCCAGCGGTCTTGGCGGCGAACATGCTGGCGCCGTTGAAACCGAACCAGCCGAACCAAAGCAGACCCGCACCCAGAAGAATGAAGGGAACGTTGTGGGGAGGACGCTTGCTGTTCGGCCAAGTGCTGCGTTCGCCGATGATGGCGGCGGCAACAAGGGCCGCCACACCCGAGGCGATGTGCACCACGGTGCCACCGGCGAAGTCAATCGCTCCAACGCTACCGAAGGGGCCGAGGAAACCACCGCCCCACACCATCTTGGCCATCGGCGAGTAGATCAGGAGGCTCCAGATCAGGCAGAACCAGAACCAAGCCTTGAAGCTCACCCGTTCAACGATCGCGCCCGAGATCAGAGCCGGGGTGATGATCGCGAACATGCCCTGGAAGAGGGCGAAGGAGGAGGCGCTCAGGTTGAAGCCGTCGGCCAGGGGGGCATCGCCGAATTCACCGCCGACCCCGTTCATCCACATCGATCCGAGGCCACCGATGAAGGGGCTCTTGAAGCCAGAGTCGAAGGCGAGGCTGTAGCCGATCACCACCCAGAGCACCCCGATCAGCCCCATTAGGAAAAAGCTCATCATCATCGTGTTGAGCACGTTCTTCGAGCGGGTGAAGCCCCCGTAGAAAAACGCCAGGCCTGGAGTCATTAGGAGCACCAGGGCCGAGCCGATCAGCATCAGCAGGGTGTCGGCACCGTCGTTGACAGCTTTCGGAAGGGCGGCGTGGGCAGCTCCAGCCATCAGCGGAACCAGACCTGCGGCGATGCCGATCATCACGAAGGCGGAGCGGCGCAATTGCGGATCCTGGACCCCCGCCAGGAAGCGCCTGCGCCATCGGTCAAAGACAGTGAGCGGTGTGAAACCACCGCTGACCAGAGGGACGAAAGCCATGAAAGAGAGGAACCTCAGCGTTCCTACCCACCATCCGTCGTGAGCGGGTGTTGAGCCGGTAGTTATCGTTACCACTTGAGAAAATGATGCTGCAGATCGAAAGCGAACATCACCTCGGCAGACTTGATGCGGTAAACGAAGCGGCAAGGATGGTATGGATCGTGGGGTGGAGATCGCAGATCCCCACCCTTCCAGCTCATTTCGCCGAGGCGAAGTCTGGATAGGCCTCCATGCCATGTTCGCCGATGTCGAGACCTTCGGTTTCTTCGGCTGGGGTGACGCGAATGCCGCCGAAGATGGCGCCGATCACCGACCAGACAATCCAGGAGGTGACCGCCGAAAAGATCGCAAAGGCCAGCACGCCCACGATTTGTACACCGAGCTGGCCGAAGCCGTTTCCGGTGAACAGACCCTTGTCCAGGTTGAACAGGCCCACGGCCAGGGTGCCCCAGATGCCGCAGGTGCCGTGCACGGACCAGGCACCGACCGGATCATCGATGCCGAGCTTGTCGATCAGGGAGACGGAGAAAACCACGAGAATGCCCGCAATGAAACCGATCACCCAGGCGGCGGGCATGGAATAGGCGTCGCAGCCTGCGGTGACACCCACCAGACCGGCCAGGATGCCATTGATGGTCATTGAGAGATCGGGTTTGCCGCCTGTGAACTGGCTGAACAGGGTGGCGGCGATGCCGCCGGCGGCACCACCGAGGGTGGTGGTGACAGCGATGTAGGGAACCTGTTCGTTCATGGCCAACATCGAGCCGGGGTTGAAGCCGAACCAGCCGAGCCAGAGGATCAGGCAGCCGAGGGTGGCAATCGCCTGATTGTGACCGGGCATGGCCTGGGGGGTGCCGTCGACGAATTTGCCGATGCGGGGGCCGAGCAGGATGGCTCCAATCAGACCCGCCCAGGCACCAAAGGAGTGCACGACTGAGGATCCGGCGAAGTCGATGAATCCCAGTTTGTTGAGCCAGCCCTCACCCACGTTCCACTGCCAGGAGCCAGAAATGGGATAGAGGATGCCGGTGAGGATGAGCGAGAAGATGATGAACTCACCGAACTTGATCCTCTCGGCCACTAGGCCCGAAACGATTGTGGCCGCGGTGCCGGCGAAGGCGAGCTGGAAGAGAAAGTCCACACTGGGCACCAGCTTGCCGCCGGTCACCATCTCCGGAGTGACGGTCGGATCGAAGAACAGACCGCCGAACTTGAGCCAGCCTGGGATCACCCAGCTGGCGTTGTACATGATCTTGTAACCGATGAACCAGTAGGCCGTCGCCGCCAAGCAAAACACAATCAGGTTCTTGGCCAGGATGTTGACGGCGTTCTTCTGGCGGCAGAGCCCGGCCTCGACCATGGCGAAACCGGCGTTCATGAAGATCACTAGGGCGGCGCAAATCAGCACGAACATGTTGTTGGCCAGGAAGGCCGGGGTCAGTTCGGGCAGCTGGGCCGCATGGGCCGAAAGGTTAAACAGGCCCAGGCCCAGCAGCGCGACTGGGATGCAGGCGAACCAGGTCAGCGTGCGGTTGGAGGACAGGCCCCGGATCCTGCTGAGCAGAAGCCGGGGGGCTTCCGAAAGGCTGGCTTGCTGGAGACTCCGCGCCGCCGACCTGTTCGGATGGGGTGGAACAACGGTCATGAGGGATTGGATCGTGATGGGGCGGCCGCGAGCCGCCTATTAATCAATGGTTCAGCACCTCGCGGCAGGCGTCGGTAGTTGAAATTACGAAATTTCCATGTTTCGCAATTCGCCTGGGCGGGGTTCGCCAGGCGCGGCTGGAGCCGGATAGAGGCTCTGAGGCTGGGATATCTGGGATATGAGCGAGGGCTTGACACCCTGCTGTGTGACGGCAGATGAAGGAACTGGTGAAATGTTCGCCATGAACATCTTTTTGCTGCATAATGAGATGGAGGACAAAACGTTGGGTGATTGGTCTGCGGACCAAGGCCTCCCGGTTTACCGGGATCGGCATCACCGGAAGTAGCCATCCGCTCGGCGAAGCAACGCTCCTTGCTCCACTCCACGAAGCGGAAACCAACCCCACCCTTCGAGGCTGAGTCCATGACCCGTCTTCAGTACCGCGGCATCCGCTACGACAAGGTGCAGCGCCAGCTGCCCTCCGCCATCCCAGTGGACCATGCCTACCGCGGCCTGCACTTCACCCGCACCCTCCTGCACGAGGCCGCTGCGGTCGATACCGACCGCGTTTTCCACTATCGCGGCCACGAGTACCACCACCAGGCCGCGGCCACCAAGGGCTGAGCCCGCATCGGCATCCAGCCCCGCACTCCCGGATCCCCCCTTCACCGCAAGGGTGCGGGTCCGGTTTTTTGTTTTGGGATCCCACGGCCAACGCTCATGCTCCGCCGGGGGCTCCGCCAGGATCAGCCTGTTCCCCCTTGCAGCCTTGGCCGCTCCGTTGTCCGCCGAATCGTCTTCCCCGGGCGTTCTTTCGCCTGGGTTGTCCGCCACCTGGACCCAGCTGGAGGGATGGGCAGCTCCGCTGCCCGATCGCATCAACGGCCCCGCCAGCGCCCAGGCCTGCCTTCGTTTGTTCGGCCAAAGCGAGGCGTCGGTGCGGGTGACCCTCTACCGCGATCACCACGCCTGGTGTCCCTATTGCCAGAAGGTGTGGCTGTGGCTCGAGGAGCAGCGAATTCCCTATCGGGTTCGCAAGGTCACGATGGTCTGCTACGGGCAGAAGGAGAGCTGGTACCGCCAGCTGGTGCCCTCCGGGATGTTGCCGGCGCTGGAGCTCGACGGGCGGCTGATCACCGAGAGCGATCGCATTCTTCTGGCCCTGGAGGCGGCCTTCGGGCCGCTGCGGTTCGCGATGGAGGCTCCCGAGGTCATGCCGCTGCGTCGGCTGGAGCGGCTGCTGTTCCGAGCCTGGTGCCAGTGGCTTTGTGTGCCGCATCGGGGCCCCAGCGCCGAGACTCAGGCCGCCCGAGACTTCGATCGCATGGCCACCGCCATGGCCGAGGTCCTGGGGGCCACCCCTGGACCTTTCCTGCTGGGGGAGATCAGCTCGGCTGACCTGGTGTTCGTTCCCTATGTCGAACGGATGGGGGCGAGCCTGGCCTATTACAAGGGCTACCTGCTGCGGCGCCGGCACGCAGCCATCGACCGCTGGTTCCGGGCCCTTGAGGAGCGACCCGCATACCTGGCCACCCAGAGTGACTTCCATACCCATGCCCATGATCTGCCTCCCCAGATGGGGGGCTGTTATGCCGATGGTTCCCCACTCCAGCGGCAGCTTGCCGAACGGATTGATCACGGTCCCTGGCCGATCGGTGCTCCTGGAGAGGACGATCCGGAAACCAGCCAGGCTGAACCGCCCGATGCGGTGGCCGTGGCCCTGGCCCGGGTGTTGCGGCACCGGCGCACGCTGGTGGCCCGCTATGGGGATGCAGGCGATGCCGACTCGTTTGACACAGCCCTGCGCTGCGCCCTCACCCAGCTGAGCCGGGGCACCGCCTGCCCTCCTCCGGGTGGTACGGCGGCAGGGCTCCGAAGCCTGGCCCAGCGCATCAGCGTGCCGAGGGACATGCCGCTCCATGCCGCCCGCAGCCTGCGGCAGGCACTGCTGCAAACCGCTGCTCTCGATCCGGTCGCCGCCGCAGCCCCCGGCCATCCCCTACCGCTGCAGCACCGTCGCGATCAGGATCCCCAGCCCTTCCTGGTGGCGAGCCGGGAGCAGGCTTAACTTTTCACCAGTCGATGGTCCAACCCGCTGATGCGCTGGCCACCTCGTTGGAGCGGAGTTGTCTTCGGAGCGGCGTTGCTGGCCTGGGGTTATCCCGAATCTCCTCGCTTCACAACCTCTGAGCCATCGGTGTCTCTCCAGCCGCAGCCGTGGCTTTTGACCCTGCCAGGTGCTCCTGCCAGGGCCCTTGAGCTGGCCGGTTCCACCGTGTTCGTGAAGGCCCCCTGGCAGGTTGACCTGGTCAGCTACAACACCACGGTCGGCCAGCCGTTGCCGGAGTATTACTTCACCCTCAACTTGGACCCCGAGGCTGGAGCGTCCCTCGCCGGTTTCACGTTCCAGCAGATCCGCGGGGTCGACCGACAGTTTCCCTTCCTGCTGGAGCGCACCCGCGCCTTTCTCGGCAGGCCGCGGCGCGAGGGGCGCCCAGTGCCCGTTAAGGCGCACTTCAACAACGGCACCCGCACCATGACACTGGAGTTCCCGGAGCCGATTCAGCCGGGCAGCACCGTGACCGTATCGGTGGTGCCCTGGACCAATCCGATCCAGTCAGACACCTATCTCTTCCAGGTGGTGGCCTATCCGGCTGGTCCCGATCCCCTGGGAAGCCCTGTGGGCGTGGGCACGCTGCGGATCTACGAGAACACCTACTGGTGAATCAGCCCTCCGGGTGCCGCAGGGTGCGCCACACCCCACTGCCGGTGCTCACCTCCACGCCGATGCCCACGGGCGGTGCCGCTGGGCCCCGCTCGCCATGCCACCAGGAGAGGGCTTCCGACCAGGCGGCGTCGAGGGTGTCGTAGAGATCGTCGAGCACGGGATGGGGATCCCCCCGGTGATCCACCAGCCGGTAGACCCGCTGATTGGAACCCGGAGCCGTGCCCGGTCGGGCAACTCCGCCGGCGACCTTGGTGACGGACTGAGGCTGAAGGGGCAGAACCATCGAACACAACCCTGGACAGCTCTCCATTGTCAAGGCTGTGCCAGCTGCTCACTGTCACCGTCGTCACAGATTGGGGTGCCGGTTGTGTTTTGTCTCGATCAGCGGGACTCAGCGCAGGTATTGGCGCACGCCCGGCCTGCACCAGAAGACCAGCGCAGCCGCCTGGCCGGCGAGCAGCAGCGGCAAGGCCAGGGCCAGGACCAGGCGGCCCTGCGCCACCATCACCAGCCGCACGATGCCGTAGGGCAACGCGATAGCCAGGTTCAGGGAGAGGGCCACGATCGCCACCACCACCCCCCAGTGCCGCCAGCGCAGCAGGGCGATGCAGGCCACCAGACCCACCACCGCGCAGGGGAGAACGGCCCCCGCCCCCACGGCGATGTTGGGGATCCGCCAGATCGGATCCCGCAGGATCGTGAAGATGCCGGCTGGGATCAGCAGAGCGTTCGCCACCAGGCCAATCCAGGCCAGGAGCCGATAGCCCCGGGGGGGATCGAGCTGGTCGGCTTGGGGAAGGGGCCCGGAGGCCGGGCGGAGCGTCCGGATCGATGTCATCGCATCAAACGCCGAAGGGCATCGGGCCATCCCGATCGGAACGGAACACCGGGGTCAGATGGGGCATGGTGTCGGTCGCCAGGTTCACCAGTCGCTCGAAGCGCTCCCGCGTCAGCGGAGCTCCGCGGCCCATGGCCTCCCGGCTCATCAGCACCACCTCCAGAACCCGACCTTCCAGCTTGGACTGCACATCGGCGAACAGCTGCAGGCGCAGGTTCTCGGAACCGCTGAGCATGGCGCTGAGGTGGGCCGCCGTGCGGTGGTCGACCTCAGCTTCGAGCTCATCGAGCATCGGTTCCAGTCCCGCGATCAGGGCTGTTGTGTCCAGGGGAGACCTGGGTTTCAGCACTAGCAGGAAGCGGGCCATGGAAGCGATCGGAATCCAGCCATCTTCCTCCTTCGCTGCACCTGCTGCTCCCCATGGACCAGGCCTGCTCCGATCAGCCCCGTGTCGCTGCATCCAGCCGCATCGACGGGACTCCCCGGGCCCCCCGGTCGCGGCCCCCTAGCCTCGACCCCGGCCAGCGGTTCAGCCTCAGGATGTCCATCGTTAACCCTGCTCCTGTCAGCGTGGTTCGGGCTGCGGACTCTGGGGACGACACGCGGCTGACCATGGAGTTTCCCGCTATCCGCCGCGGGGTTCTCTCCACCTTGCAGGTGAACCTGGGCTACCGCTGCAACCAGGCCTGCAGCCACTGCCATGTGGGGGCCGGTCCGAACCGCACCGAAAGCATGGAGGCCGCCACGGTGGCGCTCATCCCGGCCGTCCTCCAGGCTCGCCGGCTCTCCTGTCTCGATCTCACCGGGGGAGCCCCCGAACTCCATCCCCAGTTCCGCAGCCTGGTGCGCCAGGTCCGGGCCCTTGGGGTGGAGGTGATCGATCGCTGCAACCTCACCATCCTTCAGGAGAGCGGCCAAGAGGACCTGGCCGCCTTTCTGGCCGACGAGGGCGTGCATGTGGTGGCGTCGTTGCCCTGCTACCTCGCGGACAACGTGGATCGGCAGAGGGGGGCCGGAGTGTTCACGCGCAGCATCGCCGGCCTGCAGCAACTCAACAGCCTCGGCTACGGCCAGCCAGGCTCCGCTTTGGAGCTGGACTTGGTGTTCAATCCCCAGGGTGCGGTGCTGCCCCCGCCCCAGCGGCAGCTTGAGGAGGACTATCGTCGGGTCCTGGCCCGGGACCATGGCGTGGTGTTCAGCCGGCTGCTGGCCCTGACAAACATGCCGATTCAACGCTTCGCCCAGGCCCTGAGTCCGGAGGGCCTGGAGAGCTACCACAACTTGCTGCGCCTCCACCACCGCCCGGAGAACCTCTCCAGCGTGATGTGTTGCAGCCTGCTGAGCGTGGATTGGCAGGGCCGCCTCCATGACTGCGACTTCAACCAGCAACTGGGGCTGGGCCTGCCGGAGCCGCGCCACCTTAGAGATCTGCTGGACTGGGACCCCTGCGGCTGGCCAATCCGGGTTGGGGGACACTGCTTCGGCTGCACCGCCGGGGCGGGATCCAGTTGCGGCGGATCCCTGGCCTGAGGGCGGACCGGGATTCACCCGGCAGTGTTTCTCACCTCAGGAGGCAAGATGGGCCTCGGGGACGTCCTTGCCCAGCAGCCGGCATCCGATCTGCAGCTGGCCCTCATCAAGCAGCCGGCCGATCTTGAGGGCCATCGCCTCCTCCTCTCGGCTGAAGCCAGCCTGATGGGTGGTGAGCCAGTCGATTTCCTGCTGGGTGATGATCCCGGTGGCCATGGTTTCCAGGAACACTTCGCCAACGAGCATGGCAGTTGCTGCGAGCTGCAGGGATGGTATTGCTCCCGTGCCGCCACGCAGCGCCGGTTCACGCGCCGTAGTGGTTCCCGGGCCCGGGGCCGGCATTGAACGGCAGGACTTCGCCATGAAAAAGCCCGATCCTTGCTGGATCGGGCTTCAGCGGCACCGTGCCCTCCCGATGGCCGCCAGCCGTGCTGGCTGGCGTTCGTGGATGGGGGGGGTCGTGATCCGGGTGGTTCTTGGGCTGGTCAGGGCTGATGCGACGAGGGCCCGTCGGGCCGGGATGGGTGATGGGGCCGACTTGGCACGAGGTTCCAGGCCGGCACCATGCGACGTCCATCAAGAAGCGTCAGCTTTTGGTGATCATTTGATGATCAGAAACAATGGGTTAGGGGCGGAGCTGCGGAAGGCGGCACCTGGGGCCATGGCATCCATGGGATCGGTTTCCGTGACCCGGGGGCACCTGGGGCGGTGCATCGGGTGATCCGCTGGGGACCTGGAAACCTCAGTTCGGAACAAGACTGTTGGAGCAGGGGCCTGCGGTCAGCGCACTCCTGGAACCTGATTGGGTGGCGTGTCGTCCATCGCTGGTGCCTCCGGTTCGATGCCATCACTGTTGCCCTATCCGCAGGGTGAAGCCATAGGCATTCATGCCTGATTTTTGTGGAGCTGCTGACCTAAGTGGGGAACGCTGCGCTCCCGCCTCCCTTGCGCGTCGCCAGGAGTTCCGCCGGGAGGCTGCTGTTTCGCGATGGGAGCGGCCTGAAGGGACAATTCTGAGCGAAACCGGTCTGAGCGGAAGGAACGATCGGATACCTTCAGGCCCCCAGTTGGCCTGCCAGCGCATCGATCCGCTGGGCCAGTGTCAGATCGAGGCTGGAAAGGCCGCCACAGTCGTGGGTGGTGAGGTTGATCACCACCCGGTTCCAGACGTTGCTCCATTCGGGGTGGTGGTTCAGCTGTTCCGCGGCCAAGGCCACCCGGGCCATGAAGCCGAAGGCCTCGGAGAAATCGATGAAGCGAAGCTCGCGGTGGAGTTTGCCCTCCTTCAGGGTCCAGGCGGGGAGCTGCTGGGGTAGCTGGGCGATCGCATCGGGGCTGAGGGGCTGGGCAGCCATGGAGGAGTGCTGGGTTGGTCCTCAACCATGCCTGATACCAGCAAGGCCCGGGCAGGTTTCGGCGCCCGCCTCACTCGCCGATCAGATGCAGGCTGAGCTGGCGCCGGTGGGGCCGGGCCCGATGCTCCCAGAGGTACACCGCCTGCCAGGTACCGAGCAGCAAACCTCCACCCTGAAAGCCCAGGCTCAGGCTGGTGGCCGTGAGGGCGGTGCGGATGTGGGCCGGCATGTCGTCGGGGCCTTCGTCGTCGTGCCGCCAGGGCCGCAGCTCACCCCGGCCGCTCAGGGGCCTCACCCCTTCCGCCGGCACCAGGGCCCGCAGGAAGGTGGCCAGATCTTCCAGCACGCGGGGATCGGCGTTCTCGTTGACGGTGAGGCTGCAGCTGGTGTGCAACGAAGCGAGGGTGGCCAAGCCGTTCTTCAGTCCGCTGGCGCTGATCTCCCGGTTGAGGGCCCCGGTGAGGTCGGTGAAGCCCTCACCGCTGGTCTGGAGGCTGAGGGCATGGAGGCTCTGGCGCAGCATCGGAAGAACGGATCCTGTGTGAAGGCTGGCAACCCGTTGCAGGGTTGGCCGCCGCCAACCCCTGAATGACAGGCCTGAATGGCAGCTCTAAACGGCAGGGCGGATACCGGGATCCCGCTCGATCCGCATGCCGTTGGCCTGTCGAGGGCTGGTCTGGAGGAGCCGGTGCCGTTGGAGGAACTGCAGAAGCTGTTTGGTGGCAGGGTTCGGGTCCCTCAGCGGGGCCGCTCGTTTGCTTAACGTCGATCCATGGACCAGCTCACGATCCTCTACGACGGCGGCTGCCCCCTCTGCGTGCGGGAGGTGCGCTTCCTTGAGCAGCGTGACCGGCGTCTCCATCCGAGTGCTCCTCGGCTCGCCTTCGTGGACATCGATGCCGGCGACTACGAACCGGCGACCCATGGCGGCATCAGCTATCGCGAGGCGATGGGCCGCATCCATGCCCTCGAAGCCACCGGCGAAGTGGTGAAGGATGTGGATGTCTTCCGTCGCGCCTATCAGCTGATCGGCTTGGGGTGGCTGTATGCCCCCACCGGCTGGCCCCTACTGGCGCCATTGGTGAACGCCCTGTATGCCATCTGGGCCTCGGTGCGGCTCCGGATCACCGGCCGACCCAGCCTTGAGCAGCTCTGCTCGATTCGCGCTGGGCGTTGCGGGGGTGCTCCTCCCGGCGGCGATCGGGTTGCTGTTGGGGTCATGCCACCGGCCGGTTCCGCCGATCTGGAGCGAACTGAGGATGCCGTCCCTGCCGGAGGGTTGTGACCGGTACAGCAGCGCTCCGGCAATCCGGCTCGATTGCACCATGCCTGTTGGAGCCCCCCTCTTCGGTAGCCGTGAGGGTTCAGCCTGATGCTGGGCAGGGGCTGATCCGGGAGCCACGATGAGCGCTGAAGCGACTCCTGGCGGTCGTCCGGACGAACCCGACCTGATCGTGATCGGTGCCGGTCTTGGGGGCCTCTGTGCCGCCGCCATCGCCGCCCGCCATGGCCTTGTGGTGCTGGTGGTTGAGGCCCACAGCGTTCCCGGCGGTGCTGCCCACGGCTTCAGCCGGCGCGGCTTTCAGTTCGAGTCAGGGCCCTCCCTGTGGAGTGGCCTGGGGCGCTGGCCCTCCAGCAATCCCCTCACCCAGGTGCTGCGGGCGGTGGGGGAATCGGTGCCGGTGGTGCCCTACCACCACTGGGATCTGCTGCTGCCGGAGGGTCGGCTGCGGGTGGGGGTGGGGATGGATCCCTTCTTGGAGGTGCTGCGGGAGCTGCGGGGACCCGCCGTGGCGGACGAATGGCATGGTTTCCTGATCGCGATCGAGCCCCTCTGCCGCGCCGCTCGCTCCCTGCCGCTTCTGGCCCTGCGGCCCGGCCTCGGCAGCATCCTCACCCTGGGGGGTGGCGCCGGCCTGGAACTGCTGGGCCGGGCACCCCAGTTGGCGGCCCTGGGGGGTGCCTTCGGCCCGCTGGCCCGTCGCCACCTGCGCGATCCCTTCCTGCTGCACTGGGTGGAGCTCCTCTGCTTCCTGATCTCCGGCCTGGAGATCGACCACACCAGCGCCGCCGCGATGGCCACCTTGTTCGGCGAGTGGTTTGAACCCGATGCCTGCCTCGATTACCCCCTAGGCGGCAGCGCCGCGGTCGCGGCGGCCCTGGTGCGGGGCATCGAACGCCACGGCGGCACGGTGCGGACCAAGGCACCGGTTGAGCGGATCCTGGTGGAGGGTGGCCGGGCTGCGGGGGTGCGGCTGACCCCCGAAGCCGGTGGCGCGAACCTCCGTGCCCGTCGCGGCGTGATCTGCAGCGCCAGCCCCTGGGACACCCTTGATTTGCTGCCCCCGGAGCTGGTGCCCGATCGCTGGCGCGCACGCCAGGCCTCCACGCCCGCCTGCGCCAGCTTCCTGCATTGGCACCTGGGCCTGCGCGGCGGCGAGGAGCTCGCCGATCTGCCGGTTCACACCGTGTGGGTGGGCGACTGGCAGCGGGGTATCGGGGCCGAGCGCAACATGGTGGTGCTCTCGATGCCGTCGCGCCTCGATCCCTCCCTGGCTCCGGCCGGACACCAGGTGCTGCATGGCTACACCCCGGCCAATGAACCCTGGCAGATCTGGAAGGATCTGGAGCGGGGCACCCCCGCCTACGAGGCGCTGAAGCGGGAGCGTTGTTCGGTGTTCCATCACGTCTTTGAGCAACTGCTGCCTGACTGGCGCGAGCGGGTTGTGCTGGAACTTAAGGGCACCCCCCTGAGCCACCGCCACTGGCTGCGAGTGCATCAGGGCAGCTATGGCCCGGCCTGGCCGGCGGATCGTGGGCCCTTTCCGGGTGGTTCCACCCCGATCGAGGGTTTGGTGCTGTGTGGCGCGGGGGTCTTTCCTGGCATCGGGGTGCCGCCGGTGGCGATCAGCGGCGCCCAGGCATCCCATCGCTTCGTCTCCGCCCGGGCCCAGCGCCGCCTGCTGCAGGAGCTGGAGCTTGTGGGGGGCTGAGGGCTTCGGCCGCCAAACCCGCGATGGGGCCGCGGCAGCCATCTCCGCACCCACGGGAGCTTGTCGCGCCGCGATGGCGGATCACCATGGGGATCCCCCGCCATGGGCGCCATGACCACCATGACCTGCCGCTACGAAGGCCAGCTGCGCTGCCAGGCGGTTCACGTCGCCTCCGCTGCCGAGCTGCTCACCGATGCGCCGCTCGACAACCAGGGCCGCGGTGAGGCCTTCTCGCCCACGGATCTGGTGGCCACCGCCCTGGCCACCTGCATCCTCACGATCATGGGCATCACGGCCGAGCGCCACGGCCTCGCCATTGAAGGCAGTGAGGCCCGGGTGGAGAAGACCATGACCAGCTCGGGGGTGCGCCGCATCGAGCAGCTCACGGTGTGGATCACCTTGCCGGCCGGCCTGGAGGATTCCCAGCGGGAGCTCTTGAAACGCGCCGGTGAGGGCTGCCCCGTGAAAAAGAGCCTGGAGGGCGCCGTGCCGATGGTGCTGCACTGGCAGTGAGCTTCGCCAGCGCATGGCGCTTGGGATTCAGGGTCGCCGCAAACCGCCGGCACAGAGGCTGCGGAACAGGCCGATCACCGTGGCCGGTGCCTGGAGCTCCATCCAGAAGGCCTCCGCTTCCAGCCGCTGGTCGCCGCTGGGGTAGCCGAGGTCGATCAACTTGGCGTAATGGGGCGCCATCGTGCGCAGTTCCCGGAAGGTGCGGGGCATGGATTCATCGGCGATGGCGGTCGTGCCGGTGCAGGCCTGCATGATGTGGGTGGACTCATGCGCTATCACCTCCCACACCGCCTCCACATCCGCCAGGTTCACCACGTTGCGGCAAACCACCAGCCGATGGCGGCCGGCATTGTCCCGTTCGTAGTAGCCGGCATGGCTGGCGGGGCACTGGTCGGACACCAGAGTCACCGCGCCGGCGGCGTTGATCAGATCCTCGAGCTGGCGGATGTCGTCCAGGTTGGCGGCTTTGGCTGGCTTGGCTCCTCCCAGCAGACCGCTCAGCGCCAGGATCAGGCCAACGGACAGGGTCACCCCAGCCCTTCGGCCCGTGGGGCGTTGGCTGCATCGGCGCCAGCTGAGGGCCCTAGGAGCGGCCACGCGACGGGAGCGGCGTTGTGGCATGGCGCTATCCCGCAAAGGGCCTCTCTCCAGCCTGGCTCTGGATGCCGAATCGCGCCGCGATGGAGGGATTGACCTTGCCCCGGTCCGCATCCATCACCCGACCCTCGCCGCTTCTGCCAATCCCCCCGCGAGCGGTCGAGCTGTGGCGGCAAGCTGGTGTTCGCTGCCGTTGTGTCCCATGGCCGAGGTCGGATCCGCCCACCAGCGCCTGAGGGACCATCTGCACCAGACCCGGCTATTGGGTTCGATCAGCAGTGCCCTCTACTACGACCAGAACACCGTGATGCCAGCCGCGGGGGCCGCCTGGCGCGGCGAACAGCTCGCGCTTCTCGCCACCCAGCTCCATCAGCGCCAGAGCAGTGATGCTTACACCGACCTGCTGGCGGCGGCGGGAGCGGAGATCGGTCCGGAGTCCTCCGAGGCGAACCGCCGCAATCTGGCCCTGCTGCGGCTGGAGCTGGAACGTCAGCGCTGCCTGGATCCCACCCTGGTGGCCCAGCTGGCAAAGGCGCAGTCGCGCGGGAATGCCCTCTGGCAGGAGGCTCGCCGCCGCAACGACTTCCCTTCTTTCGCCCCCGCCCTCGCGGAGCTGATCGCCCTGCGCCAGGAGCAGGCCTCCCAGTTGGCCACAGCCGAACCGATTCCCCGCAGCCCCTGGGAGACCCTGGCCCAGCCCTTCGAGCCGGAGATCAGCAAGGCCCGTCTGCAGGAGCTGTTTCAACCTCTCCAGCAGCGCATTCCAGCTCTGCTCGATCGGGTGATTGGCGCCGTATCGTCTCCCCTGGAGGAGGTAGCGCTGCCGGAATCGGTTCAGGAGGCCCTTTGCAGCCAACTCCTGGACAGCTGGGGCTATGACCCGGCCCGCTGTCAACGTTCCCGCTCGGCCCACCCCTTTTCCTGCACGGTGGGCCCAGACGACTTCCGCATCACCACCCGCGTGGTGGAGGGGCAACCCTTCTCCGCCTTCCTGGCCACGGCCCACGAATGGGGCCACTCTCTCTATGAACAGGGGCTGCCCCGCCGCGGCGAACACTATTTTCCCTGGCCTCTCGGTGAGGCCACCTCCATGGGGGTGCACGAGAGCCAGTCCCTGTTCTGGGAGTGTCGCGTTGCGCGAGGGCAGGCCTTCGCGGCCTGCTGGCAACCCCGCTTCGTGCAGGCCCTCGGGGCTGATCCCTGGGGGGGCGCCCATGGGTTCTGGCGTGGTCTCAACCCCCTGCAGCCGGGCCTGATCCGGGTGGAGGCCGATGAACTCAGCTACACCCTGCACATCGTGCTGCGCTTCGAGTTGGAACAGGCTCTGCTGGAGGAAGGACTGCCGGTGCTGGAGCTGCCGGCAGCGTGGAATCGCCGCATGGTGGACTTGCTGGGACTCACACCGCCGAATGATCGCGAGGGCTGTCTCCAGGACATCCACTGGGCCCAGGGGCTGTTCGGCTACTTCCCCTCCTATGCCCTCGGCCATCTAATCAGTGCCCAGGTGTCCGAGACCATGGAGGCCCAGTTGGGGCCTATTGAAAGCCTGGTGGCATCCGGTGAAGAAGCCAGGCTGCGGGGCTGGTTGCACGAGAAGGTCTGGCCCCTGGGCCGCTCGGTGACCGGGGATCAGCTGGTGGAGCGGGTCAGCGGCGCACCGCTCAGCGCCGAGCCCTTCCTCCGTTACCTCGAGGAGAAGGTGAACCGGCTGCTCGCTGAGGCCTGAGCCGGCAGGGGGGGCTCCCGCTTCGGAGTACGCCATAGAACCGCCGACCGGGCTGTCCTTAGGATGCCGCCGCGCAACGCTCTCCCATGGCGAACATCGACCACGCTCCCAGCCGCACGATGCTGAACCTGCTGCACGTGCTGCCGGCCTTCGCCGATGAGGCCGAGCTGCGGCTCAACGCCATCGTGGAGCTCAACTCCAACACGATCAACAAGTACGAGCTGATCACCGAAACCGGCCACCTCAAGCTTGATCGGGTCGGCTACTCCTCCCTCGCCTATCCCTTCGCTTACGGCTGCATCCCCCGCACCTGGGACGAGGACGGCGATCCCCTCGACATCGAGATCGTGGGCGTGACCGAACCGCTGGTGCCCGGCTCCTTGGTGGAGGCTCGCATCATCGGCATCATGAAATTCGATGACGGCGGTGAGGTCGACGACAAGGTGATCGCGGTGCTTGCGGATGACAAGCGCATGGATCACATCACCTCCTACGAGCAGCTCGGTGCCCACTGGCTCAAGGAAACCCAGTACTACTGGGAGCACTACAAGGACCTCAAGAAGCCCGGCACCTGCCGCGTGAACGGTTTTGAAGGCAGTTCCGAAGCTGTCCGCATTATCAAGGTGTGCGAAGCGCGCTATACCAACACCATCGAACCCAGGCTGGTCGGTTGATCAGTCGCGACCAGGTCTCTCATCCGCTCCTTCGGCGCCGAGGTCTGGTCCATCCCATGCCAGATCCCTGGGCTTTCCACTCCCTGCCCGACACCGTTCAGCCATGAAGAACCGCACCATTGCCGCTCTCCTGGCCCTCAGCACCGTTTCCCTGGCTGGCCTCAGCAGAGGGGCTCAGGCGATCGAACCGCTGCCGCCCCTGCCCAGCCTCCCACCGATCGAGGCCACCCCCTCCCGGCGTGCCCCAACCGCTCCTTTTTCGCAGCAGCCCCTTACTCCGACGGTGGTTCCGGCTCCCGCCGCCACCACCGCTGCGGCTACGGCCGCCAGCAATCGAAAGATCGTGCTGGAGCTCGGCAAGCGCACGATCAGCCTGTGGGAGGGAAGCAAGGTTCTCGGCAAGTGGCCCGTGGCGATCGGTGATCCCGCGACTCCCACCCCAAAAGGCGTGTTCAGCATCCGCAATAAGGTGATCAATCCCCAGTACCAGAGCACCAAGAGCGGCAAGAACAACCCAACCATCGGTGCCAATGGCCCCCTGGGTGATCGCTGGATCGGATTCCATGCCACCAGCAAGGATCAGTTCGGTATCCACGGCACCCCCCCGGCCTGGGCTTGGGCGGTGCACCAGGGTGCGGCGGTGACCCATGGTTGCGTGCGCATGCTGGGACCCCACGTGCGCGCCCTGTTCGACCAGGTTGATGTGGGCACGCCGGTGGAGGTGAAGCCCTGATGGCAGCGAAGCAACTCTTCTGCAGCAAAGGTTGAAAACAATCTGCAGATCAGCCCTGAAGTGAGCTGAGTTCGCCTTCCCTGACCTTAATCTTTGCCGACTGCCCGCTGGACGCTCGCCCGCGACAGCTCCACTCCCATGTCCCATTCTGGTTCTCAACGCACCACGGATCCCCTCAACAGCACATCGCTGAAGTGGTGCCAGGACGGGGAGCTCTCCAAGCTTGATCTGGATCGGATCCTTCAGCTTCTTGTTCAGTCCGATCCGGTGGCTGAAGCCTTGGTGGCTGATTTTTCAAAGGGACGCTGCTGAAGCTGGCGGGCGAGTGCCCAGGCCAGCCCATCCCGGCTCGCTACCCCCTGGAGGGCGGATACCGGCAGGCCACCGGCAGGCAGGCCGTGGGGAAGATAGCCGACGGTGCTCTCCTCCACCGCAAACACCGGGATCTGCCGCAGGCCCCCCGGCAGGAGCTGGTCTTCGAGTCGGTCCAGCTGTGCGCTCACCGGCAGCCACTGCAGGTCGCCTCGGCGGCAAGCTCCGAGCGACAGTGCTTCGGCCCGGCCCTCCTCGGCTGCGGACAGGCCCCGTTGCAGATCCTGCAGGCTGACCAGGCCGATCACCTGCTCGTTCTCCATCACCAACAGGGCGTGGCCGTGGGCCTGTACCAGTTGCGCTAGGGCATCGGAGGCTGAAGTGTCGGCCGGCAGCACCAGAGGCGCCGTGGGTTCGAAGGCTTCGCGCACCGAAAGGGCTGCCAGGCGAGCCCTGCGTCGCTCCTCGATCGGATCGGCGCCGACAAGGCCGGCGTTGTCGAAACCCTGCCAGCGCTCCACCAGAGCGGCACTCAGGCCGGCCGCCGCCATCAGCGGCAGCACGATGCGGATGTCGCGGGTGAGTTCAAACAGCAGCAGCAGGGCGGTGAGCGGAGCGCGGGCGCTGCCGGCGAGCACCGCCGCCATGCCCACCATGGCGTAGGCGGGGGGTTCGGCCACCGGAAGATGAAAGCCACCCTCCCCCAGGAGCTGGCCATAGGCGTTGCCCATGACCGCACCCAGAACTAGGGCCGGGGCGAAGCCACCGCCCACGAAACCGGTGGCATTGCTGAGCGCCGTGGCTACGAGCTTCACCCCAATCAGCAGCAACAGGGTGACCAGGGGGATGCCACCGTCACTGCCCAATAGGGCCTCGATCGTGTCGTAGCCCACTCCCAGCACTTGGGGAAACACCAGGGCCATGCCGCCGACGGCGGCACCACCGGCGGCCGTGGCCAGGCCGGGCGGCAGATTTCCGAGCAGCTTCTGAAGCCGGGGGTCGCGGCCGAGGGCCATCAGGCGGATCAGGGCCCACGACATCAGGCTCGCCAGCAGCCCCAGCCCCAGATAAAGCGGTAGTTCCCAGGGGGAGCGCACCTCGTAGGCCGGCAGCCGCAGGATCGGATCGTCGCCGAGGCAGAGCTGGGTGACCAGGGCGGAGGCCACCGCCGCCACCAGCACCGCCCGCAGACTGGGTCGCCCGAGCGTGCCGCTGAAGTTGCCCTCGAAGGCGAAGAACACGCCGGCGATCGGGGCCTTGAAACCGGCAGCCAGGCCTGCCGCCACACCGGCCGCCACCAGGGCTCGGCGCGCCTCCGGAACGAGGCCTCCCCGCTCGGCCACCCAAAGCCCCAGGTTGCCGCCGCTCTCGACACTCGGCCCCTCAGGCCCGAGGGAGGCGCCACTTCCCAGGCTCAGGGAGGCCGCCAGAAGCCGCAGGTGGGGCAGCCTGGGGGTAGAGGCCACGGCCCCATCGGCCATGGCCATCAGGCTGGGCAGGCCCGGGCCGAGGTTGCCGCTCAGCCAGCGCAGCAGCCCCACCGCGAGTCCGCCCAGGGTGGGCACCACCACCACGGGCCAAAGAGCCAGCCAATCGGGGGGGCTGGGCAAGGTCGGGCCCGCCGGTGCGGGGGCCGGATCCCGCTGGGCCAGGAAGCCGATGCCATCGAGTCCAAGCTGCAGCAGCGATTTCAGCGGGGTGCCGCTGTCCGCATCGAGTGAGGGAAGGGGGACGGCGGTGGTGGTGGCTGCGGTGGCGATCGGTGACCTGGCGATCTCCAGCAGCCCCTCCACGAAGGGTCCATAGAGGAAGTTGTTGATGAACTCCAGCAACAGGTGGAAGCCGACGATCGTGAATCCCGTGAGGGTGCCAACCAGGGCCGCCCAAGCCAGCAGATTCCACTGGAAGGGTCGGGACCTACTCGTCGTGGGCCTTGGGGGGGAGCCCTCCACCACGGCGGATTCAGGCTTCGGGGCGGACGGTGGCAAAGATTTCCTCCAGGATCGGGCCGGCACCCTGCTCCCGCAGCCTGCGGGCCAGCTTGATGCCGAGGGCTTCGGGATCCACCTGGGCACCGCTCACCTCATCGCGGATCAGGCGCTTGCCATCGAGGCTGGCCACCATGCCGGTGAGCACCAGATCGCCTCCGGCCTCCGGAGAGCTGAAGCGGGTATTCACGCCGATCGGCACCTGGCAGCCCCCCTCCAGCTCCCGCAGGAAGGCCCGTTCGGCCCGGCAGCGCAGGGCAGTGGGGCGATGCTCCAGCACCTGGATCAGCTCCAACACCGTGGCATCCCCATCGCGGCACTCGATGCCAAGGGCGCCCTGACCCACCGCATGGAGGGAGATGGTGGGGTCGATCAGTTCATGGATGCGATCGGCAAGGCCCAGGCGGCCCAAGCCGGCGGCCGCCAGGATCAGGCAGTCGTATGCGCCGCTGTCGAGCTTCTCAAGTCGGGTGATCACATTGCCGCGCACATCCTTGAATTCAAGGTGGGGGTAGTGATGGCGCAACTGGGCCAGGCGGCGCAGGGAACTGGTGCCCACCACCGCCCCCTCCGGCAGGGTGGCCAGGGTCCTGTCCTGGTGTCTGGCGTGCACCACCAGGGCATCGGCGGGATCCTCACGCTCCGTGATGCAGCCGAGCATCAGGCCCTCCGGCAGGTTCGTGGGTAGGTCCTTGAGGCTGTGGACGGCGATGTCGGCCCGGTCCACCAGCATCTGGGCCTCCAGTTCCTTGGTGAACAGGCCCTTATCGCCGATCTTGGCCAGGGCCACATCCAGGATCTTGTCGCCCTGGGTGGCCATGGCTTCGATGCTGATGCTGAGGTCGGGATGGGCTCCCCGCAGCTCGTCGCGCACCCAGTGGGTCTGGACCATGGCCAGCTGGCTGCGTCGGGACGCGATCCGCAGGGTGCGCGGACCGGAAGGGGCAACAACGCCGGTGGAGCTGGACATCGGGACCCGGTAGAGGCGGTCGCAGCCGCCGGATTACAGCTATCCAGCCTACGGACCCGTCGTTTTGGCTTGCTCCCTGGGGCGGGAGCGTGATCAGTTGATGGGAAGCCACCGCCGGCTCAGAGCAGATCCAGGGGCAGGGGGCCCCAGGTGTCGGCCAGTTCCGGCTGCTCGGAGTTCTGGCCACTGATCAGCACCCCGACCCCAAGGCCGTTCTCCTGGCGGATCACAAAGGTGCCGGAGCGTTGATTCCCCTTGAGGAAAACGGCCCCCTCGATCGCCGCCGCGCCAAAGCCGTCGGCTGCCAGTGCCGGCCAGCCCAGGGCTTGCTCACAGCGGCGCAGGGCCTCGATTGCGGCCGTTGCTGTGGGAGCCATCACCCCGATGGTGAACCAGGGGCAGCTCTGCAGGGCCCGATGAAGTTCAGCCCGCAGTTCCTGGCGTTCGCTCTCTGTGAGATCCGGTGCCGTTCGTTCGCCCCGCAGCGCGTTCAGCCGAGGCGTCGCTGCCGCTGCCTTCGGCTGGGGCAAGGAAGAGGAGCTTGCTTCTTTCGCGATTGCTTCTATCTCCACTGGGAAGGAGGACGCAGGTTGGCTCAACGATGGGCGGGCGTGAGCCACCACTTTGGCGCCGCCCCCCAGACCGAGTGGGGAAAAGGTTCTTGCCGAGGGCTCAATGGGGCTGCCGGTTTGCCGGGGACTGGGCGCCGCGCCAGAAGGCCAGGCAGATCGTGAGCCAGGCCAGGCCCACCGCTCCGCCGGCCAGCAGGTCGGTGGGCCAGTGGGCCCGGGCTACCAGGGTGCTCAGCCAGACCAGGGCGGTCCAGATGAGGGCACCAAGCGTGAGGGGCAGGCGCAGGCGCGGGTAGTGGAGCGAAAGGATCGCCACCATCGCGAAATAAAATGCCACCGATCCGGCCGCATGGCCACTGGGAAAGCTGTGGCCATCCACCACCAGCAACTTTTCATGGGGACGGGCGCGGTCGAAGAGGGGTTTGAGCCAGATGTCCACAATCCCGAGGATGCCACCGGTGGCCACCATCAGCAGGCGAAGATCCAACCACCAGCGCTTGCGGATCAGGTAGATCAGGGCCGCCAGCACCAGGGCGCCGGTGAACCCGACCCCGCTCATCCGGTAGATCTGCAGCAGGGTCAGCCGCAGGGGGCCCGGCAGATGGCCTACCTCCTTGAGTAGGGCGGCATCAAAGGGCAGCGGATCCTCACCTGCCACCAGTTGCCCCAGCAGCAGCAGCCCAGCGATGGCCAGGGCCACAACGATCCAATCGCGCGGGCGCAGGGGAAGGGTCATGGGGTGGGGTGGGAAGCCAGGGACACACGCCAGAACTTCTGTTGATCCTGGCTTGCCAGCCAAATGATGGCGGTGGACGACAGGCCGAGGCAGCGGCCACTGTGCCGCAGCACCCATGAACTCTCCCGGCGGCTTCGGGAGAAAGGGACCGATGAAGCGCTGCGATGCAGTGGTCTGCCAAGGGCAGGAATGGATGGGTCAAGATGGAGCGAAAGCGATCAGGGAAGTGCGTTCATTGATGGCTCCTTCTCCGCAAATAAAGTATAACGTCCGAAGGAGCGAATCATTTGGATCCTGCCAACAAGGGCAGGCGGAAGAGCTTCGATCTGCCGCCGTTGAAGCACGATAAAATCGCGGGACGATTCATCGAGTCGCCGCTGCAGTTCTTCGGCATCGCCCACCTGCTCGGCTGATCCCAGACTGTAGAACGAGGCTGAAAAGGGGCGTTTGATGAATAGAATAGCCTCGCCCTGCCGCCGTAAAGAAAGATAGGTTTCCACAACTGCCTTGGCCGAATTGTTCGTGGCGATGGCCGCTCTGTGGCAGACGATTGGAAAGGCCAGGCTGAGTAGGAGCATGAACGCGATGGCGCCCATGAGCAGACGATCGATGCTCGTCCGCGCAGGCCAGCGGTGGAGCCAGGAGGCGCCGAGAAGGGCTAGCCCCGGGACTCCCGGCAGGACATAGGGCCAGAGGATGTTCCCCGCGAAGCTGAAGAACACGGCAGGCGCGAGTCCCCAGAACAGAAGGTAGGAGCGCCAGGAAGGATCAATGGCGAAGCTTTCCGCCATCGCTCGCCTTCCCCTTCGGATCAGCAACACCATGGAAGGCAGCAGCAGCGACCAGGGCAGGACATCGACAAGAAGGAACAACCAGATGGTTCCGCGCGGATACTTGTGGGCCACCCCATAGCGGTCTCCATCCCAACCGGGAGTCACGAAGCGATGCCAATGCTCACCAAGTAGAAAATAATCGAGGAAGCCGGGTGTTCTCTGCTCCGCGAGAAAATACCAGGGCAGGGCGATCAGCAGGGTGAGTAGGAGTCCCTTGAGCCACGGAAATCGGGGGAGAATCAATCTGGCCTGACCCGAGAGAATCGTCCAGAGGCCCGTGGGCAGCAAGACGAAAACCAAGGCAATCGGTCCCTTGGCCAGCAGGCCCAGGGCCAGACCAACAAAGAATAGCCAGCGTTCGCGGCTCCTTTCCGACGCCTCTCCGTGGGCCGTCAACCAGAACGCTCGCATCGAGATGGTGACGGCCAGGGTCAGGGCCATGTCGGTCATGACCGACCCCGCCGATGCCAGGAACATCAGCGAACCCCAAAGCAGGGCAAGGGCGATCACGCCTTCCCGGCGTGAGCGGCGAACTCCAAGCGACCAGACCAGCCAGGCTGTGGCCAAACCCATCACCCAGTGAGGGAGGCGGGCTGCGAACTCGTTGATCCCGAACAGCCGCAGCCCGAGCGCCGTGAGCCAGAAGGCCAGGGGCGGCTTCCCCCAGAACGGTGTTGTCGCATCGTTCCAGGGTGTGATCCAGTCGTTGCGCTCCACCATGACTCTGGAGATCTCGGCGTAGCGAGCCTCGGTCGTGTCCATGAGGGGATAAGACCCCAACGTGAGCAGCCGCACGAGCGCCAAGAGGAGCACCAATGCCAGAAGGCGGGCCGCCGTTTCGGAACCGGCGAGGGCGTTGAGTCTCCTGAACGGTTGCAGTTGGCGAAACTGATCCATCGAGAAAGAGACCTTGCTGAACCAGAATGGCAGAGACCAGTCTGCAGAGCTGATGCGGGGTTCCCGTCAGAGTTCGAAGTAGTGAGTTCGCTTCAACTCTGTTGATCTTGATTGTTAGGGGCTGTTCCAGACAAACCGTGAGGAAGCCGCGTAGTTCCAGACAAAGACCACCACAATGCCCACCAGTTGGGCCAGGAACGTGTCGCGGGTAACGAGGGAATAGAAGGCGGAAGTCACCCCCACATTGGCAAGCACCGGAAGGGAGGCGACCACAAGAAACTTCAGCAACCCCCGCACCAGCGCCAGACCCTTCTGGCGCTGAAAACGGAAGGTGAGTACATTGTTGATCAGGTAGTTGGAGCTGGCGGCCACGATCACCGCCGGCGGCAGGGCCTGCTCAAAGCCCAGGCCGAGCGCCATAAGTACCTGATTCACCGCCAATTGAACCAAAATCCCGCTGGCGCCCACCAGGCCAAAACTGATCGCCCGGCGGGGCACACTCCGCAGCAGCAGGGTGTGGAGAATTGAAACCCAAAGATCCCACACAATCGCCAAATCAAGCTTGGATTCGCCACTGATTCGCGGTTGGAACTGGAGCGGGACCTCGGCCACCCTGAGCTGGCCATGGCTGAGGGCGAGGAGTTCATAGAGAAACTTGAATCCCCCCACCTCCACCTGGCGCACGAAGGGCAAACAGGTGGCAGCTCGCAGGGCAAAGAAGCCGCTCATATAATCGGTAAGCTGGCGATAGTTGGGCAAACTGAAGCGGGCCATCGCGTTGGCCCAAGTGGAATTGCGCTCCCGCTGTTTGCTGAGTCCATGGATTTTGGCAGCGGCATGAAATCGGCTGCCCACCACCAGATCGAGGTCCTTGTTGAGCAAAGTCTTAACGGCGCTTTCCACGGCGTCGGGTTCGTGCTGGCCATCGCTGTCCATCACCACCACGACATCGCCCGTGGCATTAAGAACGCCCTCCTTGATTGCACTGGAGAGGCCATAGCGGCCCACACGGCGGATCAGCCTGATGCAGGGATGATGTTGAGCCAGTTCAACAATAAGATCGGCGCTGCCATCGGCAGAGTCGTCATCAACAAAGAGAATTTCAAGTTGATGATGGCTCTGAAGAGGCAACAGCTGAAGGGTAATGGCATTGATATTGGATCGCTCGTTGGATGTCGGAAGAACAATGCTCAGTCGACGATGAGTTGCATGCATAACTGAACTTGATTGCCAAACGAGCAATTCCACTTGCACCCAGGACGAATTTGCCCTGGGTGGCATGCGTGAGTTGAGATTATTTAATGTATTCTTTTAGAACTCCGTTGCGATTGGGGTGTCGTAGTTTGCGCAGAGCCTTTGCTTCAATCTGGCGAATTCGCTCGCGGGTGACATCAAAAATTTGACCGATTTCTTCGAGGGTTTTCATGCGTCCATCGTCGAGGCCATAGCGTAGTCGCAGCACGTCGCGCTCCCTCGGGCTGAGGGTAGCCAGCACTCCTTCAAGGTCTTCGCGCAGGAGATTTTTGGCAACATCCTGCTCGGGGTTTTCAATGTCGGCTTCGATAAAATCGCCAAGGCGAGAGTCTTCCTCCTTGCCGATCGGAGTTTCGAGAGAAATTGGCAACTGGGCCGATTTGGCAATGAAGCGAAGCTTTTCGATGGTCATCTCCATGCTCTCGGCGATCTCCTCCTCCGTGGGCTTCCGCCCGAACTCTTGGGAAAGGGTCTTGGTGGTCTTCTTGATGCGTGAGATGGTTTCGTAAAGGTGCACCGGCAGACGGATGGTGCGGCTCTGATCGGCGATGGCGCGGGTGATGGCCTGACGGATCCACCAAGTGGCATAGGTGGAGAACTTGTAACCCTTCTCGTGATCAAACTTTTCAGCCGCCCGAATCAGGCCCAGGCTGCCCTCCTGGATCAAATCTTGGAAGGAGAGGCCGCGATTCATGTATTTCTTTGCGATCGAAACCACAAGCCGGAGGTTCGATTGCACCATTTTTTCCTTGGCGCGTCGCCCGAGCATCAGCCGACGCCGAAATTTGATCAGCGGCATTTCCACCAGGGCCGCCCATTCCTTGGTATCGGGGAAATGGCCCTTATCGGATTCAAACTGGGTGGCCAGCTCTTCAAGCTGCAGCAGATCGGCGATCTTGCGGGCCAGTTCGATCTCCTCATCCGGGCGCAGCAGCCGGATGCGGCCGATTTCCTGCAGATAGACCCGGATCGAATCCTCGGTGTAGACCCCCTTAGGGCCCACCTTGATGCTGGCGAGGGCTTTGGCTTTGGCGTCCTTCTTGTCGTCTTTGCCCAGCTTGTCGTCAGCCTCCAGCAGCAGGGCGTCGCTGACGTCGAAGTCGGTGTCGACCTCACTCCCCGCCAGTAGAGCATCAGCGGCATCCTCGAGATTGGCGGCTTCGTCGGCGCCCGGGGCCGCCTTGCTCTTCGGGACTCTTTTGGCAGCTGCGGATTTAGCGGTCGCCGCCGCCTTGGTGGGGCTGGACTTCGTAGCTGCCGCAGCCTGATTGCTGCCCTTGCTGGCGACCGCCTCCATGGGCTTGATTTCACCGTTGCTGGAAACCGTGGCGATGATCTCGGGCTCAACCTTGGAGATGACGCGCTTAGTGGCTGCTGGACTCATGGCTGTGGACGAACGGGGAGGGAGCGGGGAAGCGGCCGGAACGGCGCAGGCCCGGGTGTTGGATGACCCGGGTGGCCGGGAAAGGTTCAGGGAGCTGGCTGTGAAGAAAGACGTCCGAGTGGACTGGAGCCAGCAGAAGGATGTTCTCCGGATAGGACTCACCGGCCGAGGGGCAGCCGCTGCTGGGTTGCCGAGGGGGGAGGATGGGAGCCTGAGCCTGAGAGCAGTGGCGGTGACCGTGGTGGGCAGGCGCTGCCGGAGTAAGGGCCAGCGCCAAGACAGTGCGGTCAGGGGTGGTCGCGGACCTGAGGAACCGGGGAGGCCGGTGTCACATTCAAGGGTCTTCCCTCTGGACGGAACTCTGTCTGGTTCCGACAGCAGCCCGATGGGCTGCCCAACCTTTGCATCTTAGGAATTGCCTGAGACGTCCGCAAGATTGGAGCCCAAGGTCGCCATCACCACGGGCCCGCCACCGGCGGCCCCGGCCCCCTGGCTGGAGGTGTGGCTTGAGGCGGGCCAGGATGGCCGCATCTTCACCTATTCCAATTTCGCCGGCCTGACTGCGGGCCTGGGGGATCTGGTCCGGGTGCGGCTCCAGGGCCGACCCCACACCGGGTTGGTGGTGGGCCTGGGCCATGGGATGCCGCCGGAGCTTCAGGGCAAGGTGGCCCAACCGGTCGAGGCCGTGCTCCAGAGCGCCGCCGTGGATGTCCGCTGGCGCTCCCTGATCGAGGCGGTGGCCAGCGACACCCACACGAGCCTGTTCCGCTGCCTGAAAAGCGCCCTGCCCCCCGGTTGGCTCGGCCAGCGTCCCAAGCGGGCGCCCCTGCCTGGGAACGGCCAGAGGATTTTGGTCGAGCTGGGCGAGTCTCCCCCAGGCCCCTCAGCGGATTCCGGGGCCGGGCTGAGCCCCCAGGCCTCCAGCGCCGGCCCCACGGCTCGCCAGTGGCAACTGCTCACCCACCTGGCTGCCCATGACCAGGGCCGGCTGCTGCGTGATCTGATTCGCGATGGCTTCAGCCGCTCCCTGGTGACCTCCTTGGAGCGGCGAGGCTGGATCCGGCGACGCTCGGTGGCGGCCCCCGGGCTCACCGCCGAGGCAGACCCTTCCGGGTCGATGGCGCTTGAAATCCCCCGCCCGGGCACCGCGGCCCAGAACGCTGCCATCGAGGCCATCGCCGCTGCCCCCGGCGGCTCAGCCATGCTCCTCTGGGGCGTGACCGGGGCCGGCAAGACCGAGGTCTACCTGCAGGCGGTGAGCCGGGAACGGGCTGCGGGCCGCAGTGCCCTACTGCTGGCTCCAGAGATCGGCCTGATCCCCCAACTCCTCGACCGCTGCCGGGCCCGCTTCGGCCCCGGCGTTCTTGAATACCACAGCGGCATGGGAGAGGCCGAGCGGGTGCGGGCCTGGCGCCGCTGCCTGGAGGCGGCGGATGGGCCACCACTGGTGGCAGTGGGAACCCGTTCGGCGGTGTTTCTGCCGCTCGCGAACCTCGGGCTGATCGTGCTGGATGAGGAACACGACGGTTCCTATAAGCAGGACCGGCCGATGCCCTGCTATCACGCCCGCGAGGTGGCCCGCCATCGGTCCCGGCTGGAGGGCGCCCGGCTGGTGCTCGGCAGCGCCACCCCCTCCCTGGAGACCTGGCTCCGCTGCCGGGGCCCTTCGGCAGACACCCTGCTGCTGGAGCTGCCTGAGCGGATCGCCCGGCGCCCCCTGCCGCCAGTGCGCCTGGTGGACATGCGTCACGAATTGGCCGAGGGCCACCGTCGCCTGATCAGCCGCGCCCTAATGGAGCGCCTGCGCCAGTTGCCGGATCGGGGAGAACAGGCGGTGGTACTGGTGCCCCGGCGGGGCTACCGAACCTTCCTGAGCTGCCGGAGTTGCGGCGAGGCGGTGCTCTGTCCCCACTGCGATGTGGCGCTCACGGTGCATCGTCAGGCCAGCGGCAGGGAGTGGCTGCGCTGCCATTGGTGTGACCACCGCGAGGAGGCAGCTCAGCGCTGCGGCCACTGCGGTTCGACGGCCTTTAAGGCCTTTGGTGCCGGGACCCAGCGGGTTGTTGAGCAGCTGACGGATGAGCTCGGGGATCTGCGTCTGCTTCGCTTCGATGCCGATACCACCCGCGGTCGGGATGGCCACCGGCGTCTGCTGGAACGCTTCGCCGTCGGTGAGGCCGATGTGCTGGTCGGAACCCAGATGCTTGCCAAGGGGATAGACCTCCCGCGAGTGACTCTCGCGGCGGTGCTGGCGGCCGATGGACTGCTGCATCGCCCCGACCTGCGCTCTTCGGAGACCTGTCTGCAGTTGTTGCTCCAACTGGCCGGGCGGGCGGGCCGGGGTGAACGCCCCGGTGAGGTCTTGGTTCAGACCTACAGCCCCGACCATCCGGTGATCCGCCATCTGGTGGATGGTCGCTATGGAGCCTTCCTGGAGGAGGAGGCTGAGTTGCGCCGGCGGGGCGCTCTAGTGCCGTTCAGCCGGGCCTGTCTGCTGCGCTTGTCAGGCCCAGCCGCCGCCGCCACGGCCACCGCCGCAGCCACCCTCGCCAGCCTGCTGGCCGCTCCCCTGCAGGAGGCGGGATGGGCCCTTGTAGGGCCCGCCCCCGCCCCGGTGGCCCGGGTGGCCGGACGCAGTCGTTGGCAGTTGTTGTTGCATGGCCCGGCGGGCGCCCCCCTTCCCCTTCCCTCCGGCGCCGACCTTCAGGGCGCCCTGCCCAAGGGGGTGAGCCTGGCGATCGATCCCGACCCTTTGGAGCTCTGAGAGGCCGGGCTTACGCCGGAAGCTCTGGCAGGCCGAAGCCCAGTTGGCGCCTGAGCTGCTGCAGGCCCAGCACCAGCGGCAGGAGCAGCGCGATGGCGCACCCCCCGAGTCCGAGGGGGCTCCAGCGCCAGCAGCGGAGTTCCAGCCGGTTGAGGGAGCCGAGCCGCAGAGGCCAGATCAGCCTGTCCCTGTTGGCGGCCTGAACGGGCTCAGGCTCGGCATGGCGCACGGCTGCTGCCCGCACCGACTCGAGGCCGATCGAGAGGTCCACCGCCGGCAAGGGTGGAAGCTCCCGTAAGTCGAGATCCAGCCAGACCCTCTGATCCACGCCCACCAACCAGTTGCGCTCCCTCACCTCAAGCCTGGGTGCCGGCACGAATTCACCCCCCGCCTCGCCGGCCGCCCGCACACTGACTGTCAGGGCCGCCCGGGCCTGATCCAAAGGCAACACGGGGCTCTGCAGGAGCGTGGCGCCGCCGGCTTCGCGGCTGCGGAAGCCCTCGCGCTCGAGGCTGGCACCCAGCCTTCGCTGCCAGGGCATGACGGGACCCGTGCCGCTCCGCAGCTGATGGGTGATCTGGAGGCGACCAGGGCCGGCGAAGCGGAGATCGGTTCGCATCTCCACGCATCCCCCCAGCAGGGAAGCCAGCAACAGCAACAGGAGTACCACCATGACCAGGGCGGCGAATCCCAGAGGGGCCCGGGTCGGTCCCACCGGCGGCGGCGGCGGTGGATCCGCCTTCTTGCTGCGGCGCAGGTTGCGGGTCGTCGCTCCCAGCGACTCCAGCGAACCGGAGACCGGCAGATCCGGCAGCGTGATCGACCAGTCGCGAGGCCGTTGCAGAGCGGGGGCCTCCAGCACCATCTGCAAGGCCTTGCCTCGGGCCCGTAGGTCCGGATCTTGGCAGGTCCGCAGGCTGCGGCACCACGCGGCGGCGGCCTCGCTTTCCCCCTGGCCCATCAGGGCCGTGGCCAGCAGCAGCCGCAGTTCGGCCCCCGCCACCGTGAGGGCCGGGTGCTCCTCGGCCAGGGGTTCCAGCAGCCGCACGACCCTGCCATAGTCGCCCCGCTCGATCGCCTGGCTGGCGGCCGCCAGGAATGGGGTGAGCTGGTCTTCCACCGTTCCCCGCTGTTCAGGGCGAGGAGCGGGCCGTGCGGCCCACCACCATGGTGCCGATCCCCGCATCAGTGAACACCTCAAGCAGAAGGGAATGGGGGTGGCGCCCATCCACGATGTGAGCGGCCGCCACCCCCTGGGCCAGGGCCCGGATGCAGCATTCGGTCTTCGGGGTCATGCCCCCTTCCACCACCCCCTGGGCGATCAGCTCGCGGGCGTCCGAGAGGGTCAGCTGGCGAATCAGGGAGCCAGGATCATCACGGTTCCGCAGGATACCGGGGGTGTCGGTGAGCAAGATCAGCTTCACCGCCTGGAGGGAGGCCGCCAGTTCGCCTGCCACCGTGTCGGCATTGATGTTGTGGGCCTGTCCCCGGGCGTCGGGGGCCACGCTGGAGATCACCGGAATGTACCCCTGGCTGAGCAGGGGGGCCAGCACGCTCGGGTCCACCGATTCCACCTCACCCACCAGGCCATTGGCCCCCTGCTGCCAGGGGCGGGCCCGAACGAGCTTGCCGTCGCTGCCGGAAAGCCCCACTGCCCGGCCTCCCACCCGGTTCACTCCATTCACGATCTGTTTGTTGACCCGCCCCACCAGCACCATCTCGACCACATCCATGGTTTCGGCATCGGTGACGCGAAGGCCGTTGCTGAAGCGGGGCTCGATCGCTAACCGCTTGAGCCACTGGTTGATCTCGGGTCCTCCGCCGTGGACTACCACCGGCTGGACGCCCACGCAGGCCAGCAAGGCGAGGTCACGGAACACGGCCTCCCGCAGGTCCTCCCGCACCATGGCGGCGCCGCCATACTTCACCACCACCCGTTCCCCGGAGAAGCGCTGGATATAAGGAAGGGCCTCACTCAAGACGGACACCCGCAGGGTGTCTTCGGGACTGACGTGGAAATCGGAGCTCAAGGCTGGAAGGGAGAAAAGGAGCTTGGAATCGGAACGGGCAGCCTCGCCCTACGGGGGGCGCCGGTCCTCGAGGTCAAGGCGGTGAGCACGGCTCGGCGGCCGGACGGTAAGGGCGAAGGACAAGGATCGACCGGAGCTTGGCGTGACAAGGGGAGGCCAGCGGCGCCGGAGCGATCGGCTTCAACCATCTTCACCGGCGGCGCTGAGCAGCACATCCACCTGGCCGGGAGCCGGCTGGCTGACGCTGCAGCGGAGGCCGGGACCAAAGAAACGCCCCAACCTGTCCTCCAGGGCCTGCCAACGCTGGTAGGCCACCCCCTGGCACTCGAAGCGGAGCAGCAGGCCATAGCGGTTGGCTTCGTTCCGTTCCTCCACGCTCACCAACTGAGGGGGGTTGTCCTCATCCCAGAGCTTGAGGGCCTCCAGGGAGCTCTCCAGGTGGGCTTTCTGGCCATAGCGCCAGCGGCTCACATCGGTGAGCAGGCTGCTCAAGGCAAGGTTTTCCGGCTGTTGCCGCAACGCTCGCAGGGCCTGGGGGGGGGTGAGCCGCAGGGGAGGCGGGAGCTCCGAGGATTTCAGGGCCAGGCCCCCCAGCAGGATCGGAATGCCGTAGAAGATCGTGGGCAGGCTGAGGTTGGCGTTGTCGTTGAGATAAGCCACCGAGCCCACCACAGTGAGCAGGGCCCCCACCACGGTGACCAGGCTGCCTGGGGAGATCAGGCGCGAGGAGAAGAGTGCTTGCATGACACCATGATCCTGCAGGGCGGACCAGGATGGTGAACACCGGCTGCCCACACCCGCCAAACGCCATGCACTCCTACACCTCCCAGCCGCCTCCAGATGCCGCGCCGCTGGAGGCGGAGGCCGATCCCGCCACCCTCAGCTCCGACGAGCTGCTGCGGCAGCTTCGTCAGGACAGACTCTGGCTGCTCCGTCAGATCGATGCCGGCCGCTGGCCCCAGTGGAGGCTCGACCTGGCTGCCCTGGAGAGGGAACTCGGGCTGCTGCTCGATCAGGCCGCCGAACACGCGGGCACGGTCTGAGTCCGAGGGCGACGGCGATCGGTCTGGATTCAGAAGGAGCTTCAGAAGGGAATGTCGTCCTCTTCGTCAAATCCCTCCGGATCCGCCACCAGTGGCGAGGTGTTCCACACCGGAGCCGCGGCCTCGGCCGGCTTGCCGGCGGGCGAGGATGGGCTGGGTGTGGCCGCCGCCGGTCTGGTGCCGCTGGCGGTGGAGTTGGCGCGCCGAACCACGGGCGCGGAGCCAGCAGGCGCCATTCCCCGGGGTTCCGCGGCCATGGGCATGGCGCTGGGGCCCGCCCCCGAGGCGTGGAGGCGGGAAAGGGTGAATTCGGCACGCTTCTCCTTCACGCCATCGGGACGGTTCACGGTGTTCATCCGAAGCCGCCCCTCCAGCACTAAGCGCTGACCCACCTGGACCCGGTTCTGGAGATCCTGGGCCAGGCTTCCCCAGCCCACCACCCGGATCTGGCCCGGGGGGTCATCCGGACGCAGCCCATCGAACCGGACGGCCATCTCCGCCACCGGGGTCTGGTTGTCTTGGGTGTAGCGAATCTGGGGTGCCTCCAGCACCTCCACCTCCAGCAAACAGTGATTCACGCCCGGACCCGCGGTATGGAGATCCCATCCTGATGCACGCTCGCCCACCCCACCATCCGGGGAACCGGCTCTGGCTGTTGAGTGGAACCGGGGAGGGTCCCCTCTTGGCCACGGCCCTGCTGGCGCGGGGCTGGCGGCTGCGGGTGTGGGTGGTGAGTGATGCGGCGACTCGTTCCTATCCGGTGGCCCCGACCCTGGAGTTGGCGGTGGGCCCGATCGGCGGCGCGCAGGCCTTGGCCGAGGCCTTGGCGCAGGCCGAGGCGGAAGGGGAGCGGCCGGCCTGGGTGGTGGATGCCACCCATCCATTCGCCAGCCGCATCAGCGCCGACCTCGCGGCAGCCTGCCAACTGCGGGGCCAGCCGCTGCTGCGCCTCCTGCGGCCCCTGCTCCCCTCTGGCGGGGCCACGCTGCTGGAGGACCTGCAGGCCTTGAGCACCATTCCCCTGGCCGGCCGCTCCCTGCTGCTGGCGATCGGCGCCCGCCACCTGGCCACAGCCATGGCCCACAGCCTCGGTTCGCGCCACCATGCCCGCATCCTGCCGAGCCCCTCGGCCCTGGCCCAGGCGATGGCGGCCGGGTTGGCGGCCGACCGGGTGGCCTGCCTGCACCCTTCCCAGGGAGGGGCGATCGAGCAGGCCCTCTGCCGGCGCTGGGGGATCGAGGCGGTGCTTTGTCGCCGCTCCGGAGGGGTCACGGAGCACATCTGGCAGGCGCTCAGCGCCGAATGCGGCCTGCCCCTGCTGCTGCTAGAGCGGCCCCCGGAACCTCCTGGCCTGGAGTGCCACGGGCTGGAGAGTCTGCTCAATCGCCTGGGGACGCCAGAATGGTGATGAGCGAACGGTCCGGCCCATGGAACCAGCGGACGCCGCGGCGGCGGCGCACCCAACTTCAGCGGATCACCCGGGCTCTGTCGGGGAGCCGGAATTCCAGATCACCGCGGTCGAGCCGGGAATCGGCTGCCTTGACGAGGGGCCCGATCGCATGGTCTGTGTGGTTTTGACCTCCGAGGCCACCCAGGAGCGGGCCGACGCCTTGGCCCGTGCCCTGCTGGAGCAACGCCTGGTGGCCTGTGTGAGCGTGCTGCCCGTTCGATCCCACTACCGATGGCAGGGGGCGCTGGAAACGGCTGATGAGGTGAAACTGCTGCTCAAGACCACCCCGGAGCAGCTCAGCGACCTCCATCAAGCTCTCCACGCTCTGCATGGCTACCAGACCCCGGAATGGATCGTGCTCGGCGGCAGCAGCCGTGGCGATTACGGCCTCTGGCTGGGGGGGCAGCTGAGATAGGAGCCGTACAGCCTGATCTCAGCCCAGGTGGTTGGCCACCAGCTCCGGAAGGGAGGCCTGCGGCCTCGGGCCCAGCTGGGTCACCACCTGGCCGGCGCAGAGGGATCCCAGGTGACCGCAACGCTCCAGACTTTCGCCGCGGGTGTAGCCAAACAGGAAGCCTGCTGCGTAGAGATCGCCGGCACCGGTGGTGTCCACCAGATCGCCGAGCCGGTAGGGAGGAATCACGAGTGTGTCCTGGCCGCTGAACACCACCGAGCCCTGTTCACTGCGGGTGAGGGCCGCCACCCTGCATCGGCCCCGCACCTGGTCGGCGGCGGCTTCGAAGGAGTCCGCTTCATAGAGGGAGCGGATCTCCGCCTCATTGGCGAAGAGCACATCCACATGGCCATCCACCAGCTCCTGGAAGCTGGCGCGATGGCGATCCACGCAGAAGCCATCGGAGAGGGAGAGGGCCACCTGGCCGCCGCTGCCGCGCACCACCTCGGCTGCGGCAAGGAAGGCCCGTTTGGCCTCCTCGCTGTCCCACAGGTAACCCTCCAGATAGAGAACCTCGGCCTGTCGCACCAGGTCCAGGTCGAGGTCGGCCGGATCCAGGCCCACCGAGGCGCCCAGGTAGGTGCACATGGTCCGTTGGGCATCGGGGGTGACCAGGATCAGGCAACGCGCCGTGGAGGGGCCGCTCTCGGCCGCGGGGGTTTCGAAGCGAGCTCCCACCGACCGGATGTCGTGGGCGAAGATCGCCCCGAGTTGGTCGTTGCGAACCCGACCGATGAAGCCGGCCCGCCCCCCCAGCTGGGCGATGCCGGCCAGGGTATTGGCCGCCGATCCGCCGGAGGTTTCCAGGCCCGGCCCAACGCTGGCGTAGAGCCGTTCGGCCTGCTGCTCGTCCACTAGGGCCATGCTGCCTTTGCTGAGGCCATGGCTGACCAGGAAGGCATCGTCGGCTTGCACCAGCACGTCCACGATGGCGTTGCCGATGCCAACGACATCCAGAGTCTTGGGGGAGGAGATCACGGGGTTGGGAGGGGTGAAGGAAGCAGGGGCATGGTCCGGGGGGGCCGCTCAGACACTCAGGAGAGCGCGTTTGGGTCCGTGGATGGGATCTTCCACCACGATCGTCTGGTCTCGCTGGGCTCCCAGCGAAACGATGGCGATCGGCACCTCCATCAGTTCGGCCAGGAAGCGGAGGTAGGCGCGGGCGGTGGCGGGGAGGTCCTCCAGCTTGCGGCAGTCGGCGGTGGAGCACATCCAGCCGGGGTGGGTTTCGAAGATCGGACGGCAGCGGGCGAAATCATCGGCGCTGGATGGGAAGTACTCGATCCGCTGGCCATCGAGTTCGTAGGCCACGCACACCTGGATCTCATCGAGCTCATCGAGCACATCGAGCTTGGTGATCGCCAGGCAGTCGAGGCCGTTCACCTGCACCGCGTAGCGGCCTATCACGCCGTCGAACCAGCCGCAGCGTCGGCGTCGGCCGGTGGTGGTGCCGTATTCGCCGCCCCGGTCGCAGAGATGGTCGTTGAGGCTGCCCTCCAGTTCGGTGGGAAACGGACCCTCGCCCACCCGGGTGGTGTAGGCCTTGGCCACGCCGATCACCCGGTCGATCAGGGTTGGGCCCACACCGGCGCCGATGCAAGCCCCCCCCGAGACCGGGTTGGAGGAGGTCACGTAGGGGTAAGTGCCATGGTCGAGATCGAGCAGGGTGCCTTGGGCCCCTTCAAAGAGAATGTTCTTGCGGGCCCGGGCGGCCTCGTGGATCGTGCGCGTGCAATCCACCACATGGGGGGCGAGTCGCTGGCCATAGCTGGCGTACTCGGCGATCACCGCCTCGGGATCGAGGGGATCGAGGCCGTAAACCTTTTGCAGAAGATCGTTCTTCTCGGCCAGGGGTCCCAGCAGCCGGTCCCGCAGCCGTTCGGTATCGAGCAGGTCGATCACACGGATGCCGTTGCGCTCCGACTTGTCCGCATAGGTGGGGCCGATGCCGCGGCCGGTGGTACCGATGCGGCGGTCGCCGCGGCGCTCTTCCATCGCCTGATCCAGCAGGCGGTGATAAGGCATGGTCACATGGGCAGTGCCGGCGAGCTTCAGGCCCTTCACCTCAATCCCGTAGCTGCGGAGCATGTCGAGTTCGCCAAGCATCACCTTGGGATCCACCACCGTGCCCGAGCCAATCAGACAGGTGGTGTCCGGATAGAGAATTCCTGAGGGAATCAGGTGGAGCTTGAGGACACGGTCACCAACGACGATCGTGTGACCGGCGTTCACGCCGCCCTGATAACGCACCACCACGTCGGCGGAACGGCTCAGCAGATCGGTGATCTTGCCCTTCCCTTCGTCGCCCCACTGCGCACCGATGACGACAACGTTGGCCAAGGACACAGCGGCCCGAAGCCGCTTAGAAGCACAACCAGAAAGGTTCTCAGATCACAGGCCCCTTCGTCAAAACACTGGGGAACCCGTTGCTTGCCCTAAAGGAGGCGCCAAGCCTCAGGCGCCGCGAACCACGCTGGTAGAGGCCCGCTGAAGTTCCTTCTCGAGGCGGCTGCGCAGGGCATCCGGCAGGGGACGGTTGGCGTAATTCGCGTAGTGGCCCGCCAGGGAGTTCAGGGCAGTCTGCATGGTGGTGAAGGACCCCAGGCCATTCACGTCTCGGCGAGGCCTGTAGCGCGCCATGTAGTCGTTGATCAGGCGTCGGACGTCAGCCTCCGCCTGGGCATGGCCCGGATCCTCCTGGGGGAGGGCGATGGTGGTCAGCAGGGTTTGGGCCACGCTCACCGTATCGTCCACGTAGTTGCCCGTGAGGCCGTCTGCGGCGCCGGAGCAGGCGGTGAGGCTCAAACACAGGCAAAGCCCGAGCGCTAGCAGGGGGCGCAGGGCGGTTGCTGTCAGGGCGTCCACCAGGCGCCGGGCCCAGCGGCTCGTCCGGGGCAGGATGGCGGCCATGGATGAACGTGCGGATCAAAGTGATCTTACGGGCGAGCCCGTGGGGCATGGCTGATGGACCGGATCTCAGGCCTCCACGCCGTTCTCGACTCCGGAGCGGCCAGCCGGGATCACCTCCAGCAGGGCCTCAAGGGCCGCTTCGACGGTCAGGTCGCGCCGTTGCCCGTCGTCACGGCACACCAGTTCAACCTGGCCATCGGGGGCGCCACGGCCCACCACAACCCGCCAGGGGATGCCGATCAGATCGGCATCTTTGAATTTCACCCCGGCACGCTCATCGCGGTCGTCGAGAAGGGCATCGACTCCGGCGCAGCGCAGGCGGTTGTAGATCTCCTCAGCGAGGGTGCCCTGCAAGGGGTCCTGGGCGCTGGCGCTCACCACGATCACCTCGAAGGGGGCGATCGCCAGCGGCCAGCGGATGCCCTTGGCATCGTGGTTCTGCTCCACCGCCGCCTGGGCCAGCCGCGACACCCCGATGCCGTAGCAGCCCATCCAGAGGCTCTCCTCGACGCCTTTTTCGGTGGTGAAGCGCGCCTCCATCGCATCGGAATACTTCCTGCCCAGCTGGAAGATGTGGCCCACCTCAATGCCGCGGGCCGCCGCCAGGGTCTGGCTCGGGTCGTGCAGGCAGCGATCTCCCGGTTGGGCGGCCCGCAGGTCCACCAACTCAGGCTGCAGTCCCAGACCTTCCCAGCTGGCCCCGATCCGATGCTGATCCACCTGGTTGGCGCCGCACACGAAAGCCGGCAGGTCGGCGGCGGTGGGGTCGGTGAGGCGCAGGAAGCGTTTTGACAGGTGTGGGCGGGGCGGTTGCGGCATGGCCGCAGCACCGGCACTTCCCGCCCTGGATTCCCGACCCTCAACCACCTGGGAAGGGCGTGTTGCCGTCAACACTCCATCCTCCAGATCCGGTCCTAGGTAGCCCAGGGGGAGGTGGGAAAGATCGATGGCCCGCCCTTCGCTGCGGTTCAGCTCCGCGACCAGCTCAGAGCTCAGCGGATCGATCCCCAGCAGAACGCCATGGTCGCCAGCCAGCCGGGCGGAGACCGCGTTGGCCAGCTTCACCTCGTTGAGCTGCTGGTCACCCCGCAGGCTGATCAGCAACGGCTGGCGGAGGCCATCCTCGAAGCGGGCCAACAGCAGCAGCACCTTGACCACTTGGCTGGCATCGAATCCATGGGCGGCCACCAGCTGCTCGATCGTGGTCTGGCCCGGGGTGGGCAGGAGCTCGCCGCTGCCCCCGCTCCGCAGCCCCCCCGGCAGCTCCACAGGCGCAGCAGGCAGGGACACCGCCCGCTCCTGGTTGGCGGCATAGCGTCCATCGGCACTGGTGAGGATCAGATCCTCGCCCGCGTCGGCGGTGACCATGAACTCCTGGCTGGCGGAGCCGCCGATCGCACCGCTGTCGGCTTCCACGGCCACGGCTTTCAGTCCGCAGCGGCGGAAGATGCGCCGGTAGGCCCCGTCCATGGCCGCATAGGTCTGGCGCAGAGAGGCTTCGTCGGCGTGGAAGGAATAGGCGTCCTTCATGATGAACTCGCGCCCCCGCATCAGACCGAAGCGGGGACGGATCTCATCGCGAAACTTGGTCTGAATCTGATAAAGATTCACCGGCAATTGCCGGTAGGAGCGCAGCAGATCCGCCGCCAGGGCCGTGATCACCTCCTCATGGGTGGGACCGAGTCCCAGTTCCCGACCTTGGCGATCCTCCAGATGGAACATGATGCCTTCACCAGCCGTGTAGCCGGCCCAGCGGCCGCTGCGTTGCCAGAGGTCTGCCGGCTGAAGCTGCGGCAACAGGGTTTCGAGGGCGCCCGTGGCATCCATCTCCTGGCGCACGATGGCGGAGATCTTCTGCAACACACGCCAAAACAAGGGCAGGTAGGCGTAGATCCCTGATCCCAATCTGCGGATGTATCCGGCCCTCAACAGCAGCTTGTGGGAGGGTATTTCGGCTTCGGCCGGATCATCCCGCAACGTCACCAGCATGAGGCGGGAGACGCGCATGACCCAGGAATCACCGACCGGCGGGCGGAGATTACCACCCCACCATCAGGGCGGCGGCGCGAAGGTTTCGCCGATAACCAATCTCTGCAAAAACCTCTGCTAAGGTCGCCAACCACGATGACCAAGCCAGTAACAGCCCATGTTTTCCCAGCCCGCTGCTGTCCAAGCTGGTCCCCAAGGGTCCTATGGACAGCCGGCTAGCCAGGGTTACGACCATCCAACGGTCAGCGAGGTCAGCGAGGGCAGCCCAACCATGGCCGGATCCTTCTCCGAAGACGGAGGCGCTGCCCCTGACAATTCTTTGATGATGATCGACGAAGTTCAGAAGTGCCTCAACCGGTCGCGGGCCTCGGTGTATCGCTACACCAACACCGACCCCCGCAACCTCAATCCGCCCTTTAACCCCCGCAAGCTCAATCCCGAATACCGCAGCGATCAGAAGGAACCACTTCTCTTCCATCCCAACGAGGTCGCCCGGTTCGCACGGGATGTGCTGAGGATCAAGGAGGTGACGGTGGAAGTGCTCAACTCCCCCTCCACGGCCACCCAACATCTTCTCAGTTCCATCCTTGAGGAGCTGCGGGGAATTCGACAGCGGTTGGATGGGCTCGATGGGTTACCGACCACCCACGTCACCCCCCGCCAACTTCACAACCAGTCTCGACCGGCTGCATAATCGGGCTCGATGGTGTCAGAATAGATTTCTCTTTATCACGGCATCCCTCTGCCGCTCCAGTGGCCCGCTCTCCTTGCGTGCCACCAATACATGGATTTTGTCCCTACCCGGCGCCGCGCGCGTCTTGTCTTCCTACCCGATTGTCTAACCTCCGGGTCCTCTGAACCACCAACACCCTCGGATGTCCTCGGGGAGGGTGATGAAGATCCTCCCCCCGGTGGGGACGCTTACCGACGATTTAGGGAGCCCTCTCCAGCCGCCCCTTCTACGCCCCTGCGCCCGACCAGCAGCGACGCGCCAGCTGCGTTGATGAACCATGAGGCGCGCACCGATCGATTTCCGGTAAGCCCTCTCGACCCCAGCGAAGATCTCGGCCAGGGACTCGGTTGGCTCGGTGGGGTGGCCATCGCCCTGCTCACGCTGCTCGTTCCCCTGACCAGCGTGGTTCTGGACCGCGAGAATCAACCGACCGGCTCGCTACTGCCTAAGGTGTTAAACAGCAGTCAGCGGCATGGATCTCACAACCCTTCCAGCCTGTCCAGCACCGGGGTTGGTGAATCTCCTGGTGGAGATACCAGCAGGAAGCCGCAATAAGTATCAGTTTGATCCTGCAACCGGGGTGATGGTTCTTGATCGGGTACTGCACTCTTCGGTGCGCTATCCCTTCGACTACGGCTTCGTGCCTGGCACCCTCGCCGAGGATGGTGCTCCCCTCGACGGCATGGTGATCATGGATGAACCCACCTTCGCGGGATGCCTGATCCGTGCCCGGCCGATCGGATGTCTGGACCTGATCGATAGCGGCCATCGTGACGGCAAGTTGCTCTGCGTGCCCGTTGCCGATTCCCGCAAGGATGGGATCACGAGCATCGACCAGATTGCTCCCACCCAGCTGGCTGACGTGACTGAGTTTTTCCGCACGTACCGGAGCCTGGAGGGCCGCACGATCACCATTCTCGGCTGGCTCGATCACGGTGCGGTGCCGGAGTTATTGGCGCGGTGCCGGGCGGCTGCCGACGCTGGGCTTTAGTCCCGGCGCTGCAGCAGGAACCCCTCCACATCAAGCGCCTGGTACACCGGAGCGGGATCACCGAAACCGGCGGCTTCGACCAGGGCGGTGAGCCTGGAGAGGCCGATCGGGTGCAAACCACTGGTGAGGTCCACGGCCCGCGCAACCCTGGCTGCCGAATCCGCCCCTGGGATCGGCAGTGCCCCCCGATCCTCCGCAGTGGAGTCGGCGGCGAGGCCACTGGCCCGCTGGAAACCGAGACGGGCTTTCCGGAGCTGCGGCTGGATCGGCGAGCGTTCCGGCTGCATCAGATCCACCAGGACAACCTGTCCGCCGGGCCGAAGGCTGCGGGCCAAGGCGGTGAGAAAAGCGAGCTTGCTGCCATCGTCGGGCAGGGCCTGAAGCACCAGCACGGCCAGGGCGCCATCAAAGCGGTCCCGAGCCTCAAGGCTTTCCACGCTGGCCTGCTGCCAGTCGATGCCGGCTTGCCCTGCCAACCGTCCGCGGGCCAGGTCGAGCATGGCGGCGGAGGGATCCAGAGCGGTGAGCTGCCAGTCGGGACGCTGGGCACGGGCCTCGAGCAACTCGGCTCCGCTGCCGCAGCCTGCCACCAGCACCGAGGTGCCCTGGGCGGAAGCCAGGGGTGAGGCCGCCAGCAGGGCCACCCCCAACCGGGCGAGGCTGGCGTAGCCAGGAATCAGCCGGGTGACGTTTTGTTCATCGTCAATTTCCACACCTGTGGGGAGGCCGGATTCCGCACCTGGGCCCACACCTGTTTCCACCCCAGCCACGACCCTCCAGCCCGACGGAGTCATCGTAGGCAGGGACCCACCAACCGGAACCCCGCGTGCGAGACCACATGCTCGGGCAAGGACGAGGGGCCCGATCGCCAACACACGATTGCGGAGCTGGGCCATCCCGGGGGGGGGCTGGGTTGGGCGTGCCTTAAGTTGATCGGCGCCGTATCCCCCGACGACCGTGCCCACCATCCGTTTTGACCAGGAAGGCCAGCAGGTGGGTTGCATCGAGGGCGCCAACCTCCGCAAGGCGGCCCTTGACGCGGGCATCAACCCCTACAAAGGCCTCAACAACTTCAACAACTGCGGTGGCCTCGGCCAGTGCGGCACCTGTGTGGTGGAAGTTCTCGAGGGGGCTCGCAATCTTTCTCCCCGCAGCGATGTGGAGGAGGTCTACCTCGCCGATCGTCCTGCCAGCTACCGCCTCAGCTGCCGCACCACCGTGAACGGGGATGTCACGGTCCGCACCCGTCCCTCCGAAGGGGTGGGCAAGGGCTCCAACAGCCTCGTTGGCGCCCTCAAGGCGCTGGTGGGTCGCGGCTGAGTCCCACCAGGCCCATCCGCCTGACCCACCACCGATTCCTCCACCCCCTTGGCAGGCAGCGTTCGCGTCTACTCCTATGGGCCTTGCGCAACCTGCCGCAAGGCCCTTGCCTGGCTTAAGGAGCAGGGCATCAGCGCTGAGGTGGTTGACATCACCCGCACTCCCCCCTCCAGGCAGGAGCTTGAGGTGGCGCTGGATCAGCTTGGAACGAGGGCTCGCCTGTTCAACACCAGTGGCCAGCGTTACCGGGCTCTGGGCGCCGTGCGGGTCGCCGCCTTGGATGAAGGCGCGGCCCTTGATGCCCTTGCGGCTGATGGGATGCTGATCAAACGCCCCTTTCTGATCACGGCCCAGGGGAGGATTCTGACCGGTTTTCGCCCCCAGGAGTGGCGGACCTTGCTCAAGCCCTCGGTGGCGGAGTGATGCTCTCTGGCGGCCTTTCCCCCTGCACGATGATCTGATCGAGTTCCTCGATCAGCACGCCCACGCCCGCACGACTGATCTGGCGCAGGTAGGTGCGCTTCACCTCCTCGATCAGGGCGCAGAGCAGCGCTTGGGAGCGCTCCAGGGCCGGGCCGCTTTCCAAGGCCATCGCAAGCTCCTCCCAGAAGCGGTCCACGAAGCGCTGCAGCAGGGCCAGTTGTTCATCATCTCGTCGCCCCAGGCGTGTGCCGGTGCTTCGGGTCAGGTCGAGCAGGCTGTCGACCACTCCTCCCGCCAGTTGGCGGCTGAAGCCCTTCTCCACCTCCAGCACCGGCTGCAGCTGGCGCAGGGCAGGTGGAACGATCGCACTCTGGAGACTCTGTTGCAGGGCGTGACCGAGCACCCCCTCCAGTTCCGGCGCCAGTCGGGGCGCCACCTGCACCAGCAGCAGGGGTGCCCAGATTCTGATCAATTCCACCAGCTCCCGCTGCTCATGGTTCACCACCGTCTGGTGGGACCTCAGCGATCGGATCCTGGCCGGCCAGCGCGGGGAGCGGATCAGCTGCTGCAGGCCATCCAGAAGTTGGAGAGCGAGCACCTCGAACAACTCCACCGCCAGCAGCGCCACCACGCCCCGGCTCACCACCGCCCTCAGGGGTTCGATGCTGATCAGGCCGCTGGTCTGCAGACGTTCGAGCACCGGCGCCAGCCGTAGCCAGCGCCAGAAGGGGAGCAGTAGGGGCAGATCGATCCAGCGCCTGAGGAAGGCATCGCGCCAGCTCAGCCCGGGCAGTCGACGCCGCAGCCGCAGGGCCCGCAGCAAGATATCCACAGCGAAGACGCTTTGGAATAGCAGCAGGTCGATGCGCCAGAAGTGGTCGGTGGGGCGACCGTTCTCATCGATCGATCGCCAGTAGTTCGTGGCCACCAGGGGGAGCACCTGCTCGTTCCAGAAGCGCCGTTCCTGGCTCCAGGGATGGCTGGCCATCCAGGCCGGGCTCAATAAGGTGGTGGCGGATTGCTTTGCGGAGTCGAGGTTGGCCCGCTGGCGCAGCCGACCCTTGATCTTCTCCAGGGTGCCGCTGGCTCCTGAGGATTGGAAGGGGTTGGTGTCGATCATCTGGAGGGTGGCCTCCAGCTGCCGCTGCAGCAGGGCTCGCTGCGCCGGGTTCAGCGTGCTGGTGGTCGGCCCCTGGTCGGGGCCCGGGGTCATTGCCGCATCCAGGGCCCGGAACTGGCGCTGATAGGCGCTGGTCTCCCGGTGCGGTTCGATCCCCTTGATTGGATCCACCCACGGGGTGATGTCCGGCAGCATGGTGAGCGGCACCACCAGTGGCACGGAGGGGATTGGATAGAGGTTCCGCTGCAGCCAAAAGGTGCGCAGGGGTACGTAGGTGAGATCGAATCCCACCAGCACCAGATTGAGGGTCGCCCAGAGCGCCACCGATCGGTCCCAGAGCCGGCCGATACGGCTGCCCTGGGGCGATGGGATTCGGTGCCAGCGGGGTCGTGCCATCGAAGGGATCCCCCCAAGGTGCGTCTAATCTGCCTGGCTACAACGATCGCCGCCCCAGGAGTGCCTTGACGCCAACCAAGACGCCCATGGATCCCCTCGTACCGGATCCCTCCTCGGCGAATTCCGGGCCTGGCGATACCCCCTCCCCCTCCGGGGAGCACCCGGCTCCGCCGGCTTCTGAAGAGAGCGCCTGGGAGTTCTGGCGCAGCGTTCTGATCACCCTGGCGATAGCCCTGGGGATCCGTCAGTTCCTGGTGGAGGCCCGTTACATCCCCTCCGGTTCGATGCTGCCAGGGCTGCAGCTCCAGGATCGGCTGCTGGTGGAGAAGCTCAGCTACCGCAACCGCCTGCCCCACCGCGGCGAGATCGTGGTGTTTCACGCCCCTCAGCACTTTGACCCGGTGCTGCTCTCCCAGGGTAGCGGCGCCGGGCCCCTGCAGTGTCTGCTCGTGAACCTCCCCCTGATCGGTTCGCTCCCCGGGCTCGAGCAGCCGGCCTGTGACGCCTACATCAAGCGGGTGGTGGGACTGCCCGGGGAACGGGTGGCGGTGGATCCCCGCGGCAGGGTCAGTATTGATGGCAAGCCCCTGGTGGAGCCCTACGTCCGCACCACCTGTCCGGTGGATTCCCGCGGCCTGGGTCCCTGTCGCACCCTGAACGTGGTCGTTCCACCGGGGCACATCGTGGTGCTCGGTGATAACCGCGCCAACAGCTGGGATGCCCGCTTCTGGCCGGGGGGGCCCTTCCTGCCCCGTAACGAGATCATCGGCCGGGCCTTCTACCGCTTCTATCCCTTCAGCACGATGGGGGGACTGGGACCAGCCAGTCCTTCGGCTCGCTGAGGCCCGAGGCCACCACCCGGCCCTGGAATGGCCCCTGCGTTGCTTCGGGACGGTTGGCCGCCAGGGAAGGATCAAGGTTGGGAGTGAATCCTCCCGGCGCTTTCGGGTCGAACAGGATCCAGTCGCCGCTTCCGGCCTCCAGCCGGGAGGGCGGCAGATCCAGAAAGCCACAGGGACCCCAGCACAACACCTGCCACAACTGCCGGGCACTCCAGGTTCCCCCGGCCACCAGGGCATCCCAGAGCAGGGGCAGCACCAGGCCGTGGCCGGCCAGCCCGGGTCGGCGCTGGTCGAGGGGCAGCAGGCGCTCCTCCGCGTCGAGGGCCTCGTGCTGCACCGCCACGGCGCTGAGGGTGCCATCCGCCAGGCCGGCGATCAGGGCTTCCCGGTCAGCGGGACCCCCCAGGGAGGGCACCATCCGCCAGCCCTCGGCGGAGGGATCCAGGCTGCCGCTGTCGGCCAGGAGGTGCCACCAGCCCACGCTGGCCTGGGGCTGGCCCCGCCGCTGACGCAGCAGCTCCACACCCTCGGCCGTGGAGAGGTTCATCAGCCGTAGGCAGGCATCCGGCAGGGCATCGGCGAGGGTGAGCAGGCTCTGGAGCGGAAGAAGCTCACTGAGGACCGGGTCCACCGGCCAGCCGCCCCGCAGCGCTTCCACCCGTTCGCGCACAAAACCCTGCTGGGTGAGGGAGAGATCGCGCGGGGCCACCAGCACCGGATGGGGCCCGCTCTCCCCCAAGCGCAGGCCCCGCTCCAGCAGGGCCAGGGGTGGCATGGTGGTGGATCCCGCCAATCCGCAAGCCCCGGCGGCGAGTTGGTCGGCATGGGGGGCCAGCTCCCGGTCCTCCCCCCCCTGGCTGAAGGAGCCCCAGAGCAGGAGCCTGAGGGGTTCGGGCCAGGCCAGATCCAGGCTCTCCGGTCGGTCTCGCCAGGGTCGGGCCCAGGGAAGCAGGGCCACGGTGCCGTAGCCCCCGAACCGGGCCGCATCGGCCAGGGAGGCGAGGGTTTCGGCCCTGCCGAGCCGGGGATCCTCCAGAACGCTGTGGGGATCAACGAGGGCCGGGCCCAGCCACAGGTGTGAGGCCTCGAGTTCCACGGGGCTCCCCAACCCCGCCATCACCTCCGGGCTGTATGGCTCCCCGGCCACGGGGTTGCCCAGGATCCTGGCCAAGCGCGTGCCTTCCAGCAGCACATCGGCCCGTCGTTCAGGACTGTCGGGGCCCTCCAGCAGGTTCACCTGCCGCAGCAGAAGGGGGGCGAGCATTGGCGAAGGTTCAGAGCGCGCCAGCTGCGGTGCGGTCGAGAACTCCCCCCAGGTGGCCGGTGAGGTTGAGGCAGGCCACCACTGGGGTGCCGGTTGCCCCGGTGGGGTAATCGATCACGGTCACCCCCCCATTGCCCTGTTTCACCGTCCAGATGTCGGCCGGCGTGAGGCCGAGGAGGGCGCAGAGGATGGTCTTGTTCACCGCATCGTGGGCCACCACCAGAGCCGTTTCGCCGGGATCGAGGCCCGCCACAATGTGGTTCCAGGTGGCCAGGGAACGGTCCCACACCTGCTGGATCGTTTCCCCCTCGGGCATCTGAACCGTTTCGGGGGCTCGTTTCCAGTCGCGCAGAAGTTGGGGCCAGCCTTCGGCAATGTCCTGCTCAAGGCACCCCTCCCAGAGGCCATGGCCGATCTCCATCAGGCCACGGCTGCTGGTGAGGGGCACGCCGGGGTGGGAGCGCAGGATCACTTCGGCCGTCTGGCGGGGGCGGGCCATCGTGCTCGTGTAGGCCCGCTGGATCGGCACCTCCGCCAGAAAGAACCTTGCCGCTTCCGCCTGGGCCAGGCCGTTAGCGTTGAGGGGGATGTCGATCTGCCCCTGGAAGCGGCCCTGGCGGTTCCAGTCGGTTTCTCCGTGGCGTACCAGCAGCAGGCGGGGGCCGGGGCCCTTCGGCGGCAGGGCCTCCTCAAGATGGGCCGTGCCGTTGTGGGACTCGATCTGCACATCCAGCTCCCCATCGGCAGTGCGACTGATGTTGAGCACCGAGAGGGCGGCATTGTCGAGGCGGAGCCGACGGAAGCGCGCCACCGGCAGCCCCAGCAGCTGCAGCATCAGGCAACGGAGGATGGCGTTGTGAGCCACCACCAACACCGTCTCGGTGCCGGCAGCTTCGAGACTGTCCAGATGGTCGGCCAGGAGGCGATCGGCGAAGCGCCCGGCCTGGTCCATCAGCTCCAGCAGGGGGTGGTAGCGCCTGCCGTCGGGATGCTCGAGCTCCAACGTTTCTGGAGCCTCCCGCCAACGGCGCTCCTGTTCAGGAGCGTGTACCAGCAGATCGTCTCGCCGCAGGCCGCTCCAGGGAGCGAGGTCGATTTCCAGGAGTTCCTCCACATGGAGCGGGTCCTGGGGGGAACCATGGGCCTCCAGCAGCAGGGCGGCCGTCTCGCGGGCGCGCTGCAGGGGGGAGCTATAAATCGCCTTGAGGGGCACATCCGAGAGGGCAGCGCCGGTGCGGCGGGCTTGCTGGACGCCTTCCTCAGACAGCGTGGAGAGGTCGTCGCGGCCCTGGATCCGGCGTTCCTTGTTGAAACTGCTCAGGCCATGACGAACGAGCAGGATCCGGAGGGGCACGGGTCTTGCGTCGCGGGGATCCCATCGTATGGGAGCGGTTTCGTGGGGCCCGCTGCCCGGGTCCCCCTTTCCATGCCGGGTAGGCCCGCGCCGGGCCGGGAGGAAGGGGGCGGCCTTGGCCCCGGGAGTCGTCCGTCCCGGCTGGGAACAGGGGAGAATCGCCCCACCTTCCGCCATGAGGCTGCGGTTGAACCAACCCCGACCGGGCCTGCCCCCTTCCCCCCCGGCCGCAGCGCCTGCGCCCAGCTGGAAGGTGCTGCTCGCCCTGCTCAGCCTCTCCCTGAGCGCCCTGCTCTGGTTTGAGGGCCTGGCCAGCAGCCTCACGCGTCCCTCGGTGGGAGGGGATCTCGATCTGCACCAGCTCGAGTTGGCCACCCTGGTGGCCGATGTGGCTCCATCGAAGCTCACCACCCTGGTGGCAGGGGAAGCCCCCCGCTCCCAGCTGCTGGAGCAGCTCGCCCTCCAGGTGGATGGAGGGGATTCCCCGGCTCCGGCGCTGCAAGGGTTAAAGCTGGCCCTGCTGGAACGCGCGTCGGATCCGGCCCGCGCCGAGGCCAGGCTGCGGGAGCTGCTTCCCATGGTGGAGGCACCCCGCCGCCCGCTCCTGGAAGCCTTGCTGAGGGAAGACACTCTGCCGCCAGCCAACCTGGAGGGGGTTTTGGAGCCATGGCGGGCTCCCCTGCTGGTGCGCCAGCTCAGCTGCGAGAAGCTTGGTGGCCCGCAGCGCCAGTGCCCCGCCTTCCGCGCTCGCCAGCTGCTCCTGCTGCGGCTTCTGGCGGTCAGCCTGATGCCCGTGATCCTCCTGATGGCGGGGGTGCTGCTGTTGGGCCGGGAGTTCTGGTTGCTGGCCCGCGGCCGGCTGGCCTCTTCCCCACCCCTGGTAGGGCCGCCCTTGGGCCTGGTGGACACCACACTCCTGATCGCCGGCGGCTTCGTGCTAACCGGAGAAGTTCTGCTGCCTCAGCTGCTTCAGCGGGCTCTCCAAAGCACCCTGCTCAGCGTGACCGGATCGGCCGCCCTAGCCCAGGGTCTTGAGGTACTCCTCCTCTACCTCTCCCTCACGGTGGTGCCCCTGCTGCTGCTTTGGCGCCTACTCAGCGGTGCCGGCGGGGTTCCGGCCGGCGGCTGGCTTCAGTGGGGCTGGCGCCCCCCGGCCACCGCCCTCCGTCAGGCCGTGCAGATGCTGTTGCTAGTCCTTCCGGTGGTGGCCCTGGGAGGCTGGCTTGTGGAGACCCTTTGGCGTGACCCCGGCGGTAGCAATCCGATGCTCGAACTGGTGCTCCAGGGCTCCGACCCCTGGGCACTGGCCTGCTTTGCCGTCACCGCCGTGGTGGTGGCGCCCCTCTTTGAGGAGATCCTCTTCCGGGGGGTGCTGCTGCCGGTCCTCGGCACCTGGCTCGGGCCCCCCGGCGCGGTGCTGCTCAGCGCGGGCCTGTTCGCAGCCGCCCACCTCAGCTTGGCGGAATGGATACCGCTGTTCCTGCTGGGCACCGGACTGGGGGTGCTGCGCCTGCGCTCGGGGCGCCTGGCTTCCTGTGTGTTGCTGCACGCCCTCTGGAACGGTCTCACCTTTGCGAATCTGCTTTTGCTGGGGAGCTGACGAGCCGCTGCGCCGGCTTGCCGGCGGGGTCGTTGGGTGGTTCACTTGCGCAGCGTCTCCATTCGTTCTTGGTCGCCCTCTTCACCTCCGACCCATCAACGGACCGGGCCGGTCTCCGCCTCCCCTTCCCTGCCGATCGGGCCGGCCGTCGTTCGCGCCCCTCGGGGTCCCTGCGGGTGCTCCAGGGTTCCCTTTCCGCCCGGCGGGTTGAGCGCCAGTCCCCTCTACTGGCCGGGCTGCACCGCATCACCACGGGGGTGCTCACCGGTCTCGGTGTTTCGGTGGTCGGCCTGAGTGCCCTTAGCTTCCACTGGCAGAGCGTTTGGGCGGCGAATTACAACCAGTTGCAGGCCTCCCGGTCCTTGGAGGAGAAGCTGCAGGAATCGGCCGCCCTGCTCGAGCACCACCATCTCTCCGCAGTCCGTCGCCCCGGGCAGCTGGTGCCCACAAGCAGTCAGCAGTTGCTCCATCTGGCTCCTCCTCCCGTCACCGCTTCGTCCCGGGGTCTCTCCCTCTTGGCCACCCTGCCGCGCCAGGCCATTCCTGCTGGCTACTGATGGCAAGGGCCTCCACCCGTCGCCACCCCCCCGGGGGCCCCGTCACCGACCTGCGCCGTCGTCACGATCGGGGGCCCCGACCCGCCGGACATCGGGTTGTTCCGATCCAACCCTGTTCCCCCCAGAGGCTGCTGGCCGTGTTCCTGTTGCTCACGGCAGCCCTCACCGGGCTGGCGGGACGGCTCGCCTGGCTGCAACTGGTGGATGGAAACCGTCTGCTGGCACGCGCCCGTTCGATCCAGACTCAATCCATCGATCCGATCGGCGAACGGCGCACCGTGGTCGACCGGATGGGACGGCTGGTGGCCATCGATGAAGAGCGCTTCACCCTCTGGGCCCACCCCCGCTATTTCAATGTCCCTGGAGATTCCCCCCAGCTCGTGCGCACCCCGGTCGATGTCGCCCAGCGCTTGGCCGTGGTGCTGGCCAGGCCCAGCGGTGACCTGCTCGAACTGATGGGCAGCCGATCCAGCGGTGTGAAGCTGGCCACCAATCTTGACCCGGAAACCGCCGCCCAAGTTCGCAAGCTTGGCATCAGCGGCCTTGATCTAGAGGCCTATCCCCAGCGGGTCTATCCCCAGGCTGGTCTGTTCGCCAACGTAGTGGGTTTCCTCAATCTCGAGCGGAAGCCCCAAGCGGGTCTGGAACTCAGTCGCGACCGCGATCTGCAGCGTCAGGAATCCCGCTTCAGCTTGAGGCGGGGCGCCGATGGCACGCCCCTGCCCGATGGGTTGGCGGCCGGTTCTCTCTACGGCGATGATCTCCGCCTTCAGCTGACCCTCGATGCCCGACTCCAGCAGGTGGCCCAGCAAGCCCTGGCGCGCCAGGTCAAGCAGTGGGGCGCCAAGCGGGGCGCCGCGCTGGTGATGGATGCCAGTAACGGTGAACTGCTGGCCCTGGCCTCCACCCCCACCTACGACCCCAACGCCTACTGGACATTCGATCCCGGTCTATTCCGGGAATGGTCCGTGCAGGACCTCTACGAACCAGGCTCGACCTTCAAGCCGATCAATCTCGCCCTGGCCCTTCAGGAGAAGGCCATCAATCCCCAGGGCAGCGTCTACGACGGGGGGCAACTGACTATTGGAGGCTGGCCGATCTTCAATGCAGACCGCAGCGGCCACGGCCAGATCGATTTCCCCACCGTGCTGCAGGTGTCGAGCAATGTGGGCATGGTGCAGGCGATGGCGCAGCTCAACCGCAGGCGTTATTGGGAGTGGCTGCATACCCTTGGGATCGATGTGGTGCCCGACACCGACCTGCCAGGGGCCGTGGCGGGTCAGTTGAAGAGCCGTGCCGACTTCACCGGCGGTGCGATCGAGCCGGCCACCGCCGCCTTCGGCCAGGGTTTCTCGCTCACCCCGCTCAAACTGATTCAGCTACACGGCATGCTTGCCAACGGCGGACGCCTGGTGAGTCCGCACATCACCCGTGGCCTGCGATCCGGTGATGCCCTGGCCAGCCAAGGCACCCCGACCGGCGTGCAGCTTCTCAATCCGAAGGTGACGCGCACGGTGATCAACTGGATGGAGACGGTGGTGCAGAAGGGCAGCGGCAAGGGCCTTCAGATCCCCGGCTACCGAATAGGCGGCAAGACCGGTACGGCTCAGAAGGCCCACAACGGCGTGTACATCCCTGGTGCGCGCATTTGCAGTTTTGTGGCCGTGCTGCCGGTGGAGAATCCACGCTATGTGGTGCTGGTGGTGGTGGATGAACCCCAGGGAGGTAACGCCTATGGCGCCACGGTGGCGGTTCCGGTGGCCCGTCAGATCGTGGAAGCCCTGCTGGTTCTGGAGCAGATCGCGCCAAGCGCACCGGTCGCGGCCATGGCGAAACCCGCACCCGCCCGCTGATTGCTATCCCCAGCAGCGCCCGTGCTGGCTAACTTGCCAATGATCTGCCTTCTACGGGGCTGCCGATTCGATGGCCAACCTGCTCGACCAACTGGCTGCCATGACCGTGGTGGTTGCCGACACCGGCGACATTGAGGCTATTCGGCAGTTCACCCCCCGGGATGCCACCACCAATCCATCATTGATCCTGGCGGCCGCCCAGATTCCGGCTTACCAGGATTTGATCGATCGTTCCCTTCGGGAATCCCGTGAGGCGATCGGCAGCGAGGCCGGTGCCGATGGGGTGGTGAGCGAGGCCCTTGATGAAATCAGCGTGACTTTCGGCAAGGAGATCCTCAAGATCGTGCCCGGCCGCGTGTCCACCGAGGTTGACGCGCGCCTGAGTTATGACACCGAGGCCACGGTGGCAAAGGCTCATAAGTTGATTGGTCTTTATGAACAGGCCGGCATCGGGCGTGAGCGCGTGTTGATCAAGATCGCCTCCACCTGGGAGGGGATTCGCGCCGCCGAGCGTCTCGAGAAGGATGGCATTCATTGCAATCTCACCCTGCTGTTCGGTTTCGCCCAAGCGGTGGCCTGTGCTGAGGCCGGTGTCACGCTGATCTCCCCATTCGTGGGGCGCATCCTCGATTGGTACAAGAAGAGCACGGGCCGTGAGACCTATCCCGGTCGGGAGGATCCTGGCGTGATCTCCGTGACCCAGATCTTCGATTATTTCAAGACCTATGGCTATCGCACCGAGGTCATGGGCGCCAGCTTCCGCAACATCGACGAGATCATCGAACTGGCCGGTTGCGACCTGCTCACCATTGCGCCGGCCCTGATGGACCAGCTACGCAGCACCGAAGGAGCTCTGCAACGCAAGCTGGATGCCACCGCACCAGGCAGCACCGAAGCGCGCATCAGCATCGACCAGGCAAGCTTCATCGAGCGGATGGCGGCCGATCCGATGGCCACCGAAAAGCTTGAAGAAGGCATCCGCGGGTTCAGCAAGGCCATCGAGACCCTTGAGGCCCAGTTGGCCCACCGGCTGGTGGAATTGGAGGGAGGCGCGGCCTTCACCCACGCCGTTCATGAGATCTTCCTGCTCAACGATCTCGACGGCGATGGTTGCATCACCCGCGAGGAGTGGCTGGGCAGCGATGCGGTGTTCGACGCCCTCGACACCGATAAGGATGGCCGCTTGGTGCCGGCGGATGTCCGTGGCGGCCTGGGGGCCCCCTTGACCCTGTCTCATTGAACTCCACAGGTCCTCCCTGCGCCAGACTGATGAGCGTTGGAGTCTCCCTACAGTGCACGCCCTCGACACCATGCGCGCCCTTGCCAGCACCGGCGAGGTGATTAACGTCCAAACCGGCGATCCGATCTTCCTCTCCGGTGAGTCCGGAGACTGCATGTTCGGGCTTCTCGAAGGCACCGTGGAGCTCACCTGGAACGGCGACAGCGGCCACGAGACCATCCAGGCGGGCGATGTTTTCGGTGCTGGGGCCTTGGTGACCCATGATCACCGCCGTTACGGCAATGCCCGAGCGGTGACCCCTTGTAAGCTGCTGGTGATGAATCGCGAGAAGTTTCTTTTCGCCGTACAGGAATCACCGATGTTCGCCATCGAACTACTCGGCTCGATCGATCAGCGTCTGCGCGATCTCAAGGACTGCATCCGCCATTGATCAGCCTCTCTGGAAGAGCAGCCGCCGGATCACTCGCTGGGCGATGTCGCCGTAGCCCATCTCCCCCGAGAGGATCTGGGCAATACGCTGGGGAGCCGTGGGGCGTTTGATGCCGAGCTGATAGCCCACCTTCGGCACCCGGTAGAACACTTGGGCGATCCGTTTTCCCCAGGCCATCGAGTCACCCCAGTCGTGGCGCATGGCGGCGCTGTAGCCCGCCATGGCCTGGCCATCGCCCCCCAGCCAGCCCGCCAGGGCCTGTCCTGCGCGGCTGCCGCTCATCAGAGAGGGGCGCAGCCCTTCGGCCAGGAAGGGATCGCAAAGGGAGGCGGCATCGCCCGCCACCACCACGCCGTCGCGGTGCAGTGGGTGGTGGCCATCCCAGATCCGAAGTCGCCCGGAGCGGCGCTGCCCAGCGTCGGGCGGTAGTCCGAGGCTGGGCAGCAGGGCGGCGAGCACGGCATTGGCGTCTGCGGGCTGCTGGCCGATGAAGGTGCCCACCCCGATGCTGGTGCCCCCCTGGCGGGGGAAGGCCCAGCAGAAGCCGTGGTGCACCAGGCCGAAGTCAAAGCGGGCTGTATCGGCTTCGAGGAGCGGGCCATCCACCTCCACCGACACCGTGCTGGCGAAGCGAGGACGCGCAGGGCCGAGGCCCAGCGCCCCGGCGTGACGCGAGCCGGATCCATCCGCCACCACCAGGCCTGGGGCCCTGAGGGTCTCACCCCCCGTCAGCCGCACCTGCCAGAGTTGATCCTCACGGCCGATCGCCTCCACCGGGCTGGAACAGCGCAGTTCGGCGCCAGCCTCCTGGGCCTGACGGCTAAGGAACGCATCCAGCACCCGGCGGCGCACGATCCAGAAGGGCGCATCACCGGGAAGCTCTGCGGTCACAGGATCCTCCAGGGCCCAGGTGAACCGCACCCGCCGGATCACCTGGTCCACGGCCGGGGAGAGGTCGAAGGGAAACCAGCGCTGAACCGAGGCGGCCATGCCCCCACCACAGGGATTGGCCAGGCCTGGACTCGCCTGCTGCTCCAGCAGGATCACGCGCCGACCGGCGCTGGCTAAGTGAAACGCCGCAGCCGCTCCGGCCGGTCCGGCCCCCACCACGATGGCGTCGGCGGAGGGAGAGCTGCTCAAACCTTGAGGATGTCGGTTTCCTTATCGGCCAGGTGTTTCTCGAGTTCGTTGATGAAGCGGTCGGTGAGTTTCTGCACCTTCTCCTGGGCATCGCGACTCTGGTCTTCTGAATAGTCACCTTCCTTTTCCAGTTTCTTGATTTTATCGATTCCATCCCGGCGGATGTTGCGGAGCGCCACTTTGCCCTCCTCGGCATACTTTGCCGCCAGTTTGCAGAACTCCTTACGACGATCCTCCGTGAGCGGTGGGATGTTGATCCGGATCGCCTTGCCGTCGTTGTTGGGGGTCAGGCCTAGATCACTCATGCCGATCGCCTTCTCGATCAGGTGGATGGAGCCAGAATCAAAGGGTTGAATCTGGATGGTCTGGGAATCGGGAGTGCTGATCGTGGCCAGCGCTTTCAGCGCGGTTTCGGCGCCGTAGTACTCGACCATGATCTTGTCGAGCAGGGAGGGGTTGGCCCGGCCGGTGCGGATGGTGTTGAAGGTACGCTGGGTGGCTTCCACCGATTTGCGCATGCTGGCTTCAAGGTCCATGGTGTTGGTTGCTCAGACGGGGGCTGGAGAGGGGGAAAGCGGAGGCGGTTGAGGGCTCAGTGGGAAGGCACGATGCGGGTGCCGATGGACTCCCCGGCAACGGCCCGCCCGATGTTGCCTGTGCCAAACAGATCAAACACCACGATCGGGATGGCGTTGTCTTTGCAGAGGGCGATGGCCGTGCCATCCATCACCTCCAACTCGCCACTCAGTACATCAAGGAAGGTGAGGCTCTCGTAGCGCACCGCATCGGGATAGCGGGCTGGATCGCGGTCGTAGACCCCATCCACTTTGGTGGCCTTGAAGACCACATCGGCGCCGATCTCGGCGGCCCGCAGGGCGGCGGTGGTGTCGGTGGTGAAGAAGGGATTGCCTGTACCGGCCGCAAAGATCACAACCCGCCCCTTCTCCATGTGGCGGATGGCCTTGCGGCGGATGTAGGGCTCGGCCACCTCCTGCATCGAGATGGCGCTCTGGACCCGGGTCGGTACCCCGGCCCGCTCCAGTCCGTCCTGCAGGGTGATGGCATTCATCACCGTGGCCAACATGCCCACATAATCGGCGGTGGCGCGATCCATGCCGGCGGCAGAGCCCTTCAGACCCCTGAAGATGTTGCCCCCGCCCACCACGATCGCCAATTGGGTTCCGGAGGCCACCACGGCGGCTACATCCCTGGCGATCGACTGCACGATCGCCGGATCGATGCCGTAACCCTGGGCGCCCATCAGGGCTTCGCCACTGAGCTTGAGAAGAACGCGCCGGTAAGCCATCGAGCCCTTCGATCCTGCGAACAGTAGCAACCCCTGCCCCAGCGCACCTCAAGGCCGCCCCCGTGTGGGAGAGCCATCCCGCACCCTCACTCCTGCTGCTGGGCGCCTTGCCAGCCGGGCCCGGTCGCGCTTGGCTGGACCGATGGTGTGTCTTGGAGAGAGCCAGCGCCGATCCGTCCGTTTGGCGCGATCCGATCGTGCATCGGGCCGTTCTGGTGAGCGGCCTTTCGGTGCTCATGGGCTCCATGGTCCGGCTGCGGGCGGATCTGCCGGGCAAGGCTTCAGCCGACTGAGCGCCCATAGTCCACCGCCCATAGCTCTGCTGCACAAAAACTCTCCGCTCTGGAGCGCCACCGTGCCCGCTCAGAACTCGATTCCCGCCTGGGCCTTCACCCCCTGCTCCCGGAAGGGGTGGCGCACCAGCCGCATCTCGGTGACCAGATCGGCCTGCTCCAGCAGGCCCGGGGGCGCCCCACGGCCCGTCAGGGCCACGTGGGTGAGGGGTGGGCGCAGACGCAACCCTTCCAGCACCTGATCAAGCTCCAGATAGCCCAGCTTGAGGGCCACATTCACCTCATCGAGCACCACCAGCCTGCGCTCTGCATCGGCGAGGTAGGAGCAGGAGCGCTCCCAAGCCCGCTGCACCAGCTCGCGATCCCTCTCCCGGTCCTGGGTTTCCCAGGTGAATCCCTCTCCCAGGGCATGCCAGTGAAGCGATTCACCGAATAAGGCGAGGGCCTTGGCTTCACCGGGCTGCCAGCCCCCCTTGATGAACTGCACCACCGCCACCTGCTCACCGTGGCCCAGGGTGCGCAGCACCAGGCCCAGGGCCGCGGTGGTCTTGCCCTTGCCATCGCCGGTGAAGACCAGCACCAGGCCCTTTTCCAGGTTGCGTTCCCCCACCCTCTGGCGCTGCACCTCCTGGCGCCTGGCCATGCGGCGCCGGTAGGCCTCCGCCTCCTTCTCGGGAGCAAGATCCCCGCCGGGTCCGAGCTCGGCCGCGGCCCGGTCGAGGGGGCTCTCCAGGGCTGAGGGCGTATCGACGCCGTTCTGTTCGGGCTGGATGGGCGGCACGCGGGAGTTGCGGAGGCGGGAGCACGGCAATTCTGGCGGGCCCCGGTCGGCCGCGGGCCCGTTGCGGGGTTGATCAGGCCGCCCGCAGCCGCTGCAGGGCAGCGTCCACCGCCTGCTGCTGGTCGCGGCGGGTGATCCAGTGGTGATAGGTGCGGGTATGGATGCCCACCGAGTGCCCCATCATCCGCGCCGCCACCGTGTCGGGGAGGCCCACGTGGATGGTGCGCACGGCCCAGGCGTGACGAAGGTCGTAGGGGGTGATCGGCAGCTCGTAGCGCCGGAACTGCTCCGCCACCCGACGCCCCACCTGCTGGAGGGTGGTGCGCACCAGGTCGGTGCGTACCGGCGGCAGGACGTGGCGATCCCGGCCCAGTAGCTCCAGCCCGAAGTGCTCCACCCAGGCGGGTTGAAACGGCCACACCTGGTGTTCACCGGTCTTGCTGGTGGGCAACACCCGGATCACCCGATCGCCGCCCGGCGCGAGGGCGGAGCAGTCGCAGAAGAACACCTCATGATTTCGCAAGCCATAGGTGGCCATCAGGCCATAGGCCAGACGCCAGCCTTCGTTGGGGATGCGATCCACCAGGGTGAGGATCTCGGCATCGCTCGGGAGCTGGCGGAAGCGGGCGGCATGGAGCCCGTAGCCCGCCGCCCTCTCCGACCAGTCGGCGGGGAGATCGAGGCCCTGGTGGCGGGCCAGGGCCGCCAGGGCGATGGCGCACTGCTGCCGGCTGCGGCTGGCCAGCCCATAGCTCTCCACCACCTCCTCCAGCAGCGCCGTTCCGAAGGGTTGCGGCTGGCCCCTGTCTGCGTGGGCAGCCAAGCGGCGCAGGTAGGGCAGATAGGCGGCGCTCCAGGTGGTGCGGCTGCCGGAGCGACGGCGGCGTTTTGGATCGGCGAAGAAGGCCTGTTCGAAGTTGCTCAGCCGCTGTTCCAGGGGCGGATCGGGAGAGATTTCCTTGGTAGCGGCAGGCAGCGGCTGGCCGGCGTCGGATCCGGAGATGCCACGGGGCTCCCCCGCCCCTTGCGGCGGTACGTCCCCGCCGTCATCACGAGGATGGGGACGCCCCCAGTCCTCCCAGCGGAAGCGGTGCTCCCCCAGCTGGCGCTCCAGCCCCGCCAGCTGCGCGAGGGCCCGCCCCAGTCCCTGCTGATCGGCCGGCAGGCCAAGGCTGAGGCGTTGCCGCAGCAATCCCGGTTGACCATCCTTGCGGGGCAGGGGGCCCCGCAGGCAGAGACGCCCTCCCCGGATCTGCAGCATCCAACGGCTGCCCCGGGAGGCCAGCAGCGCGTTCTGGCCCCGGAGGGCCTCCTCAAAGGCGTGGGCGGTGTCGCTCAGGGGGACCACGGACCTCTGCCGCGGACCCTATCGAGCCCACACCCGGGTCGCCAGCCCTGAACAGCGCCCTTCAGGGTCCGGCGTTACGCTCACCCTTTCAGCAGGGCGAACGGGACATGGCCAGGGTCGGGGTGGTGCTGCTGAACCTCGGCGGGCCGGAACGGATCCAGGACGTGGGCCCCTTCCTGTACAACCTATTCGCCGATCCGGAGATCATCCGGTTGCCGATTCCGGCCTTCCAGAAGCCCCTGGCCTGGTTGATCAGCACCTTGCGCAGCGGCAAGTCCCAGGCGGCCTACCGGTCGATTGGCGGCGGTTCCCCCCTGCGACGGATTACTGAGCAGCAGGCCCGTGAACTGCAGAGCACCCTGCGCAAGCGGGGCGTGGACGCCACCACCTACGTAGCGATGCGCTACTGGCATCCCTTCACCGAATCGGCCGTGGCCGACATCAAGGCCGACGGCGTGGAGGAGGTGGTGGTGCTACCGCTCTATCCCCAGTTCTCGATCAGCACCAGCGGCTCGAGCTTCCGGGAGCTGCAGCGGCTGCGCCAAGCCGACGCGGCCTTCAGCCGGCTGCCGATCCGCTGCATCCGCAGCTGGTATGACCACCACGGTTACATCGAGGCCATGGGCGGCCTGATCGCCCGCCAGATCCGCGCCGCCGGCGATCCGGCCGGGGCCCATGTGTTCTTCAGTGCCCACGGCGTGCCCAAGAGCTACGTGGAGGAGGCCGGCGATCCCTACCAGCGGGAGATCGAGGCCTGCACCCTCTTGATCATGCAGCGCCTGGAGCGCGAACTGGGCCACACCAATCCCCACACACTCGCCTACCAGAGCCGCGTCGGCCCGGTGGAGTGGCTTAAGCCCTACACCGAGGACGCTCTCCACGAACTAGGCGAGGCGGGGGTGAAGGATCTGGTGGTGGTGCCGATCAGCTTCGTGAGCGAACACATCGAGACCCTCGAGGAGATCGACATCGAATATCGCGAGATCGCCACCGAGGCCGGGGTGATCAACTTCCTGCGGGTGCCGGCCCTCGACATCGATCCCACCTTCATCGCCGGCCTCGCCGACCTGGTCCAGGAGGCGATGGCGGGCCCCGAGGTGAATCTCGACCAGGCCGCCGAGCTGCCCACCCGGGTCAAGCTCTACCCCCAGGACAAGTGGGCCTGGGGCTGGAACAACAGTTCCGAGGTTTGGAATGGAAGGTTGGCGATGGTGGGATTCTCCGCTTTCCTGTTGGAACTGATCAGTGGCCATGGTCCCCTGCATGCCCTTGGCCTGCTCTGAGGTCCGGACCCGGCGGGGTGTGCAGGGCCGGCGTCGCCTCCCGCCCCTTCGTGGCATTTCCCTGGCTCCGCTGTTCCTGGGCCTCGGGGCCGCCTTCGCCTTCCCTGGCGACGCTCGGGCGGTGGGTGAGCTGGGTTGGATCCAGGGGGTATTTCCGGTGGTGGGCTTTGCGGGCTACACCAGCTCCTTCGGCATGAGGGTCCATCCCCTCTCCGGCTCGCTGCGCTCCCACGACGGCATCGACATCGCTGCCCCCCTTGGGGCTCCTGTTCGCAACTGGTGGAGTGGCCAGCTGGTGGAGGTGATCCAGGACGGTGGCTGTGGCAACGGCCTGGTGATCCGCTCGGGGGACTATGAGCATGTTTATTGCCACCTGGGCGGCATCGTTAACGGACCCCGTTACAGCAGTGGTCCGGTGCAACTGCTGGAGGGCCAACGACTTCGCTCTGGCCAGGTCATCGGCCATGTGGGCATGACCGGATCGACCACCGGCCCCCATCTCCACTGGGGGCTTCGCTACCGGGGCACCTGGCTCGATCCGGCCCGGGTGCTCCGGGCGATGGCCGCGAGCCGTAGCGATCCCCGGACTTCCCTGGGTCGCCGACCTAGTGTTGGGCTGTTCCGCTAGGACAACTTCCTCCGCTCCGCCCTATCCCGCCTCCTGCCGCCGTGACCCTCACGCCCCTGAACATCGCGGCAACGACCGCCCCGTCTCCATCCGTCGACCTCGGCTCAGCTCCTTTGCCGGCTCCCGGTTCCGGCCGGGGCCTGCGCGTGAGCGGCGGCTATGCCCTGATGGATGCATTGCACCGGCATGGGGTGCGCCACATCTTCGGCTACCCGGGGGGAGCGATCCTGCCGATTTACGACGAGCTGCACAAAGCTGAGAGCCGCGGCTGGCTCAAGCACATCCTGGTGCGCCACGAACAGGGTGGCACCCATGCGGCCGATGCCTACGCCAGGGCCACCGGCAAGGTAGGTGTGTGCTTTGGCACCTCCGGTCCCGGTGCCACCAATCTCGTCACCGGCATCGCCACGGCCCAGATGGATTCGGTGCCGATGGTGGTGATCACAGGCCAGGTGCCCCGGGCGGCGATCGGTACCGATGCCTTCCAGGAAACCGATATCTTCGGCATCACCTTGCCGATCGTGAAACATTCCTGGGTGGTGCGGGATCCCGCCGACATCGGCCGGATCGTGGCCGAGGCCTTCCTGATCGCTGCCAGCGGCCGGCCTGGCCCCGTGTTGATCGATGTGCCCAAGGATGTGGGTGCCGAACTGTTCGACTATCTCCCCGTGGAGCCGGGTGCGGCGGTCCCCGCTGGCTTCAGAAGCGCCCAGCCCCCCGACCCCGCCGCCATCGCCGCTGCCCTTGAACTGATCCGCCAGGCCCAGCGCCCTCTCCTTTACGTGGGCGGTGGAGCGATCAGTTCCGGCGCCCATCAAGCCGTTCTTGAGCTGGCCGAGCGCTTCCGCCTGCCGGTCACCACCACCCTGATGGGCAAGGGGGCCTTTGATGAGCGCCATCCCCTCGCGGTGGGGATGCTGGGCATGCATGGAACCGCCTATGCCAACTTCGCCGTCACCGAATGCGATCTGCTGATCGCCGCCGGTGCTCGCTTCGATGACCGGGTCACCGGCCGTCTCGACAGTTTCGCGCCACGGGCCCGGGTGATCCACATCGACATCGACGCCGCCGAGGTGGGCAAAAACCGCATCCCCGAGGTGCCGGTGGTGGCGGATGTGAACCAGGCCCTCCGCCAGATGCTTGCCGCCTCGGTGGGTGAGCAGTCCCATGGCCGCACCGAAGCCTGGCTCCAGCGGATCGACAGTTGGAAGCAGCATTACCCCCTGGTGGTGCCCTCACCGACCGGTGAGATCGCCCCCCAGGAGGTGGTGCTTGCCCTGCGGGAGCTGGCTCCCAAGGCCTACATCACCACCGACGTGGGCCAGCACCAGATGTGGGCCGCCCAGTTCCTTCCCACCCAGCCGCGCCACTGGATCAGCAGCGCTGGCCTCGGCACGATGGGCTTTGGCATGCCCGCGGCGATGGGGGTGCAGACCGCCTTTCCCGACGCCCAGGTGATTTGTGTGGCCGGCGATGCCAGCATCCTGATGAACATTCAGGAATTGGGCACCCTGAGCCAGTACAACCTGCCGGTGAAAGTGGTGGTGCTGAACAACGGCTGGCAGGGCATGGTGCGCCAGTGGCAGGAAAGTTTCTACGAGGAGCGCTATTCCGCCTCCGAGATGACCGGCGGCATGCCCGATTTTCCCGCCCTCGCCGAGGCGTTTGGCGTGAGGGGGATGGCCATTCGCGATCGCGTCGATCTGCATCGCCTGCTGGCTGAGGCCCTGGCCCATCCCGGTCCGGTGTTCGTGGATGTGACGGTGCGGCGCAACGAGAACTGCTATCCGATGGTGCCCCCCGGGGCCAGCAATGCCCAGATGGTTGGATTGCCCAGCCATCCGGAGCTGGCAATCGACACCATTCGCCAGTGCGGCGCCTGCGGCGAAACCACCGCCAGTGCCCACCTGTTCTGTCCAAACTGCGGCGCCAAACTCTGATCCCCTCACTCCTGGCGACCGCTCTGGCGGCCCTGCTGCTGTTGCCGGCGTTCTTTTTTGGTGTGGCTCCTGTCAGTGCAGCCGAAGTGCTGCAGGTGAGCGGACCCGATCGCCTGCTGATCGGCGATCGCAACCGCACTGCCATGGTGCAACTCGGCTGCATGGCCGTGACCCCCGGCTCTGAGGCCGCCGCCCAAGCCTGGCTGCGGTTGCGGCTGCCGCGCCGCACCCGCGTGAACCTGCGGCCGCTGACGGAGAGCGAGGAGGGGGTGCTGGTGGCTCGGGTGAGCAGTCTTGAGCGCGACACCGGTGACCTGGCGGACGGTTTGGTGGCTGCGGGGCTGGCCAGCCCCCTGCCCTGCGGCTGAATCCCATGGGCCTCAACCGCACCGCCAGGGGAATCGTGTTCGTGCCCAGCCTGTTGCTCGGTGGTGCCTTTCTGGCCACGGCGGCCTGGATCGACGGCCCCGCCGCCGCCAACCGTCCCCTGGCCTTGGGGCTGGGCGGGGTGCTGGTGGTGGCAGGCCTGCTCGCGCTGGTGCTGCCGGATCGAGCGAAGCCCGAATCCCCGCCTGCCAAGGGAGAGGCGCCATCCCGCAGACGTCCCGGCGCTGGCGCCTGAACCCGGCAGCACCCTTTCGGGGGGCGTTCCCCATCCGGATCGGAGCCGCACCCGTCGTCCAGGTGTCCATTCCGCGACCATGGTTGCAGCAGCTTGAAGCTCGCCCATGGCCATCGCTGATTCAGGATCTGTGCGCCCCGCACCTGCCGCGGATCAGCCCCTAGTGCTGCCGCTGGCCGCCGTGGGTCTGGAAGCGATCGCCAGCGTGGGCGGCAAGAATGCCTCCCTCGGCGAGATGATCCGCACCCTGGCCGCCTCGGGGGTGCGCGTGCCGGAAGGGTTCGCCACCACAGCTGCCGCCTACCGGCTCTTCCTCGCCAGCAACGGCCTTGAGCCTTCTCTGCGCGCCATCCTGGAAGGCCTCGACACGACCGATCTGGCCGCCCTTCAGGCCGCGGGCCAGGCGGCTCGATCCCTGCTGCTGGCAGCCCCCCTGCCCGAGCGGCTGGAGCAGGAGATCCGCATCGCTTACCGCGCCCTGGGGGCTCCCGCTGTGGCCGTTCGCTCCAGCGCCACCGCTGAGGATCTGCCCGACGCCAGCTTCGCCGGCCAGCAGGAAACCTTTCTGCATATCGAGGGGGAAGCGGTCCTGCTGGAGGCCTGCCGCCGCTGCTATGCCTCCCTGTTCACCGACCGGGCCCTCTCCTACCGCCAGCTCCAGGGCTTCGACCATCTTGAGGTGGCCCTCTCGATCGGCGTGCAGCGCATGGTGGTGGCGGATCGGGCCTGCTCCGGGGTGATGTTCAGCATCGATACCGAGACCGGCTTTCGCGATGCGGTGCTCCTCACCGCCGCCTACGGGCTGGGCGAGACGGTGGTGCAGGGATCGGTGAATCCCGATGAATGGCTGATCTTCAAGCCCACCCTGGCCCAGGGTTTCCGGCCGATTCTCAGTCGCCGGCTGGGCAGCAAGGCGATCCGCCTGGTGCGTGCCGATCCCCCGGAAGCGGGACGGCCGGTACGCATCGAGGCGGTGGACTCTGCCGATTGCCAGCGCTTCGCCCTCAGCGACGAAGAAGTGCTCAGCCTGGCCCGCTGGGCGGTAACGATCGAAGCCCATTACTCCGCTCTTCGGGGCAGCCCGACCCCGATGGACATCGAGTGGGCCAAGGATGGCCCCGACGGTGAGCTTTATATCCTCCAGGCCCGACCGGAGACGGTGGAATCCCGCCGCAGTGGCGCGGTGCTGCGCAGTTGGCATCTGGAGCCCCACCAGGTGAGCCCGATCGTGAGCGGCCAGGCCATCGGCGCTTCCGTGAGCAACGGAGTGGTGCGTCTGATTCGCGATCCCGCCGCCATGGAGCATTTTCAGCGGGGTGATGTGCTGGTCACCGAGCGCACCGATCCGGATTGGGAGCCGATCCTCCGCATGGCCAGCGGCGTGGTGACCGACCAGGGCGGCCGCACCTGCCATGCGGCGATCATTGCCCGCGAGATGGGTATCACGGCCATTGTGGGCAGTGGTGATGGCACCCGACTGCTTGAGGATGGTGCCGCCGTGACGCTCTCCTGCTGTGAGGGGGAGGTGGGTCATGTCTATCCCGGAAGGCTGCCCTTCCGGCTCGATGAGCAGCCCCTCGGCGATTTGCCCACCACCAGCACCCGCATCCTGATGAATGTGGGCAATCCGGAGGAGGCCTTTAACCTGGCCGCCATCCCCTGCGACGGCGTCGGGCTGGCGCGGCTCGAGTTCATCATCGCCAACCACATCCGCGTCCATCCGCTGGCCCTGCTCCACCCTGAGAAGGTCAGTTCGGAGCAGGAGAGGGCGCAGATCGCAGCATTAATCAGGGGCTACAACGATCCGGCCGAGTACTACATCGACAAGCTGGCCCAGGGCATGGCCCGCATCGCGGCTGCCTTCCATCCCAGGCCGGTGATTCTGCGCTTCTCCGATTTCAAGAGCAACGAATACGCCCGGCTTCTGGGCGGAGCGGCCTTTGAGCCCATCGAGGAGAATCCGATGCTCGGCTGGCGCGGCGCCTCCCGCTACACCTCCGCTGCCTTTGCCCCCGCGTTCGCCCTGGAATGCCAGGCTCTCAAACGGGTGCGGGAAGGGATGGGGCTCACCAACACGATCCCGATGGTGCCCTTCTGCCGCACCCCCGAGGAGGGGGACAAGGTGCTGGCCTTGATGGCGGAGCAGGGTCTGGTGCGCGGTGAGAAGGGCCTGGAGGTGTTCGTGATGTGCGAACTGCCCAGCAATGTGATCGCCGCCGAGGCCTTCGCTGAACGCTTCGATGGCTTCTCGATCGGCTCCAATGACCTCACCCAGCTCACCCTGGGCCTCGATCGGGATTCGGCCCTGGTGGCCGATCTCTTCGATGAACGCCACGCCAGTGTGAAGGCAATGATCGCCTTGGCGATCCGCACGGCGAAACGGTGTGGCCGCAAGATCGGTCTCTGTGGTCAGGCTCCGAGCGACCATCCCGATTTCGCCCGCTTTCTGGTGGAGGAGGGCATCGATTCGATCAGCCTCAACCCGGATGCCGTGGTTCGGACCCGGCTGGCCGTGGCGGCCCTGGAGGCCGAAGCGGCGCAGTAAAGGGCCCTTCTTCCTCCTCGACCCTCGCGGTCAGGAGCTGATGGTGGCGCCAGCGGCGCTCGGCTTCGCCATTGGCGGCCCGGATCGCCGCACAGTCGCGCTCCATCTGGTTCCACATCAGGATCAGCCTGAGGGTCGCCAGCACCAGGGCCAGAGCCAGTCGCCCATGCCGCGGCTCGACTCGCTGGGGGCCCCAGTTCCATCCGCACCTGAACCCGGAGCTCGGAGTTGGCCTCCTTGGGCCTGCTCTTCGGCCCACTGGATTTCACGCTGCAACAGGGTCAACCGGGAATCTCCCCCCCCCGGCCCTGGTCGGGCAGACGGGCTTGATTAAGCCTGGTGATCGCGGACCAGAGGGGCAGGCAGCGGCTCGGGCTCGATCGGGGGTGACGGCAGCTTCAGGCCAGACGCCAGAGAAGAACGGCGTGGGCGCCGCTGCGAATGATGCAGAGAACGGCCAGACCCATGCAAAGTGGACAGTGGGTGAGGCCCATCGAAGGCTGCCAGAGATGTGCTTAACGCCACCATGGCACCTTTCGTGAAGGCTGGGGGTCCTGCGTGCCGCCCTAAACATCTGAACGACCCGGACCATGGCCTGCGTGCTGCGTCTCAGTGAACTCAAGCTGCCCCTCGACCACGGGGACGATGATCTGGCGGCAGCAATCTGCCGCCGGCTCGGGGTGCCCAGGGAGGTGCTGCTCTCCCATCGCTTGGTGAGGCGCAGCGTCGATGCCCGGCGCCGCAACGCCATCGCGCTGGTCTACAGCGTGGATCTAGACCTGGATCTCGATCAGGCCTCGCAGCGGCGTCTGCTGCGCCGCTTCCAGGGGGACCCCCACCTGCGTCCCGTTCCGGACGATCGTTACCGCCTCGTGGCCCGGCTGGAGGAGCCCCCGGCCGGCCCCCGTCCCGTGGTGGTGGGGGCTGGCCCCTGCGGCTACTTCGCCGCTCTTCTGCTGGCCGAGATGGGTCTGCGGCCCCTCCTGCTGGAGCGGGGTAAGCCTGTGAAGGAGCGCACGGCCGACACCTTCGGCTTCTGGCGGGGCCAACGCCCCCTCGATCCGGAGTCGAATGTCCAGTTCGGGGAAGGAGGGGCCGGCACCTTCTCCGATGGCAAGCTCTACAGCCAGGTGAGTGAGTCGGAGACACTCATCCGCAAGGTTCTCGAGGAACTGGTGGCCGCCGGCGCCCCTCCCGAGATCCTCACCCTGCACCGGCCCCATATCGGCACCTTCAAGCTCGCCACGGTGGTGCGCGGACTGCGCCGCAGGATCGAGGCGCTGGGGGGGCAGGTGCGCTTCGGGGCTCGGGTGGAGAGCCTGGAGCTCCATCCCACCACCCGGGCCGTTGAGGGGCTGATCCTGGCGGATGGTCACCGGGTTGCAGCCGATCAGGTGGTCTTGGCGTTGGGCCACAGCGCCCGCGACACGTTCGCCATGCTCCATGGCCTCGGCGTGGCGATGGATTGCAAGCCCTTCGCGGTGGGGCTCAGGGTCGAACATCCCCAGCCCCTGATCGATCGGGCCCGCTGGGGACCATCCGCCGGCCATCACCAGCTGGGGGCTGCGGAGTACAAACTCGTTCACCACAGCACCACGGCCCCAGGGGCCACGCCCCGCAGCACGTGGAGTTTCTGCATGTGCCCGGGGGGCCTGGTGGTGGGGGCCACCTCCGAGCCCGGCGCGGTGGTGACGAATGGCATGAGCCAGCACTCGCGAAACGAGCGCAATGCCAACAGCGCCCTGGTGGTGAACGTGGAACGGCAGGATCTGGAGCCGTGGGGCAGGTACGCAGGTGATCCCTTGGCCGGCGTGGCCTTTCAACGCCACTGGGAGCAGCAGGCGTTTCAGGCCGGTGGCGCGGATGGCCGGGCACCCGCCCAGTGGGTCGATGATTTTCTGGCGGGGCGTACGAGCGAGGACCGGGGAGCGGCGGGGTTGCCGGCGTCCTTTCAGCCCGGGGTGCGGCTGGGCAGTCTGGACAGCTGTCTTCCTCGTTGGGTTCTGGAGACGATCCGTGAGGCGCTGCCAGCGTTCGAGCGCCGCATTCCCGGATTTTCCTCAAGCGAAGCTTTGCTCACGGGCGTCGAAACCCGCACATCATCGCCTGTGAGAATCGTGAGGAATAGTACAACGCTGGAAAGCCCAAACACACCCGGGCTTTACCCGGCCGGCGAGGGGGGCGGCCACGCCGGCGGCATCCTTTCGGCTGCGATCGATGGGATCCGGGTAGCCGAGTCGATCGCCCTCACACGTCTTCGTCTTCAGCGCCCAGGGGCACCAGACGAATCTGTTTGCGACCGAGCTTGATTTCGAACTCATCGCCGGGCTTGAGGTCCAGCATGGCGGTGTAGGCCTTGCCCACCATCAGGTTGCCGTTGAATTGAACCTTGGTGTTGAAGCTCAGCTTGCGGCCAGCTTTGCCGGCTTTCGGCGCGGCTCCAAAGTCAACTCCCTTGGCGTTCAGCAGCGATTCGTAGAAGGCCGTGAAGTTGAGGCGTTCGGTGCCGTCCTTCTTGGTGGAGACGTAACCACAAGCCCGCACAAGCTCGGACTTGCTGACATCACCCAGCTCCTTGACCTTGGCGAGGAGTTCAGCTCCGGTGAGCATGGAATCAAAAATGCAACTCCTGCATATTCACGCACAAAGGGCCGATCCGGCAAGTCCTCTGGTGCCCGAATGATTCGATGAATGAAACCCCAAGCCCTCTTGACTTCCCTCAGGGTCAAGCGCGAGCTCCTGCTCCACAGCGAAAGGGTTTGATCCTGATCCTTGACCGCGGCTGCATTGGGTCAAGCTCGTCTCCCAGCTCGGTGGTTTCCGGAAAGCGTTGACCAGATCTCCTGTATTCGCGCAAAGGGTGTGCTGCGGCTTTGTCTTCAACCCTGGGCAACGATTGCACTCCACTGAACCGCCTTGATCCTGTCGCGTCGCCAGGAGTGAAACAAAAAAGATTCAGTAAGAGTGCAGAGCGGGCAGACCGCGATGCGAGTCTCATTTACCCCTGCCTGTACCAGCTGAGCCCTCGCGGCCGCCCGGATGTCCAGCCGGTCATGGTCGGGGTCGGGATCCTCCAGCAGAGCCCCGCAGGTCCGCAGCTCCTCCAGGGCGACATCGTTAACTCCTTCCTCGGGCCGGAGCGATTGCGCCACCTCCAAGCTCACCGGGCGTTCCACCTGATAGGCAGCCCCGCTCACCGCCGGTCCCAGGGCTACCAGCAGATCGCCTCGCCGGGATCCGGCCTTTTCCATCAGGGTGATGGCCGCGGGCAGGATTCGGCCGGCCACCCCCCGCCAGCCCGCATGGCAAGCCCCGACGCGGCCCGTCGCCGGATCGGCGATCAACACCGGCGTGCAGTCCGCTCCACAGACCCACAGGCTCTGGCCGGCCCCATCGCTCACGAGCCCATCGGCCTCGGGCCAGGGCTCCTCCCTAGCCTCGCTGGCCGGAAGCACATCGGCGCTGTGAATCTGGCGGGGCCGGTGCACCGTGATGCCGGCACTGAGGGCGCAGGCCAGCTCCTCAGGCCCGCGGCCCTGCCACTGTCTGGTGAAGAAGCCGTGCTCAAATTCCGCCAGCCGATCGGCCTGGAGGTAGTACCCCCCGTAGGTCCCCACCCAGGTCCAGCCCGGCAGGTCGTTGAAGCCCCGGTCGGGGCGATCGAAGGGTGGGTCGAGAGCTTCAGCCATGGGATCCGAAGGGCGGCTCTTCAGGCATCGGGAAGATCCCGCAGCAGCCAGAAGCCCTCCAGCCGTTGCTCCTGTTCCTCGGCCTGCACCGCCAGAAACTGCAGTCCACCTGCCCGGGCCCGGGCCGTTTCGAAGGCATCCGCGGCCAGCCGGGCTTCCTCGGCGGGCAGGGTGGTGAGCAGCCAGCGATCCTCCAAACCAGCCTCTAGCACCAACTGGTTTCCCTCCACCTCAAGCCGCACGGGCTCCAGGCCCGCCAGCCAGCCTGCGATGGCCAGGGCCCGGTGGCGGCTGAACAGGCGGATGCCGGGGACCGCCGCTCCGGACTCCAGCTCGGGGGGCAGCTGGATCAGGCCAGCGAATCCAGCGCCCCACTCGGCCGCATCCATCAAGGCCTCTGCGGGGAGGTTGGCCCAGGCCCAGCGATCGCCACGGGCGACCTCGGGTAGGGGCACCGGCACACCCCGGATCGCAGCCGGTACCGGTGCCAGGGGACCCACCAGGGCACCGGGCTCGGCGGGATAGACCTCAGCCTCCCGTTGCCGCAGCCATTCCACGAGGGCGTAGCAGCGGCGGCTGGGCACCAGTTCCAGCTGGAGCGCCTCGGCAGCCCGCTGCACCATCGTGCGCATCGATCCCCTCCAGCAGCGCAGGCGTCGCGGCCGGTTGAAGCCCTGGCTCCGGGCTTCGGCCAGGGCCGCTTCGATCGCCTCCCGCAGCCAAACAGAATTGACACTGGTGGCCGGACAGACCCTCACCCAGCGGAAAGGAGCCGGCGTCGTGCCGTTGGCGGCTGGGGGCGGGGTGGAGCAGATCAGCAGCTCCCAGCGCTTGCGACCATCAGCCTCCAGCACCGGCCTGGAATAGAAATCGAGCTCCCAGTCGGGCTGCGCGCCTGGGGCATCAGCCACGCTGGCCGCCCCGGGGCCGGCTGATCCGGGACCGGGGGCGTCCGGCTGTTCGGCGTTCATGCTGCTGCGGTTCCCGGCACGGCGTTCATCCCAGGGTTGCTGCCTTTTCGTTTCATCCCGCCTCCTGCTCTTTCTGGCGCAGCAGCGAGCGGGCCCTGTTGGCCCGGTCGGTGGCTTCGGCCATCACGGTCGCCTTGGCGATCAACAGCTCTCCGGGTTGTCCCTCCAGCAGGGCCGTGTTGAGGGCGATGCGCCCCCGACCCGGATCCAGTTGGGTGATCAGGGCCTTGAGCCGCTCACCGGGTTCGAAGGCCTCGCGCAAATCCCTCAGGGCGCCGCCGGTGATCGAGCTGTGGTGGAGCAGGCCACTCACGCCGCCCAGGTCCACGAAGAAGCCATAGGGCTTGATCGCGGCCACCTGACCCTCCACGAGTTGGCCCACCTCCAGTTCCCCGAAGCGGGCCGCCGTGGTCGCCTTGCGTTCGGAGAGCACCAGCTTGCGGGTTTCTGGGTTGACCTCCAGAAAGCTCACTCCAAGGGTCTTGCCGACCAGCGCTTCGTGATTCTCCCCATCCTGAAGCTGGGAGCGGGGGATGAAGCCCCGCAGACCCTCAAGGTCACAGGTCACACCACCACGGTTAAAGCCGGTGATCACGACCTGGGCCACCTTGCCATCCTTTTCAAGCTGGCGCACCTTCTCCCAACTCTGGCGCAGGGCCAGGGCCCGGGCGCTGATGGTCACCATGCCGTCGGCGTTCTGCTCGCGGGTCACGAGCACTTCGATCCGAAGACCCTTCGGGAAGCGTTCCTTGAGGTTTGTGATCACCCCCAGGCCAGCTTCCTGCTTGGGCATGAAGCCCGGCGCCTTGCCGCCGATATCCACATACACTCCATCGCTCTCCACGCCCACCACGGTGCCGCTCACCACCTCACCGGTGGTGCCAACGATCTCGTTCTCGTCGAGGGCGGCGAGGAAGGCTTCCTCATCGAAGTCGAAATCGTCCACGGTGCGGCTCACTCCGGCCTGGGCCGCTACCGGCGCCGCCTTGCGATCGCCGCCGGGGCGGCCCCGGCCGGGTTCCGGCCCGAGCAAGTCGGCCATCGTCATGCCCTCGAGGGCTCCGAGATCGAAGAGCTCGTCATCGGAGCGGCGCGGGGCCGCTTGTTCGGCCGAGGCGGGCGTCGGGGGCACCGGCCTGCCGGGCGCCTGCGGCCCAGCCGAGCCGGGGGAGGCGGCGGCGGGCAAGGCCAGTTCGGCGCGCGGTGCCTCGGGCGGCGCTGTCTCCTCCTTGCGGATCAACATCACCTGGGGCGGTTTGCGGGGTGGGTTGGCCGCCTGCCCGCCGGGCCGTTGGGCAGGGGGCCGGGGTTGACGCGGCGGGGGGGTGCCGGATCCGGCCATGAACCTCAGCGTTCTGCGATCCCACACTGTAGGCATTCCCCCCTGAAGCGTCGGCAGGGTGCACCCCGTGCCCGATGCGTGCCAGGTCACCATCCGAGTCCCCTTCATGGCAGCAGCCCCTTCCATTCCCCCGGGCCCGGTGCGGCGGCGCCTGCTCAGTGAGCTCAGCTGGCCCGAGGTGGCGCAGGGGGCCGCCAGGGCAGGTAGCACGGTGGTGTGGCCCTTCGGGGCGATCGAGCAACACGGTCCCCATCTGCCCCTCAGCACCGATGCCCTCTTCGCCGAGCGGGTCTGCACGGCCGTGTTGGCGAGGCTTCCCCACGATCTACCCATCTGGCAGCTGCCCACCCAGAGCCTCGGCTTCTCCCACGAGCACCGCGGTTTTCCCGGCACCCTCAGCCTGCCGCCGGAGCTGCTCCTGGGCCTGGTGGTCGCGGTGGGCAGCGACTTGGCGGCGGCGGGCTTCCAACGGTTGGTGCTCCTCAATGGCCATGGCGGCCAGATCGCCCTGCTGGAGGTGGCGGCCCGCCAGCTCCATGCGGCTCGACCGGACCTGGCGGTGCTGCCCTGTTTCCTTTGGCGTGGGCCGGAAGGGATCGCCCAACGGATTCCCGAACCGGAACGTCAGCGGGGGCTGCATGCGGGTCTGGCTGAAACCAGCCTGATGCTTCACCTGGCGGAGGATCTGGTCGGTCCCGTGCGTCAGGCGGACGGCCCCCTCCAAGAGCCACCAGAGGGTTGGAGCCTCGAGGGCCAGGCCCCCTGTGCCTGGCTGACCCGTGAGCTCAGCAGCTGCGGGGTGATCGGTGATCCCGCCGGCGCCTCCGCCGAGCTTGGCCAGGCGCTCTTCGAGGCGTTGGTGGAGGGATGGCGGCGCCGGTTGCAATCCCTGCTGAACAGCGACTGGCCGTCGGGAAGCCGGCGGGGTTGATTAAAGTCTGCGGCTAAATGCGCGAAAGGCCCTCCATGGCGGTTTCCCTGTCGGATCTGTCCCCGAATTCCTCGGCCTCGATCGGGCTGGGCAGCGGCGGCGACGCACCGGCCGAAGCCGTCCTGCCCGATTTCACCAGCGAGAGCTACAAGGACGCCTACAGCCGCATCAATGCCATCGTGATCGAGGGCGAACAAGAAGCCCACGACAACTACCTTTCCCTGGCCACCCTGCTGCCCGATCAGGCCGACGAACTGGCCCGGCTGGCCCGGATGGAGATGAAGCACAAAAAGGGCTTCACCGCTTGTGCTGCCAATCTTGGCGTGGAGGCCGACATGCCGTTCGCCCGCGTGTTTTTCTCACCGCTCCGTGACAATTTCCAGCAGGCCCTGGCCGAGGGCAAATTGGTCACCTGCCTGTTGATTCAATCGATTTTGATCGAAGCCTTTGCCATCGCGGCTTATCACATCTACATCCCGGTGGCCGATCCCTTCGCCCGCAAGATCACTGAAGGCGTGGTTCAGGACGAATACACCCACCTCAACTACGGACAGCAGTGGCTCAAGGCCAACCTTGAGGCTGCCCGCCAGGAGCTGGAGGTTGCCAACCGGGCCAACCTCCCCCACGTGCGGCGGATGCTGGAGCAGGTGGCCGAGGACGCCGGCGTGCTCCACATGGACAAGGAGGACCTGATGGCCGACTTCATGACCTCCTATCAGGAGGTGCTCACCGAGATTGGTTTCAGCTCCAGGGAGATCGCCCGGATGGCCACCGCAGCGCTGCTGGGGTGAGCGGCCTTCACCCATGGCAGGATGAACCATCTGCCAGGTCTGGCGGTTCCCATCCCCAAGGGTTTCGATCGACATGTTTGGCCTGATCGGTCACTCCACCAGCCTTGATGCCGCTCGATCCGAGGCCACTAGGCTCGGCTATCCGGAGTACGCCGAGGGCGATTTTGAGATGTGGTGTGTTGCCCCGCCACAGTTGGTGGAAACGGTCAAGGTGACCAGCCCCACCGGCAAAGTAATCGAGGGCGCCTACATCGATTCGGTGTTTGTGCCGGAGATGCTGAGCCGCTTCAAGACGGCCAAGCGCAAGGTGCTGAGCGCCATGGAGCTCGCTCAGAAGAACGACATCGCGATCACGGCCCTGGGCGGCTTCACCTCGATCATTTTCGAGAACCTCAATCTGCTCAAGGAGCAGCAGATTCGTAACACCAAGCTGCAGTGGGAGCGGTTCACCACGGGCAACACCCACACCGCCTGGGTGATCGCCCAGCAAGTTGTGCACAACGCGCCGCGGCTGGGCATTGAACTGGACCGCGCCAAGGTGGCTGTGGTCGGAGCTAGCGGCGATATCGGCAGCGCGGTGTGCCGCTGGCTGCAGCGCCAGGGGGTGGGGGAGCTGTTGCTGGTGGCCCGACGGCCTCAACCGCTGCTGGATCTCCAGGCGGAACTGGGTTCCGGCCGGGTACTGGAGCTGAATGAGGCACTAACGGAAGCCGATGTGGTGATCTGGGTGGCTAGTCTTCCTCAGGGCCTCAGCATCGATGCCGACCAGCTGCCCAGGCCGTGTCTGATGATCGACGGGGGCTACCCTAAGAATCTCGATTCCCGTTTTGCCGGCGACGGGGTGCATGTGATCAAGGGCGGCATCGTGGAGTTCTGGCAGGATCTCGGCTGGCAGATGATGGAGGTGGCCGAGATGGCCAATCCCAGGCGCCAGTTGTTCGCCTGTTTTGCGGAGGCCATGCTGCTGGAATTCGAAGCAATCCACACCAATTTCAGCTGGGGCCGCAACAACATCACCCTGGCCAACATGGATCGCATCGGTGAAGCCTCCCTGCGCCATGGTTTCCGGGCCCTGGCGCTGGAACCGATTCAGGCGGCCAGCCTCGTGCCCGCCTGAATCCCAACCCCTACCGCATCGGATCCAACACCTGCGATCCTGAACTTCACCCTGTCCACGCCCCCCGTCCACGCCACCTGTCCACGCCCATGGTCCGCCGCGCCCTCCTGGATTTCGAGAAGCCGCTGGTGGAACTCGAGGAGCAGATCGAGCAGATCCGGCAACTGGCCCGGGATTCCGAGGTCGATGTGAGCCAGCAGCTGCTCCAGCTCGAAACCCTGGCCACCCGGCGCCGTGATGAGATCTTCCGCTCGCTCACGCCGGCCCAGAAGATCCAGGTGGCGCGCCATCCCCAGCGCCCGAGCTGCCTCGATTACATCCAGTTGATCACCGAAGTATGGGTTGAGTTGCATGGCGATCGCCGCGGTTCTGATGACAAGGCCCTCGTGGGGGGTGTCGGTCGCATCGGCGATCAGTCCGTGGTGCTGCTGGGCCACCAGAAGGGCCGCGACACCAAGGAGAACGTGGCCCGCAACTTCGGCATGGCCTCACCGGGGGGGTATCGCAAGGCGCTCCGCCTGATGGAGCACGCCGATCGTTTCCGGCTTCCGATCATCAGCTTCATCGACACTCCCGGTGCCTATGCGGGACTGCTGGCGGAGGAGCAGGGTCAGGGCGAGGCGATCGCCGTGAACCTGCGGGAGATGTTTCGGATGCGGGTGCCGATCATCGCCACGGTGATCGGGGAAGGGGGCTCCGGAGGGGCCCTCGGCATCGGTGTTGCCGACCGGCTCTTGATGTTCGAGCACAGTGTTTACACCGTGGCCAGTCCCGAGGCCTGTGCCTCGATTCTCTGGCGGGATGCCGCCAAGGCATCGGTCGCCGCCGAAGCACTCAAGATCACTGGCCCCGACCTGCTCCAGCTCGGTGTGATCGATGCCGTGCTTCCCGAGCCCTCCGGGGGCAACCACTGGGCCCCCCTCCAGGCGGCGGAAACCCTGAAGGAGGCGATCCAGGCCAATCTTGCCGAACTTGGCGCCCTCAGCGAAACCCAGAGGATTGAGCGTCGCTACGCCAAGTTCAGGCAGATGGGCCGCTTCCTTGACTCAGCCGCCACGGAGCCTGCCCGAATTGCTTAAGGTTTTAAAATCTCGCCCGTTTCGACGTGGCTGCCAGCGTGCATAACAGATCACCGCGTGGGATGCCCCTCTGGCAACTCCCACCGGATCAGACCGCAAGCCTCGGGGAGAATGTTCGCCCGCCGGATGGCCCGATCCATCGGAGTGTTCAGCGTCCCGGGCCCAACCGGCGCTCAGTTGGGTGTAGGGAGGGAACCGTACCCAGTGTGCGGAGACCACACCACTCCGGCGCCATGAACCTGTAAACAGGTGCTGTGATCGGCGTGCCATGCTCAATCCGAGCAGGCTGCCGCTGTCCTGCTGTTCCTGGTGCAGCAGCCCTCCATTCTCTCCGTGGAGGTTCCCCCTGAAGCCGATAGCCGGCCCCCCTTGGACACCCCGATGACCTCCACGTTCCCGACACCGATCACCTCCGTGACCGTTCCGGCAGCGCCTTCCCCGAACGGCCTCGGAGCCGCTGTCGGTTCGGCGACCCAACTGCCCATCAGTGCCCGATTGCGGCAGCGGCTCCAAGAGGCGAAAGCTCCGTTTCTGGCGAACGACAACATCTCGGCCCATCTGCGGGACGGTGAGATGGACCAACTCGAATCCGAAGTCACCGACAAGGTTCGGGAGCTTCTGCGCAGCCTGGTGATTGACATTGATAACGACCACAACACCGCTGAAACCGCCGAGCGTGTGGCTCGCATGTATCTGCACGAGGTGTTCAAAGGTCGCTACCAAGAGCAGCCGAAAATCGCTTCCTTCCCTAACGTCAAGAAACTTGACGAAATTTATACCGTAGGCCCGATCACTGTTCGTTCCGCCTGTTCACACCATCTTGTGCCCATCCTTGGCAGCTGCTGGATCGGCATCAAGCCCGGCGTGAGGGTGATCGGCCTCTCCAAGTTTTCCCGGGTGGCGGAATGGGTCTTCTCGAGACCCCATATCCAGGAAGAGGCCGTTCTGATCCTGGCCGATGAGATTGAGCGTCTTTGTGAGCCGGAGGGTCTGGCCATCCTGGTGAAGGCTCAGCACTACTGCATGAAGTGGCGGGGCGTGAAGGAACCTCAGACCACCATGGTCAATTCGGTGGTTCGGGGCGATTTCCGCCGTGATCCAAACCTGAAGGCCGAGTTCTTTGAGTTGGTTAAACAACAGCAATCTGTGCTCGGCTACTGAGCATCCTCACCCCCAGCCTCACCAGCATGAGGCTGGGGGTGACGGACCGCCCGCAGCAAGGCTTCCACACGGGCCAGATTCTTCACGCCTGGGGCATCTTCCACCCCGCTGGAGGCGTCGAATCCATGGGGATTCACGGCTCCTTGTAAGGAAGCCATCCGCTCCGGGGTAATTCCGCCCGCCAACCACCAGGGTTGCTCACACTGGAATTCCCGCAGCCATTCCAGCGGGATCCGGTGCCCGGTTCCGCCCAGTTGGCTGCTCACCCAAGCATCAAGCAGCAGGGCATCCACCACGGGGGCGAAGCGGGGCACCTGCAGCAGATCTCCCGGCTCCCGGATGCGCAGCGCCTTCCAGAGCAGGAGTCCTTTGGGCAGCCTTCGCCGCAGCTCCTGGCAGCGCTCCACGGTTTCGTTGCCATGGAGCTGCACCACGTTGTGCCCTCCCGGGCCCGGATCCAGTTGGGGGATCTCCTCCTCGGCGGGATCCGCCACCACCAGCACCCTGAGGCAGTCTCGCTTCGTCGAGGCCACGGCATCGAACAGGGCCGCTCGCTGTGCAGGCTCCAGCCAGCGGGGAGAGCTCGCAACCCCGATCACCCCCACCGCATCCACCGCCAGAGCCGCCACGGCCGCTGCCTGGTCGGGCTGCCTCAGGCCACAGATCTTCAGCAGGGGAGGCGCCATGGCGACCAAGAGGATGGCAGTCTTTCTAAGATCAAATGGCAGGGGCACCGACCGGCCAACCTCATGCCCTGTTTCGGCAGCACCAACCGGTCACCCGGTTCTCTGACATTCCAGGCTCCCTGCCAGCTCCGATCCCATGGTTAACCAGTGTGCGAGGCAGAACCGTGGATGAAGGCTGGCAACTGTTCCGGGTCCGCGGCATCCCCCTGCGCATCCATCCAACCTGGTTTCTGATCCTGTTCGCGGCCACCCTGGCCTTTGAGCGGCACTACCGCCTGATCCTGGCCTCCACCCTTTCGGGGGGCGGCCTCTGGCTGGTGGCTCTGGCCACGGCCCTGCTGCTGTTCGTTTCTGTGCTGCTCCACGAACTGGGCCACGCCATGGTGGCCCTCAGCCAGGGCGTGAGGGTGCGCAGCATCACCCTGTTCCTGCTGGGTGGCGTCGCCAGCGTTGAACGCGAATGCCCGACGGCCCTCGGCGCTCTTGCTGTCGCCTTGGCCGGTCCTCTGGTGAGCCTGGCCCTGGCTGTCGCACTCCTGGCCGGGGTCCATCCGGCTGCCCACCAGTCGGTGGTGCTGGGCGAGATGGTCACCCAGCTGGGGGTGCTGAACCTGGTGCTTGCCCTGTTCAATCTGCTGCCCGGCCTGCCCCTCGACGGAGGCTTGGTGGTGAAGGCCCTCGTCTGGCAGGTCACCGGCAGCCGGCGGCGGGGCCTGGTGGTGGCCAATGGCTGCGGCCGCTTCCTCTCCTTCCTCGCGGTCGGTCTGGGATCCGTGCTGCTGCTGCGCGGTGGTGGCCTGAGTGGAGCCTGGCTGATGCTGCTCGGTTGGTTTGGCCTGGGGGCCGCTCGCAACCAGAGCCAGACTCTGCAGGTTCAGCAGGCGCTCCGTGAGATCCGCGTCAAGGATGTCTGCCGCCGCCGCTTCCGGGTGCTGGAGGCCTCGACCACCCTGCGTCAGCTGAGCCGTCTAGAGCCGATCATTCCCGGCGGTCTCGCCGGCGCTTCCCGCGATCCTGCGCGAGCGGCCGAACCTCACTCCGCCGCCAGCCAGGCTTCCGCCTCGGTCGATCCTCTTGCGGACTGGCTGCTCGTGTGTGATCGGGGTCGCTGGCGTGGGGTCATCGATCCCTCCATTCTCCAGGAGTTGCCTGTGCAGCGCTGGGACAGGGAAACGGTGGGGGATCATCTCCATCCCCTGGGCGAATTACCTTCCATCGCCGAATCGGCCCCCCTCTGGCAGGCGGTGCTGCAGATGGACCAGCCCGACCGGCCCCGCCTCCTCGTGCTCGGCCCTGCTGGTCTGCCCTCCGGAACGCTGGAACGCCCCGAGCTCGCCGAGGCCGTTCTGAAGAAGATCGGCGTTCGCCTCCCCAGCCAGCTGATGGCCACGGTCCGGGAGCAGAACGGCTATCCGCCGGGTATGCACCTGGTCAAAGTGGTTCGCTCCATGCTGGCCGCGGGTGAGGTTCAGTTGCCCGAGGCCCTGGCCGCCGAGGGATCTTCCCCGGCCCCATCCTCCGGCCCTTGATCCGGTTTCGCTATCCGGCGATTGGGGAGCTCGCCCCCTGGGCCGTGGTCGCCATCCCGGTCCATTCCATCGGGCTGAGATCCCTGCGAACCAGGCTCACCCCACCGCGGCCTACGGGCAGGCACCGGGCGGCCGAACGGAGCAGCAGGGCCTCCAGGTCGTCGAATCCCAGCGGCAGGGTGGGCAGCTGAGGAGGCTCCTCTCCAAAGATCCGCTCCCAGAGGTCTGCCTGGGGGGTGATCAGGATGCTTCCGTGCTGGAGCAGGCAGCCGCCCCGCCAGAGCTGGGCACTGCCGATCCGCTTGCTGCCGTCGGCATGAATGAGATCGGCGCTGGTGCTCGTGGCGAAGCAGCTGCTCCGGTCCCGGCTGGGGGCGCTTCGCCCGGGATGCAGCGGCAGGCCGAGGTCGCCGAAGGCCCGGCAGAGCCAGCCGCAGCAGCGCCCGTAGACGGTTGCCCTCGGGCCTGGAGCCGCCGGCCAGATCAGGGCATAGGAGAGGTCGCCCCCATGGAGCACGGCTCGCCCGCCACTGGGTCGCCGCACCAGATCGAAGGCCCCACCTCTGGCCAGCTCCTGCCAGTGGCTGGGCAGGGTCTTTTGGTGGTAACCCAGCGAGAGGGTGGGCCGGGACCAGCGATAGAGGCGGAGCACCGCACCAGCGCCTGGATCGGCGCAGGCCTGATCGAGGAGCTGTCCATCGATCGCCATCTGCCAGGGGCCCGGCAGGGTGTGGGTGGGGATCCAGCGCACCGTAGTCCGGGCTGTCGGAGGGGGCTGAGGGCCAGGCCTGAGGGGCTGCAGCACAGGGGATCAGCCTTCGGCCGGCGGTGGGGTGGCGGCCGACCAGAAGAGGGGATCCAGCTCGAATCCCAACACCGCCGCCATCTGGGCGAGGCCCTGGCGGCAGGGAATCCCCGCCTCCGCCGACCAGCCATCGAGCCAGAAGAGCCGGTGGGTGATCCACAGATCCAGGCTCTCGGGGGCGAAGCGGATGCCCTCGCTACGGCTGAATCCGTGGGGCAGCAGCATCGCCACATGGCGGGTGAGGGTTCCCCGACTGCGTTCGAGCACCAGGGGCAGCCAGGGGTTTAGGGCATCGGCGCGCAGACTCCAGAGCCGCACCTCAGGCACTTCCGAGAGTTCGCGGGGATCGTCGTCGGCCCGAGGCCAGTTCAGCTCAAGATCCAGCTGGCCCGCCATCGCCACCAGGGACTCCACGCTGGCGGCCTGCAGGGGAGCCAGGGGGGAGAGATCAAGCTCCCGGATCTGCCGGGTGGTGATCGAAAGCGCCACCGAAGGCGGCTCCGCAGCGTTGGGGGCCATCAAGAGCTGTGACAGGGCAGGGGCAGGAAGTGGACCGTAGCGAGCCCAGCGGGAAGAATGGTGCCGTTGCATTTGCCCAGCCGGACCATGATCAACCAGACCGAAGTGCTCATCGCTCTGGTGGTGGCCGCCCATGCCGGCGTTCTGGCCGTGCGCCTGGCCTTCAGCCTTTACAAGGCCTGAAGATTGAGTTCCCGCCTTGGCAACCCCTGGTCGGACTGCTAAAAGCGGTGATCGCCACTGAGTTCCGAGCCGGTGCTTCCTTTCCGTTTGCCCAGCCGCTCCACCGCCTCCCCAGGGGGCCGGGCTGAACGCAGCCAGCGTCGACAGGCCGGAGCATCGGGCTCCCGCTCCGCAACGGCCTCCCGCTCCGCCAACACTGGAGCCTCCGGCCGATCTCGGCCAACCGATCCCGGTCCGCAGGAGCTGGATCGTTGGACGGCTCCGGTTCCCGCTTTTGCTGCTCCCGACCAGGCCGGCCGTGCCCGCCGGAGCCGGGATCCCGGCCCGAGGTCCCGTACGAGCGCTGGGATCGCCGCTGCCACGGCCGGAGCCGAGAGACCCGGTCGTTCCGCTGCCTGGGCGGCGCCCGACCTCTTCAGCGCTTCAGACAACGGATCCCCGGATCCCCTTTCCCACTCACAGCCGGCGTCTCCCGCCAGCGTTGCCGTGTTCGGAACCGATGGCCATCTGCTGGCCATCACCCAGGAACGGCGTGAGCTCGTCTGCAGCGTGATCGGTCTGATGGTCAAGCTCGGACTGGTGGCGGTGGCCGGAGTGAGCCTGGTTCGCCTGGCTGGGGCCTACCAGCAGCGCATGGATCGCAATGGCGAAATCGTGGCCGTGCTCGAGCTTGAGCAAGCCCGCCTGGCCCGCGCCCGCGAACGCTTTGACCAGCTGTTCATGGTGGCGGGGGAGCAACGGCTGATCCGTGAGCAGAGCCAGTGGATTGCCCCTAACCGCTTGCGGGTCGTCTGGCAGACAGCCCCCACGCCCCTCCCCCCATCCTCCCCCCATCCCTAGGTGGCCTTTCTTGCCTGACGCCATGGTTTCCGCTTCCGCTGCCCTTTCGACCGCGGCCTCCTCAGGGGCCACCGGCACCCCCGGCACGGTGCTGATCACCGGGGCCTCCTCGGGGGTGGGGCTGTTCGCTGCCAAGGCCCTGGTGGACCGCGGCTGGCATGTGGTGATGGCCTGCCGCGACACCGACAAGGCTCGCAGGGCCCAGGCGGCCCTCGCCATCCCCGCTGAGAGGGTGACCCATCTGCAGGTGGATCTGGGTGATCTCGGGAGCGTCCGCCAGTTGGTGGATGCTTTCCATGCCACCGGCCGGCCCCTCGATGCCCTGGTGGTGAACGCGGCGGTCTACCTGCCGCGGCTGAAGCAGCCCGAGCGCTCCCCCCAGGGCTACGAGATCTCGATGGCCACCAACCACCTCGGCCATTTCCTGCTGATTCACCTCCTGCTCGACGATCTCAAGCGCTCCAGCCATCCCTCCCGTCGGCTGGTGATCCTCGGCACGGTGACGGCCAACTCCAAGGAACTGGGCGGCAAGATCCCCATCCCCGCCCCCGCTGACCTGGGCGATCTGGCGGGCTTCGCCGCCGGCTTCAAGGCACCGATCGCCATGGCCGACGCCAAGCGCTTCAAGCCTGGCAAGGCCTACAAGGACAGCAAGCTCTGCAACATGATCACCACCCAGGAGCTGCATCGCCGCCTCCATGGCGACACCGGCATCGTGTTCACCTCGCTCTATCCGGGCTGTGTGGCTGATTCGCCCCTGTTCCGCAACACTCCGGCGGCCTTCCGCACGATCTTTCCCTGGTTCCAGAAGAACATCACCGGCGGTTACGTGAGCCAGGCCCTAGCCGGCGAGCGGGTGGCGGAGGTGGTGGCCGAACCAGCCTTCGCCGTCTCCGGCGTCCACTGGAGCTGGGGGAACCGCCAGAGCAAGGGGGGCAAGCAGTTCAGCCAGGAGCTCTCCGACAAGGCCAGCAATCCGGAGACCGCCCGGCGGATGTGGGATCTTTCGCTGCAGCTGGTGGGTTTGGCCTGAGCAGGCTTGTGCCTCTGGGTTCTAAGGACGTTAAGACTGCTGTTCAGCCTGGGGATCGGAACACCACGAGCCGACCTGGCTGCTATTAAGTCGGTAGTCGTTTCTACGAACCGATGTCCCGCTCCCTGCGCTGGGGGATCGGCCTGCTGCTCGTTGCGGGTCTGCTTCTTGGCGCATTCTTCTTTCTGCCCTTCCGTTCCTGGCTGCCCGGGGGCAGCGTGGCCAACATCGCCACGCGAGCGGTGGTGAACGGCACGCTCTTCAATCGCCTGTTCCCCAAGCCCCAGACCGGAGAGCAACTCGTCTTCACCCAGGAGAAGCGGGGCTTCAGCCAGGCCCGCCTCAAGCAGGGAGCCGAAGTGCGTGCCCTGCTCTCGATTTCGGATGTGGCCAGCTCACCCGCCAGCCGCAACAAGTTCATCCACAGCGAAGAGCGAATCCAATCCTGGCCGTTGGTGGACCAGGGCAGCCAGGCCAGCGCCCTGCTGGTGGCCGATCGCTTCCAGGTGAAGGTGATCGGCCAGGGGAGTGGACTGGATGCGCAGCAGCGCCATGAGTTGCTTGGGGCCTTCGATCTGGCGGCCCTGGCGGCCCTGAGCCCGGAGGCTGTCCAGGCCCCGGCGATTGCGCCGGGTCGTCAGGCTCTGCACCCCGGCCGGCAGTCTCCCCTGCGGTTTCCATTTCCCGGCCTGAAGCGGCAGGCGCCCCAGGCCCAGCCCTCCCAGGCCCGGGTTCCCCAGCCCGCCGCCAATCGCAAGCCCTCCATCTTCAATCGCGCCAACGCCGCCCTGGAGCCCGCCGCATGAGCGCCACCGTTCTCGAACGCCTCGAGCGTCTCCCCCGCCGCAATCTCACCGTGCTGGCCCTGAAGGGTGTCAGCACTCTCGTGCCCGGGGGCTGGCAGAACCAGACCAATCCGGAGGAGCTGATCAGCGATGTGCTGGGCAGCGATGACCCTGAACTGGTGCAGCAGGTGCGTGCCCGTGCCGATGAACTTAGCCGGGCCCGCCATGAGGGGTACCGGCGAGCCCTCAGTCTTTACGACGCCGTGAACCGCTCCCAGAAGGCCGCCGGCGGTCTGCGGGTGCTGGCCAATGTGGCGGGAGCCCTGCCCCTGGTGAAGCGCCTGGCGGTGCTCACCCCCGCCAGCCAGACCCTCCAAGCGGTGGATCTCAGCCTCAAGGTGGCGGCCGAGATGCTCGCCTTCACCCAGGTGAATGGTCTTCCCGGCGACAGCTTCACCGCCTTCGGCGATTCCCTGCGGGAGTACTCGGGCGAGGCGCGGGTGCGGATGGCGGCCCTGGTGTGTTTCGATGCCCTGCTTCCCCTGGGCGACAACGCTCTGCACCGTCTCGATGACCTGCTGGGCCAGGTTGGAAGCCGCGAGCTGCACCAATTGCCTTCCTATGCCGGCATGGCCTCCCTGCTGCCGGGTCGGGGCGATGCGGCCCATCTCAGTTTTGTGCGTCGCGGGGTGGATCAGTGGCTTGGCTGGGCTGATGGCTTCGTGGGTGATCTGGGGCTGAGCGGCCAGCGGGCCGTGCGAGCCCTGGAAACCACGATCGGCCCCTGGCACGGGGGCATGGAGCAGTTGGCCACCTTCCTGGATGCCTTCACCGACACCTATTCCCATACCGGCGTGCAGGCGGTGGCCCGGCGCCTGGTGGAGCGGGCGGCGGCGGAGATCTGATGGCGGCAGAACATGCGTCCCCGCTCTGGGGTCGCCTGGCCTGATGAGGCCCTGGGTCGAAGCGATGCGGGATGGCCCGCCACCAGCCAGACTCCTGAACGCTGCTGCACATCACCATCATGCGCTGGGCTGACGGACGCCGGAGTGACAACGTGGAGGACCGCCGCGGAATGGGAGCCCCCGCCGTGGCCGGTGGCGTGGGCCTGGTGGGCATCCTTCTGGCGATCGCCGTGGCCTTGCTGGGCGGCGACCCCTTTGTGGTACTGCAGCAGTTCTCCGCTGGCGGCAGTCCGTACGAATCTGCCCCCGCCCAGGTGAGCCGGCAGCGCCAGAAGGCTCCAGCCGATGACAAGCTGGCCGATTTCGTTTCGGTGGTGCTGGCTGACACCGAGGACACCTGGAAGAAGGAATTCCGCGAGAACGGCGGCGCCTATCGCTCGCCAAAACTGGTGATCTTTGACGGGGTGGTGGCTTCGGCCTGCGGACAGGCGGCCGGCGCTACGGGGCCATTTTATTGCCCCAACGACGAGAAGGTTTACATCGACCTCAGCTTTTACCGCCAGCTGCGCCAGCAGATGGGGGCCCCGGGTGATTTCGCCCAGGCCTATGTGATCGCCCATGAGATCGGGCACCACGTGCAACACCAGCTGGGCATCGATCAGCAGGTGCAGAGCATGCAACGGCGCCTGCCCCAAGCCCAGGCCAACCAGCTCTCGGTGCGCCTCGAACTCCAAGCCGACTGTTTCGCCGGTGTGTGGGCCCACCGCACCGCCACCCAGCGCCGAACCCTGGAGGAGGGAGACATCGAGGAGGCCATCAACGCGGCCGGGCGCATCGGCGACGACACCCTGCAGCGCCAGAGCACCGGTCGGGTGCGGCCGGACAGTTTCACCCACGGCACTTCGGCCCAGCGGCAGAAATGGTTCGCCACCGGCCTCCAGAGCGGGGACATGAACCAGTGCGACACCTTCAACAACAATCAGGTGTAAGGATCAGGAACGGCCGGCGGCAAACGTTGCACTGGCCCACGACTGTGAAGGCGCAGGAGCGGGGGCCCGGAGTTTTCCGCGCCCCAGATTTCTCCTGAAGGGTTCAATCGAAGCCAAGCAGGTCGAAGATCTCGCGATCCTTGAGGGATTCGGCCTCCAGAGGCTTCACATCGTCGAGCATGGTGCGGGCCAGATGGAGATATTCCTGCTGCACCTGCTCCACCTCAGGGCTGGCCTCCATTTCGAAGATGGTGCACTTCTTGAGGCGCGAGCGGCGGATGGCGTCCACGTCGCGAAAATGGGCCATGGTGCGCAGGCCGGTGCGCTCGTTGAACTTATCGATCTGATCGGTGTCCTTGGAGCGGTTGGCGATCACGCCGCCTAGACGCACCTTGTAATTCTTGGCCTTGGCGTTGATCGCCTGCATGATTCGATTCATGGCGAAGATCGAATCGAAATCGTTAGCGGTCACGATCAGGCAGTAATGGGCGTGCTGTAGGGGGGCGGCGAAGCCGCCGCACACCACATCACCCAGAACATCGAAGATCACCACGTCGGTGTCTTCCAGCAGGTGGTGCTCCTTGAGCAGTTTCACCGTCTGCCCGGTCACGTAGCCGCCGCAGCCGGTGCCGGCCGGTGGGCCGCCCGATTCGACGCACATGACGCCGTTGTAGCCCTCGAACACGAAATCTTCGGGGCGCAGTTCTTCAGTGTGGAAGTCCACGGTTTCGAGGATATCGATCACCGTGGGCACCATCTTCTTGGTGAGGGTGAAGGTGGAATCGTGCTTGGGATCACAGCCGATCTGCAGCACCCGCTTGCCCAACTTCGAGAAGGCGGCTGAGAGGTTGGAGGAGGTGGTGGATTTGCCGATGCCGCCTTTGCCGTAGACGGCGATCACCAGGGCACCCTCCTCGATGTTCATGCTCGAATCTTGGTGGACCTGCAGGCTGCCTTCGCCGTCTTCGCGGCGGCTGGCAACGGCGGCCGGTGACTGGAGCGTGGATGTCATGGGTTGGGGAGAATCGCTACCGGAACTGGAAGGGCCGGCATGGGCGAGCTGCTGTGTTTCTATCTAAGGATGGCTTGGTGGTGGCTGGGATGGGTTTGCGCAATCCGAAACATCAAGGTTTCCAAATCGCTGCCTATCTGATGGCCGGCTAGCCCGACTGGGCGTCGAGCGGTTTCGCTGGATTTAGGAGTACGGCTTGGCGGGATGTCAACTTGGCAGAGAGCCTTCGGGGAGGAAGGCGAAGGCTCCAGGGTGATCAGCTCAACGACTGAAATGGGCCTTGGCGTCGTAGAGGGTTTCGCTATCGATTGCCGCGATGCCACGCTGGCGGGCGAAACTTTCGGTGTTGCGGCGCACCTTGCCGCGCACAAAAAAGGGAATCTTGTGCAGCTCCGCCTCGCCGTCGGCCGTCCACACCGGTTCGGCATGGCTGGCCGGAGCGCTCGGGGCCACCGCCGGGACTTCAAGAGTGGCCGTTGCCAGGGCGGCGCCGCCGAATCCTGAGTTGCTCAAGGGGGGAGGATCAGTGGATATCGCTGGGGCGATGTCACTCGCTCGGCCCGTTCCTTCACGCTCTGCCTCCGCGCCTGCGCTCGCCGGCGCCCCATCCCCCAGGTGGCTGCGGTGGCCATCCACGAATTCGAAGTCATGGCGGAACATGCCGATCAGGTGTTCCTCCAGACCCATCATCAGCGGGTGCACCCAGCTATCGAAGATGGTGTTGGCCCCCTCCCAGCCCATCTGGGGGGAGTAACGGGCCGGCACATCCTGCACGTGCAGCGGCGTGCTGATCACGGCGCAGGGAATGCCGAGGCGCTTGGCGCTGTGGCGCTCCATCTGGGTGCCGAGCACCAGCTCCGGGGCGGCCTCGGCCATCGCCTGCTCCACGGCCAGGTAGTCGTCGGTGATCAGGGCTTCGAGGCCCAGCTCCTTGGCGGCGGCCCGCACCTCGCGGGCCTGCTCGCGGCTGTAGCTGCCCAGCCCCACCACCTCGAACCCCAATTCCTTGCTGGCGATGCGAGCAGCGGCCACCGCATGGGTGGCATCGCCGAAGATGAACACCCGCTTGCCGGTGAGGTAGGTGGAATCCACCGAGCGCGAATACCAAGGCAGGCGCGAAGCCCGCTCCCCAAGGCCAGCAGCCCCGTTGTCCGCCTGGGCCCCGGCCTCACTGGGCCCGGGGTGTAGGTCAAGCACCTGGGCCAGCTCCGCCAGGAAGGCTTCGGTGGCGGCGATGCCGATCGGCACCGTCTTGATCGTGGCCATGCCGAAGCTGCGCTCCAGCCAACTGCACACCGAAGCGGCCACCTCTGGGTAAAGGCAGACATTGGCGTCGGCGGTGGGGATGCGCATCAGATCGGCGGGCCTGGCCCCCAGCGGCGCGGTGACCGCCACATCGATGCCCCGCTCGGCCAGCAGGCGGGTGATCTCGCGCACGTCATCGCGGCAGCGGAAGCCGAGCAGGGTGGGGCCGAGCAGGTTCACCCGCGGCCGGCGGCCTTCCGTGCGCCAGCGGCTGGGGGATGGTTTGGGAGTGCCCGGCGCCGGCACCTCATTCTTGAGCAGCCCGCGCACCAGCTGGTAGAAGGTTTCAGCGGCTCCCCAGTTCTCCTTCTTGGAGTAGGCCGGCAGCTCCAGGCTCACGATCGGCAGGTCGCCGAAGCCCATGCCCATGGCCAGGGCACCGGGCTGATCCTGGATCAGCTCGGCGGTGCAACTTTCCCCCACCAGCAGGGCCTCCGGTTGGAAACGCTCCACCGCCTGGGCGATCGAGCGCTTCACCAACTCGGCGGTGTCACCCCCCAGATCGCGGGCCTGGAAGGTGGTGTAGGTCACGGGTGGGCGGCGGCCCCGCCGCTCGATCATCGTGAACAGCAGGTCGGCGTAGGTGTCGCCCTGGGGGGCATGGAGCACGTAATGCACCCCCTCCATCGAGGCGGCGATCCGCATGGCGCCCACATGGGGCGGGCCTTCGTAGGTCCAGAGGGTGAGTTCCATGGGGAGGAATGAATGGGGGCGGTGTCGGCCGATGCCGACGGTTGCAAGGGGCTTGAAGAAATGAGGCTGGGTGGTGGGGTGTGGCCCCGGTGGTGGCAGATGGGGGGGCGTGTGGCCAGGAGGCAATGGCTGGAGGGAGTTCCTTTCCGGTAGCTGCTGGTCTGGGCCTGAGCAGTGCAGCCGCCCAGGATGGCGGCGCTGGCCTCAGGCGAAGGCCAGCAGCCCTCGCCGGCGTAGCGGCCGGGCGAACAGCTCGGCCAGATCGCCGGCCTGGTCGCAGCCGTGGATGGGGCTGAACACCAGTTCGATCGACCACTTGGTGGCGATCCCTTCGGCCTCCAGCGGATTGGCCAGGCCCAGCCCGCACACCACCAGATCCGGACGCTCACTGCGCACCCGCTCAAGCTGACGCTCTACATCCTGGCCTTCGCAGATGGGGGTGCCAGCCGGCAGCAGAGCCAGTTCAGCCGCCATTAGCTGGCGATCCAGGTAGGGAACGCCCACCTCCACCAGCTCCATGCCGCATTCGCGGGCCAGGAAGCGGGCCAGGGGGATCTCCAACTGGGAATCCGGCAGCAGGAACAAACGTTTGCCCGCCAGCCGCTCCCGGTGCGGCGCCAGGGCACGGCGGCCCCGCTCCACCAGGGGATCGAGCACGGCCGCCACGGCCTCGGCCGGGATTCCGAAGGCAGCCGCCGCCGCCGCCATCCAGGCGGCGCTGCCCTCCACACCGAAGGGATAGGGGGCTTCGATCAGCTGGGCGCCGCGGTGCACCAGGGCCCGGGCCGTGGCGCTCAGGAAGGGCTGGGCCAGCAGCACCCGGGTGCCCTTGCCCACCGGCGGCAACTCGGTGGAGCGGCGGGGCGGCAGGCTGCGCATCACCGGCAGGCCCATGCGGGCGAACAGGGCCATGAAGCGGTCTTCGACGCCATCGGCCAGGGTGCCCACGATCAGCAGCTGCTCCTCGTCGCTGGCGGGCATCAGAGGCAGCAGGGCCATCAAGGCCTGGTCTTCCCCCTGGGTGAAGGTGGTTTCGATGCCGCTGCCGGAGTAGTTGAGCACCCGTACCCGGCCGCGGTGGCTGTGGGTGAGCCGCTCGGCCGCCTTGGCCAGATCGAGCTTGATCACCTCGCTGGGGCAGGAGCCCACCAGAAACAGGGTGCGGATCTCGGGACGCCGCTCCAGCAGATCAGCCACCAAGCGATCGAGTTCCTCATTGGCATCGGCCAGGCCGGCGAGGTCGCGCTCCCCCAGGATCGCGGTGCCGAAACGGGGTTCGGCAAAGATCATCACGCCGGCGGCGCTCTGGATCAGGTGGGCGCAGGTGCGGGAGCCCACCACCAGGAAGAAGGCATCCGGCATGCGTCGATGCAGCCACACGATCGAGGTGAGGCCGCAGAACACCTCCCGCTGGCCGTTTTCCCGCCGGATCTCCGGCTGCCCTGTTGCTGGCCCCGCTGCGGTGGTCTGAGCCACTTCGTTCTGAGCCACTTCGGTTTGGCTCGGTGGGGCCACGGGATCGCTCCAAGTGGTGGGACTCAGGACCATGCGGGCGGGGACCGATCGTTCAACCCCTAAGGGCTAGCCAGGATGCCAGGGCCGGGGTGCGGTTGCTTCACAAGATTTCGGAATCTGGTTTTCGAGCCTGCTGCTGGCTGATATCAGACAGCGGCCAGCCTCGACGTTGCATGGGGGATTGACGTAGCGTTCAGGCACACTCTGCTTTCAGCAGTCGATAAAGAACCATCTGAATTCAGACCAGACTGGGGCTGAACTTATAGCCTACACGCTGCGATTGATCTGCCTTGCTGTTTTTTGCCTCAGCCGATGGCCGCCATCTCCAGCGCCAAACCGTGAGCTCATCGCCGCGGTTGTCGCGAAACTGCAGGGCCTCGTTGCCAATCAGCTCGCTTCCCTCGATTGGCTCCAAACCGAGCGCCTTGCTGTCATCGCTGGTTGTGAGCACCACGCTCTCCAATACACATCCAGCTTCGGCCGAAAGTTCGTCCTCCACCAACAGATAGGCCTCCTTGCAGTCAAGCCTGATGCGGCGCAGCAAACGACGGTGGCCGGCCGCTTCGGGATAGGCACGGCTGAGATCCAAAAGGATCTCAACCATCTGAGGCTTGGCTTCCACTTCCAGCAATTCGGCAGAGAACTGAGGCCCCGCAGCCTGTTCCTGCCTATTCACGATCGGCACCGAATGCCCACTGCTGCGAGTAGCCAACAGGGTGTAACGCTTGGGCCCGAAGGTGTCGGCAGTGTATTCAGGTGCGCCGAGCTCGATCGCCAGGCGCTTGCCATCTACATTGAGCAAAAAACTACCGCAGTCGTTGTGGTTGTGCGGCTCATCATTGTTGCCGCCTTTCACCGCCAGCTCCCAACAGCGGCCCAGTCGATCGAAACGCCTCACCACGACCAGGCCGGCATCCCGGTCGATCCAATCGTCACCATCCGGCTGCTTAACCGCAGCCAGCGCTTCGCCGCTGGGAGCCTCCATCAGCATGCGGGTGAGATAAAAGAGATCACAACGCTGGCCATGCAGATTCATGCCCTGATCCAACAATTGCTGATACAGCCGCACCCCTGCCGCACTACATTCCGGCACATTAAGTCGCCTTCCCAACAACATCAGCAAACTGGCCCTCGGCGGCATATCAAGCCTGCTATCGGCAACGTTCACAAGTTGGCCGTCGCTCAGCAGCATCGCTGGCCCGAAACGAGCGATTGCACGGATCCTTTCCTCCTGGCTCACCAGCAAGCTGCGCTGACCGCCACTTGAGCCCTCCAGCTGCTGATTGAGCAGGATGAACCAGCCGAAGCCATACTCCCAGTAAGTTATTCCCTCCAAGCAGCTCCCGGCAGTGCTGAAACCATCCAGAAACACCCGCAGATGCTGCTCGCTCAGCGCCAATAACTGCTGCAGCGCGTTGGGCTCCAGATCCATGGCCAAAGCCGCACCCACCAGGCCCTGATGGCAGACAGCGTTCCAGTTCGTGGGCGTGGTTGTCCACCCATAGGCCTTTGGATTTGCCAGAAACGCTGACACCATCCCCGCCAGTACCCGTCGCCGCATGGCCGTCACCCAGCCCCGCGGCAGCCAGGGGCCAAAAAGGCTCACCAGCTCGCCACAGAGGTTGGCCGTTTCAGCGGCGAACAGATCGATCACGTTGGAATCGATGCCGCTTGGATCGTGCACATGGGCCGGCCACGCCCAAGAAGGCTCCGCTAAGAGGTCCTGGGTTGCAGCCAGGAGCTGGTCCCACCACACACCACCGGGGCTCGACTGGGACGGAGCGGTGGTGTCAACGAGCAGCCTGATCGCTGAACGCGCCAGCCGCCGCCGCCGCTCCTGGTAAGCACGCTCAAATGGAAGGCGTTCACCAGTGAGGTGCACCTGAGCATAGAGCTCGCGTGTGAGTATCGGCAGAGGGTTGCTGAGATCAGCCGCGGCCAATTCCGAGAGCTGTAATTTGAGCTCCTTTCCATATGGAGTTTCGGTAACTCGTTGCCAGAATGAATCACCCCATGGAGGCAATAGTTGAGGCAACTTCATCATCGGTTCTGCATTGGGAATTAGTAGAAATCGGCCAATTCCTCCTGCTCCTTTCCGACCTCAGCTTCCAGATCAAAGCCACGGCTGCGGAAATAGGCCGATACAGCCTGGATGGCTGCATCATTGCCACCTTGAACTCCCCCGGCTGCCTCCGGTGCGTTGTAAGCAAACCAGAGCGACGGTTGCTCCTGGGCGGGTTTGGAGCTGGCACTGGGAAAGGCGAGTTCCTGGGTTTTAGCAGCTGCATTCGGATGCAGGATCACCGCTGCAACCCCCTGGCTGGCTGTGAGCCAGCGCAACCACAGGTCGTCGTGGGTGGGTGCTAGAGCCAGGGCCGCCTCCAGCTCGAGTTCTGCAGGAAAGTCGCTGCGCCGGTATAAAATCCCGCTTTGTCCTGTAGGCAGATTGCCCAACCTGGGCTCACGTAATCCATCGTGCCACTGGCTATAGGGCAGGAACCCCCCCGCCGCAGCCAAGAGCATGCGGCGGCCGCGATGAGCCACGATGCAACCGTGTCGCTGATGCTGGCGCAGCATATATTCAATGAAGCGGGGGGGGTAGAGCGTGTCGTCATCCACGGTGATGAACAGGTCGTCGTCGTCTCGCTCATCGCCATAGCCCTCGGCATGAAGGAAGGGCACGATTTTGCGATAGGACCCCAGGTTTGGCACCCAATGCACCTGCACCCAGGGATCGCTTTGCAGTTGTTGCACCACAGGGTGATCAGCCGCAATCCCTTCATCCAGCAGGTGTGGCTCATGGGAGAGATGCACATGCAACCGGGCCGGCTTCAGGCTCTGCGCCCGCAAAGAATCGATCACCGCAGGAAGCGTATCCAGTCGGATGCTGATCGCCGTGAGTGTCACGGGCGGCCCGGTGCGTTGGGCCGGCTCTGCAGGCTGCTGGAACTCGTTGGAGATCATTTCTGATTCCGTTGGCCATTTCAGGTCAGCAAGGCCGGGCATCCCAGTGGCGATCAACGCCTGTTTCAGGCTGATCACCACGGAATGGCGCTGCGCGGCCGCAACGGCTTCAGGACTGGCGCCCTCTTTCTGAGCTTGCACAAACGCCAGAGCTGCCTGCTGTTGCTGCTTGCCCGCCTCGGCGCCGGGCGTCAGTGTTTGCAGTAGCGCTACGCCGTAGTGAAGCCAATCGACAGGGTCGTGGCTTTCCAGCGCATGGCCGTCGAGAATCGCCTGCCAGTCTCCTCGCTCAAACGCTTCGCGGCTCATCCGTCTCCTCTGTCCCTCAATGGAGTGATCATGGCGCTAACCCTCCTGAAGACCTCGCTGTCATCATCCTGGATCATCGATCAGCCTGGATCATCGATCAGCCGCTGGCATCGAGCAACCGCTGGCATCGATCAGCCAGTGGATGTCTGCGGCGGGAACGGCCGGTGCAGTTGCTGCTTGGAGCGTTGATGGCTCATCGGATCACAATGGGGGTGGCGTTGGATCTGGGCAGCTATTGGCCTGATCGCGACCTGTTCCGGAGCGGACTGGATTTTAATAGAAGTCTGCCTGGTCTTCCTGCTCCTTTCGCAAAAGAGTTTCTAGATCAAAGCCCCTGGCACGGAAATAGGTGTGAATGGCCTTGCAGGCAGCATCAGTGCCTCCGCTGCCGCTTTCGGGTGCCTCCGGCGCGTTGTAAGCAAGCCATAACGATTGCTGCTCATCGGCTGGAGCCGGGCTGGCGCTCGGGAAGGCCAGTTGCTTCGATTTCGCAGCCGCATTCGGCTGGAGGATCACCACCGGTTGGCCCTCCTGGGCCGTAAGCCATCGCAGCCACAGGTCGTCGTGGGTGGGGGCCACGGTGAGCGCGGCATTGAGCTGAAGGTCGTCTGGGAAGTAGCTGCGCCGATACAGCACACCGCTCTGGCCGGTGGCCACATTCGCCAGGCGTGGTTCCCGCAGGCCATCGTGCCAATCCTTGTAAGGAACAAAGCCCCCAATCGCAGCTGTGCGCATGCGCCTGCCCCGGTGGGCCACGATGCAGCCGTGCCGCTCGTAATGGCGCAGGAGGTATTCAATAAACCGCGGCGGGTAGAGCGTGTCGTCATCCACGGTGATGAACAGGTCATCCTGTTTAGAGCCATATGAATCTCCGCAATGATTGTAGCCGCCTGCCTCTAGAAATGGCACGATCTTTCGATAGGGACCCAAGTTTGCCACCCAGTGAATCTGGACCATGGGGTCGTCCCCAAGTCCCACCACTAGGGGATGATTGGGGTCCACCCCCTGATCGAGCAGCTGGGGCTCATGGGAGAGGTGCAGATGCACCTGCGCTGGCCGCAGGGTCTGCGCCCGCAGTGAATCCAATACCGCAGGCAGCCTGTCGAGCCGGCCGCTGATGGCGGTGAGTGTTACCGGTGGACCGATTCGTTTCGCTACTTGGGCTGCGTTGCTGGCACGGGTTGCCGTTTGGGAAGATGGCGGCTGAGTCATCGCCGACCGTCGCTCCACGGGGCTGGTTTGCTGCTGCCACAGCGCTTCGATGTCAGTGATGAACGTTGCAGGTCCATAGCGGTGCCATAGCTCTGCCATGGCCTGACGCTTCTTAAGCAGCAGCCTTTCATCGGCAGCCCACTGGGCGGTGAGCTGGGGAATCGACATCACACCTTCCGGTGTATCGGGCAGGACAAAGATGGCGGCGTCCCAGAGCTCCCGAGGGCCAGGGGGCTTCCAGGTGTCGGAGAGAACCACGGGAATCGCGCCGTAACCAAGGGCTTCCCAGAGGCGGATTGTATTGGGCCCGGTGCCAGAAGGGCAGAGCGCAAAAATCGAGCGCTGCAGGCTGTCGATGTAGCGCTGTCGCTGCTCCTGCGGACCGCTGCTTTGGGCGCGGGGATCATCCGGCTGGATGGTGCCGCGGATCTGAACGCCATAGACTAGGTCGTCGTAGAACCAGCTGGCATTGCAACGGATGAGGCTCCCGGGCAGATCGGCCAGATTGCTGAGGATCAGATCGCGGCTGTTGCTCAGATAGAGCCTGGTGGCTTGGGCGCCGATGAAGCTGTAGAGGATATCGCGCTCTTTCTCAGCCCCGGATTGGTCTTGCCATTGCACGGCAAACAACGGAAACGGATGCAGGGTGATCCACGGCAAGTTGTTGTGGATGGTGGCGTGGGGCCAGAACACATCGGTGATTCCCGCAAGTTCAAATGCCCAGCGGTAGTCCTGAAAAAAGATATGTTGACAAACCGTGATGCGTCGGCGGCGACCCTCGAGGCGGGGCACCAATTGCTGCAACTGCTGCTGTAGGGCGCGGCCGCGCAAGGTGCCGTTATTGAGGTGATCAATCAGGCTTGCCCAGGGGAAGCCCACGTAAACGAGGTCGCTGGCCGCTGGCAGGCGCAGCATCGCCAGACGGCAGGCCAACTGCTCGGTAATGGCTGGATATTGCCACTCACCATCAAAGGCCACGACGCCGCCTGTCTCGATGATGGTGCCGTTGAGGAGCGGCAACGCAGCAGCCTCGGCCGCCGTGATGGGGGATGGGGCCCCCAGGTGATGCCGTTGGATGGCGACGATCACCGTCGCGCTGCGTACCAGCTCAAAGCCTGCTGCCGCCAAGGCCTGCTGGTGCACCTGAGGTAACCGCCGCCCCTGTTCATCGAGCTTCAAGGCCCCATGCAGCAGCACGACCGGGAAGGGTTGGAGCCAGGCACCCCCAAGGCTGAACCAATCGGCAAAGCCGTCGCTGAACGTGTCGAGGTGCAAGAGCACCGGTTCACCGTTCTGGGCCGTGATCCAGCGATGGAGCCACTCCAGGGGCATCTTCAGGCCCGTGCTGTGGGCGGTGTTGAGCGCCAACTCGGCACCGGCCAGCGGTTGGCTGAGCAACCGCATCACGCGCGTGCCCGCAGTGGTGTGAGCCACCAGGGCTTCATCAGCGGCGCGCTGCACCAGGCAGATCACCACAGCCTCGGGCCAGCGTTCCGCCAGCCAACGGGCGCTCCGACCGCTGTGGCTGCCCGCATCCACGATCCAGGGCTGGCGGCCTTGCTCTCGAATGGCCTGGATCAATTGATGAAATTGCCCTTCCAGGGGCAACCAGCCAAAGCTGAGGTTGTCCAGCCCCTCTTGACGCACGGCCTCAGCCTGTTGGATGGGATCGAGGGCCGGAGGCTCCGCTGCTGGAGCCGGCTCGGGCTCCAGCAGCGGAAACAGCTCGATCCAGCTGGGGGGGGAGGCCAGCAGCTCGCTTAGCTGGGCGCGCAATGGGTGCTCGGGCTGTTGCAGCAGCCAGGCCACCACGGCCGCCGGACTCTGCTCGGAATCGGGCCAACCCAGGGCCTGGGCTTCGCACATCAGCTGCTGCCAGCTGCTGCGGGCGCTGGCGGCGTGCAGGTCAGGGTGGCCTGGCTGGAGGGCGAGGACCTTTTGCACGATGGCCAGGTTAATCACGCCACACGATATCGATGAACTGCCGGCCGAGATCTGTTAGAGCAGGGCCCGGCCAAGCGGGAGAAGGTGGCTGAGCTGAACCATGATTTCCAGTCTGATCTGGCCGGGCCGATGCAATGTCTTTGACTCCACTTCCGCCCGTTCCGCCTGACCCTGCGGCGGCCCGAGCCCTGCTGACGGCCGAGGAGGAAACGCTGCGAGCACGCAAGCAAGCGGGGCTGCTGGATTCGAGCCTGGCCTGGTTGGAGGAGCTGCAGCGGGTGTTGGGGAATGAATCGGGCCTGCTGTGGCGCCAGCTGGAACTGAGCCAACACGCCAAGGATCTGCCCCAGCAGGTGGCCTATAGCCGCCAACTGCTTCGGCATCGCGAGCAGCCCCCGGAAACCGCCCTGGCCCATCTGCGCAGGCTCCACTACGAAGGGCTGCTGGGGCTGGCCGATGGGGCTGGGCGAGACGAGGAACACGGCCATTTCGAGCCATTCAGCGCCGATGCGGCCTTGGCCGCCCTCCCTGGGGACAACACGCCTGAGGGGCGATGGCAGAGGCTGCGCCAGGCGGCCCTGCTGGCCCAGCATCGCTACCGCTTCGGCACGGCGCGGGCGCTGCTGCTCAGCCTCGATGCTCTCTGCGCTGACGACACCGCCCACGCTCCACGCCTGGAGGCGCTGGAGCGAGCCGAACGGCTGGCCCTGATGGAGGGCCTGATTGCGGAGGCGCAGCGAATCCGTGAGCGGATCCGCGTTCTGCTGAAGGCCAGCGAGGATGGGGAGCTGCGCCGCCAGGTCGGAGCGGAGCCGATGCGGCAATGGCGTCTGGAGATTGGGGCCAATTCTGCCGCCTTGGACGAGCTGGAGGCCAGCCGCGCTCTGCCGGCCGCTGCCGCCTGCCAGGCCCTGGCTGCCGCCCTCGAGCGCCATCCCGATTCCACGGCCCTGGCCTTCGGGCTGCTGCTGGCCCTGCGCCGGACGGGCTGGGTTGGCGCCACGGTTGGCGAGGTGGTGGGCCAGGAGCAGGGGCAGGACAGGGGCGAGCAGGATCCGATTCCCAAGCGACTGTGGCTGCTGCGCCGCCATCCCGTCCTGAGCGAAGACCTGGCCGAACTGGAGCAGCGCTGGCGGCAGCTGCATCCAGGCTGGGAGCTGCACTGGCTGGATCACCAGCTGGAACCTCAGGTGCCGCCCGATGCAGAGCAGCCGCAGATCCCGCCGTTGCCGCCGCTGGTGCAGGCCGCCTGCCGCTGTGTGAACGACCCCGCGATTCGCGGTGATCTGCTGCGGTTGGCGCTGCTGTGGCAACACGGCGGCGTGGCGGTGGACTGGAACAGCCGCTGCCAGCGTCCCTTGCCGGAGCTGTTGGCCGGAGCCTCCCTGCTGCTGGTGCAAGACGGCGACGGCGCCATCGGCTCAGACCTGTTTGCGGCCACCCCGCGCCATCCGTGGGTGGAGGAGGCGCTGGAGCAGGGTTGCCGCAATGCGATGGGAGCCCAGGGCTATAGCCGCTGGGATGTGAGCGGCGCCAGCCTGTTGAGCGTGGTGTTTGGCCGCTGGAGCCGGGCCGCGATCGCCACGGGCCAGCGGCCGGCGGGGCTGCGGCTGGTTTCGGTGCATGAACTGCGGCATTGGCTGGGCCTGTCGCTGCCGCTGCCACGACCGGCGCAGCTGCCGGAGGAGGCGCCGGTCAGCCAGCTGTTCCACCAGAAGCGACGGCGGCTTGGGTTGGCGGATCTACGGCTGTGACCGCTGGAGGCAACGATGCGCGACTGGACCCCAATCCCAACCGGCTGAAGCAGGCCTGGCCGACGGCGTGATCGGCCTCAGCCAGGGCCGCTGGCTGGAGCGGCAGCGGGGCGACGAACCAGCGTCAGCCGCCCCTACAGGCAGAGGCCAGCGAACAGATCCACAGCTGAGGCGGCGATAGCCGGATTGGCCGCTTTGTAGTGGTCTTCATGCAACTGGAGTGTGCGGCGCAGCTGCATGGGGATCAGGCGGGCAAAGGGAATGCGGGGCAGGGGCAATTCCGCCATCAACTCACCGGCGCCATAACGGGCGACGTAGTCGTGGTAGTTGTCCCAGCAATCGCGGCTGAAGCCATTGCTGCGGTAGTTGGCAAAATAGCTTTCCACCAGCAGGCCATTCGCGGTGATCAAGCCATGGCGCTCCAGCTCGATGTTGTAGTAGGTGAGTGCCGCCTCCGGCCAGTCGTCGAGTTGCTGGATTGAGCTGCCGTTGATCAGGGCGCCAGCCTCCACCAGGCAGCCGGCGAAGTGGATCGCATGGCTGGGGGAGAGGAAGGTGTCTTGCGCGGGGCCAAGCGCCCCCAAGGCGGCTTGGTTGAT
>CALRXC020000001.1:0-206031 GCA_943372025.1 Synechococcus sp. UW140 | reverse complement strand
GCCCGTTTTGCCATGTACCACTCCTTGATTCGCAACGACAGAGGGGCAGGCATCGCAGGGCTCCAGACCGGAATCGGAACCCTGTTGTCGCGTCTTGAGACCCGCCTATGTAGTTGCGCGGACCCGCCTACCTAATCGTCGCCGGACAGGCTACCCCGCAATCAGCAAAATCGGCTGTGTTTCGTGTCACGACAACAAATCAGCCATAACCCCCAATCCAGATTGCTATTAACGCTAGCGGGGCACCTGAGGCGATGCCTGCCAGGTCTCAATCGAAGCCAGGCGCCCTATCCAGCTCCCGCAGCATGCGCGCATCCGCCTGGGTGCATCAGACCGTTGGTTGTGGCAGCTCTCCATTCACTTCGAATTGCTGGCGCAGGAAATGGTGCACTGAGTTGTCATCCAAGCAACGGATCGAAACTTCGCGCCCATTCGCTTCCAGCTGCACCTCCACCTGATCAAACGGTGTGCTGGTAAATACACAGCAACTGATGGCTCCCACCTGAATCACATCCTCAACGCTGCGCGCCGAGTGGTATTCAAAGGCCTCAATTCCAGCGTCGCGCATCTTTCGGCCAATGCCCTGGCAGAAATGGCTGTTCACAGGATCACGCAACCTGGCCTGAAGTTCTCTGCTGCCATGGACCTGCAATTTCAGGCCCTTCCTTGACACCCCGCACAGGACGTGGCCGGCCGGATCCTGGGGGAAGACGTGACCCAGATCGACACTACACAGAGCGCGTCAAGCGGATGGTGGGCAAGGTTCACCTTCAACGGCATCACCCGCTACGACCAGGGCGCCTACGACCTTGTGGGCGGCGTAGCCGAAGGCTTCTGCGCAGCAGTAGAACTGAGCTACGCCGAGCGAGAAGAGCTGCTTCAGCTGTGCCGCCAGCGCCTCGATGCCTTCCGAATGCAGCGCGGCGAGGAGGTGGGCTGTTTGCTCACGCAGAAGCCTGCGGCTTCGGGCACAGGAGCCGCCACTGCACCCCGATCAGCGGCTCGATCAAAGTCCGGGTGCTCACCCGTGCCAAGGGCCGCTGCGAATGCTGCGGCGCACACGAGCATCAAAGGGCCCTGGAGGTGGACCACATCGTGCCGAAGAACCAGGGCGGCTCGGACGACCTCAGCAACCTGCAGGCCCTCTGCTTCCGCTGCAATGCCGGCAAGCGATGGGAGGCGCGAGACGGGCTGTGTATTCTGCGCGCTGGAGACCAGCGGTCGGATGCTGCTGGAGAACGAACTGGCGTTGTGCATCGCCGATGCCTATCCGGTGACGCCTGGGCACAGCCTGGCGATCCCGCGGCGGCATGGATCCGAAGGGTTGGCGTTGCACCAGCCGGAATGGAACGCGGTGGTGGAGCTGCTGAAGCGGCGGCGGGAGGAGCTAAGCGCCCAAGACGCCACGGTCAGCGGCTGGGCTGGTGCGTCATGACAATTCGAGCTGGACTTGATCGAGCAGTGAGGCCGTGATGCCCAACAGGAGCGGCCAATCTGGAGAGCTGATCTCTACACTGTCATCGTATCGGGTTTGAACCGCAAAGAATGAGAGATCGGCAATCTGCTCGAACGCGCTGACATCGCTACCCGATTCCTCCAGCCAATCCATCAAAGCGACGAGGTCGTGGGTGAATGAAAAGATCAGCTTGGGCGATCCGGAGGTAGCGCAGGGCATCCGGATCAACCATTCAGCAAAATTCCTTCTTGATAAGCCAAGGATGTAACAGAGCTTCTGTATTGCTGGCGTTGAGACACTTCAGTTTCGGTGTAAAGAAGCAGGTCAAGCGGCAGCCGATGGCTGGAGTATTGGCGCCAAAGGTCTCCCAGAACGCGAACACGATCATGGGCAGCCAACCACTGATCCGGCACGGTGATTAGCAGATCCACGTCGGAATCAGGCCGGGATGTGCCCTTGGCGCGTGATCCAAACAGGCGAACCTGGGCTTCCGGGATGGCAGCGGAGATTCCTGAGGCGATCGCGCTGATCCGTGGGTCGATCGGGATGGAGGGATTGATGGAGAGTGCTGCTGTCATGGAGGCATTCTGACCGAACAGGCGTGGGGGTGGTAGAGCCGCGGAAAGTGTCCCGCCGGAACCGCCGCGCCTCATGGGCAAGGTTCACCTTCAACGGCATCACCCGCTACGAGCGAGGCACCTACGACCTGGTGGGCGGCGACGCCGCAGGCTTCTGCGCAGCAGTAGAGCTGAGCGATGCCGAGCGCGACGACCTGCTGCAGCTGTGCCGCCAACGCCTCAATGCTTTCCGAGAGCGGCAAAAAGGAATGGCAACCACCCTCATCTAACGAGGAACGAGGTGGATCACCACATCGCAACCGAGCGCATCGGCGTAGCGGCGAAGGGTTGACAACGCGGGAAGGTGCTTGCGGGATCCCTCCAGCCGGCTGATGGCGCTGCGGGTCGTTCCCATGCGCAGTGCCACGTCCTCCTGGGTCAGGCCAGCCCGTTTGCGGGCATCAAGAAGCTCGCGTAGCAGCCGAAACTCCGCTGCGGCTTCCTGCCTGGCCTGCGTATAGCCGGGGATCGTCGCGGCGCGGCTCCGCTCACTATCGCGGTCGCGGATCAGCGGTTCGTAGGCAATGTCAGCCATGGCTCCTGATTTCTTTGATTCGGTTCCGGGCAATGGTGAGATCGCGCTGGGGCGTTTTCTGCTCCCACTGCGGCTTCTGGGCCTGAGTTCAAACAGGCCCTCGCCGAGGGCCTTGGAGTGTGGCGAGCCCAGCAGGGGGCCATGGTCTTCCAACAGGTCCAGGAGTTCATCACAACGGGCCAGCAGGTCGACAGGCCACGATTCGATCTCCTCGCGAACACGAGGACTGAAGTAGGCAAGGCGAAACGACCTGTCCATGTTAGCGCGCGTGCTACGTGGAGGTCGTGGCATCGCGTCAATGCTTCGCCCTGCAAGTGCCACCCCCTGTCACCCCCCGCCCCAGCAAGCCGGCCCGCACAAGGAATCCCGGCCAGGATCCCCCCATGCCCCCAACCCCCTCCCCCACCTACGAGCGCCTGCGCGACTACATCGCCAAGCGCATGCGCATGAGCCACGTCTACCAACCCCTCATGCTCATGGAGCTGCTGGGCCGCCGCAGCCCGGCCCCGGCGCAGGACGTGGCCTGGCGGATCCTGGTGGGCGAATGGTGGGCAAGGTGCTCACCGGCAACGGCATCACCCGCTACGATCAAGGCGCCTACGATCTTGTGGGCGGCGAGGAACTAAGCGACGCCGAGCGCGAAGAGCTGCTGCAACTGTTCCGCCAGCGCCTCGATGCCTTCCGAATGCAGCGCGGCGAGGAGGTGTTTGCCCACAGGAGCCGCCACCGCACACCGATCAGCGGCTCGATCAAAGTCCGGGTGCTCACCCGTGCCAAGGGCCGCTGCGAATGCTGCGGGGCAGTCTGTTGCTTGGCAAACCCCGCACCAAAGGGTCCTGGAGGTGGACCACATCCTGCCCAGGAACCATGGCGGTTCGGACGACCTCAGCAACTTGCAGGCCCTCTGCTTCCGCTGCAACGCCGGCAAGCGCGATGCAGTTTGCCTACGCAAGAGGGCAGCACCGACTTCCGCGGCCTGCAGGCCAGCTACGCCAGCCGCAAGGCCGGCTGTGTGTTCTGCGCGCTGGAGGCCAGCGGCCGGGTGATTTTGGAGAACGAACTGGCGCTGTGCATCGCCGATGCCTATCCAGTGACGACTGAACAGTGCCTGGTGATCCCGCGACGGCATGGGGCCGATGGGTTGGCGTTGCACCAGCCGGAATGGAATGCGGTGGTGGAGCTGGTTCATTCGATAGAGAGGAGATGAGATCAGCTGGCGGGAATCTCATGCCATCGGACAACAACGTCGGATTGAACCTCAAGCACCCGATTTACCATGTCAGGGTCACGGCTCTGGTTGATCAGCTGCAAGGCTGACTGGACCCTGAGCCATTGCTCTTCCGCATTCAAACCAGCTTCTGCATGGGCGAAGACATCCTCATCCGCAGCGCCAGCAAGACCGACATGCACGGCCGCCTCTGCTGGAATTCCCATGTCACAGGGCCAACGGGCGAGACGAGGGCTGAGGTTTTCGTCGATCAACAGCCTCAAGGGATCGGCCTTCAGCCGCGCTGCAGGGTGAGAGGTTGGCGGGGACGGCCTGGAGGCTTCGGCAGGCGGGCCTGGATCTGGGCGTAGTCGAGGGCCTGCCTGCTGAGCTGGGGAAAGTCGGCCTCCAGGTCGGTGCGGCTGACGCCGGAGCGCAGCTGCTCCACAACCACGGCAACTGGAATTCGGGTGCCCCGAAAAAAAGGCTGCCCCGAGCAGATGGCCGGATTGCTCTCCACCAGGGCATGGGGCCGCCTGAGGAGCCGATAGCGATAGCGGAGCTCCTGGCTCACGCTGCTGAGATCAAAGCTGAAGGTCACCGCACCGGTTTTGCGCAGTTCACCGTGGCCTCGGGACCATTCACCCAGAGCGACCTGACCCGGGGGTGAGTCCACAGGCAACCGCTGAGTCTTCTCGGTGAGGACACGGAACACCTGACGCTTCTGAACAGGCGAAAGCTGCAGCCCCTCGGCACTCAGAGCGCTGACCACCTGGAAGTAGAGCAGCTCACGAAAGCCCAGGCGCAGCGGCGCTGCGGAGGAATGCGAGTCGGGCGGGGCCAGCACACGGCGGTATTCCTGACTCAGCAGACGGGCATCGGCTCCGAGCAGGGCGGCCCCTGTGGCGGCGGTGAGGACAGGGGGCATCGCAGGAACGATGTTTCAGGCTGAACCATAGTAAGGGGACTGGGGTTGGTGACCCCGTTGGACTGGGTGGAAGGCCATTGCCGAAAGGAGATGGTTCCTCAATGAGCAAGTGCCACCCCTGTCACCCCCCAGTCCCCACCTGCCCCCCAGCCCCTGCGCAGGACGTAGCCCGACGGATCCTGGGGGAGGACGTGACCCAGATCGATTACTACACAGAGCGCGTCAAGCGGATGGTGGGCAAGGTGCTTACCGGCAACGGCATCACCCTCTACGAGCGGGGCACCTACGACCTGGTGGGCGGCGAGGAACTGAGCGACGCCGGTACCTGGCCGAAGGCCAGCGTGGCGGAGCCACTACGCGAAGAGCTGCTGCAGCTGTGCCGCTAGCGCCTCGATAGGGTCAAGTTGTTTGGGGTGGTTTTGCCAGGAAAGGCTGATCCGGCTGGCCAGGGCGCTTGATCACAGCCGCCGCGAAATCAGCTTCAGTGAGCTCTGGGATCTCTTCATATTCTTCGGGTTGGATGCTATGGGAATCGATGCGCTGAAGATCAGAGTGGATTTCGCCTTCAGCAGAGGTGGGGGAGAAAACGACGTTGTTCTCGTTCATTTGCCTTACGCATTGAGATAATGTGTCTGATGCCGTTGCGCTCCGTGTAGACAATAATCACGGCGCGGCCACGAAGGTCCCCGAAACAAATCGTCCTTACCTCACCATAGTCTCTTCTTCGATCGGGGATCTCAATCGTGGGGCCTGCGAAGACGCTCTCCGCATCGAGGAAGTCCAGACCTCGCTGCTCGAGGGTGCTCAGGCGCTTGCGGGGATCAAAGCCGATCACCGTGCCGCGTGGCAGGGGCAAAGCTGCCCACGGGCTAAGCAAATCTGGATCGTCATAGCCAGCGGGAAAGTGATGCTCAACGAGCAAGTGCCACCCCCTGTCACAGCCCGCCTGGCCCCGCAGCCCCCACAGCGCCAGGATGCCCCCCATGCCCCCAACCCCCTACCCCACCTACGCGCGCCTGCGCGACTACATCACGAGGCGCATGCGAATGAGCCACGTCTACCAGCCCCTAATGCTCATGGAGCTCCTGGGTCATGGATTTGCCAGGCAACAGCCAGCCCAGCCCCCGCGCAGGACGTGGCCCGGCGGAACCGCCGCGCCTGGTGGGCAAGGTTCACCTTCAACGGCATCACCCGCTACGAGCGGGGCACCTACGACCTGGTGGGCGGGGAGGAGCTGATCGATGCCGAGCGCGACCAGTTGCTGGAGCTGTGCCGCCAACGCCTTGACGCTTTCCGAGAGCAACGCGGCGAGGAGGTGGGCTGTTTGCTCACGCAGAAGCCTGCGGCTTCGGGCACAGGAGCCGCCACCGCACGCCGATCAGCGGCTCGATCAAAGTCCGGGCATGGGGCCGATGGGTTGGCGTTGCATCAGCCGGAATGGAACGCGGTGGTGGATGCGGGCCGTCGATCCCGAAACCAGATCAGGTGGGCTGGAACGGTTCGATGGAGTGCAGCACGCCCCCAAGAGCCTGCTTGGCCAACTTCAGATCATGGCTGGCCTGCATCCTCAGCCAGAAACCTTCACTGAGGCTGAAGAAACGGCACAGGCGCAGATCGGTGTCGGCACTGATCGTCCGCCGCCCCTTCACGATCGCGTTGATGCGGCTCTCCGGTACGCCGATCGCCAGCGCCAGCCGGTACTGACTGATCCCCATCGGTCTGAGGAACTCCTCCAGCAGCACCTCGCCCGGATGCACCAGCAGCAAGTTAGTGGACATCAACGATTTCGACCTCCTCTGGCCCGGCTTCCATCCAGACAAAGCAGAGCCGGAACTGGTCATTGATGCGGATGCTGTGCTGGCCATGGCGGTTCCCCTTGAGCGGCTCCAGGCGATTGCCTGGTGGAATCTGCAGATCGTTGAGGCATCCCGCGGCATCGAGGATGGCGAGCTTGCGGAAGGCCGCGCGAGCGAAGCCTCCAAACTGCCTCACAGGCCTCCCCTCAAAGAGGGCCTGGGTGTCGCGGCAACGAAACGACCTGATCACACCGTTACTTTACCCCCGCCGGACGTAGGCACGCCGGGCAGTGGGGCCGGCGAAGGCGATCACTGGCTGACATGGCGGCCTGTGTTCCTCCTCTTACAAGTGCCACCCCCTGTCACACCCCCCGCCCCAGCAAGCCGGCCCGCACAAGGAATTCCCGCCAGGATCCCCCCATGCCCCCAACCCCCTCCCCCACCTACGAGCGCCTGCGCGACACCATCGCCAAGCGCATGCGCATGCGCATGAGCCACGTTGACCAGCCCCTGATGCTCATGGAGCTCCTGGGACACGGATTGGCCAGGCAACAGCCAGCCCAGCCCCCGCGCAGGACGTAGCCCGCCGGATCCTGGGGGAAGACGTGACCCAGATCGATGACAACACAGAGCGCGTCAAGCGGATGGTGGGCAAGGTTCACCTTCAACGGCATCACCCGCTACGAGCGAGGCACCTACGACCTGGTGGGCGGGGAGGAACTGAGCGACACCGAGCGCGACCAGTTGCTGGAGCTGTACCGCCAGCGTCTCGATGCCTTCCGAGAGCAACGCGGCGAGGAGGTGTTGGGCGGTGATGGTCAATTGGATGGTGTCAACACCTGAGATAACGCTCAACCGTGGCGCAGGTCCAGGTGGCGACACCGGAGCCGAAGAAGTCCTGATCTTCTGTCCTGACAGCGCATTCCAGTTGCAGGCATAGCGCCAGGGTGGGCCAGTCTTCGGGATCACGAATGCGGGCCAGTGCTTCGTCCCTGGCGTGGGCGAGCAATTCATCATCGACAACCTGCACAACGGTCAGCAGACTCTGGAGAGCTTCCTGGCAAACAACTTCATCGAGACCCCTCCGGCGGGCGAGGTCGAGGACATAGCGACCGGCCTCCGAGAGAGCCGCCTGAGCCACAAAGAAATCGGCCTGATCGGCATGGTTGGCGAGGATCAATCGCACCCGCCGGCCGAAGCAACCACGAATCAGGATGTTGGCGTCCAGTACCAGACGCTTGCGTTCCATCTTCAGGGCTCAATTGTTCTTGTCAGCTCGCTGCCGCTGGCGCCAGCTTTGGACGTCGGATTGGAGAGTCTCCTCATCCAGGCCGATCCGCTCCAGTTCCGCCTGCATGCGGCGGCCAGCCTCAAGCAGCCTCTCTCGCTCATTCATGCCGCTGTCGTGAGGGAGCGGCACATAGAGGCCAATCGTGCGGCCATGGCGGGTGACCTCAATTGGGGTGGCGGATTCGAGATGGGAGGCGAGCCGGGCCCGAAGCTCCCGAATGCCGACACGGGCTGCCATGCTGTCCAGCACGAGTTGTGTACACACTTTAGGGCTCTCCGGGTGCGCTGGGTCAGGAACAGGGGGGGGAGAGGTGGCCTCTCTCTGATCCAGTGCCACCCCCTGTCACACCCCGCCCCAGCAAGCCGGCCCGCACAAGGAATCCCGGCCAAGATCCCCCTATGCCCCCAACCCCCTCCGCCACCTACGAGCGCCTGCGGCACTACATCGCCGAACGCATGCGCATGAGCCACGTCTACCAACCCCTGATGCTGATGGAGCTGCTCGGCCGCCGCAGCCCTGCCCCGGCGCAGGACGTGGCCCGTCGGATCCTGGAGGAAGACGTGACCCAGATCGACTACTACACCGAACGCGTCAAGCGGATGGTGGGCAAGGTTCACCTTCAACGGCATCATCCGCTACGACCAAGGCGCCTACGGCTTGGTGGGCGGCGTAGCCGCAGGCTTCTGCGCAGCAGTAGAGCTGAGCGACAGCGAGCGCGAGCTGCTGCTGCAGCTGTGCCGCCAGCGCCTTGATGCCTTCCGAGAGCAGCGGGCGAGGAGGTATTCGCCCACCGCAGCCGGCACCGCACGCCGATCAGCGGCTCGATCAAATACCGGTTGCTCACCCGGGCCAAAGGCGCGAGGCGGGCTTTGTGTTCTGCGCGCTGGAGGCCAGCAAGCGGGTGCTGATCAAGCCCACAGCATGGAGAACACATCGCCGAGCGGATGGTTGGGGCCGCTGAGCACGTCCGAAATTCAATGCTTGGCAGTGACCAGCGAACGAACCGCAATGAGATCCTGATCACCAATCGCTCGGAGGCTGCTGATTGAAAGCGTCAACAGCGATTGGGTGCGTCCAGATGCGGCGACAAACTCAACCTCGACATTTGCAGGATCGTGAATAGCCACGACAGCACCGAGATCCCCCAACTGGAGACCAGTATCGGGTATGTCGTGGGTGAGAGCTACTGTCTGGTGCAAGACGAACATGACTTACTCCGGAAATGCGGTGACGAGCCTTGGCTGTCTGGACTGATCGTGGATAAGCCAGACCGTTCTGAATGGTCTGGATGCTCCATTGGGACCTTTCAAAGTAGCACTGACCACTACTTTCATCCCATAGGCGCTCATCTCGATCCTCTGAACCTTCCCAGTCTGCCCATGGTGGAGCAGATCATCACGAAGACGTGTCCAGGATTCAACGGTGTAGCCGAGTGAACGAAATACCCTGGCCTTGAAGCGTCCGACTGGATGCGTGTCTGAGAGCAGGTAGTCGCAGATCTTGGCTTCGTCAACGAGCGCTTGGTCTGCATGGGGGAGCATTCGTGGGCCAGGGTGATCGCCGGGGCTTCTCCTTCACCAGTGCCACCCCCCGTCTCCCCCCCGCCAGGATCCCCCCATGCCCCCCAACCCCCTCCCCCACCGACGAGCGCCTACGCGAGACCATCGCCAAGCGCATGCGCATGAGCCACGTCTACCAGCCCCTGATGCTCATGGAGCTCCTCGGCCGCGGATCGGCCAGGCAACAACAGCCAGCCCCGCCCCCGCGCAGGACGTGGCCTGCCGGATCCTGGGGGAGGACGTGACCCAGATCGATGACTACACAGAGCGCGTCAAGCGGATGGTGGGCAAGGTTCACCTTCAACGCCATCACCCGCTACGACCAGGGCGCCTACGACCTTGTGGGCGGCGAGGAGCTGAGCGCCGCTGAGCGCGAAGAGCTGCTGCAGCTGTGCCGCCAACGCCTCGATGCCTTCCGAATGCAGCGCGGCGAGGAGGTGGGCTGTTTGCTCACGCAGAAGCCTGCGGCTTCGGGCACAGGAGCCGCCACCGCACCCCGATCAGCGGCTCGATCAACGTCCGGGTGCTCACCCGTGCCCGCGGCCGCTGCGAATGCTGTGGGGCGGGCTGTTGCTTGGCAAACCCCGATCCGGTGACACCTGGGCACAGCCTGATGATCCCGCGGCGGCATGGGTCCGATGGGTTGGCGTTGCATCAGCCGGAGTGGAATGCGGTGGTGGAGCCGATCGCCAAGCGGATGCACATGAGTTATGTGGGCAAACGGTTCATCGGCGGCGAGTTCAATGACATTCAGTGCCTCACAACCAATGCCTTTCGATTCAGCTCGATGAGGACATGGGTTTCAAACAGCCGGTTCAGCTCCGACAGAACACGTAGCAGCAGAGTGGTGAGATCCCGGTTGCCAATGTTGCCGGTGGCTACGATCAAAAGCCTTGCGGGTGTGCCGTGCAAAAGATGACTACGGAGGAAATCAGCATCCTTACTGAAGACTACACGTTCATCGCGGTCGGCAATGGAGCAAATCAGGTTGTCGGCGCTGCGATTCCCCTCTGGAAGATCAAGGGTGTGGAGGACGTCGCAACCCAATTGTTCCAGCGGCCGAACGAGAGATTGAGGCAGCTGGGCATCCAGCAGGATCCTCATGCAGAGACGGGATCAATCCGCTGAACTCGGGAAAGATGGGTGGCATATTCAAGCACCGCCGTAATGTCTTCAGCCTCAAGATCAGAGTAGTCGGCAAGTATGTCAGATGCACTCATCCCAGCTGACAACAGCTCGAGCACCATTTCCACGGGATAACGCAAGCCACGGATGGTTGGCTTTCCGTGGCAGATCTCAGGGTTGATGGTGATGCGCCCAAGCTGGTCTGTCATGGCGGTTTCCTGGCTTCCCCAGCCTAAGGGGGTCAGCAGATCACGACCGTGAGCTGGTTTTGGCGCTGGCATGGCGTTTGGGGCCTCTCCCCCACCAGTGCCACCCCCTGTCACACCCCCCGCCCCAGCAAGCCGGCCCGCAGAAGGAATCCCGGCCAAGATCTCCCCATGCCCCCAACCCCCTCCCCCACCTACGAGCGCCTGCGGCACTACATCGCCAAGCGCATGCGCATGAGCCACGTTGACCAACCCCTGATGCTCATGGAGCTCCTGGGACATTGATTTGCCAGGCAACAGCCAGCCCAGCCCCCGCGCAGGACGTAGCCCGCCGGATCCTGGGGGAGGACGTGACCCAGATCGATGACTACACAGAGCGCGTCAAGCGGATGGTGGGCAAGGTTCACCTTCAACGGCATCACCCGCTACGACCAGGGCGCCTACGACCTTGTGGGCTGCATAGCTGAAGGCATCGACGCAGGCGCCTCCTTATCGAAGAGAAGCAGTAGAGCGGAGCGAGGCCGAGCCCTACCCATCAGAATGAATGCCATGATCCCACCGGTTACCCTGCCTACCGATGCGCGCCTGCAGGAGATGGCGGCGGTGATCCATGGCGTGATCCCAGGCTCGGAGGTGCGTCTGTTCGGCTCCAGGGCAAGGGGAACCGCCGGTCCTGAGTCGGACATTGACCTGCTGATCACGGCTCCGGACTCCTGGCTGGAGGAGCGCAACCGCTTTGAGGTGCTCAATCAGCTCTGGGGGCTGCTGGCGCGAGCGGATGTGTCACTCGACTTGTTGTTGTACTCCAGGCTGGAGTGCGAGCAACGCCGCAACTGGCGCAGCCACGTGATCGGTCGCGCACTCCGGGAGGGGCGGTTGATCGATGGTGCTGTCTGAGCCGGAAGGCCTGCTGCGGATCGCCATGGTCGATCTGGAGACCGCCGAGGCCTCCACTGATCCGGCGGTATTCCGAGAGGGCGCCTGGGGCTTCTGGCTGCTGTTGCTGCTCGGGGCTGAGGGAGTGAACACGGATGACCTGCAGCAGCTCGCCCAGCTCACCATCTACGCCGTGCAGTTCCGCTACGACGCCGACGCCGCGCCCATGGGGCTCAATCGGGAAGCCCTCAATCTCCAGGTGAAGGAGCTGATCGCCCGAGTGGAAGCCTTGGTGGTTCGGGGTTCTGAAGCTGTGTCCTGAGGGCGAGGCCATGCCCCCAACCCCCTCCCCCACCTACGAGCGCCTACGCGAGTACATCGCGAAACGCATGCGCATGAGCCACATCTACCAACCCCTGATGCTCATGGAGCTCCTGGGCCGCCGCAGCCCCGCCCCCGCGCAAGACGTAGCCCGCCGGATCCTGGGGGAGGACGTGACCTAGATCGATGACTACACAGAGCGCGTCAAGCGGATGGTGGGCAAGGTTCACCTTCAACGCCATCACCCGCTACGACCAGGGCGCCTACGACCTTGTGGGCGGCGTAGCCGAAGGCTTCTGCGCAGCAGTAGAACTGAGCGACGCCGAGCGAGAAGAGCTGCTGCAGCTGTGCCGCCAGCGCCTCGATGCCTTCCGAGAGCAGCGCGGCGAGGAGGTCTTCGCCCACCGCAGCCGCCACCGCACCCCGATCAGCGGCTCGATCAAATACCGGGTGCTCACCCCGGCCAAGGGCCGCTGCGAATGCTGCGGCGCCCACGAGCACCAGAGGGCCCTGGAGGTGGTCCACATCGTGCCCAGGAACCAGGGCGGTTCGGACGACCTCAGCAACCTGCAGGCCCTCTGCTTCCGCTGCAATGCCGGCAAGCGAAGGGAGACGCGAGGCGGACTGTGGGTTCTGCGCGCTGGAGGGCAGCGGCCGGACGCTTCGGGAGAACGAACTGGCGCTGTGCATCGCCGATGCAGATCCGGTGAGCGAGGGGCACTGCATCACAGCTGCATCTGCAGCTGCACGGCATAGGATAACTGCTGCAGGAAATCAAAGTTGATCGACACTTCTTCTTGTTTTTCATAAATATACCGCCAATCCTGAAAGGCGAAGGCTACCAACTGAAGTTGTTCCCGAAATTCAGAACCTGATATTCCTACAAAAGCCTCGATAGCAGTCTGTTCAGCGTCGTCCAAGGCATCAAACAACTTCTCGAGGTCATGGCACTTGAGCGATTTCCCCTTCGCCAGCACAAGGGCCTTGATTCCTAGCTCAACAGCGAAGGCTTCGCACACCAAGCCTGGGACCATCAAAACCTCAATCTGTTCGGGTGCGATTTGACGTTGTTCCAAGGCGCGTTGAGAGGCGAGATGGAAGCTGCGGGAGGAATGCTTCGCATGAGAAATGTTCATGCTGCCCTTTTTGCGAAATGTCTGGTGTAATCATCGCTTAGTATCAGTAGGGCGGGTAGATCAGCAGCCCTCCACTCCAGGCTGGGTCCGATGGGCTGGCTACCCAATAGACCATCACCCCGATACCTCCCTTCCTATAAACCCTCTTCCTCCCCACGCCCCCATGGCCTACTGGTGGGTCAACCACAAACAGACCTACCGCCAGGAGACGGACGGCGGCTACATCTGGTCGCCGAAGGCGAACGCCAACGGTGCCCGCAATGTGAGCTACGACAACCTCACCCGCTGCCAGCGAGGGGATGTGGTGTTCAGCTATGCCAATGGGCACATCAGCCAGATCGGCCTGGTTGAAACGGGGGCGGTCACGGCGCCAAAACCGCCGGAGTTCGGCACGGCCGGGGACAACTGGAGCCAGGAGGGATGGCTGGTGCGGGTGAATTGGCAGCCGCTACGCCAGGCCCTGGTGCCGCAGACGTTCTTTGAATTGATGCAGCCCTTACTGCCGGAACGCCACAGCCCGATCAGCACCAGCACGGGCCGAGGCAATCAGGGGGTGTACCTGGCAGGTCTGAGCGAAAGCCTGGGGGTGTTGCTGCTGAAGCTGATCGAAGACCACGCCGACCCCGCGGTGCGCGTGCACCTGGTGGTGCTGGCGGAGGAGGGCGCCTACACCGCCGCCCTGCTCGATGACATGCAGCGGCTGCGGGAGGTGCCCAGCAGCACCGAGCGCGATGCGCTCACCAAGGCGCGGCTGGGGCAGGGGCTGTTTCGGCATCGGGTGGCGGAGCTGGAGCCGGCCTGCCGGGTGACGGGGCTGGAGCGGCAGCAGTTCCTGGTGGCGAGCCACATCAAGCCATGGCGCGACTGCGACAACCGCGAGCGACTGAGCGGCGCCAACGGCCTGCTGCTCTCCCCCCATGTGGACAAGCTGTTCGACCGGCACTGGATCAGCTTTGATGCCCGCGGCGAGCTGATCTGTGAGAACGGGGCGGCACGCGATGCGTTGAGCTGTTGGGGGATCGATGGCGCCAACCTGATCCGGCCATTCAGCCGCGACCAGGAGCAGTTTCTCAGGGCCCATCGGGAAGCACTGAGGCGCTGAGCTCGGAAGCATCACCAGGCAGGAAGCGCTGGATGAACACCGCCAACGGCATGGGCCCGCAGCGGGGATTCCAGCTATCGCCGCCGGGGATCCGTCGCCAGCACTGCACCTGTAGGCGGGGGTCTGCGTCGGAGACGAGCTGCACCAGGTAGCGGTACTCGGCATCAGCGGCCTGCTCGGGGCTCTGGATTGGCTCCGTATTGGGCTGCGTGTTCATGAAGGCCACAAGGAAGGAGTCCGGTTCAGGGGCTTCGCGTAAGGCCTCCGCAAAGCGCCAGGCGGCGCCGGTGGGGTAGCCGTCGTGGTGGAGGTAGAGATGGCGCACCGGTGCTTCAGGGAAGCCGGTGAAGGTGTAGACGGCGCGGGTGGCCAAGGAGAGGGTGCGTTGCCTTCTGCTGGTGCCACCGGTGGCTCAAAAGCTGTTGCCGCGCTGGCCTACACCCACAGATTGCACAACAGCTCTGCCTGTGCGAGCACCGTTTTCACCGCCTCTTCCTGAAGATCGGGCGGATAGCCGTATTTGCTGAGGATGCGTTTCACCATCACACGGATGCGAGCACGGGCGCTTTCGCGCAGGGTCCAATCGATGGACACGCTCTTTTTCACCTGTGTGATCAGCTCGGCGGCAATCAGCTTGAGTTTCTCATCGCCCATGGCCTGCATGGCACTGTAGTTAGCGGCCAGGGCGTCGTAGAAGGCAATCTCATCGTCGTTCAGGCCGAGGGATTCACCGCGCTTGGTGGCAGCATCGAGTTCCTTGGCCAGTTTGATCAGCTCTTCGATCACCTCGGCCGTGGTGATGGCACGGTTGTGGTAGGCGTTGAGAGCCTTCTTGAGCTGCTCGGAAAACATCTTGCCCTGCACGAGATTGCGCATGGAGCGCACTCTGAGCTCGTCTTTCAGCAGCTTTTCAAGCAGCTCGGCAGCCACGTTTTTGTGCTTGAGGCCGCGTACCTCGGCGAGGAACTGATCACTGAGAATCGAGATGTCGGGCTTGGGCAAGCCGGCTGCGGTGAACACATCGATGACCTGGCCATCGGTGGTGATGGCCTTGCTCACCAACTGGCGAATGGCGGCATCGATCTGCTCGGGCGTTTTGCTGGTGCTGGAGATTTGCTTGAAGAGAGCGGCCTGCAGCGCCTGGAAGAAGCTCACGTCGTCGCGGATCGCGGTGGCCTCATCGCTGGCGGCACAGAGGGCGAAGGCGCGGGAGAGGGAGGTCACCACCTGCAGCCAGCGTTGCTTGCCGTTCTCCTGCTGGAGGATGTGCTCCTGTCCGGCGGGAAGGAGCTGCAGGCGCTGGGTGGGGGTGCCGGAGGTCCAGGTCGACCAGTCAAAACCGTGCAGGAGATCGCAGGCGATGCCGTGCTTTTCGAGCATCACAGCGATGGCCTGGGCGGTGTCGAAGGTGGGATCGCCCTTGCCACCGCTTTCGGTGTAGTCGCCAAGAGCGCGCTTGAGCTGATCGGCAAGGCCGAGGTAATCGACCACCAGGCCGCCGGGCTTGTCACGGAAGACGCGGTTGACGCGGGCGATCGCCTGCATCAGGCCGTGACCCCGCATCGGTTTGTCGGCGTACATGGTGTGCAGACAGGGCGCATCGAAGCCGGTGAGCCACATATCACGCACGATCACGATCTTGAAGGGATCGGAGGGAACCTTGAAGCGGTTGGCCAGTTTGCGTCGCGCATCCTTGCTGCGGATGTGGGGCTGCCAGTCGGGGCCGTCGTCGGCGCTGCCGGTCATCACCACCTTGAGGGTGTCTTGCGCCCACTCGGGCCGAAGTTGGATCAGGGCGTTGTAGAGGTCGACGCAGATGCGGCGGCTCATGCAGACGATCATCGCCTTGCCGTCCATTGCTTCGAGGCGTTTTTCATAGTGCGCCACCAGGTCGGCGGCCACGAGCGCGATGCGCTTGGGATCGCCCACCAGCGCTTCGAGGGCAGCCCATTTGGTTTTCAGCTTTTCCTTGGTGGTTTGCTCCTCGCCTTCGGTGATCTCCTCAAACTCCTCATCGAGCCTGGGCAGCTCAGCGGCATTGAGGGAGAGCTTGGCGATGCGGCTCTCGTAGTAGATCGGCACGGTGGCCTGATCGGCCACGGCTTGCTGAATGTCGTAGATGGAGATGTACTCACCGAACACGGCCCGGGTGTTGGCGTCCACTTGTTCGATCGGGGTGCCGGTGAAGCCGATGAAGGAGGCGTTGGGGAGGGCATCACGCAGGTTGCTGGCGAAGCCGTAGGACATGACCCCAGACTTTTCGTTCACCTTGCCGCCGAAGCCGTACTGGCTGCGGTGCGCTTCATCGGCGATCACCACGATGTTCGCTCGGGCGCTCAGCTCGGGCATCGCTTCTCCCTTCTCCGGCATGAACTTCTGGATCGTGGTGAACACCACGCCACCACTGGCCCGATTGAGCAGCTCGCGCAGGTTTTCGCGATTGGCGGCCTGCAACGGCGTTTGGCCGAGGAGATCGGCGCAACGCTGGAACTGGCCGAACAGCTGGTCGTCGAGATCGTTGCGATCGGTGAGTACCACCAGGGTGGGGTTCTGCATCGCCGGATGGCGCACGATTCGGGCGGCATAGAAGAGCATCGAGAAGCTCTTGCCGCTGCCCTGGGTGTGCCACACCACCCCGGCACGGCGGTCGCCCGGTTGGCCGCCCAGGGTCCGGGCAGCGGGGCCCAAGCCGCTGGCGCGCACGGTTTCCTGCACCGCCGCGTTCACGGCGTGGAACTGGTGGTAGCCGGCGATGATCTTGTGCAGGGCGCCTGAATCCGGATCTTCTTCGAAGACGATGAAGTACTGCAGCAGATCCAGAAAATGCTCCGGGGCGAACACGCCGCGGATCAGGGTTTCCAGCTCCAGCTCTGTGGCGGGTGCGTCAACCTCACCATCAATGGTGCGCCACACCTTGAACCACTCCTGATTGGACGTGAGGGACCCGATGCGAGCTTGTAGCCCATCGCTCACGACTAGAACGGCGTTGGTGCTGAGCAGGGAGGGAATCTCGGCTTTGTAGGTCTGCAGCTGGGAGTAGGCGCTCCAGATGGTGGCACCTTCAGCGGCGGCGTTCTTGAGCTCAATTAGGCCGAGAGGTAGCCCGTTGAGGAACACCACCAGATCGGGCCGGCGGTTGTGCTGGCCGTCGCTTACTGAGAACTGGTTCACCACCAACCAATCGTTGGTGGCTTCGGTTGTGAAGTCCACCAAACGCACGTGGTCGCCGGCGATGCTGCCATCGGATCGGGGGTATTCCACTGGCACGCCCTCCCGCAACAGGCGGTGGAAGGCGCGGTTGGTCTGCCGCAACGACGGCGTAGCCAGGCGCAATAGCTTGCGCAGGGCCTCTTCTCGGGCGTCCTCAGGAATGGCAGGGTTGAGCTGGCGGATGGCCTCTCGCAGCCGGCCCACCAACACCACATCACTGAATGTCTCCCGCTCCGCTGTTGGTTCACCGGGGGCCAGCTGGGGGCCTGAGAGCACGGCATAGCCCAGCTCCTGGAACCAGCCGAGGGCCGCCTCTTCGACCATGGATTCTGTGAGGGTCATTCGGGAACTCTGCTGACAGATGTGTATGCCTGCCGCTCATGGTTGGGAGTTTTTGGGAAGGCGAGGTTCAACTGCCGCTGGCGTACGAGCATCTTGAGGTACTGATCCCGGAGTGTATCTGGCTTCCGATGCACCAGCTCCGCCAAGGAACGCAGCGTGACGAACCGCCCTTCGCAAAGTTGCAGCACAACGTCGATCAGCACCTGACGATCGACTTTGCCCTTCGCTCGGGGCTCAGCGGCCATCCCTTCCAACCGAGAACGCAACGCCTGGGAGAGCGGCTCGAGATCATCGACCACAGGCAAAGACAGCTGCTCTGAAATCAGACAGCCGTCAGGGTCGCGATTTTCGGCCAAATTCGGGGAGCTGGCAGCCAAATTCGGGGAGCTGGCGGCCAAATTCGGGGAGCTGGGCACCGAAAATCGGGTCGCCGGACCAAAAACGTCGTCTGGGGTTGGGATCGGTTCGCCAGGGAGGTGGTAAACCGCACCCCGCCCACCGGTGGACTCCAACAAGCCGGCCTGGGTCAGGTGCTGGAGCGTTTTCGATAGATCGAAGGGGTGCTCGGTCGTAAGGGCACGTAAGCGGGCATGGTTCATCTGGCGTGGCTTTGGCCCGTGGGCAAGTGCGTTGCCAAGCAGCTAGCAAACAATGCCAGGGCAGAGTCTTCGACGTTGGATTCGCTGAGGCTCACTGGTTCTCACGGAATAGGAGTAGAAGTAACCGTTGGAGCTGGAGGCGCGGGCACTGTCGCGAGAAACTCCGTCTGAAACCGGAAAGCCTCGCCGACAGCTGCGGGCGTTGCGATTAGAGGCCAGGCTTGCTCAAATTCCGCGGAACGGCCAAGGTAGTCTCGCTTCTTCTTCCTAATTCGAACAGCCGCAGGCTGTTGGCCCAGGCGTGATTCAGGGTTTGCGTAGCACTCGATGTTCAGCGCTATGGCGCTGTCAGTCGGAAACAGCAAAGCCACCACCCACGCTTCAGTACTTTTCGAGGGGGTGCAAAGCACCGTCCTTGGCGGAGTTGCGACTTCACCACACCAGCTCAGCAACACGTTACGCAATTCATTCGTTGTGTCCTCAGGCGGAGGACACCCCTTGGCACAGGGCAGCACTCCGTCGGTCGGCAGCGGCACCAGTGAACCATTTAAATAGTTATAGCCTGCAACATCGCTATCCAAGTGAAGGAGCAATAGGTCGAAGTTTCCGGCCCCGAATATCAATCCATCGCCAGACAAACTGCCGTTTCCCCTAGTTGCTGCTGCATGGCACCACTTATAAACCCCGACCCAGCCCGTTCCCATCGATCCAAAGGCAGAGGAATCCTCGGGGAAAACTTGCTTCAGCAAAAACGACCGTTCACCCAGCATCGCGCGCAACGCAGCTTCGATCACGACTGCGTCCGTCGGCCCCTCCGCGACCAGAGCGATGCGTAGCGGTCTAGACATTGGGTACTCCTCCCAGCAAGCCGTTCATCCACATACGAGAGAGAGTCCACTCATCGCTTGGGCGGGCATGGAGGGCGGCTTCAAGGTCAATGCGCTTCACCACCGTGTGGCCTCGGCTCTCCCGGTCCACGGTGAAGAGCCGCACCTCCGGGTCCATCAGCGGCAGCCCGTCGAGTACCGCCGGGTTGTGGGCGGTCATCAGCCACTGACGTCCCCCGTTAAAAAGGCTCGTCCAAGAGCACAGCGCCTCCATGAGTTTCCGCGCCAGCCGTGGATTGAGCGCCTGATCCACGTTGTCGATAGCCAGACACTTCGGAGCCTTTGGATGCAGCGCCAGCACCGCACAATAAAGAATATAAAGAGCCCCTTCACTGGCATCGTAACCCGTCAGCGTATTGCGGCCATTCGCCATGAAGCGGTCCACAAACTGAATCACCATCCGCGAACGCGCTGCCGATGGCGACAGCGGCACTCCGGCCGAAGACCGGGCTGAGAAATCACTCGCCCAATCCAGAAGATCCCGCACCTCGTCCATCACATCGCCAAGGATTTCCTTTGTCCTGGCTGCCTCGATGAGTTCGCCCACGGCCTCTGGCAATCTGCCGCCAGCTAGACCCACTGGCTCCCGCGACTGCTGGTCCTGCGTCAGCCCGCGTAGCGAAGGTGTGTTTGGGCAGTAGATGGCGAAGTTGCTCAGCAGTTCCATGAGCAGCACTGCTGGGTCTCCCGGCTGCTCCTCCACTGTCTTCAGCGCCGCCCATCCACGGCTTGGATTCAGTGACTGCTGACTGGCTGGGGATCGGGAGGCGATGACTCGATCTCCGACACTCATCAGCTTTTCCGTCTTGAAGCTCCACGCTGCTTCCAGGTCATCGTTCGGATTCCAGAGCGTCACGCGCAGCGAAGCGCCATCATCACTCCGCGCACCGAGGTCGATGTCCTGCACCTTATTAGGCTGGGGAAATGCTGTGCGGTAAAGCTGTGGCACGCCAGGCCGTACACCTCGTCGTTGCAGCGTTTCATCATCCACCAGCCCAAAGGCTGCCGCGCCCAGCACGCCGACAGCTTCAAGCAGGTTACTTTTACCGCTGCCATTGGCACCGACGAAGACGTTGATGCGGCCAAGCTCCAGTTCGAGCTTGACCAGCGACTTAAACCGTTCGATTGTCAGGTTGCGAATCATAGGTAAGCCATAAGAGTTTGGACCTTTTTTAGCGACTGTTTTTCACCTCCGCCACACTCAGCTCCCTGCTCAGGAGCTTCGGCAGAAACGTGTCTTGCAGGGAGACGAGGGTTCCGGATTGGTAGAAGTTTGGGGCCATTTTAGAGTAGAGAGGCGCGATTTTAACGGTGACGGAGGACATGAGTTCCTTATCAACTTTGGTGTGGCTCATGAATTCGTTTCGTTTGTGCCTGCTGGTGCACTCACTTTAAGCCATGTGAGCAACCGTTCCGATGCGTCCACTACCTTTGTGGGATCAATTCCCTCTTTGCTCAGAACGCGCCTGAAACCGATCTTCATCCGTGCTTGTAGGTTTTCGCGGAATTGCCAATCGACGCCGCTGTTCGATTCCGCAGTCGCGAGCAGTGAGTTGAGTAGCTCATCGTTGGGTGCGGCGTTGATGCCCTCACTGACTACAAAGGCACGTAAGCTATCACGTAGATAAGCTAACACGCCCGAATAAGAGCCTACAACGACGACGGCGGCCGGCTCTGCGTGGGCACCTGGCTCTGGTTCCGTTGTAGGTACGGCGGCAGGTGGAGCGTCTCCCTCATCTTCGTCATCATCATCTTCTACCAAAAGCTCGGGTGTGTCGCTAAGCACTCCTACAAAAGCGGTGCGGTCAATGCCATAGAGAAGTCGACTTGGCTCGATGCGGAGATCAATGGCTTCGGTCTTATTGCCAATGGATAGAGATACGACTAGCACGGGAAAGTCGTGCTCCAACTCAACTCTAGCCTCAAGACCGACTGATTGATCGATGCGTTCGCATAGATGCGCAAATCGCTCGTATGGTTCTCGAGTTGCCAGCAGATTAGGCTGCTTACCTTCGAGGGCGTTTAGCAATACCCCAACGATTGCATCTCCTGTATGAAGAAAAGAGCGGGCGTGATCTTCTTCGATGGCATCAAGAAAGCCATCTTTTCCATGAGCAACTGGCCCGTTCTCGTTCCGCATTTCGCTCAACGCATCTGACATCTTGTTGAAAGCGGACAGGACCTTGTCGAGCTTGCTGGCGCCGCGAGAGTTTTGGAGCCCGAGCACTCCCAGTGCCGCGACAAGTAACTGTGTGATCGTTGGGTCCGCAGATGGCAGTGGCTTGCCAAACTCGATCATGATTGTGATGCACACACACTCGATGAAAGACTTCACATGCTCGACGACACCATGCTCATTACCCGCAATACAATGCTCAATTGCAGCTTGATACTGCATCAACGCTGGTGCTTGTGGCCAACGGACACTGGCACGCCGGTAGTTCGGCAAGGCATTAGTCATCAAACTCATAGTCAGTCAGAAGTTGCCATTTGTGGTAAGGCGAGTTCACCGCTAAGCAATTTCGGCAACAGCGTGTCGCGCAGGTTGGCTAAGGCCTGGGATTGGTGGAGGTTGGCGGTAATTTGGGCGTAGAGCGGTGCGGCTTTGGCGGTGAAAGCGGCCATGAGTTCTATCGGCGGAAGCACTACGGGGATGGGGCGAAAGTTCTGCTTGCTGATCTCGGCAAAGGTTGTGCCAGTGGCGCGGCTTTCGATCTCGGCGATGTTCGTTTGGCACCAGTTCAGCATGAAGAAATTTGAGGCAAAGTCATTACACTTAAGTGCGATGAAGCCCTGATTGATTGCAACGGGCATAGCGGTTATGGCAAGGTAGCCGACGGGGGCGCGGGATGAAAGCAGCAGCGTTCCTGCGGGAAGCAGGCCGGAAGAAATCTTGGCAATGCCGGCGTCAGTAAGCTTGCGGTCAGTGTCGAGTAGGACGGGCGCTTGGAGCGAGGAGAAGTCTTTGGGTGTGGTCCAGTGATGCGTGCCACCTTCCCAATAGATCGGCTCAGCGGTGCTCGGCGTGCCACCTCCGACGCAATCGACGACTTCGCCGACGGGCTTGATGCTCCACCCATTAGGAATATGTCCGACGGCGGAGCCATCAAAAGACTCGGGGAAGAGAGCAGCACTGGCTGGATCAAGCCCAAAAGGCTCCCGCCCATCAAGCTTGGCTCGCACAGGATCGAAATCCACAAACCAGCTCTGGAACAGCGCCCGCGCCATCGCCTCCAGCGTCGCGTTCATCCGCCGGTTCACCTCGATCTTGACGCAGAAATCGTAATAGATACGTCCGATCACTTCCTGAACGTCGCGTTCGGGATATGGGAGATGAAGTTTGTCAAAGTCTGTTTTCTTGAAATGAGGGATCACTCCGCTCACATCCAGATTCTTGATTTCTCGCTGAACGTCTGCCGAGCGAAGGGCAGCAAAGAGAAAAAGTGGATCGATAATCTTCTCATCAGCCCTGAGGGCCACCATGTCTTGGGCGATGACGAAATCAACCGGGTCAGGAACCAAGCAGATCGCCCCGTTCTGGCTGCCTTTGTTCGTTAGGATGATGTCGCCGGGAAGTGGATGAGAACGGAACCAGTTCTCGTATGTCTTCTTTGTAACAAACCGCAGCTTTTCATATGTAGGATAAAGTTGGTCGTTTGAAATGCAGTTGGTGGCAATAAGTGGAACTCCGTATTCGTCTGTCGGCGCAGTCCGTCCTCGGTTATCCACGATGAACTTCGTTGTCTTCGACAGCGGAATAGTCTTGGAACGGAAATCACCCGCCATAGCCTAAGCACCTCAGGTTTGTCCTGATGGCCTGCTCCAGCTTCGCGGCCTCTGCGAACTGAGCCTCCAGCTCCGCCACAAGCCGCGGCATCTTCTCCTCAAAGGGTTCGCCGTCGTCTTCCACCACCTCCGCCCCCACATACCGCCCCGGCGTAAGCACATAACCGTGGGCTGCAATCTCGGCCGTGGTGGCAGATTTGCAGTACCCCGGCACATCCTCGTAGTCACCCGCGCCGTCGGCACCCCGCCAACAGTGATAGGTACCGCTGATTCTCTCCAGGTCGGCCTCCAGCAGCTCCCGGTGCACCCGATCGATCAGGCTGCCGAGCTTGCGGGCATCGATGAACAGCGTGTGGCCGCGCCGATCGCGGAAGCCCCGTTGGCTGTCGGCAGCCTTGCTTTTCGCCAGGAACCAGAGGCACACCGGAATCTGGGTGCTGTAGAAGAGCTGGCCGGGCAGGGCCACCATGCAGTCCACCAGATCGGCCTCGATCAAGGCGCGGCGGATTTCGCCTTCGCCGCTCTGGTTGGAGCTCATGCTGCCATTGGCGAGCACGAAGCCCGCCATGCCCTGCGGCGCCAGGTGGTGGATGAAGTGCTGCACCCAGGCGAAGTTGGCGTTGCCCTTGGGCGGCACGCCGAACTGCCAGCGCACGTCGTCGTCTTTGCGGAACCAGTCGGAATCGTTGAAGGGCGGGTTGGCGATCACATAATCCGCCCGCAAGTCAGGATGCAGATCGCGGCGGAAGGTGTCGGCATGTTCTGGCCCGAAGTCGGCCTCGATGCCGCGAATCGCCAGATTCATCACCGCCAGGCGGCGCGTGGTGGCGTTGCTCTCCTGGCCGTAGATCGAAATGTCGCCCCGCGTGCCGCCGTGGCTTTTCACGAACTTTTCGCTCTGCACGAACATGCCGCCGGAGCCGCAGCATGGGTCATAGATGCGGCCTTTGTAGGGTTCCAGCATCTCCACCAGGCAGCGCACCACACAGCTCGGCGTGTAGAACTGGCCGCCATTCTTGCCCTCGTCTGAGGCAAAGCGGGTGAGAAAGTATTCGTATACGCGGCCTAGAAGATCTACCGAGCGGTGGGTCTGTTCGCCCTCGCTGGCGGCGGTGAGTTCGATCGTAGCGATCACATCGATCAGTTCTCCCAGGCGCTGCTTGTCGAGCCCAGGGCGGGCGTAGTCCTTCGGCAGCACACCCTTGAGACGCGGGTTATCGCGCTCGATCGCCACCATGGCGTCGTCCACCAGCTTGCCGATGGTGAGCTGCTTGGCGTTAGCCTGCAGGTGGCTCCAGCGGGCGTCGGCCGGCACCCAGAACACGTTTTCGGCCTTGTATTCGTCGGGGTCTTCCGGGTTGGCGCCCTCGTAGTCGCCCTCGCCTGCCAGCAGCTTGGCCCGCTGCTCTTCGAAGCTGTCGGAGATGTATTTAAGGAAGATCAGGCCGAGCACCACGTGCTTGTACTCGGCTGCGTCCATGTTGTTGCGCAGCTTGTCGGCCGTGAGCCAGAGCTTGGCCTCGAAGCCCAGGTTGGCGGTGCCGGTTGCTTTCCCCTTGCGGGGAGCTCGGCCTGAGGCGACCTCCTGCTCAGCCGGCTCGGCGCCCACCAGGGACACCGAATCGCTGCGGCCCCGGCCGCGCACCACGATCCCCCTGGCCACCAGTTCTGCCTTCACCTCCTCGTAGAGAGCTTCTTCCCAACCGAGCGCCTGGCGCAGGGCGGGGTTCTTGGCGGGGCTACCGGCCGTTTCCAGGGCTTCAAGGAAGTCGTCCAGCTGCTCCTGATCGGGCATCGGGGGATCAGGTTGGCATCGCTTTAAGGATTCTGCCTGCAGGTGCGCGGTTTTGGGATAACCGCAAACCCCTGAGATCCCTTTTGGCCCTGCTATCACGCCGGCAGCTCCTCACTCGCTGCTCTGGCGCCGGCTTCACCTCCCTGCGGCGCGAACTGGGCTGGTTGCCGCCCCACCTTGCGGGTCCGCCCCATCCCCAGGAGGAGCGCCTCAGCCGCGCCATCGCATCTGGCCTGCTCCAGCTCGACGACCCCGACCGTCTGCGCGCCACCGCCGCCTCCCTGGCCGCCGCCGCGCCGCCCGATCCGCAGGCCCTCTCCGAGCGCGAGATGCGCCAGTGGCTGATGCTCACCGCCCAGCTCTACTGCTTCGCAGAAGCCTGGCGGCTACGGCACCGGCCGCCAGTGGCGGCCCCTCAATCAGGCCCTGGAGGTGCTCTGGCAGGCCGGCGCCTGGCGCGAGGAGCTGATCCAGCTGCTGGAGTTGCTCGCCGAACGCGCCGATCGCCGTCTCCACCCGCTGCCCTGGGCGTTGCCGGTGCCCCTTCGCGTGCACGGCCACTACACACGCGCCGAGATCGAAGCGGCCTTTGGCGTGCTGTCCGACGACGCCCCCTGGATCCACCGCGAAGGGGTGCTCTGGCAGCAAGCCAGCGCCACCGACCTGCTGTTCATCCCCCTGCGCAAAAGCGAAGCCCTCTTCTCCCCCTCCACCCGCTACCGCGACCTGGCCCTCGGCCCCGCCTTGTTCCACTGGGAAAGCCAGAGCACCACCACCGCCGCCTCCCCCACCGGCCAGCGCTACATCCACCACGCCACCCGCGGCTCAAGGGTGCTCCTCTTCGTGCGCGAACAACGCAAACAGGACGGCCGCCTGGGCGCCCCCACCGAACCCTTCGTGTGCCTGGGCTTTGCGCGTTACGAAAGCCACGAGGGCGAGCGCCCGATGGCGATTCGCTGGCGGCTGGAGCGGGAGATCCCGGCGGCGTGGTTACCGGTGATGGCGTTGGCGGTTTAGCGTTGAGTCATGGATCTCCACGAGCGGATCACCACCAATCCGGCTGTGCGTTTCGGCAAGCCCTGCGTTCGCGGCACCCGGCTCACCGTGGGGGATGTTCTTGGCTGTCTGGCCAGTGGCATGAGTGAAACGGAACTTCTTGAGGATTTTCCGCAGATCACCCATGACGACGTTCTGGCCTGCCTGGCCTATGCGGCCGATCGTGAACGCCTGCTGATCAGCCTCACCCCTGCTGCATGAGCCTCAGCCTGCTCCTGGATGAGAACCTTTCAGAGAAGTTGCTCCCTCTGCTCTTCGATCGTTTTCCTGATTCAAGACATGTACGCCTGATCGGGCTCGGAGGTGCGGATGATCTTGCCATCTGGGATCGGGCCCGACTGGATGGCGATCTTCTGGTCACGAAGGATGATGATTTTCTCAGACTCAGCATGAGCCGGGGCTTCCCGCCGAAGGTGATCTGCCTGGCCATCGGCAACGCCAGCAACGCTGCAACGGCCTTCCTGCTGTTGAACCATGCTGCTGATATCGAGGCGTTTTCAAGCCATCCGGAAGCCGGCTTCCTGCTGCTCAGTCCTGGAACGAAGCCCTGAACGTTCGGAACGTGCCCTTCCGCTGGCTCGGTTCTCTTCTCCCCCTCCACCCACTACCGCGACCTGGCCCTCGGCCCCGCCCTGTTCCACTGGGAAAGCCAGAGCACCACCACCGCCGCCTCCCCCACCGGCCAGCGCACCATCCACCACGCCTCCCGCGGCTCAAGGGTGCTCCTGTACCGCTACGCGGAAGCCTGCGGCTACGTGCGCGAACAACGCAAGCAGGACGGCCGCCCCGGCGCCCCCACCGAAGCCTTCGTGTGCCTGGGATTTGCCACCTATGAAAGCCACGAAGGCGAGCGGCCGATGGCGATTCGCTGGCGGCTCGAGCGCGAGATCCCGGCGGGGTGGTTACCGGTGATGGCGTTGGCGGTTTGAGGGGGGCGCGCCCCATGGGAGGCCATGTTCACACTCCTGGCTAAACGGAGCCAAGCAGGATCATCAGGGCATCCCTCAGCCTGCTCGCGCACTCCACCAGGTCTGCCTGTTCCTCGGCTGAGGTTTCAAAACCCGGGTAGCGCGCGAGCACGGCTCCTGAGGAGAGATCAGCCAGTTCCTCACTATCCCAGCTCCATTGGCCATCCACCGCCTCCAATTGACGCGACAGGGCAGCCAGATCATGGGTCTTATCGACCGGCTGCCCAAGTTGGATCAACCGGGCTTTCAGCAGTTTCTCCACGCATTGCTGAGCGTGAAACACCACCGCATCACGCAAGCCGGGTGTGTTCCTGGTCAGAAGGATCTCCAAGGCTTCCCAATCGCCTTCCGCCTTGATCATCCACTCCGGAACAGCTGACCAGGGTTCAACCATGCAGCATCTCTCCATGGTCAAGCGCCTCGCGCACGACCGGATCACCCCCCCGATAGCGAACCTCAACTTCCTCAGGCCGCCGGACCAACAAATCCAGGGGGAATCGCACCGGGCAGAGACGGCGCATTTCACGGATCTTGGCTAGGTGGCGACCCTCGAAGGCCATCACCACAAGGATGTCGGCATCAGAATCCCAGCGCGCCTCACCACGGGCCAAGGAACCGAACAAAATCACCCTTTCGGGTGCGTAGTGCTCCACCAACTGCTGCGTAAAGGCCAGCAGGGCCTCGCGGGTCACCAGAGGGGTCGGCGTGGTGGTCATGGGGCCATCATCGCGAAGCTTCGCAGGACAGGCCACGATCCTCTCGGCATGCTGCAGCAGGAGCCGGGTTGGTGGGCAGCAGGAGAGTCCTCGGATCCAGCAGAGGATCAACAACGGCCGGGTTGGAGCCGGATTTCGGCACCGGCCGGGCCGAGCGCGAGCGGCGCCGGTGGCGGCCCCTCGATCAGGCCCTGGAGGTGCTCTGGCAGGCAGACGCCTGGCGCGAGGAGCTGATCCAGCTGCTGCTGTTGCCCGAGCGTGCCGATCGCCGTCTCCACCCATTGCCCTGGGCGCTGCCGGTGCCCCTGCGCGTGCAGCGAAGCCCTCTTCTCCCCCTCCACCCGCTACCGCGACCTGGCCCTCGGCCCCTCGCTTTTCCACTGGGAAAGCCAGAGCACCACCACCGCCGCCTCCCCCACCGGCCAGCGCTACATCCACCACGCCACCCGCGGCTCGCGGGTGCTGTTGTTCGTGCGCGAACAACGCAAACAGGACGGCCGCCCCGGCGCCCCCACCGAACCGTTTGTGTGCCTGGGCTTTGCCACGTACGAAAGCCACGAAGGCGAACGCCCGATGGCGATCCGCTGGCGGCTGGAGCGGGAGATCCCGGCGGCGTGGCTGCCGGTGATGGCGTTGGCGGTTTGAGACCCGCCAGACTGGGTCAAAAGGACTGGGCCACACCATGAGCTATCGCATTCGTCTGCTGGAAACGGAAGAAGGCTGGGCCGTGAGCTGTCTGGATCTGCCCGGGTGCCATTCGCAGGGGGAAAGCCGCGATGAGGCCCTGGAACACATCCGTGAGGCCATCGCCCTCTGGCTTGAGGTGGAGGCCGAGGAGGCTGGCGTGAAAAGCGTGGAAACGCTCGAACTAGCGCTGTAATGCCCCGGCTGCCAGGAATTAGCCAGAAGCAGGCCGTGCGAGTGTTCCAGAAGCTCGGTTATCGCATCGTGCGGGAATCAGGTCACCTGATCATGAGCAATGGCACCTCGCGTCTTGTGATTCCGCGCCATGACCTGATCAACGCCATCACCATGGGCGCGATCGCCCGTGATGCAGGTCTGACGCCTGAGCAGTTCCGCCAGCTGCTCTGACGGCCAAGGGCGAGCGGAACTGCACCCGCTGCCCTGGGCCTTGCCGGTGCCCCTGCGCGTGCACGGCCACGACACACGCGCCGAGATCGAAGCGGCCTACTGCTTCTCTTTGAGAAGGCTGCGCCTACGCAGAAGCCTGCGGCTATGGCATGCTCACCACCGAATCCCCCTGGATCCACCGCGAAGGCGTGCTCTGGCACCAAGCCAGCGCCACCGACCTGCTGTTCATCACCCTGCGCAAAAGCGAAGCCCTCTTCTCCCCCTCCACCCGCTACCGCGACCTGGCCCTCGGCCCTGCCCTTCGCTGGCGGCTGGAGCGGGAGATCCCGGCGGCGTGGCTGCCGGTGATGGCGTTGGCGGTTTAGCGTCATTGCGGGTCCCTGCCCCTGCATGCACCGTTGGCCATGGTCGACAGTTCCGAACTCCTGATCCGTCGTTTGCGCGAATGCACGCCAGCCTGCACGGCGCAGTTTGGCGTGCGCAGCCTGCGCATCTTCGGTTCCTGGGCGCGAGGCACGGCCACACCCAGCAGCGATGTGGATCTGCTGGTGGCCTTCGATGGCCCCGCCACGGCCAGGCGCTTCTACGGCCTCCAGCTGTTTCTGGAAGACCTGCTGGAGCTGCCCGTTGATCTGGTCACGGAACAGGCACTCCGCCAGGAGCTGAGGCCTGCGGTGGAAGCCGATGCCATCACCCTCTGAAGGCAGCCCCAGACGCGACTGGCGTCTCTATGCGCAGGATATGCAGCGCTTCGCCCACCGTGCCGTGGGTTACTGCGCAGGACTGGATCGTGCGCAGTTCGAGGTCAACCACCTCATGCAGGATGCTGTTCTGCGCAATCTCGAGCTCATCGGTGAAGCGGCTACTCGCATCCCGGATGATGTCAGGCTTGCCCATGCAGAAATCCCCTGGCGACAGATCATTGCGATGCGTAATCAACTAATCCACGCTTACCTGGGAGTCGATCTTGATGTGGTGTGGGATGTTGTGCAGGTGGAATTGCCGTTGCTGTTGCAACAGCTGAAGGCTGTGACTGGCTGAGGGGCTCATGCTTGCCGTCCTGATTCCTCCGCGCCAGGGCGGTGTGATTTCCTTCACAGATCAGCTCAAATCCCAAGCGCTGCAAAGGCCTCAACACGCGATCCGGAGGCGCGTCGACTGGAAACTTGGCCATCAACCGGCAAGGTCCGTTTCCGTCAGAAAGACTTCCTGCACAGGATGATCCTTGGCGGCTGGAGCGGGAGATCCCGGCGGCGTGGCTACCAGGCTGTTGCTTGGCATAAAAACGGCGCTGGCGGTTTGAGACCCGCCAGACTGGGTCAAACCACTCCGGCGACCATGACGACCGCCACCCCCCAGCGCCTCACGGCGATCCTGTACCGGGATGACGAGGTCTACGTGGCGGAGTGCCCGGAGGTCGGCACCGCGAGCCAAGGCGACACCATCGAGGAAGCCCTCGCCAACCTCCGCGAAGCCACCGAGCTCTACCTGGAGGAATGTCCGCAACCTGCGCTGGCCCCGCGGCTGCTGACCACCTTCGAGGTCAACGTTGCCTAAGTTGCCCCGACTGCCGGCGTCCGCCGTCATCGCCGCCTTGCAGCGTCTGGGCTTTCAAGTGGTACGTCAGAAAGGCAGCCATGTAGTGCTGCGAAGACCGGCAAGCAGCCCTGAGAGTGGCGAAGCCAGCGTCACCTGCGTTGCGCCACTCCATCGCCGCGATCTGGCGGTGGGAACACTGGTAAGCGTGCTTCGCCAGGCAGGAGTCGACGCGGAAACGTTCATCGATGTCCTCTGACGCCTTCCATCGCGGAACCTGATCCTGCGCGTGCACGGCCGCTACAGCCGCGCCGCGATCGATGCCGCCCACTGCTACGCAGAAGCCTGCGGCTATGGCGTGCTCACCACCGACGCCCCCTGGATCCACCGCGAAGGCGTGCTCGCTCACCAAGCCAGCGCCACCGACCTGCAGTTCATCACCCTGCGCAAAAGCGAGGCCCTCTTCTCCCCCTCCACCCGCTACTGCGACCTGGCCCACGGCCCCACCCTGTTCCACTGGGAAAGCCAGAGCACCACCACCGCCGCCTCCCCCACCGGCAGGCCTGTGCCAGGGTTGGTGATGCCATCGCTTCTTGATGGGGGATGGAGCGATCAGCTGGGAAGCCGGACAGGACGGTGTAGCCCTTGGGCTTCCGCGCAGCGGTTGGGGCCTTTCGACCAGCTGAACAGCTGCTCGATCAGAGTGTTGTTCACCGCAGCCCCGGCAGCGATGGTGCCGACAGACTGCTCAGGATTCGATCTAAACCATGGTAGGCAGCACCTGCTGGCCCCGGGAGGATGGCGCCGGATGTCTACGGCCAGCTTCTGGCCGACCGCCTGCGGCCTCCGCCTGGGCTTTGGGCTACCCCCTCCGACCCCTACGACTCCATGCCAGCCATTGCTCCATCGCTCAGCAAAAAAATTCTGCGCGAGGGCTGGAGCCTGCACCAGCGCCTGCAGGCTGCGCAAGGTGTGGAAGGCGGCAACCAGCCCGCCAGCGCAGCCGGCAGCCTGGAGCGCTGGCGTGAGCGGCTGGCAGCAGACAACAACAACTCCTTTGACAAGCGTCTGGAATGGGACGGCCTGACGCTTGCCGGCGCAGCCTGGGCCCTGAATCCGCCTGCGGAGGCCACCCCGCTGGCCCCCGCATGGTGGCCCCTGCTCGAAGCGCTTTGCCAGGCGGCTCGCGAGGCAGCGGCAGGAGCGAACCAGCCGGCGCTGGCCGGGCGGGGGAGTAAGCAACCGTTTGTTCATGTATGGCGCCCCGCCGCAGCCTGGGCCTTGCACTGCTTGCGGCAGCGTTGCGCGGATCTCGAGCCCCGGCTACAGCTGGGTGAGGGCGCTTGGCTTGACTTAGGCGAGGCCCTACTTGAGCGCTTTTGCGATATAGCTGATCAGGCCCTATGGGAGCTGTTCAACCAGCGCCGCACACCGGGGCAGGTGTTGCTGGCCCATCTGGGTGCCAACGGCGATGGCAGCGGTGAACCGCTGCACGCGGCCTACGACAGCTTCGTGGCTGAGCTTCTATTTAGCGGCTACGGGCTGCTGTTGGATCAGTTCCCCGTGCTGGGCCGGCTGCTAGCGGTGGTCGCTGCACTTTGGCTGGAGGGTAGTGAAGAGATGCTGCGGCGATTAGCAGCGAGCCGCGCCGAACTCCACCAGCAGTTCGCGATTGATGCGGTTGCCCCGCTTGTGGGGATTCAACTGGGGCTCAGTGATCCCCACTGCGGCGGCAGGGCCGTCGCGATCTTGAACTTCGGCCAAGGCGATAGCACCGGCAGGGTTGTCTATAAACCCAAGGACATGCAGGTGGATCTGGCCTACCAGCAGTTGCTGCAGCAGATCAACGCGGCCTCATCCCTGCCACCCCAGGCTTTCGTCACGGCCGTCAAATCTGATCCCAGTTTGCAACAGCGCCTCAAGGGAGCGGCAGAGCCGGCTGTCGTGGTGATGGAGATTGCCAAGCAGGCTGGCTTCGGATTCAGCAAGGCAGATCTTGAAGCGCGAGCCCAGCAGACGCCAGAACTCCGTGATGCGGAACTGGAAGCGGTGGCAGGAGGCTACCTCGCGGCTGGCTGGCGGGCTGCTGCGATTAGCCGGCTGGAAATCGGGACGTGCACAAAAGATAAGACGTGCAGATAGCTGAGGAGCCCTAGATCACGCGTGCTGCCCTCATAGAGAGTTGGACTCCGTTGCGGATAGTTTGTGTGCCAGCTGCACGTTTAGCCAGCACTATCCTCTTCCCAGCCAAAGCCCTTGACGCGTCAAGGGCTTTTTTATTTCTGCAAACATTCTATCAAGCACTTGAAATCACCTTCGTATCCGATAGCTACCTCGCTGGCCCGTGGGGTCCCGGCCAGGGCGGTGATCGGGCTGGTCGCCAGCCCAATGGCTCCGTGCTTGTCAGCACCGCACCGCTGGCATGGTGACGCCAGCCATCGGCACCTTGCCATTGCGAACTGCAGCAGCCTGGATCGGCGGCGGAGTCCGGCGAAGCTGCCCCGGCGGCCATGCCCGCCACGCCGTCGACGTTCAACGTGCCTGCCATGGGCTACCCATCAACTTTGCGCGCTGCGAAAGCCACGAGGGTGAGCGGCCGATGGCGTGGGGGAATCTCTGTGGCGGCTGGAGCGCGAGATCCCGGCGGCGTGGCTGCACGGCTGTTGGGTTGCACACCAGCTGTTGCTTGGCAGTGCAGCGGCGTTGGCGGTTTGAGGGGGGTCGACGCCAAGCGGTTCGCGTGAGACTGATGAGCGATGAATCGGACAGACAGACCATGGCCGATGTGAAATCCCTGGAGCAGGCTGTCGAAGCTCGCCACCCCTCGGACTTGGCGGGGTTCAGGCGCTGGTTTGCGGATTTCCATGCAGCCGCTTGGGACCACCAGCTTGAGGCTGACGCCACCGCAGCAAAGCTTGAAGCCCTTCTGGCTGAAGCGGAAGACGACTACCGAAATCAGCCGCACCGCCCACTGTGAAGCACACAGCATCGCTCAGATTCTGGCGCTGCTATCAGTCGTTACCCCGAGAAATCCAATCCATCGCTGCTAAGAATTTCGCCCTGCTCAGGGCAGATCCCACTCATCCATCGGGGAGCTTGTGGGCATCACCAGGCCTCCAGGGTGAGTTCATCGACAAGGGCAAAAGCCTGATCGGCGGTGACCAGGACACAGCCTTCGCTGAGGGCATGGCTGGCGATCAGCAGGTCCAGCGCCGCCAGCGGCTGGCCATGGCGTTCAAGTTCAGCGCGCAGCCGGCCATAGATCCTGCTGCAGGCTTCGGTCCAGGGCAGGATCTCCAGGGTGTCGAGGGTGGACTCCGCCAGCGCCCGCAACCGCGTCTTGAACTTCGACGTGGGCGGTCGCTTCTCCAGGCCGTAGCGGATTTCGGCCACCACAATCGCCGACAGGCAACAACGTTGCTCACGCACCCAGCCATCCAGGCGTGGCGAGCGCCGCCTGAGAAAGGCGCTCACGGCGTTGGTGTCCAGCATCAACCTCCTCTTCCCTGCAGCCATCAGGGAAAGTCCACCGGTTCGGGAGGACTTGTGTCGTGCAACCCCTCGAAAAAGGCGTCCAGCTCCTCCCGGAAGCCAGGCTCCTGCAGCAGCGTATCCCTGAGCTCAAGCAACTCCTTGGCCGAGGGCCGCACCGCGGTGAGCACCACCGCACCGCTGTCGGGATCGCGATGCACCTCCACCTCCGTTCCCTCGAAGCGGAATTCGGCCGGCAGGCGTACGGCCTGGCTGCGGCCGTTGCGGAAGAGCTTGGCGCGCATCGCTCCCTTCCGGCGGCGGTCGATACCGAGACTAGACCAAACCCGCCACCATCACGGCGGCCCTGACGGCGGCATGACTCTCCAGCCAGCGCCGGCTCAGGCCGCCAGGATGCCCGTCTCCTGCAGCAGCCGCCGCTGGCGGCGGGCATCCACAAAGTGGTGGGCCGCCATCGCACCGCTCACGGCCGCCGGCGGCACGCCGATGCCGGGGAACACGCCGGCGCCGCAGAGCACCAGCCCCTGCACCGGCGTGCCGCCGCCGGGAAACGGCCCCCGATCGGCGGGCCAGGCCGGGCCGTAGCTGCCCTGATGCAGCCGCAGATAGTGGCGGTGGGTGAGGGGGGTGCCCTGCAGCTCGATCACCACCCGCTCGCGCCAGTCGCTCAGCACGCCATCGAACACCTGGTGGAACACCGCGCAGCGCTCCTGCTTGAGGCGTTTGTATTCGGCACTGCCGCGCTCCAGGTCGCTCCAGAGCTGCCAGGGTTCGTTGGCGGGGGTGTAGCCATGCAGCACCTGATGCCCCGGGGGCGCCAGGGAGGGATCCAGCAGTGATGGCATCGACAGCACCACCATGTTGCGTTCGGCGCCGATGCCCCGCTGCCAGTCGCCCACCCAGACGTGATGGATCGGCAGCTCAGCCAGATCGTCGCCACGTAGACCCAGGTGCCAGTGCAGGAAGCTGGCGCAGGCCGGGGTGGCCTGCAGGCGAGAGCGCCAGCGAGCCGGCATGGCGGCTTCGCTGAGCAGGGCCGGCAGATCCCAGGGGCTGAGGTTGGCGATCACCCCCAACCGGGCCTCGATGCGCTCGCCACCGCTGAGCCTTACCCCGCAGGCCCTGCCGCCTTCCACCAGGATCTCCGCCACCGGGGCGCGGCACTGAAGCCGGCCGCCGTGGCGCTCCAGGCCACGCACCAGGGCCGCCACCACGGCGGGGCTGCCGCCGATCGGGTAGTCGAGAGCGGCGTCGGGCTCGAACCACTCGCCAAACAGGGTGGCCATTGCCGCGGCGCTGGTCTGCTCCATCCCCAGCCCGGAGATCAGGAAGCAGAGCAGCTCCACCCAGTGGAGCAGGAAGGGATCGCGCAGGTGGCGGCGGGCGAGCGGTCCGAAGGCACCCCCCAGCTGGCCCAGCCGGCCCGCCTGGGCGAGCAGCCCCAGGCCCTGGCCGCCGAGGACGGCCGCCGTGCCCAGACCCGGCCGCAGGGCAAGCAGCGGCAGGGAGCGGGCGGCGGCGAAGAAGGGCTGCAGGTCCTGCATGAAACGGGCCCATTCGTCGGCGGCGGCGGTTCCGCGCAGGTCGCGCAGCACGGCCAGGAAGGGCTCCAGGCCCACACCCACCCGCAGCTGGCCCTCGGGCAGCAGCAGCCCCCACGCGTGGTAACGGTGCACCGGCACCTCCTCCCCGATCGCCCGCAGCACCTGGGCCAGCGGATTGCTGCTGGGCCAGGTGCCCAGACCGCTCCAGAGGGAGGGCCCGGATTCAAAGGCAAAGCCCTGGCGCTGGAAGCCGTGGGCCGCGCCGCCGGGCTGGTCGTGAGCTTCGAGCACCAGCACCTCAAGGCCATGGCGGGCGGCCATGGCGGCGGCGCAGAGCCCCCCCAGCCCGCTGCCCACCACCACCAGATCCGGCCCCGAGGCCGACGGCATGCGGTTCAGATCCGGCACCGGCTCTCTGCGGCGGCGTTGGCGGCGGGCCCGCCAGCCTGCCGTTCCTGGCACAGCTGCTCCAATCCGAGCCCTACCTCTGGAACCCCGCCTGTCGCCGCTTGGTTCGTCATGGGGTGATGCTATGGAGAAGTGCCCTGGCGCTGCCGTGATGTTGCGCCAGAGCCTCTGCTCGGGGAGTGAGACCGCCGAACGCGGCTCAGGACGAACAGCTGTAGTGCGACACGCCGCCGGCATGGAAGAACTCACGCGGCTTCAGGCGGTCGTAGGTCGCCGCCAGCTGCGGAGACAGCTCGTCATAGGGATGGCGGAACACCTCCTGCAGCTCTTGGATGAGGCTGGTGTCGCCCTGGGCCGCCTGTTCATAGGCCGGAGCGATCAACCACTCGCGCCAGGTGATCGCCGGGTTCACGCGCTGCATCGCCGCGGAGGTCTGGCGCGGGTCGCCGCTGGCCGCGATCGGATCGCGCCAGCGCGCCAGCCACTGGGTCCATTCCCCATCGAGCTCATCGGAGCTGGCTTGGTAGAAGCTCTCCTTCAGGGCTGTGAGCTGCTCGGGGCTAGCAGCGGCAGGGTCAGCAGCAAGGGCCGAGAGCCGGCGGAAGACCATCGTGTAGTCGGCCCTGGAGCGCACCAACAGCTCCAGCAGTGTGTTCACCAGGTCGGCGTCGTAGCGGCGCAGGCCGAGCTTGCTGGCCCACATCGCCTCGATCGCCAGGCCCATCGCATCGGCGAAGCCCTCGCGGATCTGATCCAGCCTGGCCAAGGCCTCGGTGTTGTCCTTGAGGAGCAGCCGGATGGCTGCCCAGAACATTTGATAATTGGCTTCCGCCGCCGCCGGTTGATTAAAGAAGCAGAAATGCTCGCCGCCGCCGGTCCAGGGCTGAAAGCGGGGATCGAACAGCTCGCAGAAGCCAAACGGGCCATAGTCGAGCGTGTAGCCACCGGCAGCGCAGTTGTCGCTGTTGAAGTTGCCCTGGCAGTAGCCAACCCGGATCCAGTTCGCCACCAGAGAGGTGAGCCTTCCGCGGAACAAGCCCGCCAGCTCCACCACCTGATCGCCGAACGGCAGCGCCGCATCGATCTCCGGCCGGTAGTTGCGCGCGATCAGGTGCTTCACGATCAGCTGCAGTTCGTTCAGCGCCTCGGGATGGGCCTGCCGGCGCACGCGGCGGGCGAACAGTTCCAGCTGTCCCACCCGCAGAAACGACGGCGCCACCCGGGTGGTGATCGCCGCCGGGTTATCGACCAGCACGTCGGGATCGAACGACTGGGACCCCGGCGCGTACCAGGGCCGGCGCACGGTTTCGGCGCGCGAGGCATAGAGCGTCAGCGAGCGGGAGGTGGGAACCCCCAGGGCCTGCATCAACTCCTGCGCCAGAAACTCGCGCACGCTCGAGCGCAGCACGGCGCGGCCATCGGCGCCGCGGCAGTAGGGCGTGGGGCCACCGCCCTTGAGCTGCAGTTCCCAACGCTGGCCATTGAATACGCCCTCAAATACGGAGATGGCCCGGCCATCGCCATAGCCGTTGCCGGTGCCGAAGGGGCACTGCTGGATGTATTCGCTGCCGTAGATCGAGAGGGCATAGCCGGTGGCCCAGCCATAGGGCCGCATCGGCTCGGTGGCCACCCTGATGTCGCCGGAGAACAGCCGCCGGAACAGCTCGTCGTGGGCCAGCGCCTCGCTCAGACCCAGCTCCTCGAACAAGCTGCGGCTGTGCGCCACGTACTCCGGAGCGGGTAGTGCGGTGGGCGTCACCGGCACGTAGTGCCCCGAGAACACCTGGCGCGGCCGGTGATCGTGGCCATCCCCTGTGGCCTGAGGATCCGCCCGCAGCGACTCCAGCAGCGAATAGTCGGCCCGTTGGGCAAACGCCGCAAATGTGATGGTGGTGGGCTCTGTTGTCGGCCCTGCGGCCGGACTTGTGGTCGTCGCGGCTGTGGCCCCTGGTGTCGGCACGGGTATCGGCAGGGTTGTGGTCACGGGTGTCGGCCCTGGTCACGCCGCTGTTGAACGGCCGGGCATGGTCCAGACGGTGTGCGCACCATCCTGGCGAGCCTGCCCGTCCACCACGCAATCCAGAGGAGATCACGGATGCACATCGCAAGGTGGACGGGCCACAGGTCCACAGCATGCCACCAGAACGGGACCATCAGGGTGCCCATCAGGCTCAAGCGCTGCCCCGCATGGCGAAAACCCTCACCCTCAAGAACCTGCCGGATGCCCTGCATGCCCGCCTGGCCGCCGCGTTTGCCTGGAAGCGGGTCTCAGCGCCACCCCTGGCTCCGTTGAGCAGCAGTTGGCGGAAATCAGGGCCCTGCGCCATAGCCTTGGCACCCAAAGCTTTGATCCAGCCGACATCAATTCCGCCAGGCGGGAGGGCCGCCCTTGTTCGTCGTAGATACCAATGTGCTGGCCTACCTGCTTCTGCCCGGTCCCCGAACGGAGCAGGCGGAGTCCCTGCTGCTTCAGCAGCCTCAGTGGGCTGCACCGCCGCTCTGGCGCAGCGAATGGCGCAATGTGCTCACCAGTGATCTGCGGCGTGATCGGCTCAAGCTCCCAGCGGCCATCGCGCTGATGCTGCAAGCCGAAGCGCTTCTGGCAGCCCATGACGAGCCCGTGGCCTCGGAGTAGGTGCTGGGGGTGCCGTTGGTGAGCCAAGATCGCGCCATTCTCACGGCTTTCCTGCATCTAGCCCGTTGCCTGGATCAGTGCAACGACGGCAGTCAGGTGCCTAGGTTTCAATCCCCATCCTTCACGCCAACCAAGAGCCCATGAACCCGACCCTGAAAGGTGTGGCCTATGTGAGCGTGTGGGTGCTGCTGTGGGGCACGGCGGCCTCCGTTGCCGATTTCGTGCTGCTCGAACGAGGTGCCTACGAAGCTGGCACCACCGGCCAGGGGGTCACCTTCGCCGCCTATGGCATCGCCGCCGTGGTGCTGGCCGTGCGCCTGGCGGGCCGCTTCCTCAAACCGGAGCCCTGAGGCTGCCCTGCAGGCCACCGGAGACCCCCTTGGCCATCATCTAGCGCAAGGCTCACAGGCCCCCGGCGGAACGAGATCCCGAAGCAGCCGAGCGCCGCGCCGCTTCAGCCCAACAGCAACCGGAGCCCCAACCCCAACTGACCCACGATGCCTTCCCCGGTGAGCAGTTCGCCGACGATCGCCGCCAGGAACCCCAGCATCGCCACCCGGCCGTTCAGTAACTCCACCCCAGCAAGGGCGGTGCGGTTCCAGGGCCGTGGGTTGGTCATCGAGGCACCGAAGCGCTCGACGGGTTCGTAGCGGTAGCCGTCGTTGTTAGTCATCGGCCCATCTTGCCTCAGCCTCCAGCGACCGGTGCCCGGTGCGCGAGGCGCGAAGCGCGATGCGCGATGCGCGATGCAAGAAGCCTGGTGCGCAATGCGCGAGGCGCGATGCAAGGAGCCTGGTGCCAGGGGCCAGGGGTTTATAGCCATGCCCATGCCCAGACCCTTTCCCAGGCCTAGGAGTAGGGGAGGTTGGGCGGGCCTGCCCATCCAGACGGCTGGTCCGGATCGGGGTCGTCGGGTCAGGAACGCAGCCGGAATGGTCAGCCCCGCTCCGCGCGGTAGCGCCGTTCATCGGCCTCCGCCCGTGCGGCGTTCTCCCAGGGGAACACGATCCACTCCGCCGAGGTCGTGACCTCGACGGCCTTCCACCACCCGGGCTCGGCCTTGCTGATCCACACCACCAGCTCCGCCCCCGCCAAGTCCCGGTGCGGCGCCAGGGTGAGGCCGGTCTCAAACACGTCGTCCACCACCAGGCAACCGGGCTGCGATTCCGCCAGCAACGGCAGCTCCAGCCGGTGGCTCAGGGCCACCGCCAGTACCAGTCCGCCGCGGGGAATGCCATGGATGCCGCTGCAGCGGCGGTCGCCAACCAGCTGCGCGATCAGCTCCACGGCTTGGTCGAAATCGTGCCAGCTCAGCGTTCGCATCGGTGGCCCCCGGCGGCGGATAGTTCAGCAATCAGGAGCTAGCGGGGTTCGATCCAGTCGCTCGATCGCTTCGTGGCGGCTTCGATGCCAGCCAGCAGCTTACTCCAACCAGCGACACCCGCTAAACCCTGGCAACGGGCAACCGCACCATTCGAACCGAGGCATCGATGCCATTCAGAGCAACGGAACAGGCCAGCGGCTGCCCCCGCCACGATGGGCCTCCTGGATCCGAAGAGCAAGGAGCCCAGTTCATGGTGCCGCGACGCCCAGTGTGAGGCACCGACAACGACCGCATCAGGGATGCCAGGATCTACTCAACCGTCGCCGGTTCAACTTCGAGGCTGCGATCACGGAGCAGATCGAAATTGCGGAGCGAGGCCAGGTGGAAGCAGATCAGCTCATAGATGCCGCTACGCACGAGATCAACGATCGCCTCGGAAGACAGGGTGGCTAGCCGCGAGGGTTCAACTGCAAAAAAGCCATCAACCGTCATCGTCTCACCATTTGGTGAGGTGGCTTGAACCTGCTTGGCCTCGAGCAGATTGAGCTCCTTGAGCTTCTTGCAGATCGCCTGCGTACGCTCAAATTCGGCTTGGTATTGACTCAAAAACTGCAAGACGCCTTCGGTGTATTCAGTGGGAGTGCCATCCTCAGTAATCAGAGCAGGACCCTCGTCAGATTGGTTGAATCCAGGAAAAGACTCGTCGATGCAGAGGTAATATTTGTCGCCATCATCGGAGAGGGCTAATACAAAGGGATAGCGTCGAACAAAGGCCGGGATGTACCGACCTTTCCAGTCGCCTTCTGAACCGATAAACACGTTTTCGGAGTTGCGCATGCCGAGCAGCAGCACGGGCAGCACGGATTCCTCGTCACCAGCAAAAACGATCGGATAGTCCGACAAGGCAGGAAGGAACTCAGCCGCCATCAACGGCACTGAGTTGGTTTTCTTGGCAAAGGAAAAATCCTTCACTTCACGAGCGTGCCAGTTGGAATGGCGCTCCGCTGTGATCGGGGCAACCTCGTTGTAGAAGAGAAGCTGGGTAGCCATTAGCGGTGGGTTTGGTGGTGTTTAAAAAGGATACCAATTCAGATGCCAGGCTAATCAAGCCAAGCTATCAAAATTTAACATCTAACGCGGAAACAACCAGGGGCTGGAATGGGGCATCACCCAGCCGATCAGCGTCAGAGGGGGCGTTGCATCTGGACATTTCGGGCAAGGGTGTTCTGGTCTGGATTCACAATTGAGCGCTGGACGATTTGATCGATGTTGCCGATGGCAAGGATGATGTCGGTGACGCGTTGTGGGGTGATGCCGATGCTCGACAGGTTGGCATTGGCGTTGAGCTGGAAGAGCTGGCGCAGGGCTGCAGGAGCGTTAGCAGCATTGGCTTCTTCTAGTTTCTGGGCAACATTGGTGGAGGTAACACCAAGCTCAGCAGCCTGCTTGAGGATGGCGATCACGCCATTAACCAGATCCAGGAACTTGGATTGATTTTCATCCACAACAGCGGCGAGAGGTTCATAGCTCAGCTGGCCATTGAGCAGGGTGGTGGCAATCGGATTCGCCTCCGAACTGAGCTGTTGCTGGAAGCCGGCTAGGAGGGCGCCATCACGTGCGATCGAATCCACCGCGCTCGTCCGGAAAGCGTTGTAGAGATCTGTGGCATTGGCGTAGGAGAGGATTCGAGCCGACTCACCGGTTTTGCTCAGGGCCAGTCTCAGGTTCTGAGCCGCAGTGGTGCCATCGATCACACCAATCGTGGTGCCATTGAGCTGATCGATGCGAGACACACCCAGCGAAGAGTGGCTCAGCACCTTAAGTCCAGTGGCGAGGTAAGCATCCGAGAAATCAACCCCAAAAGAGCCATCGCGCCAGAGGTTGGCGGTGCTGGCCCGCAGGGCGACATCCACAGCGCCGTTGGCCACGGCGGCAAAGGTGGAGGAGAAGGCGAGGTCGGTCACAAAGTTCACCTTTGTGGAATCACCAAAGATGGCGATCGCCAGGGCGCGAGCGATGTCCGCATCCACGCCCCGGAGGCTGCCGCTGGCATCGGGAGCTGAGAAACCGATGTTGGCGGCATTGCCACCCGTCGCCACGGAGAGGCTGCCCCTCTGACGAATCAAGGCAAGCAGATCGCCGCGGTCGTCGTTGGCGATCAGCGGATCGGTGCTGCCCTGGCCAAGGAAAGGCAGGGAACGCAGCTGGCCACCACCGCTAGCCGTGTTCTGCTCGATATTGCTGGCCATCGGGAAGTGGCGTTGCCACATCTCTGCGGTATTGCCCAGTCGGGCGAGCAGCTTCTGGGTGAAGCCACGGGCCAGACCAAGGGCCTTGCCAAGGGAGCTGGAGACATCGCTGCTGGAGTCAAGCTCAAGGAAGACCCTGGTCTGGGGTGCGATGGCCTTGAGGTCGGCACCACCGCGCTCAGCCTGGGCGATCAGGCCTGGCAGATCTCTGGAACTGATGCCGAGCTCCGTGGCGGCGGCAGGGGCTTGAACAATCCAATTGACCGCATCCTTGAGCCGGCTCTGGTTTTCGGGCAGTGCCACGGCAAGGGGTTGGATGGAGAAGGTTTCTTCCAGCAACGTGGAGCCGCTAATGGTGCTCTGGTAGCCCATCAACCGGGTGCGATCGGAGGCGATGGCGGCGATGGCTCCACTACGTAGCGCATCAGCGAGGGCGGTGGTGGTGGCATATTCATTCACCGAAGCCGTGATGCCGTAGCCGCTCAGGAAGGCGAGGGCGTTGTCTTTAGCGGTAGATCCCTTAATCACTCCGATCGACCGACCGGCGAGCTCAGCGGCGGAGCGCAGGCCAAGCACCAGGAAGGACTGCATGTCCACCAGGTAGGGCTTGGAGAAATCGATGCCGAGGTTCACATCGCGGCTGAGCGTGCTGGTGGAGCCAAGCAGGCCGAGATCGGCATAGCCATCGCGAACATTATTGAGGCCAGCCAGCAGGGACTGGTTCGGGCGGATGGCCAGAGCATCGGCATTGCCGATCAGCTGTTCGCTGATAGCGCGGGCGATGTCGACGTTATAGCCATACCACTGACCATCGCTAGTTTGCTGGGATGTGCCGAGTAGACCAGGAATCATTTCCGTGACCAGGAGGCCGCGCTCGGCGATGGCAGTCATCGCATCACCCACGCCGAGATCAGAGCGGCGGATGGAGGCATTGAGGGGATCGGCGGAGAAGGAACCGATCAATTCGAGCATGGGCTTGTTGTTAAGCAGCAGGGTGGCCTTGGTGGCTGTGATAGAGAATGTGGTGGAGGTTGTGGAATCAAGGTTGATCAGGGAGATGCTGTCAAAAGTCGGATCAAAGTTAAGCAGGGTGGAGAGACCTTGATCCAAGGTTGGACGATAGTAATAAACTTGATCGGCAAAGGAATCAAAGCCGAGATCGATTTTATTATTACTGGAACCAGAAAGGAGGTGAACCCGATCCTGGCCAGCGCCAAGCGAAACATCATCACCGGAGGCGTAGAGCACCACGGTATCGGCGCCCGCTCCTGTCGAGATCAGATTGCGGCCTCTGCCGTTGGAGTGAATGAACTGAGCGATATTGGAGGCGGTGTACTTAACATTGCCGCCGAGATAGATGGCTTTTGCACTGGATTCGGTGCCGACAACCATTGAACGGTCTGCATGGCTGCCATCAACACGGCGAATGATACGAAGAACGCCATCATTATAGTCAAAATCGCTAACGCCCCCAGAAAGATCTTCAAAGCAGTAGACCCCGTCACCAAGCGGTTTGATGTGCTGTCGACCATCGGCGTTGAACGTGCCAATGAAGAAGACGTCGCCATTTTGGCTCAGCATTAGCGGGGCATAGAAGCCGGTGCCACTAGAGACTGTCCAGCTGTGGGAGGTGGTGCGGTTACCGCCTTGAGCCACCAGGAAGCCCGATACCAGAGATTGCCTCAGGGCTGCTCGGAATGCGTCTGTGTTAGACACAGGAATCAAATTGCCATTGGCATCAGAGATAGAGACCACATTATTGCCGGCGGCATCAAGGCCTAGATTCATTTTCACGAAGGCGTAGGTATTGGTGTTGCCGCAGCTGCTGGCAAGGGAAATATCGAGGATTTCACCATTGTTGAGGTAGAGGAGATCGCCCAATCCAGACTTGCGTGCAATCGCCAATTCAGTGGCGGCTGCGGTTTGACTGGCAATGCTGGCACTCAAGATCAGATCGGGTGTGGCTTGGCCGATGGTGCTGAAGCCAAGGCTGATCCCCCCAGCGGTCTGACCGATCTGGAACTCGACGTCGACGAGGGTGGCATTGTCGCGGCGGGAAAGGGCAAAGCGCAGTTGCTGGCCGGCGCCGACGAGAACCTGGCTACTGCCGCGAGCGAAGAGGCTGCGGCCCGCATCGTCGTCGACGGCACCGATCGAACCGATCACTGCGGCATCGAGGCTGGAGACGGTTCTCGACCCATCCGGACTGACGAAGGCACCGGAGGCATCAACGCGATAGAGCAACAGAGTGATCTGGCTATCGGCAAGAGCCTCGGCGTTGAGAGTGGAGAGATCAATCAGCACGGGTCCCGAAACCGGACCGTTCAAGGTGAGACCAGAGGCGCGGTTAGGCGTCAATCCGCTAGTCGTGGTGAGCTGCACTCCGCTAGCGAGGGTATCAGTCGCCAGCTGGACTTGGGGGTTGCTGATCTGGGTGCGTTCCTGACCGGTGGCCGGAGGAGCGAGCAGAGCCAAGCTGGTGTTGCTGACACTCTGGTTGAACGTGCCGGCCAAGGGTGAGGACGGAGCTTGCTGGGCCTTGGGTTCGGGGCGATCGGTGAATAGCAGATAAGGGGTGAGATCGCGAATCAGGCCGTAGCTGCGGCCGTTGTTCGCCACCTGGGCGATCGGGGCGCCGCGGAACAGAACAACACCGCCGATGATGGCGAAATCTTGGGATGTGGCACCCGGGAAACGGGAAGCAAGCACCACCAGTTGATCGCCTTCGAGCGGATTGAAATCGAGGATGAGATCGCTTTCGCTGCCAGGGGCCTTGAGCAGGAAACGATCGGCACCGCTGCCGCCGTAAAGAATGTTGCTGCCACTGCCACCATCGAGGAGGTCATTGCCACTGTCACCGTCGAGTTTGTCATCACCAGCACCACCAAGGAGAATGTCATCGCCGGCGTCACCACGCAGGAGGTCATTGCCACTGCCGCCGTCGAGTTTGTCATCACCAATGCCACCAGCCAGCAGATCGGCGCCCTCGTCACCGTTGAGGTCGTCGTCACCGCTGCCGCCGTCAATCTGATCATCACCAAGACCGCCCTTCAGGCGATCGTTGCCGCCCTCGCCGTTGAGTTGGTCATCACCAAGGCCACCATCAAGGCTGTCAGCCCCCCAACCAGCGTTGATCAGGTCGGGAGCATCGGTGCCTGTGATCGCATCAGCGGCAAGCGAACCGACAAGGGATTGGAGCGTCTTGGTGTCGTCGCCAGCTTGGAAGCCATCGATGAGGTAGACGGCGCTAGCGCCATTGGGATCGATCTCGAAACCGCTATCGGAATAGCGCAGGTTGAGGGAAACCTGGGAGATCGCATCGTTGAGTTGTGGCGGCAACTGGATGGTGATGGTGGTGGCGCTTAAACCGGCGGCGATCAGGATTTCACCCACGCCGTTGGCCGACGAGTTCGTGGAGGAGCTGGGGGCGCCGTCGACGCTGGTGCCTTCCGGCACATTGAGGGAGTAGATCAAACGCAACCCGTGGGCCGGTGCCGTTGAGCCGAGTGAGATCAGGAAGGTGGCACTGCCGCCAGCCTGAAGGCGCCCCTGCTGCAGAGGAGTCACCGACACCAGGTGATCGGCCCGCAGGGCGGTGGTATCGAGGGCACCACCAGCGAGCTGGGCGGCAAAGCGCTGCTGGAGCTGATCGATGCTGATCGAACCAGCCAGCACTTGGGGCAAGGATTCGGTGAAGACCGCCGTGAGCGTGGCCTTGAGGCTGTTGGAGGCGGGCAGCAGGGAACGGATCGGCAAACCGCCGTCGCGGTACTGAACGGCGTAGGCGCGGAGGGCATCGAACTGAGCACTCACCTGGGCGAACACCTGGCTGATCACACCGCGCTGGGCAACCGTGAGCGAAGGGGTCAGCGCGGGGAGAACCGTGGCCAGCAGAGCGCTGCCCTGGATGGCCTTGGAGCCGGACTGGAGGGCGCCAAGATCGGCGGCGGCTAGGGCGCCGGCGAGCTTCTGGAGGGAAGCCAGGGGGCTGAGGCCCGCCTGCTTGCCGAGGGTGGTGGCGAGCAGGAGCAGGCCGGAGAGCTGGGCGTGGGCGAGCACTTGGGGGAAGGCGCTGGCATCGCCCTTGCTCAGGGCTTCATAGGGGTCGTAGGCGGTGGAGTGATCCGCCACATCCACCACGGCCACCCCGAAGGCTTGCTGGATGGCGGCGCTGGCGGCGGTGGAGACACCCGCATCGGCGAGCAGGGCGGCCAGGGTGGTGACAGGGGTGAGAACACCGTTGCTGAAGTCACCGATGAGAACCATGCCATCAACAGGCTTGCTGGTGAGTGAATCAATACCACCAGTGGAGATCAAGCGCAGATGCTCATCCGCAAGTTTGCCGTCAAGATTGCTGTCGTAACGAGTGATGATTTCTGGAGATATGGCAAGGGTAAAGCCACCGTCAGCATTGGTGATCGCCGATGGCTCGTCGTCGTCTTTGCGCAGGTTTCGGTTGAGATCAAGCCACACATCGGCGTTCATCAGCGGCGAGCTGGTGGAAGAGCCGCTGGAAACCAAGTAGCCAGATTTCACCAGCTCTCGGATGAGCTCGTTTTCTTGGATCACAACGTAGCCGCTAGGAATGGTCCCAGAAATCGAAGCTGTTGCCACCGTGCCGCTGGAGGAGGAAGAAACCAGAACCTCACTCACCGAGTCTGCAATCGGGGTGGCAACTTGGGTGGCCGGGTTCACTGTGATCCCCGCTGCCGCAGCCCGGAACACCGGGAACACGGTGGAGAGCACCACTTGGGCGGCAGTGACACCGGAAGGAAGGGTGGCGCTGCTTAGGTTGGCGGCGGTGATTCTGTAATCGTTGGATGTGAAATTGATTGTGGTCGAAGACACACCCGCAACTCCCGAGGTCAGGGCCGTATAGGCGTACTTCCCAGCCGCTGAATCAAAGTGGGTTTGGAGATTTGATGTTGCAACACCATTTACTACAGCAGACGAATAGCCGTAGTAGCGGCTGTCACTACCCTGCATCAACTGGGAATCATTGAGATACGGATGGCGCACAGCAATGGGATCGCTGGACGACGTCTTGCGAAGGAAGGTGATCGTGCTGAGGGGCTTGTTCTTTTGGCTGGTGGTGAAAGCATCAGCACGCAGCCGCACACCGGAGGAGCTTTCGAAGGTTAGGTTGGCGGAATCAATCAGGGGTAGTTTGATCGCATCAGCAGAGCTTGGCCCATTAAAATCAAGCCAGGTACTACCGCCGGCTTGGCTAGTCTTCAGGGTGAGGTTAGCCGTATTCGCAACTATATTCTTGGCCGAAAGGTTTATGGAGTTAGCGGCCGTTAGCGCGATAGCAGAGCTGCTGGCAATTTTGATAGCGTCCTGGGCGGAAAGGTTGAGCTTGGCTGCGGATACCGGCAGCGTAGGTGGCGTGGAATTAGCGGGGATGGTGAGTTCAAGCCCGCCCTGGCTATTGCTGATCTTGATCTCATCCGGGGCCGAAAGCGTAGCCAGGGAGATTGATCCTTCCGTAGCAGCAGTGATCAAGATGTCGCTGCCGGCAGCCGTGGTAGAAGCTGTTACAGACTTCAGCTGGGTGGCCGTCAGGTCGATGCCATCGCGGGCAGTGGCCGTGAGAGCACCGATCGCGCGATTGGTGCCGCTGGCGCCCACCACCTTGCCGGCGGAGGCCGTGAGGCTGAGGGAGCCGGCCAAGGCCTGGGTAACGCCGGCCAAGGTGATATCACCGTTGGTGGCCGTGAGGTTGACGCTGGCGCTGCCGCTCTTGAGGCTGGACACGCTGAGGGGGCCAGGGCTGGTGTAGGCGAAGGTGGCGGTGGTGTCGAGCGAGAGGGTGTTGGAGCCCGTACCTGCCTGGGTGACCGTGAGCGCGTCGCGGGAGGCCAGGTTGAGGCTGGAGCTGTTGACCTTGAACTTGCCGCCGGCCTGGCTATCGAGGCTGAAGCTGGAGGCCACAAAGGTGGGCGACGTGGCGGAACTCAGGTCGGTGCTAGTGGAGCCGGTGAGCTTGAGTTTGAGGGCGCCGCTGCCGGTGTAGGTGGTGGTGGCCGTGGCGGTGAGCGTTGCAGCGGTGAGATCCAGGGCCGCCGCGCTCACCGCGGCATTGAGGGCAACGGTGCCGCCCGCCGTGATCACGAAGGGCAAGGTGGAGGAGAGGGCGTTGATGCTGAGGCTGCCGGGATCAACAAAAGAAATGTTGTCGATGGCATAGGCCTCGTTGCTCGCGGCTTCGTTGAGAGTGCTTCCGAAACCAAGTTTGAGGGTGGTGACCCCGGTGGGCACATCCAGAGTTACCCGGAAACTCTGGTCGTTGAAGCTGCTGCCAGCAGCGGTGCTGCCATAGAAGTTGCTGGCGGTGGCGATGGGGGTGATGGTATAGCGATAACCACTGGTAGTACCAGTAATTGGTGTGGCTAGATTGGTGGCATAGTTGAAGTTGGCAGTGGCAATAACGGCATCATTGGCATAGATATTAAAGGTTTCGTTATCCCAGGATTCAAGCCGATCCAGATCAAAGCTGATCCTGCCGCCGTCACCGCTGAGATTGAAGTTGCGCCAGATGTCCTGGTTCAAGGTTTTGGTTCCGTTGGCAAAAACACCGAGCACGTTGCCAATGCCATTGTTCGCTGTGCTGTTGAGGCTGATCGGCGAGACGGAAACGCTGCTGGGTTGCTGCCAGCCGCCGTGGGCAGCCTCGAAGTTCTCGTTGGCGAGCTGCTGACCAAGGTTGTTGCTGGCGCTGAAATTGTCGATGGCATAGGACTCATTATCAACGGCTTCGTTGAGGTTGCTGCCGAAGCCCAGTTTGAGGCTGCCAATACCAGCCGGAACCTTGATCGAAACCCGGAAACGTTGATCCGTAAACGAGCTGCTGCCGCCGAGGGCGCCATTTTCAATAGGGTTTATTGTCCAGCTATAACCATTGGTTGTTCCAAAGATAGCGGAAATGCCAACGGGGGGAGTGGGAACGATGGTGCCGGAGTTAAAGCTGACGGATAGAATCTGGACGTCGTTCGCATAGGCTACGAAGTTTTCTGTATCCCAGCTGTCGAGGCGGAAAAGGTCGAATTCGATGCTGCCACCAGCATTGTTGAAATCCACATTGGTCCACGCGTCCTGATTGGTCGTTTTGCTGCCATTGGCAAACCGGCCCAAGGCTGTTGTGGGTGTGGAATTGGTGAGCGTGAGGCCCACCAGGGGCGCGGCGGTGAGGCTGGCCGCAGTGGTCCAGGCCGGGAGGGGGCTGGTGAAGTCCTGAGTGGTGGATGCGTCGCCCGCCGTCAGATTCAAGGAGCTGGGGGCGCCAGTGCTGCCCGTGGCGATCGAAAGCCGCAACTGAGCATTGGCCTCCGGCTGGCTCACGTTCAAGACAGGACCGGCGGCCAGGGAGAGCGAATTGGCCGTGAAGGTCGAGGTGTCAGAGGCTTTCAACACCAGGCTGCCGCCCTTAAGGGTGAGGCTGCCAACGGGCGCCACTGCGCTCTGGATGCTGAGGGCAGCGGTGCCGGCATCGAGGCTGAGGCTTTGGGGCTGGTTGCCGATGATGCCGGCAATCACCACATCGTTGGCCACGGTGAGGCCGGCACCCTGGAAGCGCTGGCTGTTGGCCACCAGGGCTGTGGTGGTGGTGTTGGTTGGTGTTGGACTGCCGTTGCCCAGGTTGAGGGCGCCGGCCGAGGTGATGGCGAGCGTGGCCGCATTGGCCGATGTGGCGGGCGTGGACGCGGCCGTGGCCTTGAGATTGCCCGAGAGGTTGGTGGTTGCGCTTCCGGTGGTGGTGATGCTGATGCTGTTGGCCTTGATGCTGTCGAAGGGAACAGCGTCAGTGAGGCGGAAATCGGTGGTGAAGCTAGTGGCTACGCTGGTTGTTACAGATTGAGTGATATAGACGGGCTGGCTGACCAGACGCGGGGCTAGACGGGAAACAGGCGTAACAATAGTTACATCTTCTTGGTGGAAGAGTGGCTGCCATTCATAAATAGGCGTAACGACGGAAGTGGCAGCATAGTTGTAGTTTCTTCGCTTATCACTGAGGTCAAAGTTAACAGAGGTCCAATCATACTTGTAGTCAAAGAAAGTTTCCTTGAGATCACGGCCCGGTCCCCAAACGGGACTAGCTTGAGAGAGATACCAAGAGGCACTGTTGCCCATATCATTTAAGGTGCCAAGCCAGTTATAAAGACCAAGATAATTTTCTTCATTGATTGCTGTGCTGCTGCCGCCGCCATCATTGGGTTCACCGGCTTGCCACAGGCTAGTGCCGGCACTATTGCGAAGGTTGGGTACAACGACTTCGGCAATACCGGGGAGACTAGAGGTGGGAGGCAGATCATTCCATTGGCCACCATCGTAGAGCGCAGCATAGGGTTCACCTTTGTTCTGGGTTACCACAAAATTGTCGATTCCATAAGCTTCGTCGTCGTGGTCTTGATTGGTCCAACCATCAAAATAAAGCTTGTAAGAAGAATGACCCTTGGGCAGGGTTGCCGTTACTCTGAAGGTTTGATCATTGTAGCCGCCTCTATTCCCCAGCTTCCCGAAGGCAACAGGAGAAAAGGTCGTTATGAATCCGTCAGAGTTAATTAGATCGAAGCTGGATTCCTGGATATCACCGTTAAACCTCTTGCCACCTTCTCTCCATTGGCCGGAATCCCCTTCGAGCCTAAGTTGGAAGTTTTCATTATCCCAGCTATCCATTCGCAGGAAGTCAAAGGTTATCGTTGTTGGGTACCTGGAATCCAGGGAACCTCCTCCCGTATCCGTGCCAATCGTGAAGTCCCAGCCGCTGTCGTTTCCGTAACGGCCGAGGTAAGTCCCATAGTTGCTGCCGCGACGATCGTTACGGACACCGACGCCCGTGGTATTGGTATTAAAGTCATTGGAGAAGATCTGAACCGTTGAGGAAGAGTTATTCGGCTCTCCCGCTCCCCAGTTGGCATAACCAGGTACACCGCCATCGGTCCAAAGCCAGCTGGCTCCATAGGAGGCCTGAGAAGCACCAATCCAGTTGGCACCACTGAATTTCGAATCAAGCAGTGCGTTCTCAGTGCCGTCCTCGATCTTCACAAGTCTGCCGTCGTAGCCGATGGCGATGTCACGGGCCCCAGTCCAGCTGGTGGTTGGGGTAGCGATGTAAGCACTAGTCGTGCCCCAATAATCCTGCATCCACTGGCCGTCGTAATAGCGCCAGTTGTTGCCATCTGTGGGCTGGTATCCATCAACGGCGAAGATGATTTGGCCGCCTCTGCCCTGGGCCCTGGTGGTGGCAGCAGCAATTTCATCAGAGCTGGTAAGCCGCGCTAGGCGCGAATAGCCTTTGAAACTCTGGCTCTGGCTGGCGCTATCCGTGGTTGTAACGGTAAGACCCTGTGATTTTGTATAAGCATCCGTCCAGCTTGTCGCACTACTGGAAGCAAGATATGCCGGCGTTGTCGTGATGATATCACCAACATCTCTCAAGATACCAGCGCTGGAGACCGGGGACCGATTAGCGAGAGTTGCCGTGCTCTTGATGTAATCAAGATTCAAGCTGCTACTGGCTGGGGCATAGAGACCCGGATTTTGACTGGCATTGAGCACGGCCACATTATCAATGCCGTAGGACTCATCATTCGATGGGGAACCTAGATTGCTACCGAATCCCAGCTTAAAGGAGGTGATGCCTACAGGCACAGAAATAACAATGTCAAAAGCGCCATCTTGCCAACCTTGCGCATTGTAATTAGCAAAGTCATTGCGGGCATTCATTGATACTGAATAGCCAGGCAGCAAGCTTGTAGGCGTCATGGCATGGCCAGAGTAGTTCCAGGTGCTCAGGACTTGCTCAAACAGCTTCTGATCATTAATATAAACCTCGAAATTTTCTGCATCCCAGGAATCAAAGCGGAGCATGGTGAAACTAATTTGGCCACCATCGCCGTTGAGCGTGTAGGTTTTCCAGACATTCTGGTTATTGCTCTTTGTGCCGTTAGCAAACGGGCCCATGAACGAGCCGTAGTAAGTATTGGCCGTAATCGGCACCGATCCTGAAGGCACGCTCCAGCCTGGGGCAGTGCTATCAAACGTCTCTAGATTAGGCCGTGGCGTATAGCCAAGAATCAAAGGTGCGTTGCCTTTTTGGCTACCAAAGGCCGTCGTCGAGCCAGAACCTGGATAGGCAGCAGAGGCGAAGCTGGTGTTGTCAACCCAGTCCGGAGTCCGGATGATCGAGGCCGTACTGGCTTGGGGAGTTCCCGAGAGGTTGGTGCGCAGGCCATTGACCTGATAGCTCCGACTACCATTACCGTCGTAGGAAACTCGCCATTCGCTGCCACCGGTATTGCCAGCTGAAAGCGGCTCGGCATCGGCAATCGATGCTGTAATGGTGTTGGAACCGGCTCCCGAATCAAGGGGGTTGGAGATGGTTTGACTCAGCGTTGCCGCCGTGAGCGCCGAGCGACTCTGGGTATAGAGAACCTTGGCTGCGTCGGTGTAGGTGCCCACCCACTCCCTGCTGCTGCCATCGGCAGCGGCACCACCAAGCACGGCGGTGTTGCCCGCAGTGGCTCCGCCCACGCTGCCCAGGCTGGCTCCGCCAAGGAGAAGAGCAGCTGGTGGTGTAGTGCCACCGCCACTGAGCGCTTGAGTGTATTTGGTAAGACTAAAAGTGGTTTCTAATGCAATTTGATCATTAGCATAAATCCTGAAAGCCTCTCCATCCCAGCTGTCAATGCGATAGAGCTTGAGGTTAATGGTGGCGCCATTGCCATCGAGTGTGAATGTCTTCCAAGCGTCTTGGCCGTCAGACTTCGTGCCGTTCGCAAACATTCCGAGATATTGTCCATAAGCTTGACTGCTGTTCACCCTTGCAGCTCCTGCGGCTCCGTTGGCAAAACTCCAACCCTGAGTCGCAGCAGCGAGAGTGCCTTCAAAGGTTTCGTTGTTGCTGATGGTGCCGCTGCTTGAGGTGATCGTGATCGCATCAATGCCGTAGGCTTCATCGTTGCTGTCTTGGTCAAGGCCACTACCGAAGCCCAGTTTCAAACTGGTAATGCCAACGGGAACCGTGATGCTGACATCAAAACTCTGGTCAGCCCAGTAAGTCTGGCCTGCAGCGTTGGCATAATCATTGGGCGCCTTCGGCGTTAATGTCCAAGTGAAGTTGTTGTTAACGCCGCTGTCCGACTTATTGAGAATGGCAGGAGTGGTTGCGGGATTGCCGATCTTGCCGTCGCTATTGATATCAATACCGAACTGGGTCTCCAGGCTATAGTTGTCGGCGGAGTTCATGGCATACATGCCGCTACTAGAACTTACGTAGTTCCAATTGGCATCAAGGTTCCAATAGTGAGAGCTGTTAGACGGCTGATGATACCAAAGCAGTCTATTTACACCATCAACTCTTGCAGCGCCAAGGGTTTGCCAATCAGCATAAATACCAGCGTAGAGTTGGGTGCCAGCATTCTTAATTAATTGATTAACTCCATTTTCATTTACAGAGTAGTAGATATTGCCATCACTACCTTTTGTGCGTTGCATTGAGACCGCACGATTTTCCGCAAAAGGATACCAAGCCAGCAGACCGTTGTCGCTGCCACTGGGGGTCATTGACATGTCGGCGCGAACTTCCGCTTCGCTGCGGGCATCATTCCAAATTTTGAGCTCACGGATTCCACCATTGAAGTAAGCATCACCTGCCCAGTTACTACGGCCAACCCAGGTGTTGGTGCGCACCATTTCCGTTGGCAGAGCCGTCATTGTTCCTGTTTTCTTCAGGACACCATCAAAGTATAGCTTTACAGATCTATTTTGATCCAATACTGCGGCAATATGAACCCAGCGGTTCATCGGCATGGCTTCATCGGTTACAACTGCACCGCTGCTGATGGAGCCATTATAAGTTTCAAAAGCAAGCCGCCCCGAAGTTCCAAAATTGGCTAATACAATATTGTTATTCACAGCTCCATTGCCAATATCTACAATCCGTGACCAGTTCTGGGCTTGATTCATGTAGACCCAAGCTTCAATACTTACAGCACCACCGATATTGATATCGGGCAGATCGGCATAATCATTCACCCCATCCAGCCAGAGCGCCTTGGTGGCTGTAGCGGTGGTTGAGGTGGTGCTGTAAACAGCATCAGCATTCACCACAGAAAGGGCGTCAATACCGTAGGACTCGTTAGCATTGTTCTCGTCGAGGTTGCTGCCGAAACCAAGTTTGAGGGTTTTGACCGCCGTGGGGACCGTAATCGTGACACGGAAGGTCTGTTCATTCCATCCGACTACGCCGTAATGTTCGCCATAGTCCTTCTTGGGAGTTATGGTCCAGCTATAACCGTTCGCACTTCCAGAAACGCTAGCGGATACCGATCCTAAGCCAAAAGCACTGGAGAGAATCTCGGTGTCATTGGCATAGACCTTGAATAACTCGTTATCCCAGCTGTCGAGTTTGTAGAAGTCGAAACTGATGGTGCCGCCGTTGCCTTCTAAAGTGTAGGTTTTCCAAACATCTTGGCCATTGGATATGGTTGTGTTATTAGGTCCGGGTTTCGTGCCCTTGGTGCCGTTGCCAAAGGTCCCGAGGAATTGAGAGTAGTAGTTGCTGCTGGACGCTGCGCCGGCAGTAACCGCACCGCTGCGGCTCACACCAGTGCTGGGGAAGCTCACTGTATTGGGAGAATTGCTGTAGTCGATTAGCGAGCCGCTGGCGTCATCGAGCGGATAATAGCCAACCAGATTGTCTGAGTTATTGGGGACAGAATAGGTGCTGTTGTTGGCAATGTCAGTGGCGTTGCGCACTGAATTCCAGATACGCACTTCATCGATTGTTCCAATGAAGTCTTGAGTGGTCGTATTGCTGGACCCGCCAATCGTTGCGTTGGAGGCATTGTTGCTAATCCTGAAGGTAAATGGCGAGCCGACGGCACGACCATCAATATAGATTTGGGAGCCATTCGTGACGTTATCGGCAAACGACAGGGCGACATGGTGCCATTTGTTATCATTAAGGTATACCCCGGTATTGATTTCGCCGTTGACCCAGGAGAAGGCAACAAGTTGGTTGTCACGAAGGAATAGAGCATAGGCATTGGCTTTTGTCACAATGCCTCGATAGCCACTGCCGGCATTGGCTGTTTTAATCTTGGCTTCAATTGTTCCCGTCCCTAATTGCAGTTTAGTCACGTTGCCCAGGTCCACCCGATTCGTGCCGTTGAATACAAGCGCATTGCTGCTGACAAAATCCGAGTTCGGCGTGCCGCCACTAGTCAACGACACAGCGCCTGTGGCAAAAGTCCAACCTTGGGCAGCGGTAGCCGCTGGGCCTTCAAAGGTTTCGTTGCTCACCACTTTGGCGATGGCATCGGTGCTGCCTTCAATCGCCATGCCAGCAAGGGTGCCACTCGTGGGCAACAGGATCTTGTTGGTGGTGGAGCTGAATGGATTGTTAATGGCAGTCGAGGTCAATACACCATTGCGGCTTTCTTTGCGGACCGTATTGGTGATATTGGTGGCATAGAGCGGTTTGTAGCCCAAATAATCGAGTACGGCTGTGCGCTGACTCTCGTCGTATTGATCCCAGCTCTTCGCCTGGCTGCCACTGCTGGCTGGCACGCCAGCTCCATAGGCGCTCCAGGGGATCGCGGCAACAGAGAAATCAACTCCCGCCACGAAATACTCCCTGATCTCGCCGGTCGCCGGCCGGTAGAAGGCATCCTGATTCAGGGCCAGATCGTAGGTGATCCATTGATTGCCAACCTGGATCTGCTGGGTGCCGATCTGGGTCACTTGCGTGCTGGTGCTTTCCACCAGAGTGCTGACACTATCGAGACCCACCAGAACATCGGTCGTGGTACCGGCTGCATTGGTGAGATCAACGGTGCTGTTATTGCGAAGCAGCTTGAAGCTGTTGGCATCCCAGACCTGAACTGTGTAGCCCGTGGCGAGGGAGGGATCGGTGCTGTTGGTATTGATCAGGCCGGCGCGACCTGCGGTGTTATTGGCAGCACCATTTTGGAGGTAGAGGACAGCACCATCGCTGAGCCCGTGGGGGAGCAGGCTGCCATCGGCGCCCACATAGCTCAGGAGGTCGGAGCTGGCATTAATCATGAGCTTCACATCGCCATTGAAGCCAAAACTGAGCTGGGCAACACTGGAGCCCGTGGCCACGCTCTTGTTCACCGTGACGGGGGTGACAGCAGAGGGAACAGAGGTGAGCTCCCAGCCCGGCCTGGTGGCATCGGCATCGAGATTGAAGCTGGCGGCCTTGAGGGTGAGGTCGCCGGCGGCTTCGAGGCTGCCCTTATTGCTGACATTCAGGACACCGGAAGTGGTGAGGCTGAGGTTGGCGGAGCTGGTGAGCTCGCCGGTGATCGTCACGGTGCCCGGGAAGCTGAGCGTGGGGGTGGCGCTGGCGGAGGCGGGCTTGAGATCGAGGAAACCCTTGAGCGTGAAGCTGCCGCTAGTTGGCAGGCTGAGGCTGGAGGTGGTGAGGATGGCGCGTCGCAGATCGGTGAGCGTGCGATCGATCAGCAGGGTCTTACTGGCTGTGGTGGAGAGGCTGGCCGAGCCGGTGGACAGCCAGGCTTCCTCCAGCAGGCTGAGGTCGCCAGTGGAGGCCGTTGCTGAAAGGGTCTGGGTCTGGATGTTGCCGCTGATCGCAATCGCGCCGCCGCTGAGGGTTACGGCCGAGGTGCCCAGATCCACCTGCGGCGAGAAGGTGGCCAAGGTGCCCGTGGTGATCGAGGCCGCCAGGCTGAGGGCAAGGGCAGTGCCGGCCGTGGCTTCGGCGGCGGTGCCCGCCAGCTTGAAGCTATTAGCGCCGGTGTTGATCACGTAGTAGAGACCACCATCCACCAGGGGCAACAGGGCCCCCTCCTGGACGCCGTAGAAGCGCACGGCGGTGCCGGTGCTGAGGCCGTGGCCGGTGATGGTGAATTGGTCGTTGGCGTCGGAGAAGGCGGAAACCGTGGCAGTCAGGCTGGTCACCGCCGGTGTGCCGGCCGGGAAGACCGATCCGGCCAGGGTGATGGTGCCGGTGTTGGCGGTAGCCGTGAGGCTGCCAGCCCGGATGGCGCCGCCACTGCTAGGCATGGCCGGCAGAGCTTCGTAAACGGGTTTCTGGCTGCCCGTGAGCAGGCTGCCCCCAGTGGTCACAAAGGCGCCGCTGCTGTTGACGCGGTAGCCGAGCTTGTCGACGAGCACGCCACCGGTGGTGGTGAAAATCTCCTCGTCGGTGCTGATGTTGCCGGCGCTGGCCGTGAGGCTGACAGCCCCAGTGGTGGTGATCGGAGCCTTGGAGCTGATGCTGCGGCCGGCCGAGAGGCTGATCCCCGCAGCGAGAGCGGTGTTGCCGAGGGCCGTGGCCTGAGTGAGATCCGAGCTGGCACCAGCGGCCGAGAAGGTCTGGGCCCCCTTGAGGCCGGTAAGCCGGGCAGTGCTGCCCAGGGTGAGGGATCCGGCCGTGGCCGCAATCGTGGTGCTGTTGATGTTGGTGGTGGTCAGTCCACCGTGGATCTCCACGCTGCCACCGCTGATGCTGAAACTGCCGCTGCCGGTCGCGCCCCTGGTGGTGAGATCAGCGCCGGAACCGATGCTGATCGCCCCGCTGGTGCTGAGGCTGAGCGAGGGAACCCTGAGCACCAGCTGGTTGGCGTTCTGGCCAATCGTGATCGCGCCCTTGGCCGCCAGGCTGAGGGCGGCATTGGTTTCGTAGGTGGGGATGGCGTTGCTGTTGGGGCTGCCGCTGAGGGTGAGGGCGCCCTCTCTGGAGCCATAGCTGAGGCTGGTGAGGTTGGGGGCCGCGGAAACATCGGCCAGGGAGCTGAGGGTGAGATCCCCGGCATGGCTGATTTGGAAGGTTTTGGTGCGGCCCAACAGGTTGAAATTGGCACCCAAGCTGCTCACTGCGCCGTTTCCGCTATCGGGGGTCAGCGCAACGACCGGTACATCAACCGGGGCGTTGAGGTTCATGGTGCTGCTGGAGCTAGCGGGCAGCAGCTTCCAGCTGACGCTGCTGTTGGCATCGCTGTGGGTGCTGCGCACACCGCCATCCCAATTCAGGGTTGTGAACTTCTGGATTGTGGAGCCCAGGTTCAAGGTGGTGTCCTTGGCGCGGCTTAGGAAGGTGGCGGGGGTGACGGCCTGCAGGGCCGTGGAGGAGGTGAAGCTGCCGAGCTGGGAAAGGCCGCTGGAGGTGCTGCTGTTGAGCGCCAGGCCGAGGGACGAATTCAGGCGGGTGGAACCCGTAGGCACCTTCAAGGTGAGCCGCACGTTGGCGCCGCGCAGATCGAGCACGGGAATTTCACCATTGGCGGCCACTAAGCCGGCGGCGGTCGCTGCGGTGCTGATGGCAGTGTTGATGGCCGTGATCAGGGCCGTGAGGCTGCTGAACTGCTGGGCGCTCACACTGGCGGTGAAGGTTTTGGTTTCCACGCCCGTGCCGTCGCCACTCGCCTGACGGGTCACCGCCAGGTTGAGGCTGAGGCCCGAGCTCAATTTGCCGCTGAGGAAATCCTGGGGAGCCGAAGTAAGCGCTTCAATCGCCAGGCCGGCGGTATCGCCCGGGAGCCTGATGGTGGTGGCTCTGAGGTCAACCGTGGCGCTGGTGCTGTTGCCATCGCTGCTACCCAGCAGGATCTGGGAGAGGGGCGAGAGGCGAATGGTGTTATTGGCAGCCGTGGCGCTATTGGCCGTGATCGTGAGGCCGTTGCGGGCGATCAGGTCGTGGAGGATCCGTGGTGATTGGGGCGAGGTGATCGAAACCGTGGGGGCCGCCATCCAGGCACCCGCCACCACAAGATCGGCTTGGGTGCTGCCACTGCCGGAGGTGCTGCCCCCCAGCACCAAAGCGTCGGCGGCGTCGCGGCTCACCGTGAGGCTGAGGCTCGCCGTGGACGCTGCGTCCAGAACGATATTGGCCGCCTGAAGGGTGGAGCCCTGCACGCTGGTGGTGCTGGTGCCGCCGGTTTCCACCTGGCCTGAGGCGGTAGCCGAGGGGTTAATGGCTGTAAACGTAGCCAACGTACCTGTCGTGATCGAGTTAGCCAAGCTGAGGGCAAGGGCTGTGCCGGCTGAGGCATCAGCCGCGGTTGCCGCAAGCTTGAACGTATTGGCCCCGGTGTTGATGACGTAGTACGAGTTGCCATCCACCAGAGGGAGTAAGGCCCCCACCTGCACACCGTAGAAACGCACTTGGCTGCCAGTGCTGAGGCCGTGGGCGGTGATGGTGAATTGGTCGTTGGCATCCGAGAAGTTGGATACCGCGCTGGTGATCGAGGGGAACGCCGTATTGACCGTGCCGCCGGCCACCAGCAGGCCCGAGGAGAAAAGCCCCTGGCCGGTGGCGGTGCCAGTGGCGCTGATCGAAAGGTTGCCGCGGCTGATCACACCACCGGCCGCGGTGATCGTGACCTTGGGGGCGGTGATGGTGGTGACGCCGGCCACGGCGGTGGCGCCAGCGAGAGTGACATCGCCGGAGCTGGTGAGGGAGAAGCTGGCGGGGGTGGTGGCGGCCGCCACCCAGGAGGGACCGGTGTTGGTGGACTCGGCCCCGGCCAGGATCGAGCCAGAAAGGAAGGCACCCGTACTGCCGTTCACCGTGGTGGAACCACCGGTTGTGGCCGTGGTCTTGATCGTGGAGGGCACCGTGGTGCGCACCGTGCCAGCCGAGGCCGTGAGCGAAAGGTTGGAGAGGGCCGTGAGGTTGCCGAGCACGAGCAGGCCATCGGCGCTGCTGGTTGACAGGCTCAGGGCACCAGCACTGGTGTTGATGTTGCCCAGCAGGGCAAGGGCGCGGCTGCTGGAGAGGGAGAGGCCGCTGCTGTTGGTGCTAGTGATCGTGCCACCAAGGATCAGGTTGGTGGTGAGTTGTCTATTGGCCGTGATGCCATCAAGGCTGGTGGCAGCCACACCGGTATTGGTTAGTTCTGTTCTTTGGCCAGCGGTGAGATAGGTGGCAAGGTTGAGATTGGCGCTGGCTGACGGCACCAAGGCAAGGCTGCCGGCTGTGGTGATCACCCCCTGAAGCACCAAGGTGCTGGCGGTGAGGGTGGCGGTGCCGCTGCTGGTGAGGTTGAGCTGGGAGCCACTGGCGGCGTTCACCATGCCGCTGGTGGTGTTGGCATTGAGAGCCAGGGTGCCGCTGCCGGCGGTGGTGATGGAGCCGGAGGCGTTGATCAAAAGATCACTGAAACCGCTGAGGCTCAGGTTGCCAGCGGTGGCAGAAATGGCTCCGTTAACGGTCAGGGCACCGCTGCTGGTGCTGATATTGGAGTTGCCGCCGCTCACCAGGCCCGTATAGGTGCGGGTGCCGGTGCGATCGCTCACCGAATCGATCCTGAGCGCCGCATTGTTGGTGAGGTAAACGCCATTGGCTCCCACCGAACCCGCCAAGCTGTTGATGGCCGTGCGCAGAGCGGCGGAACTGGTGCCGATACCGCCGAGGCCATCGAGCACAAGAGTGCTGGTGCGGATGACCGGTGTGGTGCCGGTGACGGAAGCGGAGGCGAAAGCGTCGCCACTGAGCCAGATGTCGCCCGCAGGGCTGGTGGGGCTGCCACTTGGGGTGATGCTGAGCAAACTGATCAGCACTGGGGTGCTGCCCTTGGCCCCGAAGGCCATCAGGCCGTCGGCACCGGCGGTGCTGGTGGCGGTGAGGGTGGTCTGCTGGCCACTGCTGCCGCCGCCGATCATCAGGGGCGACACCGCCGAGCCAAAGCTGGTAGCCGCCAGGTTGAGCGTGGGGGCCTGGAGGTTGATACTGGCCTGGCCGATCGGGCTGGCATTGCGGCCGGCGTCGCGGAGCGCACCGGTGGTGCTGATGTCCAAGGTGCCAGCGGAGACCAGCGAGCCGAGGGCCAGGTCATTGGCGCTGGAGAAGTAGGCCGAGCCGACGCCGGCGGTGCTGGCGAACAGGCTGGCCACGTCGTTGGTGGTGACCTTGATGCGACTGGCGGAACTGCCGATGTTGCCGCTGGTGCTGCGCAGCTCAATCGGACCGCGGTTGTTGGTCACGCCGCTGCCCGTGGAGTGCTGGGCTAGGGAGCTGGCCTCAAGGTTGAGCACACCGGAGGCGGTTACCGACTTGACCGTGAGCGCGCCGGCGGAAGAGAGGCGAATGCCGCTCCCCGCCGTGGCCGAAACCGAACCGCTGGCGGCAACGCTGACGGCTGTATTCAGCCGCAGGGTGACACCCGTGAGCGAGAACGGATCGGTGAGCAGGGTTCCCTGGGTGAGGGTGAGGGGATGGTTGGTGGTGGTGGAGCTGGCGTTCTGGGAGCCGATGCTGAGGGCAGTCCAGCGGCCCGTGTTGCCGTAGTCCTCCTGGAGGAGCTCACGGCGGGCGGTTGTGCCGATGTACTGGTAATAACCGTAGAAGGCCGGGGTGCGCACCTGCACAACATTGCCGCTGACCAGAGAAGCCCGGGTGTCCATCACCAAGGCCGGATCGCCGACCGCAAAGGAGACGGAGCTGGCGGTGGTGTTGTATTTGGCGGTGCCAGAACTGACAACTTCCCACTGATTTAAGCCATCAATCTTCTCGCCAAAATCAGCGGTGGAAAGATTGAAGTTGGTGCGGGCAGTGGTGCCGATGTACTTGTAGAGGGTGCCACTGCCTGCGGTGTAATTAGGCGAGTAACTTCTGTAAAGACTGGTATTGGCTAAATCGAGGCTAGCGGTTGTACTTGTGGTGGTAAGAGGAGAGCTAGCAAAATACTCATAAACCCTGTAGTTGCGGCCTGCTACATCAGAGCTTGAAGCGGAACTGAGCAGCTTGGCATTGGCGGCGGAAAGTTGCTCGTAGTCACCGTTGGGGATGTCGATCTGAATCAGATCGGAGCTGCGGCCAATCGCACCCGTGCTGACCGTGAGATTGAGGTTGCCACTGCTGATGGCGGCATTACCAGTGCCACTTGTGGTAGGGGGGGTGGGCAGACCGCGCTGTTCGGCTTGCTTGGGGAAGAGCAAGCGATAAAGATCAGAAGCGAGCGGATAGTAATAAGCGTTGCTGCCTACAACGCGCTGATCAAGGGCAGCCTGCCGGTCGGCGGCGGGGCGACTATAAACAAGCGACGGATCAGGCGAGGCAGTGCGATATAGGTTGTGAATTGCACTCAGCTGGTTCTGATAAGCGGTAACAGCCGAGTCATTGAATCCTTTATTGAGCTTGAGAGAACTAATCTCAGCTGCGGTAAATGCAAATGAGCTTTCCGTATGCTTGGCCGTTGCAGGAGCGGTCCATGTCGTCGTCAACGGACCCGAGGAACCAAGTCGACTGACCCCAGCAGGCAGGGCGACGGTAGTTGCATTGCCGCTGTAGTCAATCAGCGAGCCACTGGCTTCATCAATCGGATAGTAGCCTGCGAGATTGGTTGCGTTTTTAGCAATCGGGGAATTGCTATAGGTAGCAATATCCGCATCACTACGCACAACATTCCAGACACGGACTTCATCGATAGAACCGTTGAATACAGAGCTGGTGAATTCGCCACCAATCAAAAGATTATTTGAAGCTGTATTATTGACTGTATAAGTAAACGCTGTCGCAGCCGTTCCGTTGACAGCAACGGGTTTGCCATCAACATACAGCTTAGAACCATTGGCAACTCCCGATTGGAAGCTAAAGGCCACGTGGTGCCAACGATTATCATTCAGCGCAACTGAAGTAGAGGTTGCAGTCCCGGTCTTCCAGTCATAGACCCAGAGCTTATTACCACTGAGATACATACCGTAGGCGTTTGGCTTGGTTACAATTGCGCGGTTGCCAGTACCAGCATCACCAGTCTTGATCCAAGCCTCTATCGTGCCGGTGGAGATTCTATACGGATTGGCGTTGCCCACATTAACAAGGCTAGTGCCATTGAAGACAAGGGCATTATTATTAGCGAAATCCTGCTTGCTCCAACCGCGATAGGTGGTCCAGTAATCGTTGTAATTGGTCATGTCCTGCCTGGCCAACTCGGCTGTGGCGGCAGCGGTGGCGGCGGCACCGGTGATTTTGAACGTCGCGTCCTGCTCAACGAGCACAGCCGTGTTCACTGAGTTGATGGCAGCGCCAGTGGCATTAAGGAGATCGCCGTTGGTCACCGTGAGGTTGAGGTCACCTGGAACCGTGAGCGCGGAACTGGCCGTAAAGGCCGATGGCAAGATCAAGCGCAGATCACCGATCGTTTCCTGTAGGGATGCACTGCTGCCGGCACCAGAAAGCTTCACCGCCAGGCCGCCGGAGGTCGGGATGCCATTGATGCTGGTGTTCAAGCGCAAGGGGTTGGCGGCACTGGCCACATTGCCGCTGCCCACCTGCATCTCAATGCGATCGGCCTTGAAGAATTCGGCCGTTGCCGTGGTGCCACTGCTGGTCTGGCCGCTGGTATCGAGACCACCGCCGAGCAGCAGGGTGAGCGTCTTGCCGGCGCTGAGGCCCAGACCCGTGGTGCCATCGGCGCGCGGCTTCAAGGCCGCCACGGATCCGCCGTTGCTGATCGATTGGATCGTGAGATTGCCGCCGGCACTGGCCTTCACATTGATGGCATCGGTGCTGGAGGTGCTCCCACCCACCTGAAGATCCAGATCACCGGCGGCACTGAGGCTGATGGGCACGGTGGCATCCTTCACGAGCATGCTCTTGATGGCGATGCTCTTGCCATTGCTGGTGCTGACATCCACCGCCGTGGCGTTTTTGACACCCTTAAGGATCGAAACATCGCCTTTGCTGCTGATCGTGAGAGCACCGGCAGCGGTAGAACCCGTCGCACCCGCAAGTGGAGTGATGAAGCCAATCGTGATCGGGTTATCAGCCTTGAGGAAATGGGTGTAGTAGTCCTTAACGCCTACAATTTCAGTTTGCTGAACGTGATAAGTCTTCTTGCGCAAGAAGCCACCACCGGTGGTCCATTTTCTTGTCGTTAGCTGGGCATTATCCTCTCTGACCTGTTTGTAAGCAACCTGATAGCCGGCGGCTGGATTCAAACCAAAGCTGCTCGGGGCAGTTGCCTGAAGAACCTGGCCTTGCAATAGAGGCTGAGCATCTGTGGTCTTGGAATTAATTGAAGTCCAGTTCTGACGCTCGCCAGTGGGGATATCAAAGAAGAAATTGAATGTTTTCTTGGACCAATATTTAACCGTTGTTACGGTTTTGGATTGGCCCTCAGTCCAATTATAAGTTAGCCCAATGGCAGGATTGTAGAGGGTGCTGAGAATCGTGCCGCCACTGCCAGAGGCGGAGGTGGGCGAAGTGATCGTGGTGGAAGTTGGCGTGGTATAAGCCCTAGCGGCGCCAATTAGCGAAGATTCAGACCTAGTAAATTGATTGTCTGCATACTGATATTGAGTTTTCTTAACTGTTGCCAAACTGAAGGACGCTTCACGCCCCGAATCCCAAGCCGTGATGTCGACATTTGCTGTTGAATTGGATGCAGCCTTAAGTTTAATCGTCGTGGCGTTAACAAGATCCACAAAATAGATGGTGTCACGCACGAGCCCACCAACAGGAGATGAATCATCGACGAGGCTGGAAGAGTTAATGCTATTATTATACTGATAAATGACTTGAGAACCGCTAACCAAATTATGGGCATTGGTGAATGTGATGCTATTGGCGGTTATATCAATAGCTGAAGGCACCAAGGAGATCCTGGGGGTGTCCACGATCGTGATCTTGCCATTGATCGGGGCCAAATCAATCGCGCCTGGAGCCAGCTTCCAGGTGCTGTTATTGGTGAGGCTCAGCGATGGTTGGCCATTGAAGGCCAGCACCTTGCCAGCGCCGGTGCTCAGGATCTGGCCGGTGAGGGTGATGTTGCCGCCGCTGCTCTTGATGTCGTAGAGATTAATCGTGCGGGTGGCAGCATCCACATAGCCGGCTAGCGGTACGGCTCTGCCATTGACGGCACCATAGTTGATGCCACTGATGGCGTTGCCGTTGCTATCAATCAGAGAACTAGAGGTGGTGGGGTTGAAGCCGGCATCCACCGTCATGCTGAGCGATGGTGTGCCGCTCTGAATCAAACCATCAATGTTGAGGTAAAGCGCCGAGATGGAAATATCACCACGCGAGAAAATCGTGCCAGCATTAGATGCTGCGGCAGTGCTCACAGTTGACGCAAGCTCGGTTTTGCTGGACGGAGCAACATAGGTGCCGTTAGAATTTCCGGCCTGGAAGGCTTGGCTGCGATAGTAGTCGTAGGTATTGCCTCCAAGGAGATATTGGCGGGGATCGCCACCGCTGTGGAACCAGGTATCACTGTTGAGGGAGAAGTTGCCAACAGAAGAAATATTAAGTGTCTGGCCCCGCAGTTCACCAGAAACAATCACGCTATCGGTGGTATTGCTGATGTTGATAGCGCCGGTTTCATTGATCACCGAGCCAATGAGATAGAGATCAGGCGGGGGGCTATTTGCCGGATAACCGGCAGGTAGGGGCGCATCCTTACGGACATTTTGGGTGATGGTAATCGTGCCTGTGATCGGTGTGCCGGCCCCCGAGGCTCCGCCCTGGCGATTGATATAGAGCGCCCCAGGATTGAAGACCGTATAAGTACCGTTGACAATATCGACAACCTTGGAGTCGTCGATCACCATGTCATCGCCGAACATCATCACGGGTGCCGTATTCGAAACCGTTATGGAGGCATCGTTATAGGCTTTAATCTGGGCAGGACTTTGGCGTGGTGTGGCTGTAAGCGTTTGGCTGTTAACAATGATGCTGCCGCCATTGCCGCTGGCATCCAGGAAAACCGAGCCGGGTGCCGCGTAGAGATCCGGCAGCCGTAGGGCAAGACCATCAAGACTACCTTGAATGCTGCCGGTCTCAGGATCGATCAGGCCCAATTGATCGGCTTGGCGGCGTATATCTTCCCGCTGGGAGATATAAAGGGCCCGATCGCTGGTGGAGGTATCGTTGGCAGCAATCAGGTCGGAGAGGCGCGTATCTTCTTCAGAGAGTCCACTGCCAAGATCGACAATGTCGAGGAAGGGCCTTTGGCTGTGATCCGTCCAGAGCAGATCCGGTATGACAACGGCGATGAAGTTATTGACATCAACAACAGAATTCAGCGGCGAGGCCAACACTCGCAAGCTGTAGTCCATCGAGCCATCAAGCCCGAGTGAAGTGAGCTGGGCCGTGGTGAGCTTGGTGTCCTTGACCAGGGCTGTGGTGAGCGGGACTGCTCCGGCTACAGCGTTTGTGCCGGTGAGATTGAGATAGCTATTTTGTTGTGCGAGAGTAGTGGTATAAGGCAGGCTGAACAATTTCAGCTGGTGCTGTGAACCAGCCACGAGCTTGGAGCTGCCATCAATTGTGATCGTGTTGGTGGTGGAGTCGGTCGTGTTTGTTGTGCCAGGGATCGGAGCGGCAACCAGGATGTAGGCGGTGGCATCCGCGAAGCTGCGCTTCGTGGGAGTTGAGCTCCAATCCTTGGTTTGGGCAATCATCTCCACGTTGCCGCGGGCCAGGATCTGGGCGTTATTGAGCACCGAGATCGTGTTGGTATCCGAGCTGGTGGCCGTGGCCACGGGGATCGGAATGCCGATCACGCCAGCATTCATCTGGCTGTCGGCAAAGCTACTGAGGATATTGGGTACGCCACTGCCATCGAGCCCCGACCAGACCTTGATGGTTTGGCCCTTGATGATGGCCCCATCGAGGCTGATTGTGTTCGTGGGGGTGTTGATCGCTCTGGCAGTGGAGTTGCCAAAGCCAAAGGCTCCAGAGAGCACAGAATTGGAGCTGCTGATCGTGCCATCACCCTTGGCGGTGATGATCACATCACCGCTGTCGTTGATGATCTGAGAACCGCTGGCCGCACTGATGCTTGCCTTGGCCTTATTGGTCACGCTGGAGTTCCCCGATACCGCCGCCCCGGCCGATACGGCATCCAACACACCGTCATCGGTGGCGTAGACATCGCTGTCGGCGTGGATCAGCAGGGAACCCGGCGAGGACTTACTACCGGTGGCGCGAACGGTGGCACCAGAAGCGATACTGATCGCCGAACCGAAGGCGCCAGCGTCGTTGCCGATGCTGGTGGTGGAACTACTGCCGGCACCACCAACCAGACCCACCACCACCACTTTGACGTTGGCATTTGGCGAGGTGCCGTTGCCGGCGGGCTGGCTGTACCTGGTTTTCTCCAGGCTATTGCCAGCACCCAGATCAATGGACGTGGCGATCAGCTGGCTGTTGGAGCCAACATCAAGCAGGGCCCGACTGAAGATCTCGTTGGTCAGATCCGCACCGCCCCCAGCGATGCCACCGGACACAGCGATTCCCTCGCCGCGACTATCGATGCCGCCGGAATTCCCATCCTCACCGGTTTGGTCCAGGAGGCTGGAGAGCTTCAGGTTGCCGCTGGCTTTGATCGTGGCTCCGCTACCGATCGTGGTCTGAACGGTTTGGTTGGTTGTGGCCTTGGATTGCGCGCCGGCGCCGGCGCCGACATAGCCGCCGGCGGCACTGATGCTGTCGGTGTAAACGCTATCGCGGGAAAGAGAGGTTATTTCTACATTCTTAGCCGTGATGCTTGCTCCAGAACCCACCAGCGCCTGCACCTCGGCATCAGCTCCAGTGGTGCCCAGATTGGATTCGGCAAACATCAAACCAAGGCCCGCAATTCCTCCGATCGCTCCGCCATAACTGGCGCTGCTGAGGTTGTTCACGGAGCTGGATTGGACGAACGTGGTGCCCAACGGGGTGTAGATCGAGCCGGCCTGAACCTGGGAGCGGCTGGTGGTGGTATCGATCGCCTTGGCGGTGTTGACGGCAGCCCCAATCAAGCCAGAGGCCGAGACGCTGATCACCTTGGCTTGGGCGATGCTGTCGGCTGTTGAGCTGGAAATCGTGGCGTTGGCGGAGGCGGCGAAGGTGGGCGTATTGGTGCCCCCGGTCTTGGCCGAGCTCTGGGTGAGGGTGAGAACGGAATTGCCAACGCGATTTTCCACAACACCCACGCCAACCGCAGCGCCTAGGCCGGCAGCCACGGAGGTAGCGATGATTTCGGAATTGAGGGTGGTGGCGGTGGAGGCGGAACCGATCGTCAATGATCCGGCCCTGAACGCTGCCGAGGTGGAGCTGGCATCGCTGAGGAAAGACTGATTGACGGTTCTGGCCGTCACCGTGAGGCTGTTGGGATCCGAACTAACTGTTGCAGCCGTATAGCGGCTGCTGGCTTGGGTATTGATAGCGGCAATCAGACCAGCAAGAATGGAGGCTGGAGTGAGATTGGAAACGGTATAGGTGACAGTATCGTTGAAAGAGAGTGACCCCAACTTGATGGTGATGACATCACCATAGTTGTAATGACCACCAAGGGTGATTTGATCAACTTGTGAAACGGAGGTATCGACGGGCTGAATCGTCGCCGACTCAATAAAACCATCTCCGATGACGCCAGCATTAATATCGATGGCACCAGTAATCGTGGTCGCAATCGTATTGGCTACCGTGTTATAAACGCTTGCGCCGCCACCAGAGATCGCAACGATGCCAGCAGCTACCGCCGTGGTGGTGGCATTCGACTGGGTAACGCTGCTGCGGATGTCGTTGGCATTAATCGTGAGATCGCCCTTCGACTGAATGGTGTAACGCGTGCCGTTGGCATTGTTGGCACCATCACCGATATTAACCTTGTTGATATTATCGATCCGGTTTTTGTTTTCGGCCGCACCAATCGCTAGACCGCCACCCGCGAGTGGATTGAAGCTGGCGGCAACACTGCCCGCATCGGTGTTGACCCGGCTGATTTCGTTGTCAGTTGTGGCGGTGATCGCCAGATTGCCGGCAGCTACGAGATTGGAGCGGCTGACGGTTGTTTGAACGTCGTAGGCAATGCGGGAGTCGTTGAAGGCGCCGGAGAAGGCACCGGCGAACTGGCCGGTGGTGAGGGCCACGCTCACCGGTACAGCCAGAGCGCTGTAGCTCGCCGTTGAACTGCTGCTGGCGCTGAGATTGGGGTTGCTGGCATTGATGCCAGTGGTGATCAGGTTGGAATCGACAATCGTCGTTTGAACCTTGGCGCGAGCGTTGTCGCTGGTGCTAGCGGAGGCGATGCCAAGCAGGTTCTGCACCTTGACCGCGCCAACGGCAATCGCACCGCCCACCCCCGTAGCCGAACCAGCCCCGACCCCAGCCCCAACGCCGGCATCGGCGGTTTGGCTATTGGTTGTGCCGAGAGCAACGCTACCTGCCACCGTGAGATTGGCGCTAGTGATGGTGGTGGTGGCATCACCGAGCAGGGTGTTAATCGCATCGGCACCACCGCCGGCGAGGGAACCACCGCCAATGCCACCGCTGAGAGCTACAGCGACCGCCGCTGATTTGGAGGAGATGGAAGCCGAGCGGTTGGCCGCCTTGGCCTTGGAGGATGTGACGCTGAGGGCCGTCGCCTTAGAACCGGAAGCGATGTTCTGGAAACTGGTGGCCGTGCTGTTGTTGAGCGTCGTGCGGGCCAGGGAGACGCCGATGGCAGCGGCACCGGAGACCCCACCACCGAAGCTCGCCCCGACGGCCGCACCCCAAGCGGTCGTATCGGATGAGGTGGTGTCCGTGCTGCTGACGTTGATGGCGCCGCTATCGAGGCTGATCGTTTTGCCGCTTGTGGCGCCGAGGAAGGCCTGGATCGCCACCAGGGAACGGTTGGTGGCCTCGGAACCAGCTCCCACAAGGGAAGCGCTGACCCCACCCGTGACCGAGAGAGCAGCCGCGAAGCTATCGACCGTGCTGCTGATCGTGGCGGCATTGCTAGCCGTGACGGAAAGCGCGCCCTTGGCGTAGAGGTTGGAGTCGGTGATCGCCGCTCTAACCAGATTGCCGCTGCCGCCGAGCAGGTTGGTGAAGTTCTGGGGAGAGCCGCCACTGAGGGCACTGTTGCCCTGGGTTTCGCCGATGAAGTTGCGGGCCAGGGCCACGCCAATAGCGGCAGCGCCGCCGTTGGCCCCGCCTGCGCCGGCGGCGGTGATCGTGTCCACCTTGGCGTTGATCGCAGAGGTATCCGTGGCGCTCACCGTGACCGTGCCGCTCCAGGTGCTGCCAGCGCCAGTGGCGGCGCCGAGCTGGGCGTTGGTGATGAGGGCCTGGTTATTGCCGGTGATCGTGTTGAAACTGTTCGCTCCGCCGCCGGCTAAGCCAGCCGCAAAACCACTGCCCACGGCGGCAGCAATCGCCGCCGCAATTGATTTGGAGTTGATCGTGCCGTTGTTGGTGGAGCTCACCAGCAGATTGCCGCTGGGGAGCACCGAGGCAAAGTTCGCCAGTTCGGCCTTGGTGTTGCGGCGAATCGTGTTGGTGGCCAACGAGATGCCGATCGAAGGAGCCAAGGCGGCACCACCGCTGAAGCTGGCGGCGAGGGAGGCCCCCACAGCGGTGGCATCGATGCTGGCGGAATCGGTGGCGCGGATCGTGAGGTCGGTGCTCACCAGGCTGGAGCTGCTACCGACGGCCGCATTGCCGCTGATGGTGGCATTGGTGCTGGCGGCGATGACATTGGTGGCTTCACTGCCGGCGCCACTGAGGGCCACAGCCCCTCCACCGCTAGCGGCAGCAACGGCGGCAGAAACGGCGACGACTTCGGCCTTGATGGTGGCGTTATGGCTGGCATCCACGCGGATGGCGCCGCCGGCCGTCATGGTGCTGAGGGGATTGCCGCTGGCGCCGGAGATCGTGGCTGAGATCCGGTTGCCATTGCCGCTATTGGTCAGGGTTGGACTGCCGCCGGAAACAGCAGCGTTGCCCTGGGTGGCGCCGATGAAGTTGCGGGCGATGCTCACGCCAATGCTGGCGGCGCCGGCGCTGCCACCGGTCCCACCGGCAACGGCAGCAGAAACAGCAATGATCTTGGCGTTGATCGTGCCTGGGGAGCTGGCCTCAACGTTGATCTTGCCGGCGCTGATGATTGAGGGGCTGGCAATCGAAGCGGTGGTGTCACCCAGGATGGTGTTGGTCGCAGAGGCCCCGCCCCCGGCTACACCGAGGGAGTTCTGACCGATGGCCACGGAAACCGCGGCGGCGGCAGCGGTGCTATCGATACGGCGGGTGGTGATGTTGGCGCCGTTGCCATTGAGCAGTTCCCGGCTGCTGCGCAGGCTTAGATCACCGCTGCTGCTGCGGACACCCGTAAAGCCAGTGATGGAGGCATCACTGGTGCCGGCGAGGGTATTGGTGGAGCTGGCGGCACCGATCGCTGGCGCTGCGGAGAAACCACTGCCGGCAAAGGAGATCGCCACGCTGCCAGCGCCAACTTCGGATTTGATTTGGCCGATATCCAAAGTGGTCAGGTTGATCGAGCCAGCCTGAAGTTGGCCGGCGCCGTTGCTGCGGCCCACAATTTGGGTGGCAGAACCGGTGCCAATGCTGTTGGTGGCGCCGGCACCAGCCGCTGCGATGGAAATGGCGTTGCCAGAGCCGGCATAAGCGAAGCCAACGGCCACTGAAGCCACCGTTGCTTCAATTCTGTCGGCATTGATGGAGGCCAGTTCCAGTCCACCGGAGATGGCAGTGGAAGCTGCATCAAGCTTGGCGGTAACGGCATTACCAGAGGAGCTATTGCTGCTGCTGTTCCAGTTAATTTTGTTATCGGCCGTACTCACACCGAGGGCGGCACCGCCTGCAGCACCAGCGCCGATCGAAGCTTTGATCTCCCGGCTATCACCACTGCTGGTCGTCGTGCCTTTGGTGGTGGTGGCGCGGATGCGATGGCGTCCTGTTCCGGTGCCGCGCAGGGTTGCCGCGCTGGCGACAGCCTGGAGGTTGGAACTGATCGTGTTGGTGGAGCCAGCTCCACCACCGCTGAGGCTCAGGCTATTGGTGCCTTGGGCCATGGATATAGCAGCCGCGAGGCTGAATACCTGTATCTTGGCGGTGTCGGAAGCGAGGATATCGAGGCTGGTCGCGATGCCATCGAGGCTGATGCCATTGCCTGTGGTGCTAAGAAGACTGTTGCCGAGTTCTAGCCCAGCGAAGATATCTCCACTGATTTCATTCTTGCCATCAACGGCAGCAATAGCAAGGGAGACGCTGCTATTAGCGCTATTGGAAACCGTGAGGGCTCCACCTGCGGCATTGGCGTTGATCTTACGATCGTTATTGGCGCGAATCGCCAGGGTTCCAGTCGTGATGGTGCTGTCGCTACCGCCCTGGACATTTTTGATCTTGGCTGTGAGCGCATCGTTGATCGTGTTCTTTGCCACCACCAGCCCTAGGCTCACGCCCCCACCGCTGCCGCCGGACGACTGGTTGAGGGAAACGGCAAAGCCACCGGAGAAGGTGTCGATGTTGCTGCCGCCGCTGCCACGCTCCGTAAGGGCTTCGATGGTGGTGTTGCCCGAGGCGGTGAAATCAGTGATGTTGTAAATCCCTGCCGTCACACCACCGCTGATCGTGTTGAAGCTGAAGGCTCCGGCAATGCCGGCACTCAGGGCGGAAGAGGAGTTGCTCCTGGCGGCGGTAATGGCAACCCCTGCGGCATCGGCCACAATGCGGGATTGATTGCTGCGGCGGGCGCGAATCGTGGCATCGGTGACGTTGATCACGCCGCTGCCAATGTTGGCGGCATTGGGATCGCCGATACCGGAATACAAGCTGCGGGTGATCACATTGCCCGTGCCAGCGCCCACAAGGGAGCTGGCAAAGGCCGAGCCGAGGGCCCCGGATGAAGCACTGGCAGCACCGGCGATGGCATAGGCACCAATGGAGCTGCCATCGGTGCCAATGAGGTTGAGCGAATTCACCGTGATCGTGCTGTCGCCGCTGATTTGGGCTACGACACTCCCGGTAAGGGTGTTGTGGGAGGCAGAAGCACCAACCGAGATGGCGCCGGAAGTTCCGCTGCCGTTTCCTTGGGCAATGGCGATGTCAACACCGCCGGTAACGGCAAGCACCTGCTCGTCACTGGAGGCTTCGATGGAGAGCAGGGCGCCGCTGCCGCTGCTGGGAGCATTGATCGTGCTGCCAGTGATCGTGGCGGTGATCGGACTTGAGTACTTGTTTTCGGCTCCAGCCCCAGCACCGCCTACGGCATAGGAACCCATAGCGGAGCCAGAGGTGGAAGTACTGGAGGAACCTGCAGCGGAGACGCTCACCGTCTGCAGGTCGACATCAGTTGTTTTGGCCCGAATCGTGATCGGAGCGGCGGCGGCAGTCGTCAGGGTGCTACCGCTGAGTTCAGCCAGGGATCCGGCTTGAAGGTTATTGATCGCCACCGAGAATCCGAAGGTTGCAGCAACTTGCGGACTTGTGGTCGATGAAGTGGAGGGTTGAAGCGGATTGGCGGCTAGGCCGAGGCTGCCTGCATAGGCACCGGCATCGGCAGACTCAGTGGAAAGGATTGAAAGGGCGGAGATGGCCGTTCCCCTCACATTGGCGACGGAAGCCTTGGTGACGGGTGTGGAGCTGTTGCTGGAATTGAGGTTGAGGGCAAGCGAGCCGGGGATGGAGAGCGACGTGCCCGGACTAACGGCCACGGAAAGACTGATTGCTCCAGCAGAAGCCGAAGCACCTTGAGTCGAGCTATCAAGCGTAACTGCGGCTGGGGTTGAGCCTAGATCAACGTTACTAAGAACGCTAGAAACATTGCGACCAATATAGTTTACATTGGCGCTACCAGCTATGCTTGCGAGTCCGCGAGTTTCCTGGGGAGTTCCCGAGGCAGGCTTGCTGGATCCACGCATACCGAAGGCGACAGCGCCACCCCAGTTGGAAATTTGCGTTGCATCATTGGCCTTCAGGGTGATGGCCGTAGCTGTGATGGGCGCCTGTCCTCCCGCTGCCTTAGACAAGGTGGAGCTAGCTTCATTGTTGACAAGTTTGTTGACAACGATGCTGCCAGTGGCGGCAACACCAAAGCTAGTGATTTCAGGAATCCATGTAGATGTAGATTCCTGGTTGGTAGGCGTAGTGGAGCTATTCTTGCTGATTGCACCGGCAACGCCGACCGTGACAAGTTGACCTCTATTGATTGCTTCGGCAAACAAGCCATCGGCGCCAGAGAGGGTAAGGCTTCCGGATGGATCGAGTACGTTACGAGTTTTGCGTTGTAGATCGTTGACGATCAGCGATAGACCCATCGCAATCGCTTTACTGTATTGAACTGAGCCAGCAACATCAATCTGTTTGATTTGATCATTAGCGATAAACGAGGCAGAAAGAGCCGAAATTCTTGCGCCTGCCGCCATGATATTTTCCGTTGTATTAATCGCTCCTGTTTCAATCAGAATTCCGCCATTGAAACCGAGGTTTTGGGAGGATCCTGAACCAACAACAACGCCAACGCTCTGACCTGCCTGGCTTGCTGTTGTACTCAGAGCACCAGACAGGCTGATTACCGAGGTCTCGGAGAAGATATTGCGTGATGTATTGATGGGTGTGATCACGGATATTGAAGCTCCGAGCCCATTCTTTGCTACATTTCCAAAGTCAAGAATATCTTTGGATATGGAAGATTTGCTGCTCTTAGCAGCCGGTGTGGCAGGAGTAGCTGGTGTATTCGTGTTGGCAGAAGGAGTGCTTGGCGCCGGGGATTCTGGAGTTTCCTTACCATCTTGATACACCCCAAACAGGGTTTCGGGACTTGGATCAAAATGGATTTGACCACTACCGCGCACATAGTCGATGGTGACGGCGGCATTGGTGGTGAGACCGGACGCGGTAATCGAGCCATTAATTGTATTAATGGCTCGATTGGTCAGAAGACTTACGTTAATACCAATGCCAACGCCAACTTCGGAGTTGGTGGGTTTATCATTTTCACCTTCGGTCTTGCCGTGGATTTGTACCGTTGAGTAGGTATTGAAACCGGCTCCAACCAAGAGACCGGTTACATCAGATAAATCTTCTTGGAGGGTTAGGGCACCGTCAAGAGAGGTGGGTAGCAACCATTTCTTTAGCTTTGCCGTATCACCAAAGGATTCGTTTTCGGCAAAGTGATTAAGGTAAGTAACACCACTGTCAATGCTTACGGAAGAGCCGGACTGAATTGAGCCGCTAATTGTATTATTTGCTGTATTCGAGAGCTTGTTAAGGCCGAAGGCAACGCTGATTGCTGCGGCTGCAGCCTGCTCTGTTTCAGCGGAGGAGGTATTGGCAAAATCTGCTTCAATGGCACTGGAGATTGCTACTGGCCGATTAGCCTGAGCGATAATTCTGCCAGTCGAAGAAAGTGTAACAGAAGAATTATGGTCCGCAAGATTGATCGCTATAGCACCAGAAACAGAAGTACCTTGCTCAACTTTACCTTTGGCTGGATTATCGGAACTCTTGAACAATGCCGCCATCACAGATTCTTGTCCTTCGGCGATCTTGTCCTTCATGGCGTCGCCAAGCGCATCGCTAGCTGAGCCGCTTGCTACATAATCAGTCCAAGACGCTTCCTCCATATCTGAGCCGATACTCGTTGAGCTCTCGACTTCGTTACCAGAAGCGATCGTGGAGGTGATCGAGACTCCAGCAGGCCGTTCATCCTCGACCTTGGCCAACATGGTATTGGAATTGATCTGACGGCCTAGAAGAGAGACTGGCAGCGCGCTCTCTAGCTCCGCTTGAGACTCAACGAACTGATAACGATTGCTACCTAGGGAGATCACATTGAGCTCCTGCCCGGGTGTAATGCCACCCACGGATTGTGAGCTTTCTTTCAGAGAGACATCCACCATCAAGAAATGGGTGGAATTGACGCTGGTATCAGCAGTGCTGAGGTTAATCGCGATCGTGCCTGCAGCATCGGAAAAGAGGGAGACACTCCCTGATGTGGGCTGACGCAGATAGACAGTTTGACCTTCAGTAAGCCCACCGCGCGGATCGCTGCTGGCCGCACGGCCAGTAGACGTCAAAGTTGGATTGGTAGAATAATAAGTGGCCTTGATAACATTGTTTGTTTTGACAATATTACTTGGGATGGAAACACCTGTCCAGATATTAGAACCATTGCTAATCGAACCTGGATTCAAGGTAACGAGCGAGGGCTTCGTTATCGTGCGGCTATAAGTGGCATCGGGTCGGATCGTGAGGATTTCACCCGTTGTTGCCGAAAAGCCGCTGAGAGTAATTAAAGAATTGGCGTCATCAACGGCGGAGGTGGGATTAAAGGTGGCCGCAGCGGTCTGGATCGTGAACTTGAGACCCGCCGTGGAGCTTGATAGCACTCCAGCGCTCACTAGGTCGTTGGTAGACGAACTCGGACCCTGCAGCCGGTAGACGCCGCTCTGATCGGTGGGCTGAACGATCTCCAACAAGGGTCCAGCACCCGCCAGCCAAAGGCTTGACTGTTGGCTGAGTGCCGTTCGCAAGTCCGCCCCATTTTTGGTGAGTGGCGATGTGCCGGCGTATCGGAGATAAGAGCCGCTAGTGACGCCAGCGGCGATGGTTTCTACATAAAGAATATCCCCAGAGTTAAGAGTAATCGTTGTGGCTGCGGCAAGGTTCGTACCGGCGCTAGAGGTAATCCCACTAGAACTGTTCAGGAAAGCAGAGGCCCCGTAGAGTGAGTTGTTTGCCTTTTGAATCAATCCGCTACTAAGTTGAACCGTGCTCATCCGCCCCATCGTGGCGGGGGGCGAGGTTAGAACAAGTTTCTTAGCGATCTGATTAGGAGGACTATAATTTTCACTAACTGACAGCACCGCGGCCACCTGGGCCGTTGTTGGATTTCCAACGCCATTGGTGGCAGTGGCGGTCACGAATATGGGCGAACCTGCCGTTTTGGCGGTCAGACTGAAACCCTGTCCGGTTGTAGTGGTCGTTGAGGCGGCGGTGAGGTAGGAACCGGTACCTGTACCAACACCAGTTGTGGAATTGATCAGGCTGATCAACCCATCACGAATCAAGCCTAGGTTGGTGGAGGTTACAGTGTAGGAGAGATTGGTGGGCCGAGAGTTAGCCGTGCCCAGGTCTTGCAGAGTAATGGAAACGACATCACCCACTTCATAGGTGCCACTCACGATTACATTGTCAACCTGAGCCCTAGCGGTGGTGGAAGCGATATAATCAGAATTTTGCAGAGCCTGAAGCTGACCACTTACCTGGACATTGGCACCAAGTTCATAATGAAAAATATGCTTTCGTCCAACACCAAGAGCCGTTAGATCAATCGCTCGGTTGGCCAGAGCATCCTTGATGGTGTAGGCAAGGGCATAGCGATTACCGCCCCGAGGGATGAGGTAGTAGATTGTATCGGCAGCGAGGCCACCGATGGGGTAGCTGTCTGCTGCAGAGGCCGTATCGGGAAGTACGTAATAGCTGACAGATTGGCCCGGGGCGAAGGCATCAATGGAACTACCGGTGGCAGGGTTGAGAATCAGTTCGTTAGCGCTGATATCAACAAGCGAAGCTGAGCTACCATCAAATTGCGTATCGTTGACACGATAAACACGATGCGCGGAGCCGGTGGCCGCTGCCTTGGCCAACTGCATCGGGCTGTCGATGGCAAGCACATAATCTTTGCTGCCATAAGCAGAGGTATTTGCATTATCAAGAATTGCAGTTATCTTATAGGGAGTTCCAGCGTTAATTGCGGGAATGATCGCCCAATTCGAACTGGCTAGATTAAGATTGTCGAGGGTTGTATTTAAGCTTGTGGAACCTAGGTAGACATAGTGGCGATCGTCGCTCCAGAGAACACGATCATTTTTGTTGATCGTGACAGAATTCGCCGAGCCGGTACGACTTAATTCAGCGCCTGCAGAGTTTTGGAGAACGGAATTGCCATCGGCGAGAGAAACAATTTTATAGTTAAAGCCAGCATTAATATTCTCAACCGTAACTTCATCTCCTTGAACTAGGCTGTCATTGGCTGCGAATGAAGTAGAGCTAACTTGAACAAAACGAGAATCGCCAGCAGGCGCCAAACTGCGCAAGTCAACGGAAGCGGTGGCAGCGGTAAAATTATAGAGATTACCGGCACTATCCCGAACGATGCTGCCAGTAGAAAGCGAAATCGGAGCGGTAATCGCGTTGTTGCCCCTGTCCTTGACAGTGAAGGCAGCATTACCACTGGCGGTCTGACTATAGAGCCATGGTGCAACATATGCCGATAGAGTTTGGGGATCGGCGTAGATCTGCCCATCGGCTTGAATCAGGCCATCAATTTGAACACTGGAATCAGTTTTGTCATAACCTATGCTAACGGCACCGGCACCCCTGCCGCCTTCAAATAGAGTAGAGGAGCCACTCGCTGCGGTCGATGGCGAAGCCTCATTGATAATCGTGACGCTACCAGAAGCCTTGATTTCCGATGTTGCGTCAACGGAAATGCGAGACTTTGTATTCGCAACAGTAACACCGGTGCTGAGCGCGATTTTGTTATTGGTACTGCCATCACCCGTTTCGGTGGGCTCGATTTCAAGCGCCGATTCACTTTCAAGTTCATTGCTTGTACTGGTCGTAATCGCGATATCACCACCCGTGGTGATCAACTTGCTGTTCTTCATGCCGAACTCAGTGGTTGCGGCACCAATCGTTATCGCTGCTGAGAGCTGTACTTTAGAATCTTGCCACCAAAGGCTGCCTTCATTGCCACTGGCAAGCGCTAGGTTGGAGCTGAGATCAAGTGAGATGCTACCTAAGGCCTGAATCTCTGAGTTCGAGAAGGAAGCAACAGTTTTGGTAACACCGCTTTTGATTGTTGCCGGTAAAGGCGAGAGAGCTTGCTGAGCGCTATCCAGGAAGGAGGCGATATCGAAAAGATCACCATAGGGAACAGAAGACAAAGTTTCTTGTATTCCACTGATCAAACTGTCGTCAATTATCGATGAGCCTGTGATGGCAACATTGTTAGCAAATAACAGGCTTTTCCCCGTTCCAGAGTTATTGCCAATCTCGAGGTTTACATTGACCTGGGGCAACCAGAGGATGACAGGTAAATCAGCACCTGCACTCTTGAATGTGATCGACAAATCACCAGCACTGGACGTAGCGGCACTGCCTTGCCACTGGCGCGTGTCGATCAGAGTGGCGTTTGTGGATGTGGTTCCACTACGAATCGCCACTTTGCCTGGCCCCGTGATCTTGACATTGCCACCAAACGAGAGAATGGCACCTGAAACCGTGAGATCGCCACTGGTGGCAGTGCTACCTGCGTCGTAAGACCCGGTGGCATTGAGGACTACGTCATAGGCGGCTGGGTAAACCGTGTCTGTGCTGACGGAATCCAGGTTGATGCCACTGATCTCAAAGCTGGTGCCACTCACGGTCACCTTATTGATGACAGTGCTGCTATTGCCGAGGCTGGTTTGGGTGGTGCCGGTTAGGGTGATGCCGCTTGAATTGCGGCTGATGCCGATGGCCCCGGAGGCCCCGGTGACCCTCAGTTCAGAACCCGTGATGCTTGCAGTGCCGCCAAGCTGGCCCTGCCAGTTCAAGCCGGTGAGCAGGTCATGGATGGGTTGACTATCGATCTCGCCGGTCGACCATTCCAGATCCCAATCGCTGCTTTGCCCATCGGCGTAGGTGAGGTCTGTGGAGGCCGCCACATCGGCCCCCGTGATCGTCGCCAGCCGCTCGATCAGTTGCTTCCCTTTGCTGCCTTCCGCCAAGTTGCAGCCATAGAGCAAAAGATCTCCCCCTGGACGGATGGCTTTGCCGATTGTTTCGAGGGCACCGCCATAACGCCAAAGGGTGCGAGTGGAAACGATATTGCGACCGACCCGGAAGCTGTCGTCGGCACCGTGGCTAAAGATCTGGATCTCGTCGTAGTGGCGTCCCTGTTGTTGGAGGATGCGCGCTAAATCGTTCAAGCCCTCGCGACTGGGATCCAACACCAGCACGCTTTCCCCTTGGCGTTGGAGCTCTGCGGCCAGAGCTCGCAACTCGTCATCCTCCAGGCTCACCACACTCAGCCGCAGCGGGCTGGCCCTGTCGAGGTCGGTGCTGAGCAGATCCATGGGATCTGCCAACGAACCCAGGAACGGAGAGGGCTCTTGGGGGCGATCCCAGCTCCAACCATGGAGTTGTCCTGGGAGGCCAAGGGGGCTAAAGGCCTGGTCGCGCTGGTCCGAGAAGCTGGGGAAGGAGGCTTCCAAGATCGGAACCACAAGGGAGATACATCCAACGTAGGCCTCAACACCATGGTTTTGGAGCCTTAGCGGCCAATACCCCCCTTAAGGGGGGGGGCATGGGCATGGTGTGTGAACGCTCGCTCAGTCGACGACGAAGGCAGGCGCTCCTGCCAATGCCTCACAACGCATCACCATGGTGCCTAGATGCTGGCCCCTCGGGCCAAAACCCTGAGAAGGGTGCGGATTGCCCAAAGCACCGTTAGTAAGCTACCCCTACCTGCAAGAAAGCCTAGGCCTAGTAAAAGACCTTTAGGGCATTATAGCCGCATAAGAAAATAGCAACAAGTTGATTGCCATAAAGCTGATGACGTAAGAAGGTATTACTATTTTCGGAGCAGGCGAAGCACTTGTTCTCCCCTGCCGACTTGGCACAAAAGGAAGGCCAAGAAGCTCAAGGCGCGAACAGCAGTGAATATAGTATAATCAAATGATCTCGATCTATTCAGTCAGGGTAACGTTCTCGGAGGCGGCCCAGGGTGGCCTGCGCTTTTTGCATGCTCAGAATCGAGCCGGTCCATGGCCCGGTTTCATTCGGGCCCTCAGCCGTGTGGGTTTGGAGGCTCAGAACTGGCTTGGCAACCCCAGGGTCTGGGCGCCGTAATGGCGGGTGAGGTCGGATTGGAGCTGCCAGGCCGAGAGCAGCATCTGGGCGATGCGGCGCAGTTCGACCGGATCGTCGCAGGCCTCAATGGCCCGGGAGCCGGATTCGAGCGTGAACTGGCGGGAGAGCGACAAGCTGTCCAAGGACGTTTGGATTCGTGGTGAAACAAAAGTTTATGTGGGCAACGGGGTCGTCGTGGGGGGAGATCCGCACACGGCTCCCTTCTGCCCATGGGTGGTTTCGATCCCAGCGCCGCCACCGCTGCCGCTGGCCCGTGGGGGCGGTGTGCCGCAAGGGTCGGCCGAAGTAAGCATGGCGACCGCAGCCGCCAGGGATCTGCCGCTAAGAGTTGATTGCGCGGCAGCCATCCCCCCCATGAACTCCGACCTCTCCATCCAGGAACTCACCCAGCGGTTCGCGGACGAGCTCGCTCAGCGCAGCCGCCAGCAGCTGGATCAGGCCGAAGCGGAAAACCAGCGTCTTCAGGTCGATCTGGCCAGCGAACAACAACGGGGAGACGAGCTCCAGGCCCGGCTCACTGAGGCCTTGGAGCGGCTGATGCAGCTGGAGCAGGAGCTCGACCAGGAGCGGGAGGCCCGCCAACGCTCAGACCACGAGGTGGCCACGATTCACGCCGCCATCGCCCATCAACTGGAGAGCGCGGAGCAGGAGCAGGCCGCCCTCGAGGCCGCCGAAGCCGTGCGGGAACGACAGCACTGGGAGCAGCTCGAAACCCTGCGGCTCCAGCTCACCCAGGAGCGGCTGCGACGCGAGGCGTTGCAGCAGCGCGTGGAGGCCCTGCGGAGCGCCGCCGCAGATCTCTTCTCGATCGATCTCGCCACCGGCACCGCCGCGACGACCGCGGATCCAGCCCTGATGCCCCCTTCCCCGTGCGGCGTGGCGGGCTGATCCGCCACGCCGCTGGCAACCGCAATCCGGGCCCGCCCGGGCCCCTGGTAACAGCGGCGATGGCGGAACAGCGACCCGGACTGACAGTCCGTTGCCCGGCCTTCAGGCTGGAACCATCGCCGCACTCTCCCCGCTTGATTGATCACCTCCGAATCCGGGATTCACACACCATCGCCTTGCTGCTGCCGCTGCCGCTGCTGCTGCTGATCGGCTCCGGCGCTGTGAAGGCCGCCGAGGTCACCGCCGAGTCGATCATCGACCAGGCCAGCGCCCTGCGGGACGCGTCCTCCCGTGTTCCCGCCGGAGCCCGCGTGCTCAGCAGCGATTGCAGCGACGTCGCCCTGCCGGGTCTGTCGTTCCGCTATCGCTGTTCTGTGCGCTATGACCCGGCGCCGCCCCGGCCCGACACGGCGCCGGCCCCCGCCGGCACTCGCTGAGCGGCGGCTCCCCGCAGCGGGACCGAGCTGCCGGGGGGCCTGCCACTGCCGCCGCCGACGGCTAATCGCCTTCGCCGATGCGGAAACCACTGCGGGCCAGGCTGAGATGCTCCAGGCGGATCGATGACCCGCCGCCAGCAGATGGGCGGTGAGCAGCATCCGGGTGGAGTCGTGGATGGGTGAGGTCCTGGCTGATCGACACCGTGTTTGCCCCGGTGGGGCCGTGGCTATCGATGCCTCAGGGTCTCGAGGACTAATCAACCAATGTGTCGTCGCTGCAGCTGCACCACGTGCGGCTGATCAGGGCGCTCTGGAGAGACCTGGAACGCCATGGCCTGACCCCGGCCAGATCATGCTGGTGATCACCGAAGACCAGAGCTTCGATCTCAACTCCGGTGCGCGGCAGCGCCTGCTGGCCCTCAAGCAACTCGGCTTCACCCTGTTCACACCCTCCGCTTGGGCGCCGAAGGTGGGGCTCGCTGCCTGATCGACGCCTGCAAGCAGCGGCATCATCCCGCCCCGGCGCGCCATCGCAGCAGATCGCGGAGATCCGTACCGCTTAGGCCCCGGATCGGCATCGACGGACACAACCACATTCGTTCACGATGCTTTACAGTAGCTTCAAGTTTCGTAACCAACGAACCCCCATGGCTGATTCCACCACCCCCCGCTTCGGTTTTGTTGCCTTCGCTGAAACCTGGAATGGCCGTCTGGCCATGCTTGGCTTCGTGATCGGCCTTGCCACCGAGCTCCTCACCGGCCAGGGCATCCTGGGTCAAATCGGCCTGGGCTGAAGCCTGGCCTGGAGCAAGCTAACGTCTCCCACTCAAAAATCTGCGGATCCGGGCCTTGCCCACACCGCCACCATCCCCGGCCTCGTCCGGGATTTTTTTTGGGCATCCTGCCCGCCGCCCTGCCCGAGCCGTCCTGTTGCCGGCCAGCCGGCACGCGGACCCGGAGCGGCATTCGAAATGGGCATCGGCTCCCCCGCTTCCGGGAAGCGGGTCCTAAATTGACGATCCAATGGCGTGGAGATCCGTGCCCCTGCCTGGTCCCCTGAGCCACCTCGATGGCCCGACCTTGCTGCTATTAGGCCTCTATGGCGGCCTAGCCGGCGCCTACCTCGTGGCGGTCCCCTTGGCCCTCTACTGGTGGATGGGCCAGCGATGGACCCGCATGGGCAAGATCGAACGCACAGCGGTCTACGGGCTGGTGTTTCTCTTCTTCCCGGGCCTGATCCTGTTCGCCCCCTTCCTCAACTTCCGCCTGCAGGGTCAGGGCGAGTCCGCCGCGTGACCCGAGGTCAAGCCCTGCTCCTGGGGTTCGCCCTGCTGGGACTCGGTGCTGCGGGCTATGGCCTCTTCCGAGCCAGCGGCCTGGAGGGATTCAGTCCAGGCATCGCCGCCTCGGCCCTGCTGCTGCTGCTCGTGCTCGGCTGGACCGGCACCTACCTGGCCCGGGTGGTGACCGGCAGGATGACCTTCTCTGAGCAGCGCAGGATATACAGGGAGTCCTACGACGCCCTCACCACGGCCGAACTCCAGGCCCGCTTCGATGCCCTGCCGGCCGAGGAGCAGGCCCGGCTGCTGGCGGAGCTCGAGGGCGGCGCTCCCGATGCCACGGCTGTCGAAGCAACCGCTGCCGACGCCACGACCCCATAGGCTCGCCAGCACCGCCAGTCCCACCCCCGGTCCGATGGACGCCGCCGCTCCCGGGATCAGCTCCCCGCCCTCCTCAACGCCGATCACCCAACGCTTCAGCGCCCTCCGGGAGCAGGAACGCTGCGCCTTGATGCCCTTCCTGATGGCCGGCGACCCGGATCTGACCACCACTCAAGCGGCCCTGCTGGCCCTGCAGCACTCCGGCGCCGATCTGATCGAGCTGGGAATTCCCTACAGCGATCCCCTCGCCGATGGCCCCGTGATCCAAGCGGCCGCCGGCCGGGCCCTCGCCGCGGGCACCACACCCGGAGCCGTGCTGGCCATGCTCGCCGACCTGCGGGGCGCGCTGACCACACCGGTGGTGCTGTTCACCTACAGCAACCCCCTGCTCAACCGCGGCATGGACAGCTTCTGCCGTGAGGCCGCTGCCGCGGGCGCCGCCGGTCTGGTGGTGCCGGACCTGCCCCTGGAGGAGGCCGAGAAGCTCTCCGCGATCGCCGGCTCCCACGGCCTTGACCTGGTGCTGCTGGTGGCGCCCACCACCCCTCCCGAACGCATGGGCCGCATCCATGGGGCCAGCCGTGGCTTCACCTACCTGGTGAGTGTGACCGGCGTGACCGGGGTGCGCAGCCGTCTGGAGGCCCGGGTGGAACCCCTGGTGCGGCAGCTCAAAGAGCTGGGTTCCACGCCGGTGGCGGTGGGCTTCGGCATCGCCGGTGTCGAACAGGCCCGCGAGGTGCGCCGCTGGGGCGCCGATGGAGCGATCGTGGGTAGCGCCCTGGTGAAGACCATGGCGGCCGCGGTGGCGGCCGGGGAGGATGGGGCCGCTGCGGCCGGTGCCTTCTGCCGGGAGCTGCGGCGCGGACTCGACGATAGAGCCATGACCCTGTCCGAGCAGCCCGATGCCGTGAGCTCCAGCGATGCCTCCCCTGGGGAGCCGCCCCCCAGCGCCGCCGCTGACGCCGACCAGCGGGAACTGGAACGCCTGTTCGCCTTCCTGGGCAGGATTCAGGCGGAGCCGGAGCTGCGCGAGCAGATCAACTGGATGCAGACAGCCCTGGAGGTCAGCGCGCTGGCCACGGCCGAGGGGCAGCCCTTCCGCCCCGAAACCCTGATCGCCCTCCTGCAGCGCGCCCAGGAGGGCCCCAGCAGCCGAGTCGGACTGATGGATGAAAAACTGATTCGCGTCTACCTGCGGCGTGAATCGCTGCTCTGAACCGGAAGCCCCCCAAGGCCAGCATGAAATTCGTTCTCTGGGGCACCTACTGTGCCGATGCCCTGCAACGCCGCACCCCCTTTCGCGAAGAACACCTCGAGGGACTGCGGCGCCAGCAGGAGGAGGGGGTGCTGATCACCCTGGGTCCCACCGAAGGCAGCACCCACGTGTTCGGGATCTATGAGGCGGAGAACCAGGCGGCGGTGGAAACCCTGGTGCACAACGATGTCTACTGGCGCAATGGCATCTGGACCGCCTTCGAGGTTCACCCCTGGATCCAGGCCTTCTGAAAAGGCCCTGCATGGCGCAGCCACGAACCACGGAGCCGGGCTGCGCCCACGGCCCGGGCGCCAATAAAAAAAGGACCGGCCTGAGCCGGTCCCAAAACGGTGAAGGGGGAAGGCCGAAGCCCTCCCAGCCGGATCACCAAAGGCCGCGGATCGGAGCGGGAGCCGGAGCGGGCTCGGGCATTGGGATCGGAGCGGGGGCTGGGGCGGGAGCCGGCTCGGGAGCAGCAACCACCACCACGGGGGGTGCGGCGAAGCGGTAGCGGAAGCCCAGCTTGCCGCCGAAGTCGCTGTAGGAGCTGAAGTTGATGGATTCGAACTGGGGGTTGCCGGTGCCGGAGTAGGTGCCTTCGGCGTAAAGATCCCAGTTGTAGGCCAGGGCATAGCTCACACCAGCCTTGGCTTGCCAACCGAACAGACCCTTGTTGTGGTTGCTGGTGCGGTAGCCACCGACGTCGAAGCTCGGGGTGCTCAGGTTGCTGTAGCCAACGCCACCACCGATGTAGGGGGTGAAGCGGCTGAACGGCAGCACATCCCAGTAGGCACTGAGCAGGATGTCGTTCTTGTTGATCTTGCCGCCACCGCTGAAGGTGCGGCTGAGGTCACGGCTAACGATCGAATCAACGCTGGGCGCGGAGTAGCCGTAGGTCAGCTCCGTGCGGATGGCGCCGAAGTCGTAGCCGATACCGCCATCAACAGAGAAGCCAGCGTTTTGGGTCAGAACACCCCGGGGCTGGGTTTTGGCCGAAAGGGGAGCGCGGTTGGCCCAGTAGTTCATGTCGCCAGGCCACACGGCGCCGGCACCCACGGTGAGGTACCAGCCGTTCACGGATTCCACCTCAACCACCTCGACGGTGGTGGTGGTTGTGGTGGTGCCGAAGCCCTGGGCCAAGGTGGTGGGGGCGGCGACGGGGGCAGTGATGGAGGCTTCGGGGGCGGCCATCACGGGGGCGCCGAGGAGGGCGCCGCTGGCTGCGGCGAAGCCGAAGCCACGAAGCAACGTTTTGCGAATGCTGTTGGTCATTGTGGAAAGGGTTCTCACACCAGGGCCTGTCTAGTTAGCAGCAGCGGTGGATACATCTTTGAATGGACACTGATCGCCGTGGCACAGGAAAAAAAGCCGGCGCCTCAGCGATCAGAAAGCGGGGACATTGCCCTGTCGCGCTAAACGCAGCAGGCTCAACGCCGCGGCCAGCCCAGTTCCGCCTGGCGCCAGACCCAGGCCCCCACGGCATCGGCCCCGCCGTCGCCGAGAACCTTCTCGTAGCCAGACATCTGCCCCTTGCCCTGGGCGGCGATCCGGGCCACTTCAGCGGGCCCCTTCACCCCCTCCCGCAGCAAATCCTGGCGACGGAGCGTCTTGTTGCGCCGGATCACATTGCCGCCGTTCACGTGACAGCCGGCACAGTGGTTGGCAAACAGCTTTCCGCCCCGCTGCAGCACCACCGGATCGCTGGCGCCCCAGGCGGGAAGGCCCCAAAACAGGAGCACCAGCGCCAGGGCCAGGAGCAACGCCCCCGCCAGGAGCGAGCGCAGCAGGCCGCCAGGGGCCGCGCCGGCTCCCGCGACTGGCTGCTGCTCCGGCGCCCAGCCCTTCTGGCCGGAGGGGGATGGCAACGCGTGGGACTCCATGGAAGGCTCGGCAACGGGGGGGACACCCATCCTCAACGCTATCCATACCGGCTCCAACCTGCTCCCAAGCTGTTTCTTCAGCGCCCCTTGGTCATCCTGAGCCATCTGTTCCCCCTCGCCACCTCCCCCCGATGTCCCAAGCCCCGATGGCGGCTGACGCCGCAGCGGTTCCAGATCTGCGGCCGCTGGGTCCCAACGACCTTGCCCAGGTGGCAGAGGTCTACCGCGATGCCGTGATCAGCCAGGCCGGGGCCCTCTACAGCCCTGCCCAGATGCAGGCCTGGGCCGCCCATGGCGCGGCCGACCACGACCTCTTCCGGGAGCCGCTGCTTCGGGGCTTCGGCCTGGTGAGCTGCGGCGGTGCCGGAGGCGGGGAGGTGGAGGCCTTCGGCCTGCTGGATCCCCCTGATCGTCTGGCCCTGCTCTACTGCCGGGGCCGCTCGGCTCGCCAGGGCAGGGCCACGGCCCTGCTGGGGGCCCTCGAAGCCCATGCCCAAAGCCAGGGGTACCGCCGGCTGCGCACCGAAGCGAGCCAGTTGTCGCGGCCCCTGTTGGAGCGAAAGGGCTGGCGGGTGGAGGCCGAGGAAACCGCCTTCTATGCCGGGGTGGCCTTCCAACGCTGGCGGATGATCAGGGACCTGATCTGATCCCGCCGGCGCCTGGCGGACACCCCATGGCCGAGGCGGACCTGCAGCGATTCCTCAAGAAGGTGCGGGATCTTCAGGCCTTCGTGGCGGCCAGCGAGGCCGATCCGGCCCTGCGGCAGCGGCTAGCCGACTGCAGCCACCACCAGGAGGTGGTGGCTCTGGCTGCCGCCCAGGGTTTCGAGATCGGGCGACGCTGGGGCGAGCTGGGCGCCAGCCCGAGCGGAGATGGCAGCCTGCTAACCGGTCCCGCCGCCGCGACCGGCCACGAGAGCGTTTCGGTGCTGTGGCAGGGGCCGCTCTGGCGGCTGGAGAGGATCCACTCCTGCGGCGCCCGCAGCCCGGAGGGCTTCTGGTACGACCAGGCGGAACATGAGTGGGTCTGCCTGCTGCAGGGCCAGGCGCTCCTCAGCTTCGCGGACGAGGAAGCCCCACGCTCCCTGAATCGCGGCGACCAGCTCTACATCGCGCCCCACCGCCGCCACCGGATCGAGGACACCGACGGCGGCAGCGGAACGATCTGGCTGGCCCTGTTCTGGTGGGAAAGCTCCCCCTGAACCCAAGCTCTCAGGGCTTGAAGGGGCTGTACTGGGGCTTGGCCAGGGTGTCGCCGGGAGGATTCTCGATCTTGGTGTCGCAGGTGATGCTGCCGTCGGCGGCCGTTTTGCAGTTGGTGGCCTTCACCTTCGAGGCCGGCCCCACCTTGCTGCCGCGATTGAGCAGGAAACTCTCCGACTGGGCCAGGCCCGGCTGAGCCACCAAGGAGACCCCGGCCAGGGCGAGAGCCAGCACCAGGGCTCCGGGTGTCCGGAGCGGACGGTTAGGCCGCTGCAGAGCAGGGCAGGAGATCCGGAGAACGGAAACCATGGGAGAAGGAAACCAGATGGAAGAAGACATCACGAGGGAGTCGGGGGCGGATCGCAGGGGCTGAGCGAAACCACCCGGGGGCGCAACCTATCGCGATCCCCCAGGCGGTGTTAGGGCTCAGGCATCGGAGCCGGTTTCCCGCCGGATCTGCTCCAAGAGCAGATCCAGTTGGCCAAGGGATTCCTCCAGGAGATCGGAGCCCCCACTGCCCTCATCGCTGCCGGAGTCCTCGTTGTGCCAGAGGTCCTCGATGCCGCACAGCCGTTCGGCCAGGGCCGTCAGGCCCTGCTGGTTGTGAATGCGCTGGAGCTCCTCGATCAGCACCGGCATGCGGATCGAGGAGGTACGCAGGGCCCGCCTCAGGTCCGCCTGAGTCCGTCCCGTATGGCGCAACCAGTCCTTGAGGAAGGCCTGGAGGTCATCGAGCTGATCGGTGCTCAGGGGGAGGCTGGGGGAGGGCATCGCGGCGGGGCGGCGCTAGCGGGTGGGTGGGAACCAGCCATCCAGTTTGCGCTGCGCCCGCAGCTTGATCTCGGGCGTGAGGTGCCGGGCGCACAAGCCCAATAGGGCCGTGAGGGCCACCAGGTCATCGCCGAAGCCCGCCACCGGAATGAAATCCGGGATCAGATCAATGGGGAGCACCAGGTAGGTGAGTGCCGCCAGCACCGTGATCCGGGCCTGGTGAGGGGTGGCTCCATCGATCAGCAGCTCGAAACATTCGAGTGCCGGACGGGCCAGGGTGCGGCCGGCCCGGCGCAACAGCCGGACCAGCAGGGCCTCATCCACCACCGTGCTTTCAAGCACCTCTGCCTGCAGGGTGGTCTGGCCGTTCGGGCCCGCGGCCGAAGAAGCGGCGGACATGGTGATCTCCTCAGGGGGCGCGCCACAGGGGCGACAACGAAACGAGTCTCTAGGTGCCGAGCGGCCCTGCCTAGGCCGGTTGCCCCCCAGGCAGGGACGGTTCCCTCACCCAGCGGGGCGGGCCCGCCCGTTCAAACCTCCACCAGACCACTTTCCTCACCCGCCCGGCGGAGCTTGCGCAGAGCCCGCTGCACGACCTGGCGGCAGTATTCGCGGCTGCAGGAGAGCTGGCGGGCCACCTCGGCGAGGGTGCGCCATTCGTTGGTGCCATCGAGCCCGAAGCGCAGCATCACCACGGTGCGCTCCTTGGGGGTGAGGTTGGCCCGCTCCAGCAGCATCCACACCGAAGCGCTGCGTTCGGCCAGTTCCGCCCGCTCCATCGGCGGCATCTCCTCGCTGGCCAACACATCCACCAGTTCGGAGGGATCGGCCTTGGAGCGCACCGCGCCCTGGAGGCTCACGGTCACACTGCGCAGCTCGCAGGCCAGCAGTTCCTCCACCTCCTGCAGGGGCACCTCCAGGGCACAGGCCAACTCGGCGGAACTCGGAGCGGTGCCGTTGGCCTGAAGATGGCGCGCCTTGGCGGCCCGCAGGCGGGTGAGCTTCTCATTCACGTTCACGGGGATCCGGATCGTGCGGCTCTGGGTGGAGAGGGCCCGATTGAGGCCTTGGCGAATCCACCAGTAGGCGTAGGTGCTGAAGCGGTGGCCGCGGGTGGGGTCGTACTTCTCCACGGCGCGGGTGAGGCCGATCGTGCCCTCCTGAATCAGATCCAGCAGGTCCAGTCCCTTGCCCTGATAGCGCTTGGCCAGATTCACCACCAAGCGGAGGTTGGCCGTGATCATCTGCTGCTTGGCCCGCTCGCCGGTGCGCAGGGTGCGCCGCTCGAGATCGTCGTACTCGCAGGCCGGACCGCTGCCGCCGGCGAGGCTGCAACGCTCCTGCAGGCTCACCATCGCCTGCACCTTGCGCCCCAGGGTGAGCTCCTGCTCAGGGGTGAGCAGCTGGTGACGACCGATCTCACCGAGAAAGGCACTCAAAGAACTCGCCATGGGCCTTTATACACTTGCTAGAACCTAGGCTTTTTTAGCCGAATTCATTCAACCAGCAGAAAGACTTCCAAGTTTGGAAACAGTTTTGTTTCCCTTCCATTTTGCTTCGGATTCATGGAGCAAATCTGGCGGCGCGGCGAAGCAGCAAAAGCTTCATATTGCCATCATGATTAGTTCTGATTCTCGCCGCTTTTCCCGGCCCGTCCAGCGGCCCAGCGGCAGCCTGAGGCCTCGGCCCGCTAACGTCTAACGGCCCTGACCACCCGCAGTTCAGCGCATGGTTGCCTTCGCCGCGATCCCCACATCGGTGCTCACCAGCGCGGTTGTGGCCTACGGCCATTACCTCAGCTTCATGCTCTGCTTCGGCGCCCTGTTGCTGGAGCGTTTCCTGATCCGGGCCGATCCCGACCGCCGCACGGCGATCACGATGGTGGTGGTGGATGTGGTGTATGGCATCGCCGCCCTCACCCTGCTGTTGAGCGGCATTGCCCGGGTGCTGCACTTCGGCCAGGGAACTGACTTCTACACCTCCAACCCCCTCTTTTGGTGGAAGGTGGGCACCTACCTGGCGGTGGGTGCCCTCTCCCTGTATCCCACGATCACGTACATCCTCTGGGCGATCCCGCTGCGCAAGGGGGAGCTTCCCAAGGTGAGCGAGGCCCTTGCCGGGCGCCTGCGCCTGGTGCTCACGGTGGAGCTAGCGGGATTTGCCGTGATTCCCCTGATGGCCTCCCTGATGGCCCGGGGTGTGGGACTGCCGGCGGCGTGAAGCCGGCCACCCTGGCAGCCTGCCTCCTATCTCTGGGGGTGATGCTCCAGGGATCCGCGGCCGTCGCTCTCGAGGACGCCCCCCCCCTTCAGCAGCCAGCAGGCACCCCCTGCCCCCCGGCGCTGGCGACCAGGGTTCTGGAAGCCACCCGCCTGCTGCAGGCTCCCCCGCAACCCGGAGCGCCTGGCTACGCCGATCGGTTGGCCACCACCCCCCTCGGCTGGCCGCGGCTCCAACATTGGTGCGTGTGGATGGAGCCCGCCCTGCCCGCCACGACATCTGGGCCCGCAGCAGCCGATGGGGTGCAGCGGCGCTGGCAACGGGCGGTGATCTCGGCCCTGCAGAGCTGGAAAAGGCTGGTGCCGCTGGCCCTGGTGGCCGATCCCGAGGCGGCCCAGGTGCGGATCTGGCGGCGGCTGCCCCCCCTGGCCCGGGACGGAACGGGACGGCCGCGGGCGAGCCATGGACGGGCCCTGTTGCGGCTGGTGGCGGTGGAGCGGTCTGCCGGCCAGTGGCGGCTGGAGCCGGCGGTGGAGGTGCTGATCGGTCCGGGACAACGGGCCGAGGCGCTGCAGGCCACCGCTCTGCACGAATTGGGCCATGCATTCGGAATCTGGGGCCACAGTGATGCCCCGGGCGACGTGATGGCCCCGGCCCCCGGCCCGGTGCCCGTGCTGGTGCCCTCTGAGCGGGACCGGAGCACCCTGCGCTGGCTCTACGCCCAGCCCACCGCCTTCGGCGGCCCCGTCGTTCCGCCCCAGGCTTCGCCAAAGCCAGCCGCTCCCTGAGCGGGCGACAAGGGGCCGAACGCTCAGGCGCCGATGCCTATGCCGCGGGGTGCCAAAGCCAGGGCCGCCAGAAAGCCGGCCAGTTGCACCACCACCACGGCGGGGCCGGAGGGGAGATCCAGCAGGGCCGAGAGCAGCAGACCCACCACGGCGCAGCCGGCCCCCAGGCCCGAGGCCAGGAGCACGTAATGGGGAAAGCGGCGGCTCACCAGCCGGGAGGCACAGGCGGGGATCACCACAAAGGCGCTGATCAACAGCACCCCCACCGCCTTGATCGAGATGGCCACCACCACCGCCAGCAGCACGATGAACAGGAGCCGGTGGCGGCCGGCGGCCACGCCGCGGGAGATGGCGAGTGGTTCATCGAGGGTGAGCAGAATCTGGCTGCGCCGACTGAGGTACAGATAGACGCAGGCGCCGATGAGCAGCAGCAGGATCAGGCTGAGGTCGAGCCATGACACGCCCAGGATGTCGCCGAACAACAGGTGTTCGATCCCGCCCCGGTAGCTGCGCACCCGGCTCAGCACCAGCACCGCCAGGGCGAGGGAGGAGGAATACACGATGTTCAGCAGCGCATCGGCGGGGAGGCGGCTGCGGCTGGCCAGCCGGTCGACACCGAGGGCGAAGAGCACCGCAAAGGGCACCAGCACCACGGTGGGATTGAGGCCCAGCAGGATGCCGGCGGTGATGCCCAGCAGGGCGGAATGGCCGAGGGCATCGCTGAAGAAGGAGAGCTGGCGCAGCACCGCGAAACTGCCGAGCACCCCGCCCAGGGCACCGGTGAGCAGCCCGGCCAGCAGGGCGCGCTGCAGAAAGGGAAGCTGCAGCAGTTCCCCCAGGACCTGCGGAGCGCTCATGGCAGCGAGGGACCGCGGCCGTGGTGATGGTGGTAGGGCACGTAGCCCGGACCGTAGAGGCGCTCCAACTGGAGGGGGCTGAGGGCGTGGTCGGGGGAACCGGAGCAGCGGAGGCTGCGGTTGAGGCAGAGCACCGCATCGCAGGTGCGCCGCACCATCTCCAGATCGTGGGAGACCTGCAGGATCGTCCAGCCCTCGCTGCGGCGCAGGCCATAGAGCAGGGTGTGGAACTGGTCGGTGGCCTGGCTGTCGAGGCCGGCCTGGGCCTCATCCAGCAGCAGCAGGCTGCGGGGACGCACCACGCAGAAGGCGAGCAGCACCCGTTTGAGCTGACCGGTGGAGAGCTCGCTGATCAGCCGGTCGGCCAGGTCGGAGCTGTCGGTGCAGACGAGGGCGCGGCGCACCGCTGCCGCCCGGCTGGCACCGGCACGCCTGGGCAGCGCCAGGCCGGGACGGTCGAAGCCGAGGCCCACGAATTCAGCCACCGTGAGGGGGATGCGGCCCCGCAGGCTGAGGGTCTGGGCAGGTAGGCGATGCGATCGCGCACGGCGACCGGCAGCTGGCCCCGGGCTCCGAGGGCGTGGCCGAGCAGGCGGATCGTGCCGGAGCGACGGGGCAGGATCCCGAGCAGGGCCTGCACCAGGCTGCTCTTGCCGGCGCCGTTAGGGCCTACCAGGGCGGTGTCGGATTCCGGCGGCAGCGAAAAGCTCACGTCTTCCACCACCGTGGTGCCATCGCGGCACACGGTGAGGTGTTCAACGTCGAGGATCGCGGCCGCCATGGCTCCAGCGTACCGAGAGCGCTAACGGCCTCCTGCCACCGGCTCCGTCCGCACCGATCCGCACCGGTCAGGGCGGGGCCGGGCCAGGCGGGTCGACGCGGGAGCGCACCCATCCTGCTCCGATCGCGCAGATCCTCGCCTGCAGCCCATCCCAAGCCTCCGGCGGCGGGGATACGGTGAAGGTTGAGCCTGCCGCGGAGGTTGTTGGCGCCCTCCTTCCCCCTGTCGGGTCTGCATGATCCGCAGCTGTCGCTGCGGCAGTTGCTGAAGATCGTGCTGCACCGGCTGGAGGCGCTCGATCTGGGGATCAACCGGACCGCCTTCGTGCATCACGAAGCCAGCACCGACCTGCTCTCCACCTATGTGGAAACGGGAACGGAGGGTGGGCCAACGGGCAGGGACCACTTCAGCGGCATCGCCAGCCTCGATGGCACCCTGCGGCAGCTGCTGAAGATCGCGGAGCGACGGGATCAGGAAACGGCCACCCACATGGAGCGGGTGTCCCTCTACAGCCGCCTGATCGCGCTGCAGCTGGAAACGCAACGTCCACTCCCCGCCGATTTCAGCGAGAACCTCCACCGTTTCGCCGCCTTCCATGACCTGGGAAAGGTGGGCATTCCAGATCGGATCCTGCTCAAGCCCGAGCCGCTCTCCCGGGAGGAACGGCTGGTGATGCAGGGTCACGTGGTGATCGGCATGGCGCTGATCGAGAAGCTGATCACGGCGATGGGCCTGGAGGAGGCACCCGACATCGCTGTGCTGCGCCAGGTGGTGGCCCACCACCATGAAAGCCTCGATGGGAGTGGCTATCCGGCGGGGCTGCGCGGTGAAGCGGTGAGCCTGGCGGGAAGGATCGTGGCGGTGGCGGATATCTATGACGCCCTCACCCAGGTGCGGCCGTACAAGCCGGCCTTCTCGGAACCCCATGCGGTGCAGCTGCTTCGCTCGATGGTGCAGGCGGGCAGGATGGATGGCGACTGTGTGGAAGCGCTGCTGAGCAGCGACGACCAGCGCCAGGCCATCCGGTTGGGCCACGCCGCAGGGGCGGCCTGGGAGGGAAACCGGCCGCCGGGGCAGGCAGGAGTTCCATACGATCCGGCCATTCCCCCTGTCTGGGTGAGCGCCGATGAGCACTGCAGATTCCCCTGAGCCTCGCCGTCGCATCGCGGTGAGTGGTGCCTCCGGCAAGACCGGCTGGCGGGTGGTGCAGGAGGCGATCGGCCGGGGGCTGGCGGTGCGGGCGCTGCTGCGGCCCGGCTCGGCCGTGCCGGAGGGCCTGAAGGGGGCCGAGATCGTGCGCCTGGAGCTCAGCGATGCCCCGGCCCTGGAGGCGGCGCTGCGCGATTGCGAGGCCCTGGTGATCGCCACCGGTGCCCGGCCCTCGCTGGATCTGCTCGGGCCGCTGAAGGTGGATGCCCTGGCGATCCGCTCCCAGATCGAGGCCTGCCAGGCCGCAGGGGTGAAGCGGCTGGTGCTCGTGACCGCCCTCTGCAGCGGCCGCCTGCTGCATCCGCTGAATCTGTTCGGAATGATCCTGGTGTGGAAGGGGCTGGGGGAACGGTGGCTGGGCGAAAGCGGCCTCGACTGGACGGTGGTGCGCCCGGGCGGCCTGAAGGAAGCGGAGCAGGGGATCGAGCGGGAAGGGATCGTGTTCAGCGGTGCCGGCGGCCAGGAGGGCGGCAGCCTGCCGCGGCGCCTGGTGGCCCGGGTCTGCCTGGATGCCCTCGACACACCCGCTTCGATCGGCCGAATCGTGGAGATCACCAGCTCCCCGGGGCGGCCCCAGGACTCTCTGGCGAGCTGGCTGAATCGGCCACAGGCGGCGCCGGCCTGAAGCAGCCTGAAGCACCTGAAGCATCAGGATCTGCCGCAGGCCTCCTGATCGGGGTCCAGCAGGTGGTGCAACAAGATCCGCCACAGCGGCGTGACCGGCCCCAGCCAGCGGCCAGCATCGGCGCGGAGGCGATCGGCCCCGCCGGCCCCGAGGGCAGCCCGCACAAAGGGGGCGTCCTCCACGATCCACCGCTCCAGGGCAGCGGCCGTGACTTCGATGTGACACTGGAGCCCGAAGGCGCGCGGGCCGATCCGGAACAGCTGCTCAGGGCAGGTCAGGCTCGAAGCCAACAGGGTGGCGGCGGGCGGCAGCTGAAGGCGGTCGCCGTGCCAGTGGAGCACCAGCAGGCTGGTGGGCAGATCCCGAAGCAGGGGCTCCTCGGCGGGGGAGCGGGTGAAGCTGATGGCGCCGAACCCCACCTCCCGATGGGGCAACGGTGGATCGCCCACAGAGAGGGGGATGGCGCCACCCCCGGCGGCGTGGGCCAGCAGCTGGGCGCCGAGGCAGAACCCCAGCACCGGCTGTTCTTCGGCTAGGGCACGGCGCAGGAGGGACACCAGAGGCTCCAGCCAGGGGAAGGCCGGATCGCCGAGGTCGGCCACGCCCATCGGCCCGCCCATCACCGCCAGGAGCTGCTCGGGCCGGAGGGCATCCGGCAGGGGATCGCCGGCGTAGGGCCGCAGGATTCGCACCGCCAGGTCCCGTTCGGTTGCCACCTGGGCCAGCAGACCAGGCCCCTCCCGCTCGACGTGCTGCACCACCAGCAGTTCCTGAACCCGGACCATCGCCACGGCGTGAGGAGGCCGGAACGTTAAAGCCGCCCCCGGCCGGACGGCCGTGGTCAGAGGCCGGCCACCACCTGAAGGCGCGCCAGGATTGAGCTTTCTCCCCAGAGCGCCCCATCACTGAAGCGGAAACTCTCGATCCGCAGCGATGGAGAGCGGAAATAGTCTTGCACCCGCAGCTGATCCAACGACACAAACTGCAGCGATAAGTGATTGCCCAATCGCTCCACCGACGCCACCTCCGTGCTGCGCAGATCACTGAACTCCACCACATCCGCATTCGGCACATTGGTGCTCGCCTCGTGGTCATGGATCGTGGTGCGCCAACCACCCCGGCTGATGCGGTAGAGATCGTTGCCGCCACCTCCCACCAGCATGTCGTTGCCGCCGCCGGCGATCAGGGTGTCGTTCCCTAGATCACCCCCCAGCCAATCGTCGCCGCTGCCGCCCTGGAGGTCGTCGTTGCCCCCTAAGCCCTGCAGCACGTCATTGCCGGCACCGCCGAGCAGCCGATCATCCAGCCCCGCCCCCTGCAGGGTGTCGTTGCCTGCCAATCCATCAATCCGATTCACAATATCCCCGTAGCCGAGCAGCTGATCCGGCCCGGCCGTGGCGCCGCCCACCACCAGCCGCGACCGCAGAATCGCATCGTCCCACACCACCGCATCACTGAAGCGAAAACTCTCGATCCGCAGCGATGGAGAGCGGAAATATCCCTGCACACGCACCTGATCCATCGACACAAATTGCAGCGACAAGTCTTTCCCCAATCGCTCCACCAACAACACCTCCGTGCTGCTCAGGTCGCTGAACTCCACCACATCCGCATTCGGCTCATTCGTGCTTGGTTCGTAGTCGTAGATCGTGGTGCGCCAACCACCCCGGCTGATGCGATAGAGATCATTGCCGCCACCTCCCATCAGCGTGTCGTTGCCGCCGCCGGCGCTCAGGGTGTCGTTCCCTAGATCACCATCCAGCCGGTCGTGGCCGGGACCACCGTGGAGGCGATCGGCCAAGGGACCGCCCAGGAGGGTGTCGTCTCCCTCCAGCCCATCAATCCGGTTCGCCGTGTCGCCGAAGCCGCCTAGCTGATCGGGTCCGGCGGTGGCACCGGCTACCACCACCCGCTCGAGCAATGCCCCATCACCCCACACGACCCCATCGCTGAAGCTGAAGTGCTCGACCCGGTAGTTGGGATCGCTGAAGTAACGGAGAATCCGCACCGCGTCACCGCGGCCATTGCCGATCACCAGATCGGCATTGAGGCGCTCGATGGCGATCTCAGTAGAGGGCACATCAAGCCATCGCAGTTCATCCTGAAGGCCATGCCGTTCTTGCAGCCTGTCGCGGCCATCGCCACGAGCCATCAGATAGAGATCATTGCCCGCCCCTCCGCTGAGAACGTCTTCACCGCGGCCGCCTTGGAGAACATCATCCCCCTCCAAGCCCGAGAGGCTGTCGTGGCCGGCATCTCCCTGGATCCAGTCGGAGGAAGCTGAGCCCGTCAGCCCGTCGGCGCCGGGCCCTCCCGTGACCATGGCCCGGATGGGCAGCACCGCGCCGAGCACCACCGCGAAGGGATCGAGGCGGCCGCTAACGGCCTGGGCCAGGGAGCGGAGGACGGAGACCCCGATAGGGCCCATGTCGGCCAGGCTGCTGGTGAGGCGGAACAGGGCCGGCACATCCAGGAGGGGGCCACTGTTTGCCGCCAGGACCGCCAGCAAGTCACCCACCTCGAAGCGCAGGCTGCCATCGGGTTCCACTGCCCCCTGCACCCGCCAGAGCAGGGGGCTCAACTCCACCTGGGCGGAGAGGAGACGGTCGACGGCCTGCCGCAGCCCCGTAAAGGCCTCCTCCAGGGCGAGGGTGACCCGACCCTGGGGCACCTGGGTCCAGGTGATGCCGCGAAAGCGCCTGCCCATGAGCTGCTCCATGGCCCGCAGGCGCCGGTAGGCGTCTTGATCGCCGTTGCCTTCGGGCATCCTCTCCTGATCAACACCGGTCCAGGCGAAGATCAGGGATTGGAGGAGGGCCTCCCGCTGCACCGAACTGCCCGCGATCCACTGCTCCAGCAGGGCCGGCAGGGGGCCATCGGGGCGGGCGGCGATGGCCTGATGCAGCCCGGGCACGAGCCCCATGCCCGGCAGTTCCGGCAGGGCGGCGATGGCGGCGGACACGGGCAGGGGATTGAGCTGACGCGAGCGGGTGGGATCCATCGCGAACCACACGTCATGGCAGGCCAGCGTGCGGCCATCACTGCTGCGGTAGGTGCCGAGCTGGCGGTGGCGATTGCCCTGGGGATCAGTCCAAGACGAGTCGACATAGGCGAGTAAGAGGCTCTCCACACCGCGCTGATCGAGGCGGAACAGCTCGCCCGGATCGGTGTCGGCGTCGGCATCGGCATCCAGCCAGAGCCGCAATTCCGACCACACGGCATCACGACGATCGATGCGGCCATCGCGATTGCCATCGAGGCCCCGCAGGGCTTCAAAGCCGTGGGCGGCCAGGCTGCCATTGCTCAGGCGGGTGTGGTTCCCGAACAGCTCATTGCCCGTGGTGATCCGGCCGTCACCATCGCGATCCCGCACGAGCAGGGCATCGCCACCACCCACCCAGCCCGTGCGTTCCGCGAAGCCATTGCCGTCATGGTCGAACTGGATGGTTCCCTCAGCGATGCCGCGGGTGGTGACACCGTTGCCGTCGAGGTCGAGCACCAGGGGGGAGACGGTGTTCTCAGCCGTCACGAAGAGGCTCTGAAGCAAGGCGATGGCGGCCTCGGCCCAGTCGGCCAGGGCACGGCTAAAGGCGGCCTGGAGCGCCTCACCGGCGGGACCAGCGGCGAGCTGGGCACCGCCAAAGCCACCGGCAACCACCAGGCCGGAGGCCACCAGGGCCCCGATCGGCCCGGCGGCGAGCAGGGGGGTAGCCAGGAGCGCAGCGAGCTGCCCACCCGCCAGGCCACCGGCGGTCTCCCGGGCCCAGCGGCTGAGGATCGCCTGGGCACCGTCTTTGTCGCCGCGCTGCAGGGCGGCGTGGGCATCGAGCGCGGTGATGGCCAGACCCAGCACCAGCAAGCCCTGATCGAGGCGGCTGAGCAGCTTGGTGACCCCCACCCGCTCCAGGATCTGATCGGGCCGGTTGAGGGCCTGGCGCTCGGCCACCAGCAGCGGGCGATAGCGCTGCAGCACCTGCTGGTGGCTGCGGAAGCGGTCGGGGGGCAGGAAGGAGCCGAGGTGACGATAGGTGGCCCCCTCCGGCAGGGGGGGCGGAGCCACGGGGGGCAGATCGGCGAGGAAGGGGCGGCTATCGATCTGGAGCAGCCCTTGGCGCAGAATCGGATTGCCGGAGGTATCCACGGCCAGGCGAAGCTGGGCGACCTCGAGTTCGGAATGGGCGGTGATCAGCTCAAAGGCCTGCTGCAGGTTGAGCCCCCGCAGCACATTGATCGGAATGCCATCGATCCGCGTGACGCGGGGATTGGCCAGCAGCACCGCCAGTTCGGTCTGGGCGAACACGCCATCGAGCCGGGCGCCGGCAGTGAGGGTGAGCACCTCGCCGCTGGCGGCGGCGGCGAAGCGGGCCGAAACCCGATCCCAGATGCCATTGGCGATGCGATTGCCGTTGGCGTCGCGGGTGCCGTAGAAGTAGGCGAGTATTTGCTCACGATCACCAGAAAACAATTCATCAAGCTTCGCAATTAGCAATTCATTGGCCGTATTGCTACCTCGTTGCACATTTAAAAATCTCCCGATCGGCAAATTATTCGTAAACAAAAGCTGGGAGTGACTAGCGGCAAGCGAATCCGCTACATCAAACGATTTAATCGCGGTTTTCCCCGGGCCATCATTCAGGGTGATCTGACCACTAAACAACATGGTCCGGCCGCCCGCCCCCTTCACATCGATCAAATCGATCAGGGCGGTGAGCTGGTCAATTGTGTGCACGTCGGCCAGGCGAGCCATGGCCGCCTCGGCTGTGATGGCCATGGCAGAAAAATGGGAAAGGGAAGGAACTCAGCCCGCTGCCTCACAGACAACGGCCATGCAGCGATCATTCCCAGGTGCGGACAGACTCAGCTCGGTGGACGATCGTGGAACCTTGGCTGGCAAGGGATGCTCGAACCACCAGGGCGCCGATAGATAGATCCACCGACGCTAGGGATCTCAAGGCAAGAGAATCCATCACCTTTTGGCGCTGCTGAATGAATTGAGGGCAACGACCGCAGCTACCCGTCTGAGTCCACCCGAAAGCAGAAGCTCGAGAAACTACCCCGAAATAGCTTAAAAGCCGAAACGCACAATCCGATCTGGCGTATTGCGATTTTCCCTACCATCACGGCCATAAGCAATCAGCGATTCTCGAAGCAAATTAAGCACTCTTAATCGATCAATGCTATAGCAGTCTGGAGGATCAATCCATAGCAGTCGATCCCAAGAGACAATAAATGGCCTCACATACCAGTTTTTCGACCAAACACCAAAAGAAAGTGCAAGTCGAAGCATTCTTCCATCAATAAAGAGACAAAAGTGACCCTCCACTTCATCGCCCCAGGCTGGATTTCCATATTCCCCACCCCACAAATAAAGATCTCGCTCCTTGTCGCGGGTCCACCAATGGCCCTTGCCCTTCTCAAAGGGGAGGCCATAGGCCTCGATGTCGGCGTCGGAAACGACTTCGTTGACGAAGGCCACGAGCAATGGGTGGGGTAACGAGATGGCGGATGGGGTCACCTGCAGCCGACAGGGCCCTAGGGCCATCATTCCCAGCCGCGACCACGCTGGCAAGCCGAGCAGCACCTAGCGCCTCTGCCCCATGGCTCTGCCCACGCCACGGCCCCATGCCTCAGCCCACCGCCGCCCCCCGCTTCCGAAAGATCAGCGTGCGGTTATTCGCCGGCATCGCCTCATCCGCCACCGCCTCAAGCCCAAGGCTGAGCGCCTGCTCGCTCACCTCCTGGGCATCGCGCAGCCCCATGGCCGGATCGAGGCTGCGCAGGTGGGCATCGAAGGCGGCATTGCTGGGCGCCGTGGGCACGCCACCGCCAAGAAAGGGGCCGTAGAGCAGCAGCAGGCCGCCGGGCGCCAGCACCCGCGCCGCGCCGGCCAGCAGGCGGGGCACCGAGGCCGCCTCCATGATGTGGGTGGTGTTGGCGCTGAACACCGCCTCGTAGGGGCCCCGCGGCCACTGCTCGGCTCGGTCCACATCCAGCTCTAGCGGAGCCGCCAGCTGGGCACCGGGGGCTAGGCCCTTGCGCCCCTCCAGGCTGATCCGCTCCCTGAGATCAGCCAGGTACTCGGCCCGGTCGCTGGGCTGCCACTGCACGCCGGCCAGCTGCCGGGCGACATGCACGGCGTGCTGGCCGCTGCCGGAGCCCACCTCCAGCACCCGCGCCCGCGGCGGCAGCCACTGGCGCAGCACCTGCAGGATCGGCTCCTTGTTGCGTTCGCAGGCCTCGGAGAAACGCACGGGCAGCGGCAGGACAGCTGCGCCATCCTGACCGGCCCCGGCTCCCGGTGCTCCCTCGGAGGCGGGCGCTTGCCGCTGCGCGGCGGCTATGCAGCAGCAGAGCGCCTTGGCGATCCGTTCAGCCAGCTCAGCTCCTGCACAGCGAACCCGGCTTTGGCCTGGCGGCTCCAAGAGCAGACCAGGAACCAGGTTGGCGGCGGCAGCACCGGCTGCTCAGAAGCTGCAGCAGCTGGATCGGGGCAGAGGCGCCCGAGCTGAAAGCTTTTCCCACCGGCGCTGACCGCTGCCGGCAGGTCGGTTAACAAGAGGTTAAGACATCCCTCCCGACAGCGGGATTCCCGCCTTAACCTGTCATTAACCATCGCAGCCCTCTATTGATCCAGCTCCTGATCGCAGCTGCAGCTGCTGCCGGCCTCACCGTGGCCCACTCGGATCCCCGATGTGCCCAAAACCCCATGCTGATGGGTGGATGGAACCGTGAACAGGCCGTCGTCTTTCTCTGCGCCTCCAGCATCCGAGCCCAGGGAATGGATCAGGAAGAGATCCTCCGGCATGAGCTGATTCACGTGATCCAGGATCTGCACCAGGGCGCCCTGTTGCCCGAGCCCCTGTTCTCGATCCTGGCTCGGGAAACCATCCCCTCCGGTGAGGTGATGATGGTGATCGCCAGCGGGGACGATACCAACCGAGAGCTGGAGTGCCGTCTGCTCACCCGCATGCTCTCCACCCCCGTGGTGGCCCAGTGGCTCACGGAATCGGCCGCGAAGAACAGGCAGGGGGTGGTCCTCCCTGTGGCCCTGGTGCCGAAGAATCCCTGAGCGGGGCCACGCAACCCTTGGAAGCAGGGAGACAAGTAGACTACATGGACACAATCTGGCTTCAGCCGCACATCGCATCCCGCCCAAATTGTGTTCGGCCTCCAAGAACTGCTGGGCCGCCATTGTTGCTAAAATTCGCAAAACCTTATTCCATGGAGGCCACAATGAGCCCGGAGCGTCTATTCAAGGTCTCAGAGTTCTTCCAACCAGCAGATGGTGAGCCCATTCGCTCAGTCATCACCGAGTCGGCTGACGCAGCGGTCGTTGCTTGGTATGTCAAACCCGGCCAGAGTATCTCGGCTCATCTTCATCCTGAGGGCCAAGACACTTGGACCATCCTTTCAGGTTGCGGCGAGTACCGAGTCGGTGCCAACGGGGAGACGATTGCCATCGGCAAGGGAGATGTGTTGATAGCTCATCGCCGAGAAGTTCACGGTGTGCTTAACACTGGATCAGAACCGCTTGTCTTCGTTTCAGTCGTCTCTCCCGCCGCGTCGGGCTTCGAGCCGGTGTAGTTCATCATGATCGAGATGGCCAACGCTCAAGATCCAGCGGCCAGCCAGAGATGCCTTGTTAGCGCAATTGGCTACTGCCCGCGGCTGATCTGGAGCGTTCGCCGCTTGTTTTATTGTTCTTACTGAGAACCTGTGTCCAACTACGCCAAGGCCCGTGTTCTCCAGCATGGATCATACAATAATTGGCAGATCAATCATATCGCTGCATCGCAAAGGCCAGGAGATCTGAAGCTCACTCGCGCCGAGAAGTTAAAGCAGTATTAGGCCTGCTTCATGATTTCTGAGCATGTTTGCATGCGGGCAATGATCTATGAGAGGCCTCATTCATGGACCAATGGATGATGCTAGTATGCCAAACTTTCTTTAAAAGAAGTCGAAGAACGCAGCCGCCGATACCGGGTCCGTATAAAATCCCCACGTCCCCACCGTACAATCACCCAGTCCCGTTGCACCGCAGGCGTTTTGGAGCAAATTGCCGGCTTCCCATCGCCTGCATAGGCCGACAACGGCACCCACCGCAGAGCGGATACCGGACCCGCACATACAGCGTTAGAAGTACAGGAAAGCCTTCTTCAGCCATTATCCCGAGGGTGGGCGCCCCATGATCCCGCCGGAGCAGCTGCTTCTGGTCAGGTTGCTGCAGGCGGTCTACAGGATCCGCTCGGAGCGGATGCTTATGGAGCAGCTGGAGTACAACTTGCTCTTCCGCTGATTGGTGGGTCTGAGCCTGACGACCCCGTCTGGCACGCGACCATGTTCACCGAGACCCGCGGCCGCCTGCTCAATGAGGTGCTCATGGCTTGGTTTCTGGAGTTGATGCTCGATTCGCCAGAGGGAAAACCGCTGCTGAGCTAGGAGCACTTCTCGCTCGATGGCACCCTGCTGCGGGCTTGGGCGTCCCATGGCTCCTTGGAGCGGATGATGTGTCCGACGAAGATCCGCCCCGTGCCAATCGAGCCTTCTGCCAGCGCCATGGAATCCGCCTGAGCGGCCCTCGCCTTGGTCGCCCCAAGAATGATCCAGAGCTCGTGGCAGAAGCGAGGCGACAATTTGCAAATGACCAACGTCAACGCAATGCGGTAGAAGGCAAGATTGGCCAGGGGAAACGCAGATTCGGCTTGGGGCTAATCCGCGAGAAGCTTGCGGCGACACAGGGTTCAGCCATTGCCATGGCGATCCTGGCGATGAACCTGGAGAAGCTGCTCCAGCTTCTTTTTGCCTTGTTTGCCTTCTGGTTGCAGATCCTGAGCAGCCAGCTTGTAGCTCTGAGGCGCACCAACCTGCCATCAAGCGTTGAGACAGCTGCGGCTTGATAATCACTCAGCAAGGCACCTGACTGCCAGAATCTGTATTGGTGGCAGCGGCTCCGACTTTCTCAGGAGGCCCCAAGTAACTCGGCGGGATCGAAGATGAAACGTTGGTAGTGAACTCTCGTCCTCAGTAACCGTTGAAAGCCCATAGGCTTGCAACATTGAGTTCGTTGCGAACGATAAAGAAAAAGAAACTCTTGAGACCAAGGTCAATTATGAAAGAAATGCCCTACGACTATTGGCCGAGTCTGCTGTAGCGGAGGAACTGACAATAAAGGAGGAGGGCGCCTACGCAGATAAAATCGTTACAACAGAGGAGGGCGCAATGCTGTCAGGATCAAGAGCGATCTCGCTCTCATCGCGCAACTTGGCTAAAGCTTCGATTATTTCGATTCTGGGTACTTGAGGGCTGATTGCTAGCATGACTTCTTGGACAAAAATGCTTTGACTGCTGGACGATAGATCGTGAATAACTTTGCGGACAGCATCGACTACAGTGGTATTGTAGGCTTCTTCTTGGGCAAGTCTTGTCCCAACAATGCCTTCTTCCACAATCGTCTTCATCCTTTGGGAAATTCTTTCTGAAACTGAAATCGGTAAATCTTGAGAGGCTAGAATTTGTTGAACCTTAAGCTCCAAATCTCTTTCCAAATCTGTAATCACTTGCTGTGCCTGAGCATCTGCACTCTCTTTGATGCTTTTTTGTTGGGTGGGTGCGCCGAGAATGTGTGCGCGTAAATCAGTGTATGTATCTGCTAGCAATGCTAAATTACCAGAGTAAAACTTGTCAAAGAGTAATTGCATCTTGTCAATTCCAGTATCGATCTTGTCAAGGGCCTTCGTAGCCTCACGGGATGATTCCGAAGAAAGCTTGTAAAATACAAGTGATAGCCAAATTGCCAAGACCGAAAGAATTAGAGATGAAATTGTCGCGAATAATTCAAAATCCGAAAGTTTGAGCAAGTATACTGGCTGAATTGGAGCCCCTGTGGCGACTGCCATAGAATACTTATTCATTGGGTACTTCTTGCATAGGGCGTTGAGTGGATTCTGCGCGCTTTAGCTTTCTATGAGCGCGCTCCCATTGCTCGTAGACTGCATCGACGTAAAACTCAATCCATGTCGTTAAATCTTCATGCTTAGTATACCAGTTTCGTTGTCCCAAGAAGAGCGCTTCAAAATACTCAGCCCTGCTTTCATTGATAATTGTATCCATTGGGTAAATTGATGAGAAGTGGTAACCAACTCTGTCTAGGAGATAGGTTGATAATAGCCTGGCTATTCTCCCGTTGCCATCAAGAAATGGGTGAATCGCCAAGAAGTCAAGTAGGAACTCTCCAATTATTGTAATAAGGGGCGATTCTTGATGTGATCTATTTCTTCTGAATGCCAGATTCGTCCTGTCGCAAAGTTTTTGCAATGCTTCGCTGGTTTTAGTATAAGATAATGTCTTTACAAGATAGACTGAGCCTCTAACTTCGACATCTCGATCCTTTAGCTTTCCTGCAAATGCCGAGTAATGGCTGGAGTCGCAAAACATTCGATTGTGGAGTTCGCATATAAACTCCTTGGAAACATACTCATTGTCAACCCTGCTCGACGTCAGGGCCCATAGATAGGCCTTGTAAATGTTCCTCACGACAGTAAGCCTTTGCGAAAGCTCATCAGTTGGTTTTATGTTTGAATCCCCAATGCCCTCGTCGTTGAGAATTACTGGTATAAGATCCACTGATATTTCTTCGCCCTCAATCTCGCTACTAGCAATTACGGATTGGGCTAAAGCGGAAAGATTATCATGTTGTGACCACCTAGTCTGAGTAGACAGTGATGAGCTGGGTTCAGTGATTCGAGCATACTTAAGTCTTGCCCTTGCGATCGCCTCAATCTTGGCAGCAAGAGACTGTGTCAAAATAAAGCGACTTGAGTTTGCTGGAATTAATGTTTCGGAATCAATGGTTGTAGATTTTGGGGGTATTATTCTAAGGCCGCCCTCCGGCGCGATTTCAGTTCTGTCATCTGGGAGGATTGGCATGGCATTTTGCCAGGACTTCACCAATGATACTAGGTTGGACAAGAAAGCAGGAGAGAACGTGCTCCCCAGCGGTAAGACTTCTTGATTAAACGCGCGTTTGGCCACTGGCTTAGAGCCGTGATGTGGATCAGCCCGCTTCTGCGGTGCCGGCCCTTCGCAACGCACTTCAAGGGGTAAACTAGACCTTGGCGATAGATGATGCCCTTAAGGAGTTGCTGCAAGGCCATGGTGTGCGGAGCCCCCCCCCGTTGATCTCTGCAGGCCATCTACACTTAGGGAACTCCGTGCTCTCTGTGGCAAAAAAATGCTCAGATTGAGTTCATTCGGTGGTTCGGCCCCCTACTAGATGCCCTTCGGGATCTTGGCGATTCGGGTCGACCGAGAGAGGTGTCTGCACGCGTCTCAAAAAACTTAAATCTTCCAGATGAGCTTCTGGACAAGACCCTCATGTCAGGTGGAAGCAAGATCCATAACCAGGTTGCCTGGGCAAGGCAACATTTTGTTTGGGAAGGTCTTCTGGATTCATCTAAGCATGGAACTTGGACTCTTACAGAGAAGGGGCGGAACGCACATCTAGTCGACAATGAGGCACGAGAACTATTCCTGAAATGGGCTTCCATTCACGCCGAGATTAGAAAGCAAAAGCGAGATGCACAAGAAGTTGAAGAGGAAGTGCTCCCGCCTGAGGCAAGGTTAGAAGATCAAGAAGACAATGAGAAGCTAGATCTTTTGAGCACTCTGCGGTCCATCAGCCTTACGGGGTTTGAGAAGGTGTGTCGAGAGCTTCTCAGGGAGTCAGGCTTTGAGAATGTTGAAGTGACGGGAGGCTCTGCTGATGGTGGAATTGATGGCTATGGAACACTTGAAATCAACCCATTTTTAAGCTTTAGACTTCTCTTCCAATGCAAGCGCTACGCCAAAGGCAATCTGCTCTCTCGCGCTCATGTTGGTGATTTCTGCAACACCATGCTCGGACGAGCTGAAAAGGGCATCATCATCACCACATCAGGATTGAGCAATGTGGCCATCCAAGAAGCAAGCAGAGAGGGTGCACCTAAAGTCGAGTAGGTCGAAGGCGACAAATTGGTTGAAATGTTCCAGAGGGTGGAGCTGGGTGTATTCAAGAGAACTGTCTACGATGTAGATCCTGCGTACTTTGATAAGTTTAAGGAATGACTTCTAACATCGCCATTCACCTGAGCCGCCGCCACATGAGCCCTGAATGCCCCAATCTCTCCTTGCGGCCAGGTGATGGCGAGCGTTAGGGAGGCTCTGGAAATTCCCTCAGAAGCAGCCATAGAAGCGTTGAACTCCCAGGTTTTGCAAAAGGCCTCCCGCCCTGGCGACCGGTTTTCCAGGGCTTCCTAGACAGATCAGACGCGCAGGCTGGAAACACTTGCAACCAACCAATACTAATGATAGAATCAAGATACTCTCTTGTGCCATTCTTAAATATGGAAGCTGAGACCATGAAGCGCTTAAGTGTATTGACGGCAACAAGCTGTACCATCCTGTTTATCCTTAACACTCCTAGTTCATTTGCTGCGCCAACAAAGAGACTTGTCTTCGCCTACATTAAAGATGCACCACCCGTAAGTTATGAAAATGGCAATAGCATTCTGGATGGATACTGTGGGAGCTTGCGATCACATTTAACCAACCAGGGCTGGAATATTGAAGACATAAGCATAACTTATCCCGAGCGCTTCAAGATGCTTGCCTCAAAGCGATTTGATATAGCTGCTAATTTACTTCCTGCGATTGAATGCGGTCCCAGCACAATAACTAAGCAAAGGAAAGATCAACTCTCTAGTTTAGCAAGCGGGGATATGGCATGGTTTTCAAAACCGTTCTTTACAACATCGACAAAAATTCTTGTAAATAAAAAAAATCTTGCTGATCTATATAAAAATCCGGGTGTTCTAACTATAGGAGTTCAAGGAGCAACCACCAACCAGGTCATTGAAAAAATATTCCCAACTGCTAGTATTGTAACAGTAAAAAGCAGGGCTGAAGCTGTTGATCGCCTCACTACAAATGACGCAAGCAGGCGAATTAATGCATATACAGGTGACGAAGTAATTTTAATTGATCTGATGAAAGAAAATGCAAAAAGCCTCGGCGATAGATTTCTCATTGAACCAAAGCTATATGGATATACACATGAGCAATACGGCATCGTTGTCTACAATGACAAAGACTTGCGGGATTTTGTAAATGATTGGATTGATGGAGACGGCCAAGAAGCCAGAAAACTCTTAAACAATAAGCATTTTTTTGATTCATGGTCGGAGAGTATTGTCCGGACAGGTTATTTTTATTTAGTTATAAAGATATTCTCCCTGGTATTACTTGTCTTGCTACTGACTAATCCTGTTTTTCTTGCTCTCATCTACAATATGCTTCCATTTAAGATCAAAAAAAAGCTGCTGACATGGCTTAGAGACAAGCAAAAACGTAACACAATGAATCCCATAGCGAATCTAGCAAACGCTGTGCTCAACAACAGATTCACTTCCGTCCGAGAATTCGAAGTTTTATTAATTGTCAGAGAGCTAGGCTTTCGACCACTCTTTAACGAGTATCTAAGCGAAGGCCTTTCGAGCGATCAAGCTATTGATAAATTGTCTAAAAATCTGAGGGAGATTGAAGAAAAAGACTCCGTTCTGTCTAAGATATTAAGTAAATGGTTGGATGAGTCTGGAAGCCAAGGAGTTGAAACGCTAAATAATAAATTGATTGAATGGTTTCGCTCTTAACGTTTTGTTCTAGATGATTCTACGGAGTGACAAATAGTTAACATCAGCATCTTGGCGATGCTAAAGTTAGGGAATATGATCAGTAGCAGCGGCATATTGCAGACCGCGCACATAGCTTGTGTTGGGCGATACAGGCGTTAAATGTCTTTATCGTTTAGGTGGTACTGGCTATCCTATTGAAGGTGTTTTCTGTGCGTGGATTGGATCTGGATACCAGCTCTACTGAAAAGTCAAAAATGGCTGCCTAACTACAAGATTCAGAAGTCGGGGCCTTAAATATCATTTCAATGTTGAGGTTCTTGCCCGCTTCTGATCTTTAGCGTTAGACATTAAATGCGCACACTTCGTTGGTCTGTTTTGAGATGGGGAGTACCTGCTCTATTGGCACTAGGTGCGGTAGCATATTCTTATGGTCGTAGACATAACGTTCAGTTTTGGGATGGAGCGGTTGCCAACTGGCTGGCTACGTTATTAGGAATAATCACCGGTGTCCCAGTTGCGCTTTTTCTTGAACGCCGACGCGTTGAATCGGAAGCACGAAACAGACAGGCAGAGGCGCGTCGAATAAGGAGTGATGTGCTCAAGTTGCTTTCATATGAACTGGCGGATGCAGTTCAGCGCCTTTCTATACGCCTTGCAGATGCAGCTTCAGTCCCTCTCGATCCAATGAAGATGTCAGCATGGAATGCCTTGAGAGACAGCGGGAACCTGGTCCATATATCCGAGCCAGAGCTGCTAGGAACAATCGCTGACGCTTATCGATTGCTTGTAGTGATCACGGATAAAGAAGCGCATTTCATCCAGATAGCATACGGTGTAAATGTGAAGTTTCCCGACGGCGAGAATGCCGGGCAAAAGCTCAATCGAGATCTTTCTCAGTTTTATGGTCCAGCCATTCATCAGGTTCAACTAGCTTTGACCCTCGTCAATGAGGCTTGGAAGAACTGCGATCCAATTCATGCATCTATTGTCTAACCTGCCCCTTGAGTGGACAGGCCACCACTTGCACCCTGCTCTTGGCATATGCCCTTGCCTGTCACTCAGGGCCAGCGTTGGAAGGATCGTGCTAGCTGATCGGAGGATTCTGAATAACGTATCGGGCCTCTCATCGCAGCCACGTGAGGCTCAACAGAGAGGAATTCAAGGCAGTATCTCGGCTAGCGGTAGTCATTCCGGGGCGCAGAAAGACATCGATTTGAAGAGTTCACCCAGAATCGCCCTTCTTCCGCAGACATTTTTCAGCAGCCACTTAGGGGAGTGCGCCCTCGCCTGCAGGCCGTTGTTCCGCCTTCCAGCCGCAGGCTTGACGCGCCACACCAGCCACGAATCCCGCACGCAGGTGGATCACTTTTGAGTGAGGCCTGTCAGGTCACTGGCTGGTATGGAGTTCGGCTGGGGTTCCAGGCTGGGTGGTGCCCTTCTGGCGTAGACAGCCGCTCCCTCCTTGCTGTCCGACCTGCAAGAGGGCAAAGCACAATCAGAACTTGGAGGGCACATACCTGACATTCCTTGTCGCCGAGCAGGTGAAGCGGTTGACAATGTCAGGATCGAGCCCTAGGCTAAATGGGTCTTGGAAGCCCGGATCAGCGGAGGGGGTGTCATGCCAGATGGCGATTTGGTGCACAGCGGCTTGAGGAGGCGTTATCAAAAGCCCTACAAGATTCTTTGTGAAGGAGCAGCAAGCTCTAAGGAATGCGCACACAGCCTGCTGGAGTGTCTCAGGAAAGATCTTCAAGACTACGCGAAATTGCCATTGCTTTTTGCACGCGACATAGCCGATCGATTTTCTCAGATAATTGGCCCACTTGAGATGTCGAATCGGGCTGAATTTGCCAGGATCAGTAGTGACCTTGAGGAGCTGGCTCAGAAAGTGGGTGGTCCACTGAACGCGAAGGAGTTGATGATTCGAGCAGGAAAGAGCGTGCTCAACGATATTAGATATGGACGAGAAGTTGAAACAAACAACATGCAGGCCACAATTTATGAGCGATTTATCCATGAAGTTTATGAATCCGAATTCAAAGGACGAATACCTTTAAGCCTTGATCATCATGCAGGTGTTTCTCATGGTGTTCTGGAAAGTCGAGTTGAGGCCATGGAACCGTATGTGGATTCTGGCATTCAACAGTTTGCCCGAGCTGCGATCCAGAACCAAAGCCTAGAAAGGCTCCCACTGCCACGACGCCAATTGCGACGTGAAATTGAATTAAACGAAAACCTCCTGGCGAGCTATGTTAGATGAAAGGACTATGCATACATTCGACGGAGCACACTTTGTGCTTCGATTCATTCAATGACAATGGCAGTAGTATTCACCTGATAGACCGGGAGCAAGGCAAGGAAGTCAATGTTCAAGTATCCATACAGCATCACGCTTTTAAACACCGAATTCAAAAAGAATTTCCTTCGATCATCGCTGACGTTATTGACCTGGCAGTTGCCGTTCATGCTGCAGATCGTCTGACCATCCAAGATCTATGGCAGCCTCAAATCCAGCTTCAGATTGTTCTTCCTGCCCGACACCCTGAGATTCTAAATCAATCATCCATACAACAACGGCTCTCAAAACTCCTGGAATGGACCACTGGAAAAAAATGGAGATTTGAATTTGTGGAACGATCTGAACTAGGGCGTTCCATTGAGAACGAGCCGCGTCTTTGGTCTTCGGATCCTGATGTAAGCGAAGTCGCACTCTGGAGTGGTGGACTTGATGCTTTAGCTGGGCTTTACACTCGCCTGAATCGATCCCCGGAAAGATCTGTTGCGCTGTTTGGCACTGGGAGCAATGATAACAACTACGCTCGCCAACAAGATGTCTTTCATGCTCTTCAACCATTGTTTCCAAATCGGCTGGAACTTTGTAGAGCCCCAATTCGATTTGCGGAGAGCACCCATCAAGAAAAGAATAAGTTTTCCCGTGCAAGGGGAATTGTTTTCATGCTGCTAGGCTGCGCTTATGCATATCTCAGGGGGAGCAAGGTTTTACATGTCTATGAAAATGGGATTGGAGCGATCAATCTGCCCTATCGAAAATCAGCTGTGGGACTAGACCATTCTCGCTCTGTGCATCCTGAGACCCTACTTGGGGTTGGCAATTTCATGAGCGAGCTGATTGGTGAACACTTCAGAGTTTGGAATCCCTTCCTATACAGTACAAAAACTGAAATGTGTTGGCAGTTAGCAGAAGACGCTTGGTCTGAGCTGATTTTGTTGACCAGTTCATGTGATAGCCCACATCGAAGAAAACCGACTCAATGTGGTTACTGCACCTCCTGTATTCTACGCAAACAAGCTCTCGCTTCATCACACTTAGAAGACAAGACCCGGTATATTGTGCCTCATGCTACTCAACCGTTGGGTGATGTTTGGCTTCATCTCCAAAGTATGCTCGCGCAAGTGTCCACCCTTCGGAAATGCTTAAAGGATTCTGATCAAGCTATTCACCAATGGGCGTCATTGACCCAGAGATTTCCGGAGCTCGATGACATTGTGGATAGAACGTATGGCGAGGAGGGCTTAACCTTACTGGACATGAGAAATAAGCTCATTCGCCTTTATCAGACCTATGTTTCCGAATGGGCTACAGTTGAACCTCAAATATTAGAACAGTTTGAAAGACATCCTAGCGCCAAGCAGGTAGTTCAGCAATCACAGCTTTCAATTCAAGAGGGATCACAATGTCTATGATAACTACAAACGCACTGGACAACATTGATGCTCGAAAACTGGGGGAACTTCTGCAACAAGCACGAAAGAAAATTGGAATGACCCAAGCAGATGCTGCTAAAGTCATTGACGCTGCGCGAACTACTATCGTCGCGATTGAAAAAGGTGATCGACGTCTCAAGCCGAATGAGCTAATCAAGCTATCTCGTGCTTATGGCCGGGCAATCAGTGATTTCGTCAGATCATCTCCTGCCATTGAACCGTTTGAGGTCCAGTTCCGTGCCATTTATCAACGCAGTGAGCAGGAAGAAGAGCGAATCAGACCAATTATTCAACGTTTTGAGGACCTTTGCCGCCATTTTCTGGAGCTAGAAAAGATTATGGATGCTCCAATGGCAAGGAATTATCCCCCAGAGTATCGGTTAAATAAAATGCCTTTAGAAGCTGTGGCGGAAAGTATCGCGCTCGCAGAGCGCCAACGGCTCGGACTTGGAGATGGCCACCTACCTTTGCTTCGAGATATCTTGGAGCAGAATGTTGGGATTCGAGTCTTCTATGTAAAAATGCCATCAAAATACTCCGAGATTTATAGCTATGATGAACAGGTTGGCGCTTGCATGGCCATCAATCAGAATCACCAAGAGGAACGTCGGCGCTGGTCTATGGCGCATGGCTACCTCCATTTTCTTGTGCACAGGCGCAAGTCTGTATTGGATTTTGATGGGCAGTTCCAGCGAATTCCCGAGAGTGAACGATTGGCGGAAGCGTTTCCAAAGTATTTCCTGATGCCCACAAGTGGTTTGCTGAGGCGATTCAACGAAATGGATAGGGCCCCTGGTGAATTTACTATCACTAATCTGTTTACGCTTGCGCACTATTACGGGGTCTCAATAGAAGCCCTTGTGTACAGGTTGGAAGGCTTGAGGCTTCTGCCAACTGGAACCTGGGATCGTTTGCGGGATCGTGGGATCAAGGTCAGGAAAGTACAGCAAGATCTAGGATTACAAGAAATAGCGAATCGTTCTGACTGCCTTCCTGTCCACTATCAACACCTTGCCATTGAGGCTTTGGAGCAAGGCAAGATTACTGAGGGACGTTTTGCTGATTTCCTTGGCGTTGATCGGCTTGAAGCCCGTCGCATCGCCGAAGTTTTGCACGAATATTCTTCTGTGATGACTGGAGATTTGACAGATTGCGGTTTGCGGCTGGCATGAGTTATTGAGAGCTGAATAATGCAATTTAATCATTCTCATCTCATTCTTGATGCCTGTTGTGTTTTGAACTTCTCTGCCTCTGGTCGTTTTGTTGAGATCATTGAGTCACTGCCAGCCCAGGTTGTTGTTACGCAAGTTGTCAAAGATCGTGAATTGGTATCCCTTCGGCGTTTGGCAGATGAAGGGCATGAGGATTCGCGACAGTTTCATGACGCCATAAATCAGGACCTCCTTCTGGTTGAAGACTTTACCGAGCCTGAGGAGGAAACCTTCGTGAACTATGCTTTTGAGCTAGGAGATGATGGTGAATCGGCGACTTGTGCTATTGCTGTTCATCGCGAATGGGCAGTCGCTACGGATGATCGAAAGGCCATTTCTTTTTTCGGAGGGAGGCGCCCGAGCTGCAAATCATATCAACCTTGGACATTATTAAGCATTGGTCTGAGATTTCGACTGTTTCATCTGCCGAGCTGCGGGTTGTGCTCTTGAATATCCGTTCCAGAGGTCGCTACGTACCACACCGCCACCATCCTTTGTTGCACTGGTGGGAGAGCCTGATTGATTAGATCTACACACCTGCTGGCTTGATCGAGCCGCTTCAGAGCCTCCATCTGTTGCTGCACCAGGCAACACCGGTCCAATGCAGTTTGAATCACCAGGTTTTCCGCTTGTACGCTCATTGTTGAGCTGTGAGGCAATCTAGGTCTGCGGAGGTCGCCTGCTGAGGAGCGGATCTTCGAACAAGCCCCTTGAGTGGGCAGGCCACTAATCTTTCTCTGCTGCGCTCCACTCAGCATGCCTGCCACTCAGGGGCAGCGTTCAAGGCACTTCATCGCCCCGGCAAGCGGGCGCCTTTGGGCCTATGCCAATGATGTCGCCATGGCCTACTGAAACAACAAGGGATCGCTGGCGCTCACCCGCAACTGACAAGCCATCCGCCTGCTCCCTTCACTCCCCTGAGCCGACCCGCTCACGCCATAGGCGCCGCACCCGCGTGCTCAGCCCATTGGCGGCTCGGGCCGTGAGCAATCCGGACAGGGCCGCCACCAGCACCGTGGCCATGCTCGTGAGCTGCGCGCCCTCCGGTCCGCCGACGCCCAGCACCATCGCCATGGCGGTGAACGGGAGGCGATAACCGCCCGCGATGCCCGCAGCGGCTCCGGCGGCACCGGCCAGGTCTGCCGCAATTCCGAAGGGGGCCGCGAACACCCGCCCGCTCAGGTCACCGATCGCCAGAAACGGCACGAACACCCCGCCGCAGCCCCCCGCCAGCACAGCCGCCGTGGTGGCGCCCGCCCGCAGCAGGGCCAGGGCCAGCAAGCGCAGCGGGGCGGGGTTGGTGGTTTCGGCCCACACGATCGCTGCACCCCCCGGCCCGAAAGCCGCCGCCGGGGTGGCCAGGGCGCCGATCAGCAACGCCAGGGCCAGCAGCGCCGTCCCGCCGATCAGCAGGCGCGTCAGCGGTCGGTCGCGCCATCCCCGGGCCCAATAGATCGCCTCACCGGTGAGGGCCGTGAGGGCGCCGGCCACCACGCCGATGCACAGGGTGGCCTCCGCCGCGGTGAGAAAACCGGCGGGGGGAAGCCGGGGCACCACCAGTCGGATCAGATTGAGCTGAAACGCGGCATGCACCGCCCAGCCACTGAGGCCGCCCGCCAGCATCGCGGCGGCCCGCGGCCCGCTCAGCGGGATCTGGCGGCGCGCCGCCAACTCCGCCATGAAGAAACTGCCCACCAGCGGGATGCCGATCAGGGCCGACACGCTCGCCGCGCCGCCCCCGATCGCCAAGGGTCGCGCCAGGGCCCGCAGCACCGGCAGCGCGCTGCCCAGCCAGCTGCCCGTGGCCACCCCGATATGGGCCGCCGGCGATTCCATGCCCATCGGCGCCCCCAACCCCACGGTGGCCAGGATCGCCAGCGCCCGCAGGGGCGCCAGGTTCCACGGGAACCGCTCCTCCACCCCTGCTGCATGGACCACATCGCCCGTCAGATCCGCTCGGGCGATGTCGTGGGGGAACGAGTACCAGGCCGCCAGTGAGCCGGGGGCGACCCCAGGGCGGAGCGTCTCGCGGGGAGCGAGCGTCTGCACCGACCCTCCCTGGCCCAGGCCGAAAAGGATCAGCACCGCCAGGCCCACGCCGAGCAAGGGCAGCAGCCGCAGCGCCCCGGGGCCCAGGCCGGAGGCGGCGGCCAGCGACTGCTTGATCAATTCGGTGAGTGCCACCGCCGCCAGACAGCCGATCAGGCCCCCCAGCAGCCCTGCCGCCGCCCAGGCACCGATCGCGCCGTCTTGGGAACGCCCCTGCTCCATGGTGTGATCAGGCCTCCGGCGCCGCTTCCGGTGCCCAGGCATCCGGCATCGAGGCTGCCGGTGCCGAGGCATCCGGCGCTGGAATGGTGCTGGCGCTGCCATCGCGCAGGGAGGCATAGGTGGGCGAGAGGATCTCGATGCCACTGGCCGCGCACTGATCCTGGATGTTTTGGTGCAGCTCAGAAAGAATCAGCACCATCAGATTGGGGTTATCCGTATAAGCATTCACTTGATAGCTGGTCGCATCATTGCCCAGGTTGGTCTGCAACACAAACGGCGCCGGCTCCCTGAGGATGTGCTCGCTGGCCAGGGCGGCAGCGATCAGGGTCGCGTGGGCTTGGCGCCAAGGCACATCATAGCCCAGGGTGATCGTGGTTTGCAGGATCAGCGCACGGCTTAAATCTCTGGCGGAGAGATTATAATTCACCACCTTGTTGCTCAGTAGAGATGAATTGGGGATCGTGATGATCTGGTTGGCAGGCGTGCAAATACGCACCGCCAGGAAGTTCTTCTCGATGATGTCGCCGATCACATCGCCGACGCGAATATGGTCACCAATCCGGAAGGCGCGGGTGTAGATCAGGATGATTCCCCCAATCACATTGGAAATCGCCGATGTGGAGCCGAGCGAGAGCAGCAGGCCAAGAAAAACAGAAACACCCTGGAACGCCGGCGAACTGAAACCCGGCAGGAAGGGAAAGGCCAGAACCGCCGCCAAGGCGATCACCAGCGCCATCAGCAGATTGAACGTGGGCTTGCCCCATTCGGGATAAAAGCCTGGAATCACTAGGCTGCCTCGCTCAACCGCCGCAAAGAAAGGCCTGATGGCTCGAAGGAATGAGGTGGCCAGAAACAGGATGATGGCAACAATGAATAGATTGGGCAGATAGTTTCCGATCGCTGTTAGCACCAACTCAACGGAGCCATAGAAATAGTCCAGGATGTCCTCGCCGACAGCTCTGGTCCAGGGATAGAGGCGCAGAATGAAAGCGGAGAGATAAAAGAATGCGAGCGATAGTAGCAGCAGGCGCAGCAGTGTCAGAACCTGCAGCCAGGCGTGGGCGATTGCCTTGGCGGAGACGATCTCCACCTGATTCAGCCGAATCGGCGGCACGCGCCTGGCGATGAAGCGGGCCAGCAGCGGAAACAGGCGGCCCGAAAGGCGGATCACCACAAAACAGAAGGCCAGAAAGCCAATACTGGCGATCAGGGCGTAAAGGCTGTGCCGCAACAATTGGCCGGGTTTGCGATCCTGGCGGTAATGGCGCAGGGCCACCTTGATCTGTTGCAGGGATTGCTCCGCCAGCGCCTTCGCCGACAGGCGGCTGGCCTGGGCATCGCGCTCATTAATGGTGAGCAGCACGTCCTGGCCGGCGCTGAGATACCAGAAATCGTCATCCGCCCGTTGCTGAAAGCTGAGGGAGTCGATCGAACGGGAATCATCCTGGGCAAAGCGCTTCAGGCGGCGGCTGATCGTCTCCGCCCGCTCCTGCAGCGTAAAACCGGCGATCCCACGCCTTAAGGTCAACACCTCCCGGCCATCGAGCAGGATCGGCACGCCATCGATCGGTGGCTTGGCCTGGGGCTGATTGGCCAGCACCTCCTGCTCGACTGGCGCCTGGAATTGAACCTGCGCCTGGGCCGGCGTCTGGAAAAGGCCGTGAAGGGAAACGCTCAGCGTCAGCACAACTGCGGCAAGAACAATGACCAGGGTGGGGCCGGCTTGCGCGACCGCTGGATGGGGCACGGGCTGGCCAGGCTCAGCCATCGCCGTTTTCGCCAAGGGACATCATGAATGCTTGAGCACCATTATCTGCCTTCACTACGCTGGCGTCTCCGCGAGTGGAGTCAATCCAGGGCCCACCAGGGCATGTCACCGCTGCCCTAGGTTCGGTGTTCGGGTAAGAACCGCTTGGCTTCGTTTCAGTCGCCTCTCCGGCAGGATCAGGCCTTGAGCCGATGTAGTTCATCTTGAACGAGATGCCTGCCATCATGATCCAGCGCCTAGGGCCCGAGATGGCTTATAAGCACAATTGGCGACGACCCACTACTGATCATCGCGCTCGAAGGATGCCTCCAAAACCCAAATCAGCCCAAGGCCTCTTGCCATAGCGTTCATGATAGAATTAGAGAGCATTGCATCTCGGCATCTTGACACTTCGACTTAAGTGTAAGTGGGTAAGGCTTTCGTCACTATTGCTTTTGCTGACGCCCATAATTATCGCCAATGCTGCAGTGGCTGAAGAGAAATCAGCGCCTCCTGCTCAGTGCAGCGTTGCTACACTCAAGGGCGTCTACATCTATAGCTCAATCGGTTTTCTCGACGGAAAGCCCTATGCTGAAAGCGGCCGTGAGGTGTATGACGGCAAGGGCGGTGTTGAGCTCACCTTCAGCGGTACCGGTGCTGCCGCTGGTACGATGCGAGCAAGCTATAGCGTCAGCGCTGATTGTATCGGCAAAGCGATGTATCCATATGGACAGAGCCTCGTGAGCTTCATCAGCCCTGATGGCAGCCGCTTTAGCTATATCATCACCCGTGGACCTGGCGAGCGGCCCACCGCACTCTCTGGTTGGGAGATTCGCGTGGCTCCCTGATCTTCCTGAACACAACATCATTGCAAGCCGAGAAACGCAAAGAATCAAATCAAGATGATCATGAACTGCACTGCTACGGATCTCTGAGCCAGTCACAAAACTCACTTCATGTCGAATTCCAAATGCCGCTTTAACCTTGACAATCAGCGTGTTCTGGTAACTGGGGCATCACGCGGCCTCGGGGCAGAGATTGCCTCATCTCTGGCGGCGGCTGGTGCCGAACTGATGATCAGTGGCCGCGACGCCATCGGTCTGGAGTCCACGCGCCAGCTGGTTCAACAGCATGGGCGCGCATGCCATGTCATGAAGGCTGATCTGCAATGCGTTGACGAGACGCACCGGCTTGCCGATGCGGCACTGGAGATGTTTCGCACTGTCGATGTCCTCGTCAACAACGCTGGTGTGGTCTATGTGGAGGATCTCCTCAACACCACGCTAGAGCATTGGGAGGAAACCCAAGCTGTCAATCTGCGCGCCCCATTGCTGCTCGCGCAGCGACTGGTGCCCGGAATGATCAAACAAAGACGGGGCAAGATCATCAACATCTCTTCGGTTGCTGCTGTGCTTGCCCCTGAGGGCCATGCTGCCTATTCCGCCTCCAAGGGTGGGCTCAACCTGCTCACCCAGACAATGGCAGCCGAATGGGGGCGCTACAACATTCAGGCCAATGCGGTGGCACCCACCGTGATCCTCACCGCGATGGGCCAGCAGGTGTGGGGAGAAGCAAGCAAAGGCGATCCGATGAAAGCCCGGATTCCCGCCAGACGCTTCGGTGAGCCGTTTGAAGTGGCCGATTTAGTGCACTTCCTTGCCTCCGATGCCTCCAACTTCATTGGCGGCCAGGTGATTCGTCTGGATGGCGGGCTGACGGCCGTTTGAAGACCGTGTGCGTGAATTGTTCCGATGCACCCAGATCGCAGATTGCTTCGCTGGCGCCGATGAAGCGGCTCGAAGGAGCGTGCCTCTTTAAAATGAACTCTGTTCCGACATCACCATCCTGCAGGCCACCACCAACTCTCGGCTTGGCCTCCTCAAGCTCCCTGCCAGCCATTCAAGGAGAACAGCAGATGGAGCGCTGATCCCCAGTGCGGAACAAGTCGCCAAGCTCGGCGCTTGTCGCCTCGGCTTCGGCTAAAGTGGAGATTAGACAGCTTTGGACAACTCTTTTCCACGATGTCCACACCAGAAAACCCTAGGCCACCATTTCCACCCTTCAACGCCGAGACTGCAGCGAAGAAGGTGCGCATGGCGGAAGACGCATGGAACAGCCGCGACCCAGAGAAGGTCTCGCTCGCCTACACACCCGACAGCACATGGCGCAACCGCTCGGAGTTCGTTTCAGGCCGTCCGGCGATTCTTGAGTTTCTGATCCGCAAATGGAACAAGGAACTTGATTATCGCCTCATTAAAGAGCTATGGGCGTTTCAAGACAACCGGATTGCCGTGCGCTTTGCCTACGAGTGGCACGACGATGCAGGCCACTGGTTTCGATCTTACGGCAACGAAAACTGGGAGTTCGACGACCATGGCTTCATGCGCAGACGCATTGCCAGCATCAACGACCTCCCCATCCAAGATAGCGACCGGAAGTATCATTGGACACTTGGGCGCCGTCCCGATGACCATCCTTCTCTTTCAGACCTTGGTCTGTGATCCAGATCGAGCGAAACGCCTAACCAGGCGCCGCAGCGAACCGGTTCATCGCGCTGGTGGCCATGGTTGTGCCGCCGTCGGGGAACGATCGTTGCGTCGTTCACCACCAAAGACGCTCGTACCCGAGCCAGTATGGTTACAAAGTTGGATGCTTGGTAGGTGTAAACCCTTTCTTGTTGGGCGCGGTTCCAACCAACGATGGCGTTCATCACCCAGCTACCGAGTTAATAGGACACCTTTTGTGCAAGTGCGGAACGGCCTGCGCCGCCAACCAGGAGCGAGTCAGTGGTGCGGGAGCCGACCGGACTGGCCCCTCGCTCACTCCACCAGGCGCCGGAAGGTCTTGTTGCCGAGCCTCAATACCTTGCCGACCAATTCCTCGGGGCTGGCAAACACCTGATTGGGATCAAGGAGTTTCTCGCCATCCAACTTCACATTGCCATCGTTGATCCTGCGCTTGGCCTCACTGCTGGTCACGCCGATTCCAACAGCAGCGATCAGATAGAACGCTTTGGCCGGGAAGTTCACCGCCGCCAGCGAGGCCTCCGGGACTTCCACATCCGCGGCGCCACTACCGCTCGCGCCCCCCACCAGCCGGACCGCATCGGCCTGCGCCTGCCGGGCGGCGACCGCACCGTGGTGCTGGCGGGTGATCTCAAACGCCATCGCCTTCTGGCGCTCGCGAGGATTCTCCGGCAGCTTCGCCAGATCGAGATCGGTGAGCAGGGTGAGGTAGTCGTTCACCACCGCATCCGGCACTTTCTCGAGCTTCGAGTACATGTCAATCGGGGCCTCCGCCAGGCCCACGCTGTTGCCGAGGCTCTTGCTCATCTTCTGCACCCCATCGAGGCCCGGCAGGATCGGCAGCAGCAGGCCGAACTGGGGGCGCAGGCCGTGATGGCGCTGCAGATCCCGGCCCATGGCCACATTGAACTTCTGGTCGGTGCCGCCCAGCTCCAGATCGGCCGCGATCGCCACCGAGTCGTAGCCCTGCAGCAGCGGGTAGAGGAATTCATGCAGGGAAATCGGCGTGCCGGAGCTATAGCGTTTTGCGAAATCCTCCTTCGCCAGCATCTGACCCACCGTGCTGGTGCCGAGCAGGTCGACTACCGCCGGCAGGTCCATCGCCGCGAGCCATTCGCTGTTGCGCCGCACCTCCAGCCGGCCGGGAGTTTCGAAATCCAACAGCGCCCGCGCCGGATCCTGCCCCAGCCCCAGCTGCACCAGATAGGTTTCGGCGTTCGCCTCCACCTCTGCGGCGCCCAGTTGCACCCGGGTGGCGCTCTTGCCGGTGGGATCGCCGATGCGGGCGGTGAAGTCGCCGATGATCAGCACCGCCGTGTGTCCCGCATCCTGGAAGGCCCGCAACTTGCGGAACAGGATCGAGTGGCCCAGGTGGATGTCGGAGCCGGTGGGGTCGATGCCGAGCTTCACCCGCAGCGGCCGGCCCTGGAGCTCGGCCTCGGCCAGGCGGGCGGTGAGGGTCTGATCCGGATCACCGGCGGCCGCAGGATCAACAGCGGCAGGGAACAGATCGGCCAAGCCGCGGCTCAACCAGGTGGGCAGGGTGGTGGCCCCCTCCGATGCGGTAGCGGCGGCAGAGGATCGCTGCTGATCAACCATGGAGGACCGGAGGTCGAGGAGCGCTGTGCCGCCGGATCGTAAACAGGTGCTCCCGAACGAAGCGGAACCCTGCCGCCTGGGGACAGACGAGCGTCATCATCGGGGTCCTGTCTCAAGTTTGAAGCGAACGATGGTGTGCCGCAACGAGCGTCGGCTGCTGCGGCCGCCAGGTGGATGACCAAGCTCCGGGCTCGCCGGCCCCCGCCCTCAGCCCTCCTTCTCCAGCTGACCCTTCATCCGCTCAAGGGTCTGGTGCATCTGCTGGAACATCGTTTCGGGCGTCATGCCGAACTGGCCGAGCTGGGTGCGCAGCTGCTCCACCGTGAGCTTGGCCTGGAAATCCTCCGAGAGCTCAAAGCGCTTCATGAACACCCGGTAGCGGTCCATCATTTCCTCCATCCGCTCGATGTAGAGCTTCTTGCCTTCGCGGTCGAACTTGCCGTACTCACTGCCGAGCTGCATCAGCTGTTGGTAGTCGCTGAACAGCCGCCTGGCTTCGTCCTGAACGATTTCGGAGTCGAAGAAGGCCATGGGCAGGCAGTGGCGGTACGGCGGGGGGTGGGCGTGGAGCTGATTCTGCTGAGCGGCATCGGCCTGGGCGAGTGCGGATCCACGCACGCGGTGGGGTTCAAGGCTCCGCTTGGTAGCGATCGCTGCGTCATCTTCTGCGTTCCTTAACCAACTTGTGATCCCCCCACGGCAGACCTCGTGGACTTCACCCCCTACCTCTCCCAGCTTCGATCCGACCACGCCTTGGCCGCCAACCAGCTGGCCCAGGTGAGTCAGGTGTACTGCCTCGGCAGCCGCCTGTTGCTGAGCGCGGTGGTGCGGGCCGCGCCCCGGCCGGAGAGAATCTTGGCGGCCGTGACCACGGAGGAGGAAGGGTGGGCCAAGGTGGTGTGCCATCAGCCGGATCTGCTGGTGGTGAGCGAGGGCCTGGAACGGGGCTGTGGCGTGGAGCTGACCCTGCGGGTGAAGCGCAACCATCCCCGCACCCGCGTGCTGCTGCTGGTGTCGAGGAAAGCCAGCCGCAGCCGGGCCCGGGAGGCAATCGCGGCCGGCTGTGACGGCGTGCTGCGGGATGCGGGGCTGGGGGCCGGCGGCGAACTGGCCGCGATCCGCACCATCTGCCATGGCGGTCAGGTGATCGACCGCAGCCTCGAAGCCCTCTGGCGACAACCGGTGGAAACGCTCCCCCGCCTCAGCCAGCGGGAGAAGCAGGTGATGGCGGCCGTGGCCCGGGGCTACAACAACCAGGAGATTGCCCGGCACCTGATCCTCAGCGCGGACACGGTGAAGACCCACGTGAGCCGGGTGCTTGTGAAGCTCTCGGCCCGGGACCGGACCCATGCCACCGTGCGCGCCCTGGAACTGGGCCTGCTGGAGTGGCCCGCCAACGCCAATCACCGCTAGCTTCAGACCCGATGTGTCGGGAAGCCAGCCGGTGATGGCCAGGCGCCACTGGTTGGATCCCCTGGCCCGAAGGCTGTTGATCGCCAGCGGCCAGATCAAGCCGCCCGCCTCCGGTGCCGCTGGGACAGGCTCTTGGATGGCCGGTTCCGGTGGCGCGGGGGCCGGCGACGGGGGTGCCGGCGACGGGGCGGTGGGCGCGGCGGGCTCCGTCAACGCCTCCGCGGCCGAAGCCCTCCACAACGACATCGTGGAGCGCGACCTCCTGGCCCTGCGGCTGGCCCAGAACCCGGCCCTAGCGCTGCGCAATGCCTCGGAGGTGCGCCATGCCGCCGCCCTTGGCTGGAGCCTGGATGTGAACCGAGCCACCGCTGCCGACTGGGGGCGGCTACCGGACTGCAGCCGCGAGCAGGTGGACCTGCTGCTGCGGCTCCAGAAGGGAGGGGTGCAACTCAGCGGTCCGGAGGATCTGCGGGCGGTGCTGGAGCTTGATGCCGCCCTTCTGGCGAGCTGGCTGCCCCTGCTCAGCTTTCGCTGGTATAGCGAGCCACCGGCACCGGCCGGACCGGTGCCGGTGCCGGTGAACCTGGCAAGCGCCCGAGACCTGGCCGCCCTGCCGGAGCTCACGGCGGAGCGCTGCGCCCGGCTGTTGCGGGAGCGGGCCCGCGGATCATTCCGCGATCTGGCCGACCTACGGGACCGGCTGGGCCTCCCCCCCGCCGTGGTGGAACAGTGGATTGCCCGGGTGTCATTTGAACCGGGGCGGCCCGGGCCCGATCTGCCGCTCGGCCCCCCGACGGCAGCGGCTCGCGGCGGTGGAGCGGCGGCACCCCCTGGACCGGCGCCACCCTGGCCATCGGCTGCCCAACCGCCAGCACCCAGACCAGCCGCTTCCGGACCAACGCCTTCGGGTCCAACGCCTTCGGGACCATCAGGGACGAAAGGCGGGGCGGGCCCCAGCCTCCCGCCCGGACGCCGCGATACCGGCCGGCGGCTCCGATGAGGGACACCATCGGCGGAGCCCGCCAGGGGGAACTCTTCCGCTCCAATGCCGGCGGGGCCGAGGCCGTGCCCCTTCCCCCTCCCCTGCTGCGCGAGCAGTTGCTGGCCTGGCAGGGCCGGGTGGCGGCCCACCAGGGTCCCCTGTTCCGCCGCGAAGCCGGCGGAACAGCACCGGCCCAGGGGGTGCTCTTCGAGCCGCCGGCCGCCGGGGCCGAAGCCGCCGCCCGCGCCTTGGATCCGCTAATGCTCGAGGCTCAGGGCCTCGCCTTCTGGCGCTGGCCCAGCCCGCCCCAGCGGGGTGCCGCCATCTATCTCGTGCTGGATCGTCCCGCCCAGCTCGAGGACCCCCTGCTCCTCTACGTGGGTGAAACGGGCCGGGCCGATCAACGCTGGAAGGGCGACCACGACTGCAAGAGCTACCTGGCAGCCTATGGCGAACTCCTCGCCAAGGCCGATCTGGCACCCCGGCTCGGTATCCGCTTCTGGGGCGATGTGCCCTCCGACCTGCGGCCGCGCCGCGCCCTGGAGCAGGCCCTGATCCGCCACTGGCTGCCGCCCTTCAACAAGGAAACCCGGAATCGCTGGGCCACCCCCTTCACCGCCGATCCCGGCTGAGGAACCGCGCTGGCTACGATCGCCGGTCAGCCCGTCCGACGCCTCGCGCATGGAGTTCCGCTGCCTCACCGCTTCCCTGGCCGATCCGGGAGCCCTGTTGGAGGCCTGGCAGGGAGACACCCTGGCGGTGGGCCTGTTCAGCGATCCGGACCATCATCCGGCTCGCGCCCAGGTGGCCAGCCTGGTGGGAGCCGGCCTGAGCGAGCTGCTTGAGCGCCGCCGCTTCAAGGGCAAGCCCGGCGAATCGGTGAGCCTGCAGCGACTGGAGGCCCGGCCCGCCACCGTGATCCTGGTGGGACTGGGTGAACCGGCCGGCTTCGATGGCAACGCCCTGCGGGCGGCCACCGCCAGCATCGCCCGCGCCGCCGCGGCCGCCGGCAGCCTCTCCCTGGCACTGGCCCTGCCCGTGGAGGGCCTTGAGCCCGCCGCGGCCACCGCCGCCATGGCGGAGGCGGTGCGGTTGTCGCTCTATGCCGATCACCGCTTCCGCAGCGAACCGGATCCCCAGCCGGTGCCCGAGCTGGTGACCCTGCTGGGGCTGCCTGAGGGCAGCGCCGCCGCCCTCCACTCCATCGATGGGCTCTGCGCCGGCGTGGAGCTGGCCCGCCAGCTGGTGGCCGCCCCCCCCAACGTGGCCACCCCCGCAGCCCTGGCGGATGCCGCCGCCACCATCGCCGCCGATTACGGCCTGGAGCTGAAGGTGCTCGAGCGCAGCGACTGCGAAGCCCTCGGCATGGGCGCCTACCTGGCGGTGGCCCAGGGCTCCGACCTGCCACCCAAGTTCATCCACCTCACCTACCACCCGGCCGGAGAAACGCGCCGCCGGGTGGCCCTGGTGGGCAAGGGGGTCAGCTTCGATTCAGGCGGCTACAACCTCAAGGTGGCCGGCTCCCAGATCGAGATGATGAAGTACGACATGGGGGGCAGCGCCGCGGTGCTCGGAGCCATGCGAGCCATCGCCCAGATCCGGCCGGAGGGTGTGGAGGTGCACGCGATTGTGGCCAGCTGCGAGAACATGATCAGCGGCGGCGCCGTGCACCCCGGCGACATCCTCACCGCCTCGAACGGCAAGACCATCGAGATTAACAACACCGACGCCGAGGGCCGCCTCACCCTTGCCGATGCCCTGGTGTACGCCGGCAAGCTGGAACCGGACGCGATCGTGGACCTCGCCACCCTCACCGGCGCCTGTGTGATTGCTCTCGGGGAGGAGATCGCCGGGCTGTGGTCGTGCAGTGACGGCCTGGCGGAAGCCCTGCTGGCCGCGGGCCGGGCTGGAGGCGAGAGCTTCTGGCGCATGCCCCTGCGAAGCTCCTATAAAGAGGGCCTCAAGAGTGCCTTTGCCGATCTCAAGAACACCGGCCCCCGCCCCGGCGGCTCGATCACCGCAGCCCTGTTTCTGCAGGACTTCGTGCCCAAGGATCTCCCTTGGGCCCACCTAGACATCGCCGGCACCGTATGGAGCGACAAAGGCCGGGGCCTCGACCCGGCTGGAGCCACCGGCTTCGGGGTGCGCACCCTGGTGAACTGGGTCAGCGCCGGCTCGCCCGCTTGAACCCTAGGTTGGAAGGATCAGCCGATTGCTGACGATGCCTGCCCGCAAGATCCGCTGGTATGTGAAAGCACAACTCGGGGTGCTGCTGCTGCCAACGGGTCTGTGCTTTTTCGCGGAGGCCGCAATCCGCAAGGGCATCCTCACCTGGCGAACCCTGGCTACCTCCACAACGGAACAGATTTCCACGCTGCCGGATGCGGGCCCCTGGTTCTGGCACGGCATCCTCGGCCTGATTCTGATCAACGCCGGCGTGGGGCTGATGGTGGAGAGCGGCCTGCGCAGGGGCTACCCCGACAACGGCTGATCGAGCCCTAGCCAGCAGCGTCGCGGTCTCAGGCCACCCTGTATCGCGCCCTCATCAGGCCGCGAGGCTGGCTGATGCCTGGTGGGCCCCGGAGCCGGTTACGGCGCTGCCAGGCGATTCCAGTTCATGGATCTGCCAATGGACCCTCTCACCACAGTGGGGTAGCAGGATGTCGAGGTGATCGGCGGCCTGCTGGGTGGTGGCGTAGGGACCGATGTGGCGGGTGTGCAACCCGTCACGAATGGTCAGCAGATACATCCACGCACAGCGATTTGAGTTCACCCACGCTACGGCGGCCGAACCGAGCTGGTTCGCCTGAATATCCATGGGTGAGCTGGCATTCTGCTGCAATTCAGCAACTCGTTTCTTCGGGATTTCTTCGGTTTTCGACCCGCACCGGCGGCGGCCTGCCGGTGTGCGTCATCGAATCTGCGCAGCAGAGAGCGACGGGGGACTCCCCGGAAACGACCTCAGGGGGTCGCCGCAATCGCCGGGGCAGCAGGGAGGGGGGCCACGGCTGCCCCGGTGTCCGAGGGTCCGGGGGAGGCTACGGCGACTGGGGTGGGACCGGACCGGCCGCTGTTGGCGGCAGCCGATCCCCCCGGTGGAAGAGTCGCCGATCCGGCAAGTGCTCCGGTGCCGCTGCCGGCCGCGGTCGCCGGAGCGGGAGCCGCGGGGGGAACCGTGACCTGGCCGGCGCTGCGCCAGCGCTCACCCCGGCGGGCCTGGCCTCCCCACACCGCATCAAGGCGCTGATCGCGGCGGCAGGCCCAGCGGTAGTAGCGGTAGCGGAGGCCGTTGCGGCGGGCGTAGTTCTGGTGATAAACCTCAGCGGGCCAGAAGCGGGTGAGGGCCCGCACGCCCACCTTCAAGGAAGATGCGGGCTTGCCCAGTTCGCGGGCGGCCGCCACCAGGCTGTTGCGCGCCTCCACCGCCTGGGTGGCGCTGGTGGTGAAGATCATCGGGCGGTAGGAATCGCCGCGGTCACAGAACTGGCCGCCGCCGTCGAAGGGATCGATGTTGCGCCAGTACGCCCGCAGCAGGGCCTCGTAGCGGAGTTTGGTGTTATCGAAGCGCACCCGCACGCTCTCCTGGTAGCCCGTGCCGCCAGCGGAGACCTCCTGATAGGTGGGATTGGGCTTCTTTCCCCCGCTGTAGCCACTCTCCACATCCAGCACCCCGGGGAGCTCCTCGAGATCGTGCTCCAGGCACCAGAAACAGCCGCCGGCCAGCACCGCCTCCTCGGTGGCCGCCAGGACCGGTGCCCACGGGGTGAGCAGCAGGGCCGCCGCGATCAGCAGGCCCAGCAGCGCGGCCGGAAACCAGGGCCGGCAACGGGAGCTGGGCGCTGCCGGGCGCCGGACACCCAGCCCGGCCGGGCTGGGCATGTCCGGAAGCCCAAGGGCGTGCTGCAACGACGATCGCGGCCCCGCCGGCCGGCTATCGACGGAGCTCCTACCCGGTTTAGGTCGGGACGGGGGCCCGGACACGGCCGGGGTGGCGGGGATCCTGCTCATGGAGATGGGGCGGCCTGCTGAACTTGGTCCAGGATGGCGGAGGCGGCGCGCCGGGTGACGCCGGGCTCGCCCAGGGCATCCCGCAGCCGCCCATATCCCTCCAACATCGCCCGCCGTTCCGGGCTGGCGACCTCCAGCAGCGGCTCCAATGCCGCCACGATCCCCGCGGAATTGAAGGCCTCCTGAAGCAGCTCGGGCACTAAGCGTTCGGCCAGCACCAGGTTCACCGGGGAGATGTGGGGCACGTTGAAGCGGAGCAGATGGCGGGCCACCAGCGCGGTGGGTCGGCTGACCCGGTATCCCGTGACCTGGGGCACCCCCCTCAGGGCCAGCTCAAGATTGGCCGTGCCGGACTTCGTGACGGCCGCATCGGCGGCGGCACAGAGATCGGGCTTGAGGGCGTCGGCCTGGCTGGCCGGAATCACCCGGGCCCGCAGGCCGGCGGCGGCGACCGCCCGGTTGAGGATCGGTTCGAAGCCCTCCAATCCCGCCGGCATGAGCACCTCAAGGCTGGGCCGGTGACGCTGGAGCTCAGCCGCCGCCGCCACCATCGCCGGCAGCAGATAGCGCAGTTCCTGGGGGCGGGAGGCGGGCAGAAGCAGGAGCACCGGGGCCGTGGCGGCCAGCTCCAGGCGCCGTCTGGCCTCCTCCCGCCCAGGACAATGGTCGATGGTGTCAATCAGGGGATGGCCCACCCAGGTGACGGTGGCGCCGTGAGAGGCATAGAACCGCGCCTCTTCGGGGAAGATCGCCAAGATGCGGTCGGTGAAGCCGATCAGGCGGGTGGTGCCGCCATCTCCCACCCTCCAGGCCCACTCCTGGGGGGCGATGTAATACGAGATCGGCACCCGCGGATAGCGGCGCTTGAGGCGAAGCCCCAGATTCACGTTGGCCCCCATGTAGTCGATCAGCACCACGCCGTCGGGGGGGTGATCGGCCAGCCAGCGCCGCAGCCGGCCCTGCAGCTTCAGGGTGGGCAGCACCAGGGGCAGCGCCTCCCAGAGGCCGATGGCCCCGAGGCCGGCGGTGTCGGCCAGCAGCTCGGCACCGGCGGCCTCCATTCTGCGGCCGCCTAGGGCCACCACCTCCAGGGGAAGGTCGCGACGGTCGGCCTCAAGGTGCAGGGCCCTGATCAGCAGGCTGCCCTGCAGATCACCGGACACCTCACCGGTGCTCACCAGCAGGCGCACCATCAGCGCGGCGGCGGCAGGGGACCGCGACGACCGGGGCCCACCGAGGCCTCCAGGAAGTCGCAGAGCTCGGCGGCGGCGGGCAGCAACGGCTGCAGGCGGGCCTCCACCAGGGCCTCGGCCAACACCCGATCGCTGCGGTAGAGCAGATTCCAGATCTCCTGGAGCTGGCGCAGTTCGGCGCCCCCCTCTCGCTCGGCCAGGCCGCTGCGGCGCAGGCCGATTTTGTTGAGGCCCCGCACCCGGCCCGGGTGACCTTCCACCATCGTGAAAGGAGGGACATCCCGGTCGATGCGGCTCATCCCACCCACCATCGCCAGGCTGCCGATGTGCACGAACTGGTGGATGCCCAGCACGCCGCCGATCACAGCCCGATCGCCGATCACCACGTGACCGGCCACCGCCACGCCGTTGGCGATCACGATGCGATCACCTAGGTGGCAATTGTGCCCGAGGTGGCTATAAGCCATCAACAGGTTGCCGCTTCCTAGCCGGGTCTGTTCCCCCTCATGGGTGGCGCGGTTGATCGTCACACATTCGCGGATGGCATTGCCATCACCCATCACCACCTCGGTGGGAGCACCGTTGTACTTGAGGTCCTGGGGTTCGAGACCGATGCAGGCGCCTGGAAAAATGCGATTGCCGTTGCCCATCCGCACTCGGCCATCGATCACCACATGGGGACCGATGCGGCAGCCATCGCCGATCTCCACCTCGCCGCCGATCACCGTGTAGGGGCCGATCACCACGCCCGCGCCCAGCTGGGCGGCGGGATCAACCACCGCCGTTGGATGCACCGTTGTGGCCAGGGCTGTGCTCGTCATCGTTCAGTCGACCAGGGAGAACATCAGTTCGCCGGAACACACCAGCTCACCGTCCACGGTGGCCACAGCCTTCACCTTGCCGAACCGTTTACGTTTCAGGCTGAGCAGCTCACACGTAATGCGGAGCTGGTCGCCAGGCACCACCGGCCTTCGGAAGCGCACCCCATCAATCCCGGCGAACACGAACAGGCCCTTGGGTAGGTCGGGCATCTGGGTCACGATCAGGCCGCCCACCTGGGCCATCGCCTCCACGATCAGCACCCCTGGCATCAGCGGCCGGCCGGGGAAATGGCCCTGAAATTGCGGCTCGTTGAGGGTCACGTTCTTGATTGCCACCGCCATCCGCCCGGGTTCATGGGCGATCACCCTGTCCACTAGGGCGAAGGGGTAGCGATGGGGCAACAGGCCCTGGATCTGCTCGCTGGCCAGCACCACCCGCTCGGGTGCCAGCCGCGATGGCCGTGTCGGGGTGGAGGAATCGGACTGCTCGGCCTGGGTCGGGGTGTTGGGGGATGCCGCGCCAGGATCGTGGGGGCTGGCGGCGGGAGCGGGAATGGCGGGTGTGACGGTCAAGGGCTCAGGCACTCAGCAGAGGTGGGGATGCGGCGAAGGGGCGGCGGCGGCGATCGCAGCAGCCAGGCTGGTGTGGAGGCCGTGGGAGCCGCGGTAGGCGAAAACCTGGGCCCGGGGCAAGCCCACCAAGGCGAGATCACCCAACAGATCAAGGAGCTTATGGCGCACCGGTTCATCGGCAAAGCGCAGCGGCGGATTGAGCCAGCGGTCACCGTCGCAGACCAGAGCGTTATCGAAACCGCCGCCCTGGATCAGGCCGGCGGCGCGCAATTGCTCCACCTGCTCGCGGAAGCCGAAGGTGCGGGCCGGGGCGATCTCGGCCACAAAGGCCGCGGGGGTGAGCGCGATTGAATAGAGCTGGCGGCCGATCGCCGCCTGGGGGAATTCCACGGCGGCCGCCAGCCGCAGGACCTCGGCCCGAAAGGCGGTGATGAAGGCGAGGCCATGCTGGAGGGTGAGGGGCTCGGGCGGCAAGGTTGGCTCCTGCCGCTCACCCACCTCCTCAAGACCGGCCTCGGCGATCGCCTCCACCCAGGGCAGGGCGGAACCATCGAGCAGGGGGATCTCGCCGGCGTCCACCCAGATCTCGGCCTGGCTCACGCCGGTCCCGGCCAGGGCCGCCAGCAGGTGCTCCACGGTGGCCAGGCGCCGGTCGCCGAGCTGGAGAGCCGTGCAGAGGCGTGTATCGCTCACCAGGCAAGGCTCCAGGCGCTGCAGCGGCCTGGAGGGGTCATCCAGCCAGCCCACCCGATAACCCGGCAGGCAGGAGGGTGCCAGCCGCACCCGGCAAGGCAGGCCCCCATGGAGGCCGATGCCGACACGCTCCACAGCGGCAGCCAAGGTGAAGGCCCGAGCGTAATCCTGGGGCCAGATGGTCACTAAAACTTCCAGCCCACGCCGAGGTTGAAGCGCCAGTTGCTGGTGAAGTCCTGGCTGGCCACCTCAAGCCGCAGCGGGCCCACCGGAGTGGTCACGATCACGCCGGTGCCCACGGAGAAGCCCTCTCCCGGTTTGCCCAGCAGGGCGCCGAGGTTGCCGCGTACGTCGCTCTGGCTGCCGAAGGTGGTGCCGCCATCGATGAACAGCTCACCGCTCACGATGCTGAACAGGGGGAAGCGATATTCGATTGTGGCCTCACCGAAACTCTTACCCACGCCGAGATCGCAGTCGTAATAGCCGCGCACCGAGTTGCCACCGCCCACACAGAAGGCCTCATAGGGCGGCAGATCGCCCAGCACGGTGCCGGCCGACACCTGGAAGGCGAGGGCCTGCTTGCACTGGCCCGGCTTGGCGCCGGGACGGCAACCCTTGAAGAACTTCAGCCAGTTCACGGGAATGAAGTGGGTGTAGCTGCCGCGCAGGCGATTGAAGGTGGGTGAATCAGGGCCCACCGAGATGAACTGCTCGGTGCCGAGGCTCAGGAAATCACCGCGGGTGGGATTGCGGGGGTCGTCGAGGGTGTTGTAGGTGGTGGCCAGGCGGAGGCCCACCAACTGGTTGCGGCTGGCGCAGTTGTAAGCAACGCACACGATCGAATCGATCGGCACTTGCGTGCTGCCACTGTTGAAGAAGTCGTTGTTGAGCACGCCATAGGGCATGGTCTCGCCCCCCACATTCATGGGGGTGACCTGCTGGGCATTGAGACCAGCGATCAGACTCCAGGGGGCCCGCAGGAAGGGGTTGCCGCCATTGAGGGGGCGGATGAATTGAAGGTTGCCGCCAATCCGCTGAACCACCACGGAGTTGCCGTCGTAATTGAACCAGCTGTTGCCCGGGCTCTGGGATTCAGCCTGCTGCACCGAGCCGATCGGTCCTTCGAGGGGATTGTTGTAGCTGTTGATGTTGTACGCGACGTTGGTGCCAGGAGCCTGATAGAAATCAGAAACGGTATAGATGTTGCCGTTGTCCTGACTCTGGAACACCTGCGGCACATCGCGGCTGATGAAGGCCTTGGCCCGGAAGGCGGTGCGGAAGGGATCACCCTTGATCCAGGGGTCGGTGAAGGTGATATCAAACAGGCCGCCGAACTGGCCGTAGGTGAAGCTGGTGGAGAGATCCCAGGCCCGGCCGAAGAGGTTGCTGTCCTGAACCTGGACCTGGCCGAACACACCCTGGCTTTGGCTGTAGCCAAGGCCGCCGGAGAGGGAGCCGGTGGACTGCTCCACCACCCCCAGCACGATCGTGACCCGACCGGGATCGTCCGGGGTGGGCCGCAGGGTCACCTTCACGTCGCTGAACAGGCCGGTGCCATAGAGACGCTTGATGTCGTCCTCGAGGTTGCGGCGGTTGAAGATCTCACCCGGACGCATCGAGATCTCGCGGGTCACCACCCAGGTCTTTGTCTTGCCCCGAATCGGCCGGCCCTTGTCGTCGGTGGTGTTGCCCTCCTTGTCGAGGAACTGCACCTCCACGCCCACCACGGTGCCCTGGCGCACCAGCAGCTGCACAGAACCATCCGGTCCGATGCGGCCAGGACCGGTGATCCGGGCCAGGGAATAGCCCTTGTCGCCATACCAGCGCTGCAACTCCTGCATGCGGGTCTGCAGGGTGTTGAGGTTGATGGTGCGGCCGTAATCGGCAGCGAAGGTCTCCTCCACCACCTTGGCCGGAACCTTGGCGTCGGGAGGCTCGAGGGTGACCTTGCTGAGCACCGGATACGGGAGCGCGGTCACCACCAGGCGCACGCCGAGGGGGCCGTCCTTGGGAACCATCCGCACATCCGAAAACCAGCCGGTGGCATAGATGGCCCCGAGGTCCTTGCGGAGCTGGCTGCGGGTCACCTGGCTGCCGGGGGTGACCGTCATGGCGCCATAGACGGCCTGCTCGAGGCGCTGCTGTTCCGGGTGGCCCGCTAGGCCGTCGACCACGACCTCGCTGAGCTGCACCTTGGGCTCATTGACCGGGGGTGTTTCCACTAGCGGCGCATCGGCCGCCGGTGGCTGCGCTGCCGCGGGTGGGGCAGCCGTGGGGGGGGCCTCCGTGGGCGTAGCAGCCGTGGGGGGCTTGGCGGGAGTGGCGACCGGGGCCGCAGGGGTTACGGAAGGAGTGGCAGGGCTGGCGGCAGGAACCGCCGCCGGGGGGGGGGCGGCGGCAGCGGGCTTGGCGGTGGTTGGTGCGACCTTGGGCGATCCGCTGGTCGGGGAAGCCTGGGGAAGCACCGGCGCGGCGGGCTTCGGGGTGAGGGTGCCCGCTGGAGACGCGCTGGCCGGGGAAGCCTGAGCAAGCAGCTGGGTGGCGGCGACGGGCTGGGTCTTGGACGCCCCCGAGGGCGAAGTGGTGGCCGCAGAAGGCTGGGACGCCGCCGGGGTGGCTGCTTTGGTGGACGCCACGGCAACGGGGGCCAGCCGGGTAGCGGCTCCGCTGGACGCCGCCGTGGCGATTGGCGGCGTGAAGGTCGTGGAGAGGGGCGCCGGGGTGAGCAGCGCAGGCTTCAAGACCTCCGCGGCCCGGGTGGGGCCGGCGGTAATCACCACAAACCCCACAAGGGGCAGAACAGCAAAGCTGAGACGGGAGCCGGCGGATGGGGGGAGCACAATCCTGCGGGGGCTGGCGCCGGCCATGGAGGGAGGGAGGCTGGTGCGGCAGAGCCGCGAATCCGGCTGACCTTACCGGTAGACCCGGGGTTGAGCACACACCCCTTGGACCCGTTTGAGGACCTCCCCGTAGGCCTCGACAACACCACCGAGATCCTGGCGGAAGCGGTCCTTGTCCAGAATCCGGTCGCTCAGGTCGCTGATGCGGCGATCCCAGAGTCGGCAGGTGTCGGGGCTGATCTCATCGGCCAAAAGCAGGCGGCCATCGGCGGCGAAGCCCAGCTCGATCTTGAAATCCACCAGCTCCAGGTCCACCGAACCGAACAGCTCCCGCAGGCCCCGGTTCACCGCCATCGCCAGCTCGCTGATGGCCTGGAGCTGGCCTGAGCTCACCAGCTGGAGACGCTCAAGCCGGGCCTCGGTGAGCAGTGGGTCACCCAGGGCATCGTCCTTGTAATACAGGTCGAGCAGGGGTGGATCCAGGGGGGTGCCCGGCGCGATCGGCAGCTGACGGCAGAGCGATCCGGCCGCCACGTTGCGGACCACCACCTCGATCGGCACCACCTTCACGGGACGCACGAGCATCCAGCGATCACCCTCGACCCCGAGGTAGTGGGTGGACACACCCCGACCCTCCAGCCACTCGAACACCAGGGCGGAGATGCGGCAATTGCGTTCGCCCTTGCCGGCCAGGCTGGCCCGCTTTTCGGCATTGAAGGCGGTGGCGTCGTCCTTGAACTCCACCGCCACCAGATCGGGCTGGTCCGTGGCGTACACACGCTTGGCCTTGCCCTCGTAGAGCAGAGGGCCCAGGGAATAGGCGGTCATGGCAGGGGAACGACGGGCTTGGTGAGGGAGGACGGGGATGGCGTCGGCAGCGGAGCGGTTCCTGGAGCGGCCGTAGGAGCGGTCAGTGGAGCTGTGAGTGATGTGGTGGACGGTGCGGTCGGCGGTGTGACCGGCGGCGGAGCCTCCCGGTGGCTCCCCTTCGCTTCGGGGGAGCGCAGGCGCCGCTCGAGTTCGGAACTCCTGGCGGAGGCGGCCGGATCCTGGCGCAGGATCAACCATTCGCCATAGGCGTCGTCGATGCGGGGGCTGAGGCGAAGGCGCCGCTGGCGGGCCCGCTCGGAGGGCAGGGCCGCCTGGGCATCCAGGAGTTCCCCGACCAGGCTCCAGGCGCCAACGGCCGCGGCCTGGTCGAGGGCGGATTCCAGCAGCGAGGCGCGCTCCTCGACCGGCAGGGCCTGAAGGAGCCGAACCGCCTCGAGGCGACGCTCGGCTCCGATCACGCCCGGCTCCTGGGAAGCCAGCAGCAGGGTGGCCGCCGCCTGGGGAAATCCCCGAGCCTGGAGGTGATCGGCGAGCACATCCAGCGCCGGTCGGCTCACCACAGTGCCGTCCTCCCGGCGCAGCACCGGCAGCAGCAGGGCCTTCAGTCTGGCCGGGCGGGCCGCCCCGAGACGCTCCAGGGCCAGGGCGGCCCGGCGGTGGTCCATGGCGGCCTGGGCGGCCCGCCACTGCATCAGCAACCATTGCAGCCGCTCGGCCCCGGCCGCCGGGCTGATCCGATCGAGCACCGTGAGGGCCGCCTGGGGCTGGTGGCAGCTGAGCAGCACCTCCGCGTTGGCGAGCACCACGGGCAGGGGCTGGGGGGCGGGCAGGATCAGCAGCAACCGCTCACGGATCCGGCGGAGGCGCTCGAGACGGTCCTCCTCCACGACTCGCTGACAACCCTCGGCCAGTTGCTCGAGGCTTCCATGGCGCAGCAGCTCCTGAAACTCGGCCTGGCTGAGGGGCGGCGGTAGCGCCGGGACCGGCGCAGCCTGGCCCGGGGATGGCGGCGGCGGGCCCGCAGGCCCGGGGCCGGGGATCGCTCCCGGGACTGGCAGCTTCGGGGAAGCCGCGGCGGGGCTGGAGGCCGCCGCCCCTTCCCCCGCCGCCGCCGCCACTGCGGGAGGGAGCGTTGTCGCGGTGGCCTGGAGCAGCAGGGCCGATACCCCCACGAGCAAGGCTCGCCCGCGGCCGCGGCGGGGCCCTGGGCCGACCGGGGCGGAGCTGCGGGAAGGAAACGCGGGCCGGGGCGGCATCACGGGCTCAGGGCGGGGTCGGCGCGCGGAGGACCCGCGCGGGATCGGAACAGGATGGGACTTGGGGGCGGGCCCGTGAGCAGCTGTGGGATCGGAGCGGAGCACGGCCGCGTTCGGTTCCCCCGGGGGCGGCCAAGGACGCGAACCGCCCGTGGCAGAGGCGTTCCCAACCTAAGGGGCCCGCCCGCCAGCACCCGGGGGCGCGGGTCGGCGGCTCCTGTTGGCAGGATTGGGCCCAGCAGCGCCCCACCGGATCGGCCCCGGTGGCCTTCCCCCAGCCCATGGCCCCATCCGATCCCACCGCCAGCGCCGCGGCCTACCCCCCTCCCAGCCCGGCGTCTCCGGGGACCGTGCCGGCCCGGATCCTGGTGGTGGGCGGCGGCGGCCGCGAGAACGCCCTGGGCTGGGCCCTGGCCCGCTGCCCCGGCGTGGAGGCGGTGTGGATCGCCCCGGGCAACGGAGGCACACCAGGCCTAGCGGGCTGCCAGGTGCTGGCGATCGCCGAGAGCGACGGCGAAGCCTTGGCAGCCGCCTGCCGGGATCGGGCGATCGAGCTGGTGGTGGTGGGGCCGGAGTCGCCCCTGGCGGCGGGGCTGGCCGATCGGCTGCGGCGCGATGGTCTAGCGGTGTTCGGCCCCGGCGCCGACGGCGCCCAGCTGGAGGCCAGCAAGCAATGGGCCAAGGCCCTGATGGTGGAGGCGGGCATCCCCACCGCCGGCTACTGGAGCGCCGCCAGCCGCGAGGAGGCCCTGGAGCTGCTGGAGCGGCTCAACCGGCCGCTGGTGGTGAAGGCCGATGGGCTCGCTGCCGGCAAGGGGGTGACCGTGGCCGCCAGCGTGCAGGACACACGGGTCGCGATCGAGGAGGTGTTCGACGGACGCTTCGGTGCGGCGGGCGCCTCGCTGGTGCTCGAGGAGCAGCTGAGCGGCCCGGAGGTGTCGGTGTTCGCCCTCACCGATGGCCAGGCGATGGTGCTACTACCCCCCGCCCAGGACCACAAGCGCATCGGCGAAGGCGACACCGGCCCCAACACCGGCGGCATGGGGGCCTATGCCCCAGCGCCGCTGCTCGACGCGGCCGGCCTGGAGGCGGTGCGCCGCAGCGTGCTGGAGCCCACTCTGGCGGCTCTGCGGGGCCGTGGCATCGACTACCGCGGCGTGATCTATGCCGGTCTGATGCTCACCGCCAACGGCCCCCAGGTGATCGAGTTCAACTGCCGCTTCGGCGATCCCGAATGCGAAACCCTGATGCCCCTCCTGGGACCCGAGCTGGCAGCGGTGTTGCTGGCCTGTGCCCAGGGGAACCTGGCCGCGGCCCCGGCCCTGGCGATCGCACCCGGCTGCAGCGCCTGCGTGATTGCCGCCGCCGCCGGTTACCCGGGGGAGGTGCGCCGGGGCGACCCCATCCACAGCGCCCTGAAGCCCAGCGACACCCTGCAGCTCTTCCATGCCGGCAGCCGTCTGGAAGCCGATGGCCGCTGTGTGACGGCCGGGGGCCGCGTGCTGGCGGTGGTGGCCCAGGCCGACGACTTCGATAAGGCCTTCGAGGGCGCCTACGCCGGACTCGCGGGGGTGAGCTTCGAAGGAATCAGCTTCCGGCGCGACATCGGCCACCAGGTGCGTCGCCGGCCGAGCAGCCCGACAACCTGATGGCCCCTTCCTCCCCAAGCACCATGGCCGATCCCGGTGGCCCCGCCGCCGCGGGGGCTGAACTGACAGGCGAGACCTCCGCCCAGTCCCTGAGCTGGCCGGCCTCAGCCGCCGCGGCCAGCGCCGCCGCCAACAGCACTCCGGCCTGGCTGGAGGCCCTGGCCCGCTGGTGGGCCGAATTCAGCCTGCAGACCAAGCTGCTGGCGGTGGCCACCCTGGTGGTGAGCCTGCTGATGACAGGGATCACCTTTTTCTCCCTCAACAGCATCCAGCAGGATGCGCGCATCAGCGACACCCGCTACGCCCGCGACCTGGGCCTGCTCCTCTCGGCCAACGTGACGCCGCTGGTGGCCCAGGGCGATGACAGGGAGCTGGCGGCTGTGGCGGAGCGCTTCTGGCAATCCAGTCGCAGCCTCCGATACATCGTCTTCGCCGATGCCGATGGCGTGATCTATCTCGGCATCCCGATGGGCAACGGCGGAGAAAGCACCCCGCCGGCGGGGGAACAGCTGCTGAGCAGGCGCCTGGAGCTGCCTGCCGACCTGCAGCGGCGCCCTGACAATCCGCTGATCCGCCAGCACCTCACCCCCGATGGGCAGGTCACCGATGTATTCGTGCCGATGGTGAGTGGCGATCGCTACCTCGGCGTAGTGGCTCTGGGAATTAACCCTAACGAAACCCTGTTGGTGAGTTCGGCCCTCACCCGGGAGGTCACGGTGGCGGTGTTCGTATCGATCTGGGTGCTGGTGATCCTGGGTTCGGTGATCAATGCGCTCACGATCATCCGCCCGGTGAAGGAATTGCTGCGGGGGGTGCGCTCAATCGCCGGCGGCAACTTCGACACCCGCATCGCCCTGCCGGTGGGCGGTGAATTGGGCGAATTGCTAGAGGGTTTCAACACGATGGCCTCCCAGCTGGAGGTGTACAAAGCCGCCAATATCGAGGAACTGAGGGCCGAGCAGGTCAAGCAGCAGTCGCTGATCGCCACCATGGCCGATGGGGCGGTGCTCCTCGATGCCGAGGGCCGCATCGTGCTGGTGAATCCCACCGCCCGCCGGCTGTTCCGCTGGGAGGCCCGCAATCTCGAAGGCAACGAGGTGATTGGCGAGCTTCCCGATCGGCTGGCGATGGAGCTGGCCAGTGCCCTGCAGAACCTGATCAGCAGTGAGCGGGAGAGCACCGATGTGCGCTGCAGCTTCGGGGAGCCGCCGCGCACCCTGCGGATCGTGCTGCAGTCGGTGCGGGATGCCAGCGGCGAGGTGCTCAAGGGCATCGCGATGACGATCCAGGACCTGACCCGGGAGGTGGAACTGAACGCGGCCCAGAGCCGTTTCATCAGCAACGTGTCGCACGAACTGCGCACGCCCCTGTTCAACATCAAGAGCTACGTTGAAACCCTGCACGACTACAACGACCAGCTCAGCGATGAGCAAAAACAGGAGTTCCTCGGTATCGCCAATGCCGAAACCGATCGGCTGACGCGACTGGTGAACGACGTGCTCGACCTCTCCCGGCTCGAATCCGACCGGGTCTGGGAACTGGAGCCCTTCGAGGTGGGTCCGGCGATCGAGCAGACCCTGCGCACCTACCGCCTCAATGCCGGTGAAAAGGGGGTGGATCTCGGCTTCGATGCCGATCCCCAGCTGCCCCGGGTGCTGGGCAACTGGGACCTGCTACTGCAGGTGTTCGACAACCTGGTGGGCAACGCCCTGAAGTTCACCCCGCCCGGCGGCGCCCTGAGGCTGCGGGCCTATCCCTGGCCCGATCAATGCGTGCTTGATCCCGACAGCCGTCCAGGCGACAACCCCAACTGTGCCCTCACCTCTCCCCTGCCACGGCTGCGGATCGAGATCGCCGACAGCGGCTGCGGTATCGCCGCCGCCGACCAGGAGCGGATCTTCGAGCGCTTCTACCGGGTGGAGAACGCCGTGCACACCGAAGCCGGCACCGGCCTCGGCCTCTCGATCGTGCGCGGCATCCTCGAGAAACACGGCACCCAGGTGCGCATGGCCAGCGAGAGCGGCGTGGGCACCACCTTCTGGTTCGACCTGCCGCTGGAGCACTCCGACAGCGATGAGCTGGCCCTCCAGGCGGAGCGGCGGGGCTACGACCGGGCCCGTGAGGGCGAGCTCCAGGCCCTGAGGGGCTGAGCCGCAGCGATTCAGCGCAGACGACGCGGCGGGAGCCTGCGTTGACGCGAATCGTGGCCACGCTCCCGCCACCACGCCCTGGCAGCCGAGGAATGGAGCAAGAATCGGACCAAGCCCGCCCCATTTGGATGCGTCCTCGTCTGCGCCTGCCCCGATCGCCCCGGGCCGCCCCCCGGGGCGATCGGGGCGACCCGGGGGAAGGCCGCCACAACCCGGGCTGGTTCCGCTGGCTGCTGCCTGCCGGGGTAGCCGAGGCCACCATCCCCCTGAGCCCCCAGCTGCTGCTCACCCTGCTGCCCTGCGGCCTGGCGCTGGGCCTGGTGATCCTGCCGATCCAGGGACTTTCCGCCCTGGGCTTCCTGCTGCAGCGCCAGTGGCAGTTGGGGGTGCCCGGCCTCTTCGACCCCCTGCTGCCGCTGGGGGTGGCCTGCGGCACCCTCACCGTGCTCGCCCTGGCCTGGGGGCCCCTGGCGCTGGGCCGGGGCGGCGGCATCTGCGGCGTGGAGGCCCTGCAGCAGCAGTCCCAGGCCCCCGAAGGGCGGGATCTGGCCCTTCAGGGTCTGCGGTGGCCGGCCCAGTTGGCTCGGCTGGTGTTGCTGGCCGGCACCCACCTGGCCGGTCTGGCGGTGGGCATGGAATCCCCCGCCGCCTCCTTCGGCGCCTCCACCGTGCTGGCCCTGCGGCGCCGGCTGAGGGTGCTGCAGGCGTTGCCCTTGCCCCTGGCAGCGGCGGTGGGGGCGGGGGCCGGGCTGGCGGCGGCCTTCCGCTCCCCCCTGCTGGGGGTGACCTATGCCCTAGAGGAGCTAAGCGCCGAGCGGGGCCTTCCCCTGGTGCTGCCCACCCTGCTGCTGGCAGGGGTGGGCAGCCTGGTGACCAGCGATCTGGGGGTGCCGGCGCGGGTGCAGGCGGTGCTGGAGGGCCCGCCACCCCTGATCCTGTTGCCCTGGGCCCTGCTGCTCACCGTGGCGGCGGCCCTGCTGGGTGTGCTCTTCCTGCGGCTGCTGCTGGCCCTCACCCCACGGCTGCAGGGCCTGCTGCGGCACCACTTCCTGCCCACTGCCCTGGCTATGGCCCTGGTGCTCGGCCTGCTGGCCCAGCTCAGTGGCGGCCTCAGCCTCAACGATGGCTCCCTCGCCCTCGGCCCGGCCCTGGCCGGCCAGAGCACCAGCCCCCGCTGGGCTGTTCTGCCGCGCCTGATCAGTCCGCTGCTGGCCCTGGCCGCCGGCGCCCCCGGGGGCCTGATGCACGACTGCATGGCCCTCGGCGCCGTGTTCAGCGCCGCCCTCGTGCATCGCCTACCCCCGGATCAGCAGGCGATGCTGGTGGCCGTGGGCGCCACGGCGGTCTTCAGCGCCGTTTGCCGCACACCCCTGTTCTGCGCTGTGTTCGTGTTCATCCTGCAGAACAACGCCCGGCTCTTTCCCTGGTTGCTGCTGGCCAGCGCCCTGGCGGCGGCGATCGGAACGGTCTGCGGCGGCCCGACCTGGAACGGGTTTCAGCGGGCGGGCCTCGAAGGCCTCAGACCAGCAGCAGACGGTCGATGAAGGTCGACCAACTCAGCCGGCCAGCCGACGGACCAAACAGGTGGCGCTCCTCCTGGGGCGTGAGGGGCGGCTGGCCGACGCTGCCGAACAGGCGCCGCAGCTCGGCGGGATCGAGCTGGTGGTCGCCGTTCACATCCACCGGCATCAGGTAGTGCATCAGCCGCTCCTCACCCTCCCTGAGGCGCCGCAACCGCAGCATCAGAGTTGTGAATTCATCTTCATCCACAGCCCCGTCGCCATCGACATCCATGGCCGTCAGCACCTGGCGCAGCCGCTGAAACAAGCTCCGGTTCATGAGGTCGGCTTGGCCACCGAGGCGCCGCTGCATCAGCCCGGTGGCTAATTCGGCCACGCTCAGGCGGCCGTTGCCGTTGCGATCGAGCTGGCGATAGAGCCGCCGCAGCTCGCTGGCGGCCTCCCGCTCCAGGGCATCACCCGACCCGGAGGCCATCGCCGAGGGAACGAAATGATGGCGCCCGTTGACCACAGCGCGCAGGCGATGGCGGAAGTCGCCGAGCAGGGAGCGGCTCACCTCATAGCGGCGGCGATGCTCTTCAGGGGTATAGATCGCGTGCAGTGCAACGGGCAGCAGCGAGTGCAGCGACCAACGGATCACCATCATCATCGCCAGGGTGGCGACGATGAAGGGGAGCTGGAGGAGGGGAAAACCGGGCGCCAGGTCCCGGGCCAGCAGACCGGAGAGGCCAGGGGTGATCAGGCTGGCGGCCGCCGCCCCCAACAGGCCCACCGCCACGCTCAAGCGGGTAGGGGCGTAGAAGGTGCCGCCGATCGCCATGGCGGTGAGCACGCCGTTGTAGCTCCACAGCCCCACACCCACCGCCTCAGGGCTGGCCCCGATCAGCAGGCCGGTGATGGCGGCCACGGCCCCTCCCAGCAAACCCACCAGGGCCGCCAGCGGGCTGGCGACCGCCGTGGCCAGCAGCACCAGCACCCCAGACAGCAGACCGGGGCAGAACAGCACCTGGCCGAAGCCATGGGGCAGGGCCAGCAGCAGGGCCTCAAGTCCGCCGGTGCCGCCTTTGAGGGCGGGATGCTCAGCCAGCTGGAGGGCGGGATGGTTGAGGGTGGCCACCAGATTGAGCAGCAGCCAGGTCACCAGGCAGAAGGGAAGGGTGAGCGGCGGCAGGCCCACCACCCGAAAAACCCAGCGGCCCAGGCCATGCAGCAACACGGTGGTGACGATCGCGCCGGCCACCACCACCACCAGCCAGGCCAGCAGGCCGGTGTCGCGGCCGAAATGGGCGAAGGCCGCCACCGCTGCCCCCACCAGGGCCCCGTTGAAGCCGTAGATGCCGTTGCTCCAGGCCATGGGCTCGGCGGTGAAGGCGCGGGCGGTGAGATTGGCCGTCACCGTGCCCAGCACGGCGAAGAGGGCCATCCAGGGCGACTGCAGCAGCAGGGCCAGCAGCAGCAGCAGGCCGCTCACCGGGTTATTGATGAAGATCACCTGGCCCAGGCTGCGCAGGACGCTGAGCAGGGCCGCCGGTAGGCCCGCCTTCGCCCAGCGCCGCTCGAACCAGGGGAGGGTGCCGCCGGTGGGCAGCCGCCGCTGAAGGGCGGAGCCGTCGGCGGCAGCGGCGCCACTGGGTCGGCCGCTGGCGGCCTGGGGCTGGAGAAAGTCACGGAGCAGGCTGTAGCCGTCGGGAGCGGAATCGCTGGCGGGGCTGGACATCGCGAAGGCCGGAGGGCAGAACGGGACCCAGCCGAAGCTGGGCTGGGCCCATGTTGGCGAGGGAGCACGAGGCCGGCATCGTTTCAGCCTCAGCAAGGCCCGCATCGATCCCGGCAGCCATCCCCGCATCGGGGCGGTTTTCCTGCGGCCTGTGTTCGATCTTTGGGCCGTGTAAGCAACGCTTTTGCAGCCGAGCTAGCTCCATAGCCATGGCCACGGCTATGGAGCTAGCTAGGCCTGGACTTGGACTTGGACCTTGACCTGGGACCTGGAGTTGCGTTTGCTCGTGGCTATCGCCCTAGGAGTCGTCAACGCCTCAGCGCAGGCAGGCCATCGGATGGCGGGGCGTGAGATCCAGGGCGCGGGCCACGCCGGGATGGCACACCGAACCGTTCACGGTGTTGAGCCCGGAGAGCAGCTCGGGCCGGTCGGTGACCGCCTCCGCCAGGCCCCGGCCCGCCATCACCACGATGTAGGGCAGGGTCACGCTCACCAGGGCCTCAGTGGAGGTGAAGGGCACGGCGCCGGGCATGTTGCCCACGGCGTAGTGCTGCACGCCATGGATGCTCACCACCGGATCGGTATGGGTGGTTTCGCGGCTGGTGGCGATGCAGCCCCCCTGGTCGATCGCCACATCCACGATCACCGAGCCTGGCTTCATGCGCTGCACCAGCTCCTCCTCCACCAGGGTGGGGGCGCGGCCGCCGGGCAGCAGCACGGCGCCGATCAGCAGGTCGGCCCCGGGCACCAGCCGCTCGATCAGGGCGCTGCTGCTCACCAGGGTGACCATCCGACCGCGGCGGTCCGATTCCAGGCCCCTCAGCCGCTGGGGCGAGCGGTCCAGCAGGAACACCTCCGCATCCATGGCGGCGGCGATCCGGGCGGCGTTCCAGCCCACCGTGCCAGCGCCCAGTACCACGACCCGAGCCGGTCGCACGCCGGTGCAGCCCCCCATCAGGATGCCGCGGCCGCCATGGGGCTTCTCCAGCAGGTGCGCCCCCACCTGGGCCGCCAGCCGGCCGGCGACCTCGCTCATCGGCGCCAGCAGCGGCAGGCTGCCGTCCTCGAGCTGCACGGTTTCGTAGGCGATGGAGGTGGTTCCCGCCTCCAGCAGGGCACGGCCCACCTCCGGGTAGGCGGCCAGGTGGAGGTAGGTGAACAGCACCAAGTCGGGCCGCAGAAAGCCGAACTCCTCCCGTTGCGGCTCCTTCACCTTCACCACCAGATGGGCTGCCCAGGCCTCCTCGCGGCTCACCAGCCGGGCGCCGGAGGCGGCGTAGTCGTCATCGCTGATGCCGACCCCGTGGCCCGCTCCCGCCTCGATTCGCACCTCCATCCCCTGGCTCACCAGCTCCCGCACCCCATCGGGGGTGAGGGCCACCCGCTGCTCATCGCGCTTGATCTCCCTCGGCACGCCGATGCTGGCCATCGGTGAGACCAGGGGAGCCGCCAGGCCGGAGGATGCCATGGGCGTAGTCGAAGGCTGTGGGACAACCCTAGGTCCGCCGGGGCCATAGCCCGCCGCCGCGCCTGGGCCGGGTCAACCGCTGAGGAGGGGCAGGCTGTTCAGCAAGGCTCGACGTTCCTGCCAATCCGGCTGATGAGTATTGAGAAGAGCCTGGAACCCGTCGCCATGGCCCGGCACACGCAGGTGGGCGAGTTCATGGAGAATGATGTAGTCGAGGCAGCACTTCGGCTTCTGAGCCAGCTGAGTGTTGAGGCGAATATTGCGCGAGACGGGATTGCAACTTCCCCATTGGCGGCTCATCGCCTGAATGAAGAGTTTGTTGCAACGCACATGCAAGCGTTGCTGCCAGGTTTCGATCAGGGGCCATGCCTGCTTGCGGAGCTCCTCGCGATACCAGGCTGCCAAGATGCTTTGGCGTTTCGGCAGGGAGGATTGGGGGCGTACGAACAGAACCAATCGCCGGGGATGCACTTCCACTCGGGGAGCTGCCTGGCGGCGCTCCAGAGCTCCTTTGAGGGTGACCTCCTCGGCGATCGCGAAATCGTTGGCCTCGGGGTTGTACCAGTCGATCAGCGAAACCGTTGTGGTGGGCTTATCGGCGGCCGCTTTGACCTGCACGCCATAGCGCAGCAGCGAGTAGACCCGTCGATTGGCCTCATAGAGGCCTGTCTGGCTGACATCCGCCGCCCCTCTGAGCTGATACAAGGCGCCGCTGATCTCGGCAGCGCTGTAGCCACGACGACTTAGATAGGCGCTGAGGATCTCTGCTTCGATATTGCTGTTCCCTGCACGATCCTTCCAGTTGTCCAGATAGCGATAGCCCAGCTTCTCCTGGAAGAGGCGGAGCACCCGATCCTGGGTGGCGCGTTCAAAGCCGAGGCCGCTCATGGCTGAGGCTGCGAGCGGAATGGCATAGCGCTGGCGGCAGAGACTTGCATGCTGCCAGGCTATGGGGAAACCACAACCCATCGCCCGGATTTGGTGGAGCCTTCACGGCGGATCCGCCCCTCCTGGCGGAGCTTGCGCAGGTTGTACTCCACGCCACTGTCGGAGAGGTTCAGCTGACGTGCCAGCTCAGCGATAGTGACCTCCGGGTGGCTGCGCAGCTGCGCCAGGATCTGCTCACGGCTGATGGATGCCTTGCCTGGGGCGGCTCCAGGGGTCTCCCACCTCCGGGATTCTTCCTTTGTTTCTTCCTTTGTTTCTTCCTCAGTTTCATCCGTAGTGACTGAGGAAGACGTCTCAGGCAGGGGTCGGCCCAGGGAGATGCGGAAGCCATCCTCCAGCGAGAACACCGGCTCGGGTAGGCCTGCTTCGCGGCAGCGGCGGATCATGTCGCCGGTGCCGGTGCCGAGGCGTTCGATGTATTGGGTGAGATAGAGGGGTTCGGCGAGCAGGGGATTGGCGGGGATCGAGCCGTGGGGCTGGCGCAGCTGGGCGAGGCTGAGGGAGGGCGGCAGGCTGCCGGGGTTCCAGACCTCGACGCGATCGGCGAACACCATCACCTGCACAGAGCCGTTGCTGGTGTAGTCGCGGTGGGCGACGGCGTTCACGATCGCTTCGCGGATCACCTCCGGCGGAATCTCGTAGGCGGCGGGGGCCTGGGTGGTGGCGGCGCGGGTGCCCACCGAGAAACTGAGGCGGGCGAGCACAAAATCCACGGCCTGATCCACCAGCTCAAACACCGTGCCCTTGAACACCTGATAGGAAGGGATCGGCTTGGCCACGGCGTTGCCGTGAAAGTGGGCGGCCTTGAGTTCGCTGCTGAGGAGGAAGCGCTGGGGCTGACGGCCGAAGAGCAGAACAGCGGCGTGGGTGGGTTGTCCGTGGGAGAGCAGGTTGAGGTGGGTGAGCAGTTCGGTGGGGGAGGCGTTCGGTGGCAGGGGGAAGCCGCGCACCTGGCGGGCCCGGTCGATGAACCAGGCCATGCGCTCGGCATCGAGATCAGCGAGGGAGGCCTGGGGGCAGGTGGAGGCATCGAAGGGACCGCTGCGGATCAACTGGCGATCGTCGAGCCATTGCACCAGGGCGGCATAGAGGCCGGCGATCAGTTCGACAGTGGTGGCGAAGCGGCGCCGCACCAGGGAGGTTTCCGCCTGGCGGATGAGGGCGAGCATGCGCGGATCGCGGCTGGTGTCGTCGGCGGCCTTGAGAAAGATCAGGCGGGTTTTGCCGCGCTCGCCGGCCCGTTGAAATTCCCGCTCTGTCGGCGAAAGCCCCTCGGTATCGATGCTGCCGTATTCGCTGCCGAACAGACCCACGTAGAGCTCGCAACGGTCCACCAGGTGCAGGTAGAGCTCATCGGTGCGGCGGTCGCTGGCGGGCAGGTCTTCGAACAGCACCGGCTCGAAGAAGCGCCGCAGCAAGGGATCTCCCTGCAGGAAGTCACGCAGGGCCAGGCGTTCGACCGCGAACTCCTTCTGCACGCTGCTGAGGAAGATCGCGTGGCGGGTCATGCTGCCAGGAGCTCCAGGCGGAGGGTCTCTCGCTGCAGGTTGGCGCGGAAGGCGGCGGCGAACACGACAAGCCCGTGATCCTGGTTGTGAGGCTCGAAGCCGAAACCGCTCATCGCTCTTGCGGTGGCGGGGCATCAGGGCCCACGAGAACCGCGCGACCGTCTTGCCAGGTGGCGATGTAATGGCCGAGGCGAGCCTTGCGGTCCAGTTCGGCGGCCACCGCCTTCTCAAGGGCCTCGAGGATCTGCTGATCTGCGGGGGAGAGGGGGTGGCTCATCGGGCCAGATCCAGGAGCCGGGCCGGCCTGGAAGAACACGGGCTCGGGCCTTGACCCAGCATTCAGGTTGCAGAGGGCGTGGTCCACGGCCGGGGCATAGGCATCGAGGAGGAGTTGAAGGCTACGGGGAAAGCGCCGCCGCAGGACGGGCAAGGGCACGTCGTGGCCGCCATGGGCAACCCGCTCTGCCACCCGAAGGATCGACAGTTCAACGGAGGGCAACGCCAGGTAGACCAGCTCCACCCGCCAGCCAGAGCTGCGCAGGCGCCGGATCAGCTGCAGGTAGCCGCGCCCCGAAAGGGTGGTCTCGAAGGCGAAGCTCCGCCGCGCCTGGATGTGGCTTTCGATCTCCTTGAGCATCAACCGACTGGCGGCCAGCAGCTGCTGTTGCGGGGCCAGGGGCGACAGCCCCGCCGCAATCAGATCCGCGTTGACGAAGGTCTGGGCATCCGGGAACTGGCGCAGGTAGGTGAGGGCGAAGGTGGTTTTACCGGCTCCGTTGGGGCCGGCGATGATCCGGCAGATGGGTGTCTGCGCGGTCGTCATGCCGGCACCGCAAGGATTTCCCGCTCCACATAGGCCCGGAAGGCCGAAGGGGTGGTGAAACAGCGGAACCCAGCGGCGCTGGCCACAGCGAGGACGGCAGGTGGCTGTGCTTGTTTTGACCGAGTCGCAGTGATCAGCGAATCGACTACTCCCAATCTGGAAAAACAAGAAGTCATTGCAAAGCGAACTAGAGCGAATCCTGGCGACTCGCTGCAGGAGTAGAGCGGGAAGGTCGGAGGATTGAACCCTGGCATAGCTACGGCCAACAAGTGCGCCATCCATTGCAATCACTATATCTCCGTCACGAAGCTCATAGCGCGCAATGTCAGAGGTTATGGATGGCCAGTGTTGTGCCAGGTCTTCGTTCCAGTCAATCAATCCTCGCTTGACATTTGATCCGCGAAGTAATCGGACTCCTGAGCTGCTATAGCCAGAGCTCGGGAATGGAAAGCCAGTCAGTAAATCAACCATCCCACCTATGGATACCTCCTCCCACTCCATGCGAACCCCATCCGCTCCAGGTGTCCGGCCACTCGCGCCTCTAATTCCTCCACTCTTTCGCTGATCGCCGGCAAGGCTTCTCCGTAGCGCTCCCCCAGCTGTTTGAGTCGGCCGGTGAGGGCCTGGCTCACCCGTTCCACCTCGGATGCCACCGCTTGCTCCAGGGAGTCCAGCCACTTGCCCTGCACCACCAGCTCACGCACCTCGGCTTCGGTGAGGCTGTCGTAGCGGCCGTAGGCCTGGTCGTCGAGCTCGGCCTCGGCGGCCTTGAGGGCCTTTTTGGTGGCGGCCTCCTCGTCGCTCAATTCCAGCCAGTCACGCAGTACGGCCAACTCTTCAGCGGCTTCTGGATCCCTCCTGATCTCCTTGATGCGAGCATTCACGGCTGCCTTGTTCACCTTGTCCAGCTCGCTGAAGGCGCCCTCCTCACCGCCGTGCTCCTCCTCCAGCTCGGCCAGGCGGCTGCTGGTCTCCTCCAGTTGGGCGCGGAGCGCTTCGATCATCTCCAGATCACCGGCAAACAGCTGCCGCACCAGCAGCTCCTTGGGCACCAGATCGCAGGCCCAGCCCTTGTCTTTGGTCTTGCCCTTCTTGTCGGTCTCCAGAACCCGGTAGGTCTCGGCCTGCCAGCCCTCGGCGCTGATCGCATACACGTCGTCCTGCATCGTCTCGGCCCACTGGTCGAGCAGTAGCTGGTACACGGCATAGGCATCGATTAGGGGCTGGCCCTGGTAGTGGGTCAGCAGGCCCTCGCTCAGCTCGCGGATCACCGCCTTGGGATGACAGCCCGCCTCCAGAGACAACAGCTGACTGGCGGCCTGCTGGCGCCAACCTGCGAAGTGCTCGGCCATCCCCGCCAGGAAGCCGGCGAACTGGGGATGGGCGGTGATCGTGGCCTTCAGCTCCGCCGGCGGCACCGCCAGCTCCAGATAGCCGGGCCGCAGCGGCCGGAACAGGGCCTGGCGCAGCTGGGGGCACACCTGCCAGTAGGCCTCCAAGGCGTCGATGTCGCGCTCGGGGATGCCGCCGCGCAGGTGGGCCTCGATGTCCTGCAGATCTTCCGCTTCGGAACTGTCGATGTAGCGGGGCAGGTTGAGGTTGTAGTCGTGCCCGGCGATCTCCCCGTTGGGCACGAAGCGCGAATAGCCGGGCACTTCCAGCTGGCGGGTGAACACATCGACGATCTTGTGGATGTCGCGCTCGCGTAGGCGGTTCTTGGGGCCGTCCTTGATGAAGCCCTTGCTGGCATCCACCAGGAAGATCCCCTCTCGGCTGCCGGCCTCGCGCTTGTCGATCACCAGGATGCAGGCGGGGATGCCGGTGCCATAGAACAAATTGGCGGGCAGGCCGATGATGCCCTGGATCAGGCCGCGCTGGATCAGGTTCTTGCGGATCTCGGCTTCGGCGTTGCCGCGGAACAGCACGCCATGGGGAAGGATGCAGCTGCCCCGGCCCGTGCTCTTGAGCGTGCGCACGATGTGCAGCAGGTAGGCATAGTCGCCCTGCTTGGCCGGTGGGATGCCGAAACCGTCGAAGCGGCTGTGGGGATCCTTCACCGCATCAATCCCTGTGCTCCACCGCTTGTCGGAGAACGGGGGATTGGCCACCACGTAATCGAACTGCTTGAGCTGCTCGCCCTCCTTGAGTTTGGGATCGGCCAGGGTGTTGCCCTGCCAGATGATCGCGGTGGGGTTGCCGTGCAGGATCATGTTCATCCGAGCCAGGCCGCTGGTGGCGGAATCCTTCTCCTGGCCGTAGAGCGTCACCGGTCGGCCCGCCTGGGCGGCCACCTTGAGCAGCAACGACCCTGAGCCGCAGAACGGATCGCACACGGTGGTGGAGGCCGCGATGGCTTCGCTGTCGATCTGCAGCACCTGGGCCTTCACGCGGCTCACCTCGGCCGGCGAGGGATCACCAGCGGCGCATAGGGCTGGCCGGCGAACTTGTCGCTGATGTACTTGAGGAACAGCAACACCAGCACGTAATCCTTGTACTGGCTGGCATCCATGCCGCCCCGCAGGGCGTCGCAGCTGGCCCATAGGCTCGAATACAGCTCCGACTTGCGGATGGCCATGGGCGGGGCTGTGCCGACAGGGGCGTTTCGGGCAAGTCTGCCGCAGTCTCAGCCCGCCGCTGCCACCGCCCGCTCACACCGCTCCAGCTCAGCCTTCAGCAGCGCCAGGAGTTCTTCTCGCGAAGCCGGCAGGGGGAATGGACCCTCTTCGTAGCGCGCCTCCACAGCGAACACCTGCAGCGCTGCCAGCCGCGGATCCAGCGGCTGCTCCGCCAGGGCGGCCAGGTCCGTCAGGTTGTGCGTCCGCGGCGGTCGCCGGTCGGCCAGAACAAGCCAGACCTTGAGCAGCTTCTCCGCCGTCTGCTGGGCCGTGAAGCCCCAATCCTCTTCGGGGTAGGCCGCCTCCAGGCCGATGCGCAGCGTGCGCAGGTGCCGGCGCACGATCGCCAGCAGCAGGGCCGCGTCCTCAGCCGGCGACATGCAGCACCTTCCCCTCGCGGGCAACATCGCCGAACACATGCCAGCGCGAACTACTCAGCCGCGCGGCGTCTGCGGAGCCGGCCACCACCAGATCCACCCCGACCCCCAAGGAGCCCAGCGCCTCAGAAAAGCGCTGCCAGCAGGCCAGCTTCTCGGCTCCCGAGAGTTGCGGCTGGCGCACGATCACCGCAAGATCCAGATCAGAATCCGCTCGCGCCTCCCCCCGCGCGCGCGAGCCGAAGGCCACCACAGCCTGCACCTCAGGGTCGGCGCACAGCCGCACCAAGGCCTTTGCACACCGCTGGGAGTCGAGCCCTGGCCCGAGATCCAGCTCCGGCCCCAGGGGCTTTGGCGTGAGCCAGGGGATGGCCGGCGCCACGAACGGCGGGGCGGTGGACGGAGAGGCGGCCATGGCCAAACGCTACCGCCACTCTTCCGGCTGAAAGGAGCACTCGTGCAACCTGCCGAGCCTCTCAGCCACCCCCGCCACGCTGCGATGCCGGGTTTACCGATGACTCTGCCGCGATCGGATCCTTTTCTCTTCAGCCTCACCCCGCCGCGATCGGGAACCGCCAGCCGCTGCCGAAGGCGCGGCCGCTCACCTTCAGGGCCGGCGGCGCCTGGCGGCGCTTGAACTCGGCGCGCCGCAGCAGGGCGGCCACCCGCGCCACCAGGGCCGCATCGGCGCCGGCGGCCACCAGCTGCTCCGGGCTGGCAAGCTCCTCCACCAGCGCCTTGAGGATCGGATCGAGCACCGCGTAATCGGGCAGCGAGTCGCTGTCGCGCTGGTCGGGGCGGAGCTCGGCGCTCGGGGCTTTGGTGCGAATGGCGGCGCCGATCAGCTCCCCTTTGGCGGGCAGGCCCAGGGCGGCGCGGCAGGCGGCGGACTCCGGCGCATCGAGCCAGGTGCAGAGGCGGAACACGGTGGTCTTGTAGAGGTCGCCGATCACGGCCAGGCCGCCGTTCATGTCGCCATAGAGGGTGCAGTAGCCCACCGCCAGCTCCGACTTGTTGCCGGTGGAGAGAAGCAGCTGGCCCTCCTGGTTGGCCACCGCCATCAGCAGGGTGCCCCGCAGCCGCGACTGCAGGTTCTCGGCGGTGAGCCCGGCCGGGGGGCCGCCGAGCGCGGGGGTGAGAGCCCCCTCCATCGCCTCCATCAGCGGCGCGATCGGCAGCGTGCCCAGCGCCAGGCCCAGCCGCGCCGCCAGATCGGCCGCATCGGTGAGGGAGCCCTCCGAGCTCCAGGGCGACGGCATCCGCAGCGCCCGCACCCGCTCGGCGCCGAGGGCGGCGCAGGCGATCACCGCCACCAGGGCCGAATCGATGCCGCCGCTCAGGCCCAGCAGGGCGCCGCGGAAGCCGCACTTGCGGGCGTAGTCGCCCACGCCGAGCACCAGGGCCCGCAGTAGCTGCTCGTTCGCCGCCGGTTCGGCCAGGGGCAGGGGAGGAGGAAGTGGTTCAGGCGACGGCGGGGGGGAATCCTGCGGAGACACCGAAACGGCGGCCTGTTCACCCGGGAGAGGCTGCGGTGCCGACATGGTCGCGGACTCCTGCGACGTCCGAGAGGCGGTGGCGGACGCCTGCGCAGCAAGAAAGATCGAAGATTCTGAGGGTGCGAACGGGGCCGAGGGCGCCGGCAAGGACTGCGGCGCTGCAGCGGAGCCCTGCGGAACAACCGCATCCCACACACTCAGATCCTCCGCCGACCAGGCCTGCTGCAGCACCACCGCTCCGGACGCGTCCACCACGAAGCCGGCCCCGTCGAACACCAGCTCGTCGTTGCCGCCCACCTGGTTCACGTACACCACCGGCACCCCGAGCCGGGTGGCGGCCCGCGCCGCCAGGCGGCGCCTCAGGGCGGCCTTGCCCTGGCCAAAGGGAGAGGCCGAGAGGTTGAGCAGTAGATCCAGGCGCTGCGCCTGCAGATCGGCGATCGGATCGGCGCCCGCCAGGCGATGGCCCTGCAGCTCCTCCTCCACCCAGAGGTCCTCGCAGATGGTGAGGCCCAGCCGCCAGGGGCGGCCGTCGCTGCCCAGCTCCAGCACCGACGGCACCTCGGCGGGGCGGAAGTAGCGGCGCTCATCAAACACGTCGTAGCTGGGCAGCAGCCGCTTGCGGCCCACCACCCGCCAGCCGCCGGCCTCCACCAGGGCCACGGCGTTAAAGAGCGCCGGCCGCTCGGAACCGGGGATCGGATCGACCATGCCCACCAGCACGCCCATCCCCGCCGGCATCGCCGCCGCCAGGCTCTCCAGGGCCCGGCTCTGGGCCTCGAGCAGGGAGGGGCGCAGCAGCAGGTCGCGGGGGGGATAGCCCCAAAGCGAGAGCTCCGGGGTGAGCACCAGGCGAGCCCCGGCCCCGGCGGCCCGGCAGCAGGCGCTGAGGATCCGCTCGCCATTCCCCACCAGATCCCCCACCAAGGCATCGAGCTGGGCGAGGGCCAGGCGCATCAGGAGCGGTCGGGTGGAGGAAGCGGCCCTTGCAGACCGTAGAGATTGTGCTCCAGCAGCACCGGCCGCAGGGCCGGCGGCACCTCCTGCAGGGGATCGCCCTGCTCCTGGCCCCAAGGCTGCGGATCGTCGGGGAGGGCTGCCGGAGCAGCGCCCGCTTCATCCACAGGCGGATCAACGCCGGGAGGCTGCGCCTCGGAAGGTTGGGGGGGGAGGGCAACGGCATGGGTCCCGGGGTTGGTCCGGGGCGCGCTGGCGGCCTGCTGGCGCACCCGGCTACTGGCGGTGGCCGGCACCTGCAGATCGAGCACCTCAAGACGGGCGCCGAGCCGCCGCAGGGCGTCGAGATCCGCGCTGCATACGGGCCAGCCGCCCCGGGGGGCGATCGCCAGCCGGCAGCCTGCGAGCAGCCGGGAGGCCTCGCGCCAGCGGGGAATCTGGGCCACCAGATCACTGCCCACCACGAACACCAGCGGCTCGCCGGGCCAGCGCCGCGCCGCCCGCTCCAGGGTCTCGATCGCCCAGGGGCTGCTGAGCTCCTGCTCCAGGCTGAGGCGAGGGTCATGGAGCGCCGCTACCAGAGCCCCCAGCAACTCGGCACGCAAGGCCAGGGGGGCGCCATGGTGCTTCTGGGGGTTGTCGCTGGCCCAGGTAGCCACGCGGGGATAGAGGCTGAGCAGCCCCTGCAGCAGCACGCGATGGCCTTCGGTGGGGGGATCGGCGCTGGTGCCGAACAGGGCGATCGCCACTGGGTTCAAGGCAGCAGGGGCGCGATCGGGCCATCGCCCGGCCCCGACGCCTGCCAGGCCCGCAACCAATGGCGGGTGTCGGGATCCTCGGCCAGCAGGCGCCGCAGCAGGGCACCCGGCTGGCCCGCGGCGGTGGCGGAGCGCAACAGTTCGGCCGCCGCCAGGCGCCCCGTGCGCCGGGTGGTGTGCACCGCCAGGGCCGCCTGGGCCAGGGCCACCGGTGCCGCCGGCGCCAAGCTCAGCCCGCCGCTGAGCGGCGCCGCCAGCACCAGCAGCTGGCGCAGGCCACCCAGCACCAGCTGCAGCCCGAGCTGGGCTCCCCCCAGCAGGGCGTTGTGGCCGGAGAGGCGCGCCAGCAGCGCTCGGGCGCCGCGACGGCCCATCGGCAGTCCATAGAGCTGACAGAGCTGCAGCACCAGGGCGCTATCGCAGGCGATGCCACCGGCCAGATCCAGCAGCACCAGAGGATTCACCGCCACGCCGGCGGCCTTGGCCACGGCGAAGCGACCGATCAGTTCCTGGGCTTGGCGGCGCCCGTGCTGGAGCCGGGCACGGTGCAGGGCCTGGCTGAAGCGATCGGCGGCCCGCAACGCGTTGAGGGCGAGCAGTAGGGGGCCGTGCCGCTCCAGCAGATCAAGCAGGGCCGCCTCCAGCGGGGCGATCCGGGGGGCCGCCGCCTCACTGCGCACCCGGCCGTCGGCCAGCAGCCGCGGCTGCCGCGGCGCCGCCGCCACCACGATCGGCTCGAGATGGGCCGCTGCGGCAGGCAGGCGGCGGCGGATGCTGGCCTGAAGGGCCGGCAGCTCGTCGGCGGGCCAGCAGTCGCTGCGGTTGAGCACCAGCAACAGCGGCTTGCCGCTGGCGAGCAGCGTTTCGAGGGCCTCGATCTCCACCCGGCCCAGGTCGGCATCGAGCACCAGCAGCACCAGATCGGATCCCAGGGCCACCCGCGCCGCCAGCCGCGCCCTGGCGGCGGCGGCGATTTCATCGATGCCCGGCGTGTCCACCAGCTCCACACCCACCAGGCCCGGCACCGCCCGCTGCCAGGGGCGGGCCTGCTGGTGGCGGGTGCAGCCGTGGGCCACATCGGTGGCGAAGCTGGCTTCCCCCAGCAAGGCATTGAGCAGGCTCGACTTGCCCACCCCCACGCGGCCGAACACCGCCACCCGCGGACGCCGCTGCTCCAGCCTGGCCAGCTGGCGGTCGAGGCCCGCCAGCTCGGGCGCCAACTGGCTGCCCTCCCGCGGGCTGAGGTCGAGGTCGGCGCGCCAGCGCTGCAGGAGCAGGCGACAACGCTCCGGGGTGGGGGGAGCGACGGGCGACGGCTCCTTGGTTGTGGCCTGACGCTCCGCGGCGGGGGCCCGGAAGTCTGCGGCGGGGGCCCGAGAGCCTGCGGCGGCGGTCACCTTCGGGGGGCGCGTCTGGGTCATTGCACCAGCTCCGGGCCGCCGAGGGGACGGCGCCGCCAGCCGGCCAGCATGGCCAGCACGGCCTCCGGACCGATCACCCCCACGAAGCCGCCGAACTCATCCACCACCACCTTCACCCCGGAGCTGTTGCGGCGGAAGCTGGTGAGCAGGCGGTCGGCGCGGATCATCTCGGGCACGAATTCCACCGGATCCACCAGGTCGGCCACGCGGGCCTCACCCTGGCCTTCCAGCAGCAGGGTGAGAAAGCGTTCCCGGCTCGCCACGCCCAGCACCTCATCCACCTCCTCACCCAGCACCACCCACCAGGCGGCTGGCTGGCCCAGCAGCAACGGTCGCTGCTCGGCCAGGGTGGCGAGACCATCGAGGGTGGGGGCGGCCACCCGGGGCACCATCAGGTCGCGGGCGGTCAGGTCGTTGAGCTGGAACACCTTGGCGATCATCGCCGCCTCGTCGGCCTCGATGTGCCCCTTCTGGGAGCCGAGCCGGGCCAACTGGCGGATCTCTTCCTCATCGGTGCTGATCTCGTTCTCGGCGGTGATCGAGGGCAGCAGCCGCTCGAGCAACAGCACCACCGGCGCCATCAGCCACACCACCAGCCCTACGGCCGGTGCGGTACTGAGGGCCACAGGAAGGGCTAAACGGCTACCGATCGACTTGGGCAGGATCTCGCCCAGCAGGATCAGCAGCACCGTGAGACCCACAGAGAAGAGCGGCAGGGCGGGGCCACTGATGCCGCGTTGGCTGAACACCGAGGCGGCGTAACCACCCACCATGATGCTGCCGAAGATATTGAAGATGTTGTTGGCGATCACCAGCACCGCCAGGGTGCGCCCGAGCCGCTGACGGAGTCGCTCGAGCTCGCGCGCCCCCGCCACGGCCCGCTCGCGCCGTGCCAGCTCGTGCACCTTCACCGGGTTCACGGTGAGCAGGGCCGCCTCCACACCCGAGCAAACAAAGGAGCCCACCAACATCAGTGCCACCACCAAGGCCAGCAGCAGCAGGTCGTTCATCGGGCGGCCGGCGCTGCGGCCTGCTCAACGATCGGCACGGGAGTGGGGATCAAAGCGGTATCTGTATTTAATCGCTTATGCCCACCCTGCGCCGTAGGGATGGCCGGACCGGCGCATGGCCGGCATCGATCACGGCCCCGCGCCCATCCGGGTCAGGCCATAGGGTTGCGGCATCGCCACCCGGGGTTCCCGGGCCGCCCAGGCCTGCGCGCACCCCGTTCCATCCGCTGCCCGTGCCCCAAGCCACCGCCACCAGCTCCGATCCGGCCCTGTTCGCCGACCGGCGGGACCGCTTCCTGCATCGGCTCGGTGGCGCCGCCGCGGTGATTCCGGCCGCCCCCCTGGTGACCCACCACGCCGATGTGGAGCACCCCTTCCGCCAGAACAGCGACTTCTGGTACCTCACCGGTTTCGATGAACCCGGGGCCGTGGCCCTGTTCCTCCCCCACAAACCAGAAAACCCCTTTGTGCTTTTCGTGGCACCCAAGGAAGCCAGCGCCGAGGTCTGGAACGGGTTCCGCTGGGGTTGCGAAGGGGCGGTGGAGCGTTTTGGGGCCGATCTGGCCCACCCGATCGCCGAGCTGGCGGAGCTGCTGCCGGGCTATCTGGAGGGGGCCGAAGGCATCGCCTTCCGGGTGGGTCGCCACCCGGCCGTGGAGCCCTTGGTGCTGAAGGCCTGGGGCAGCCAGCTGGACCGGGCCCCCCGCAGCGGCCGCGCCGCGCTGGGGCTGGTGGCCCCCTGTCCGTTGCTGCACGAGCTGCGCCTGCGCAAATCGCCCGAGGAGCTGGCGCGGCTGCGGGAGGCGGCCCGGATCTCGGCCGAGGCCCACGAACTGGCCCGCCAGGTGGCGCGGCCCGGACTCAACGAACGGCAGGTGCAGGCCGTGATCGAACAACATTTCCTCGAGCAGGGCGCCCGCGGTACCGCCTACGGCTCGATCGTGGCCGGCGGCGACAACGCCTGCGTGCTGCATTACACGAGCAACAACGCCCCCCTGCAGGATGGCGACCTGCTGCTGATCGACGCCGGTTGCTCCCTCAACGACTACTACAACGGCGACATCACCCGCACCTTCCCGATCAACGGCCGCTTCAGCGGCGAGCAGCGGGCCCTCTACGAGCTGGTGCTCTCGGCCCAGGAGGCGGCCGTGGCGGCGGTGGCGCCTGGGCAGACGGCCGAGGGGGTGCACGACACCGCCGTGAGGGTGCTGGTGGCCGGGCTGGTGGATCTGGGCCTGCTGGCTGGCGCGGTGGAAGGGATCATCGAACAGGGTGCCTATCGCCACCTCTACATGCACCGCACCGGCCACTGGCTCGGCCTCGATGTGCACGACGTGGGGGCCTACCGGCTGGGCGAGCACCACGTGGAGCTGGAGGAGGGCATGGTGCTCACGGTGGAGCCGGGCCTCTACGTGAGCGACCGGCTGCCGGTGCCGGAGGGCCAGCCCGCCATCGCGGAGCGCTGGAAGGGCATCGGCATCCGGATCGAAGACGATGTGGCCGTGACCGATCGGGGCCACGAAAACCTCACGGCATCGGCCCTGAAGGCGCCGGCGGCGATGGAGCGCTGAGGCCCGCCGGGCACCTGCAACCTTCTGTCAGTAGGGCTTCGAGGTTGGCGAGCACCGCGGCGGTGGCCGGCAGGATTCGGTCCGCCCCCGCCTGGCGCAGCCGCTCCTCGTAGGCGTGGCGAGCCTCCAGCTGCTCCGGGCCCTGCAGGTGGGGCGGCGCCACCGCCAGGCTGAGGAAGCGCTGCTCAGGGCAGACCTGCCGGGCCCGCTCCACGGTCAGCACATCGGCCACCGTGTCCCCCAGGTAAGCCACCGGCGGTGCGGCCGCCCCCAGGCCGGTGCCGCCGCCCTCCGCCAGCAGCCGCTCCGCCAGCTGGAGAAAGCCGGTGGGGTCGGGCTTGTCGGGGGCATCCCCCATAGCGATCCGCGGCGGAGCCAGCAACCCCAGCCGCTGCTCCAGCACGTAGCGCACCGAAGCGGGCTCGGCGCCACTCACAAAGCCCCAGGCGATGCCGGCCGCGTTGAGTTCGGTGAAGAAGGAAGGCTCCACCAGCAAGGGCTCGCTGCCGATGAAGCCGCGCCAGAGGGAAGGGTCGCCGTCGGGGTCGCCACCGAAATAAAAGCCGCCAAACACCTCCACCAGCTCCGCCAGGGAGGGCAGGGGCGATGGCACTGGCGATGGCAAGAACGATGGCGACATGGCCCCTGGGGTTGCCACGGTTCGTGCCGGGAAGAGCGTTCCGGCAGACCGCGCTGAGGACTCCAGTCCGGCCGCTCGTAACGATGCATCACCGGATTGGGCGGCGACGGTGCCAGTGCCGCGATGCCGCCGCAGCAGCTCGAGGGAGGCCTCCCAGTCGTTGTTCCAGCAGCCCTCCTCCTTGAGAGCGTCAATCACCGCCGGATCGGGGCACCAGCCGCTGTAATGGTGCACCGTTTCCACGATGGCGCGGCGGTAACTGCCGCCCACATCCCGGATCACGCCATCGATATCGAACAGCAGGATGGCGCGGAGAATCAGGATCAACGTCCGAATCGGCTGGTAGGCTAATTGTTTGCTTGCGCCCCTTGAGCCCCGAGACGATGACAGCATCCGAGAGCGCCGTTGATGCGGCTGAACTGAGCGCTGCTGCCGGGGCCGAGCTGGGCGTTCCGGTGGCCACCACCGAAGGACGGCCGGTGATGCGCGGTGGCACTGCCGCCTTGGCCACCGCCACCATCGACGAAGACGGCGTTCCCTCCGGCTACACCCCCAAGGCCGATGAAGGCCGCTTCCTGCTCAAGATTCTCTGGCTGCCCGACAACGTCGCCCTAGCGGTGGATCAGATCGTGGGCGGCGGCCCCAGCCCCCTCACCGCCTACTTCTTCTGGCCCCGCGAGGATGCCTGGGAAACTCTCAAGGGCGAACTGGAAGGCAAGAGCTGGATCACCGACAACGAGCGGGTCGAGATCCTCAACAAGGCCACCGAGGTGATCAATTACTGGCAGGAAGAAGGCCGCGGCAAATCTCTCGACGAAGCCAAGCTCAAGTTCCCCGATATCACCTTCTGCGGTACCGCCTGATTTGCGAGAGCTTGCTGATCTCAAAGAGGCGGTCCCTTCGGCCGCCTTTTTTCATGGTCGGACGGTTCAGGGGGAGGGAGTGCGCGGACGCACCACCATGCCGAAGGCGCTGGCCACCACCCGGGGAGGGTCGCTGTTGATGTCGAGAGTGAAGGTGCGGGACTCCCTCTGGAGAGAACCATCGGGGTAGAAGAAGCTCACCACCCCGTCGAGGGTGATTGAGGCGGCCGATCGAGCGATGGGCTGAAGATCGGCCACCTCCACCCGAATGAACTGCCGGAAGAAGACAGGGTCGAACTGGTCGGTCGCGTCGCCGCTGAACAGAGCCCGGGCGGCGGTGAAATCCTGGCGGGAGAGGGCTTGGTACAGCGACTCCACCGTGCGCACGGCCGCCGCCGCCGCCGCCTGGCCTTCGGCCCCTTGCTGGCTGCCGGGAGCCTCGGGCAGGACAGGGGCCGGTGGGGTCTCCACCGGGCCGGAGCGGGCGCTGGAGCCCGCTGCCAGATCGCTCCCCACCGCAACCGGTGGGGTGATCCCGCCAGCGGCACCCGAGAGGCCCTCGATCTGCGGCGATGCCTCCGGCTCAGTCCCTTCGTGCCGCCCAAGCCCGATCGCCCCGCCCGCGTCACGGCTGGGCAGCGATGGAGTCGCGCCCGGGAGGGCCGGACTGTTGCGTTCGGCCAACCAGAACAGCACCCCCGCCAAGGCGAGCAGCAGCGCCCCCCCGAGGAAGCCGGCCAGGGCAATCGGCCAGGCCTTCAGCGCCGCTGGCCCGGCCCCTTCGCCGCGCTGTGGCGGCGGCACTGGAATCGCCGAGACCGGCGTGGCTGGGGTCGGATCGGTGAGGGCACTCCCATCCGTTCGGCCGCTGGCTGGGAGACCCAGCAGACCCTCGACCACGGCCACCATGCGCTCGCACAGGGGCGTGGAGAACACCTCCCGCAACTCCTGCAGAAAGCGAAGCCGGCAGCGGGGTTCGGAGAGGGGCGGGGTGCGGCCCAGCTCACTCATGAAGGCGGGCGAGAGCAGCAGGTGGCACAGAGGCGGCACCAGGCCCAGCTGCTCGTGATCACAGAGATCTCCCACCAATGCCTGCAGGCGGCGGGGCTCCCGGGGCATGCCCCGGGCCCGATCCTGGAGCAGGATCACTCGCAGCCGACTCCCAAGCTCGTGGTCGGACATCAGGGGGAGGGGCGGCGGGAGGTGGGGCCCATGGCGGGGGGATGGTTCGCTGGGGGAGCGGCAGGATGCCAGAGTTTCCCCAGGGCCGACCGCAGGGCAGGACACAGCCCGAGAGAGGGCAAATCATTCTGACGGCCTTCTTCGGGATGGTGCTCCAGGTAGCTTGCCGCGATCAGGGCGCCGAGGGGATCGCGGGTGCTGTTGATCAGGAGGGCCTCCGGCAGGAGCGGGCCCTGGCGCAGCCCCTGCACCTGGCTGTGGCGGGTGTGCAGGCTGGGAACCAGCAGAGCCGGGTCGCCGCAGAGGCGCTCCACCTCGCGGCGCAGAGGCTCGCGGCCGGCCGGCGGCAATCCCGGCCGCGGCGGTGAAGCGGCCGGGGCTGGGGCCGAGGCGAGGGGGAGCCGCTGCTCCAGGGCAACGCCGATCAGCAGGGCCAGGCCTCCGCTGAGCAGGAGCGGCACCATGCGGAGAGCGGACCTGTGGAGATGGGGCCGGGAATGCGGCGCGGGCACCGACGCCGCTGAAGGGTCGGATGGGGGCGCCGCAGCCGCCAAGGCCTGCCAGCGCCCGATCGCCACACTCACATCATCGCCGCAGCCCTCGGCACTGATCCGATCGAGGCCCTCCGCCAGGAAGGCGTCGACCCCTACTACCCCCCCTTCGCCGGTATCGGAGCCGCCGATGGCGGGATGGGCGGAATCCGGGTGCAGGGCACCGGGGTGCAGGGCACCGGGGTGCAGGGCACCGGGATGCGGTGCACCGGGATGCGGGGAATGGGAAGCCGCGGTGTCGCGGACGGGGCCAGTGGGATCCGGCCCTGCCGCCAGCCACGCGGCCAGGGCCAGAAAATCGGCGTCGCTCGCACAGGATTTGCGAATGCCATCGGTGCTGAGCACGAGGGAAAACGGCAGCACCTGGTTATCAAGGGGCCACACCCAAGAACGAAACCATCCGCCCAACGCCGCGCCCTCCTGGCAGAGGCTGGCGGTGGCCTCCCCGGCTCCCGGGGCTGCCACCTCCTGGCTGAGCAGTTCAGCCGCCCCCGCCGGATCCACCCGCACCAGATCCCAGTCACCCACACCAGCCAGAGCCCACCAACGCGGCGTCAGCAGCAGCAGCCCCAGGGTGGAGCCATAGGGAACCGGCGAGAAGGGGACGCCGCCCCCCCCACCGCCGGGGCCCGCCAGCCAGTGCTGCCGCACCGCCGCCAGCCAGCGCTGTTGCAGGGCGATGGGGAGGGCCTCGGCCAGCCAGCGCCGCAGGCCCATCAGATCCGCGCCCGCCGGCGGGGCCGTTCCAGCCGGCAGGTGGGTCAGAGCGGCCGCCACCACCTCGGCGGCGGCCTCACAGGCCAGGGCACTGCCCACATCACTGTGGTGGTAGGCCTGGCCCCCATGGCCATCCGCCACCGCCAGCAGGGTGAGGGGCAGGCCGCCTGGCAGGGTGAAGGCCCGCTGCAACGTGGCGTCCTGACACGGCTGGCCGCGCCGCCGATGGGCCGAGCCCCGGCGGGAACACACCCCGGCAACCAGCCAGCGGCTCAGCATGGCCGGCTCACCACTTGAGGGGGTCGGGTTCGTCGAGCGGGTCGAGCTCGGTGGGGGGGAGATCCGGCAGGGGAACGGCCTCCTGGCTGGCGGCGGCATCCGCGAGGCGACTGGCACTGCTAGAGGCGGCCCCCACCACCGCCGTGGAGGCCCACTGGATGTAGCGGGCCAGGGTGGTGGCGTTGGCGGCCTGCAGCGGGCGCCGCGGCGAGCGGCCCGGCCCATGGCGGGGCATCTCCCCGCTGGCTCCGGGCACCTCGCCCGGCGGCAGGGCCCCGCCGGCGGATCCACGGGAAAGGTCCGAACCGATGAAGCGCTGCAGCACCTCGCCATCGGCGTCATGGCCCATGGCGATCGCCAGCCGCACGGCCCGCCGCGCCCAGGGCTCGGCCATCAGGGCGGCCAGCCCCGCCTCGAAGTCGTCGGTGGGCTGGCCATCGGAGATCAGCACCAACACCGGCGGCAGGGCCCGCTGCTCCATCGGGGGGCTGCGCAGCTCAGCGGCCAGGAGCTCGAGCGCCTCCCCCATCGCCGTCACCCCCCCGGCCTGCAGGTCGACCCACTCCAGGTCCTCCACCGGGGTGGGGGTGGAGATGTGCCAGGCGGCCCGGTCGGCGAAGCGCACCACCCGCACCAGGACGCGGGCTTCGGGGTTGTCGCGGGCGACCGCCGCCATCCCCGGCAGGGACTGACGAATCGCCTGATTGAGCGACTCGATCTTGCCCTGGGCCTCCATCGAGCCGGAACAGTCGCAGAGGTAGATGAAGTGGAGCGGTCGACTCGCCAGCCGGACATTGGGGAAAGCCATCGGGGGCGCAGCGCAGAGTCTGGGGCGGAGGGAACGGGAACCTGCTCGGAGGTCCGACGGCGGGTTCGGGGACGAATGACGGGTTAAGGAAAGAAAGGCGGGTTCGGGGAAGAAAGAGGCGGAGGGAAGCGAACAACGAGGCTCGCTCGGGGTTGGGTGGGGCTGGAGCGAAGGCCCCCGGAGGCCAAAACCCGAACCCGACGCCAGATGTTCGGGTCCGCTCTGGTCTTCTCGGATCCGCTCTGGGATTCTCGGATCCGCTCTGGGATTCTCGAGGCTGCTCTAGGCCGCTCCGGTGAAGGTGAGAAGACCAGGAGGAACCTGCCGGGAACGGCCGGGCCCAGACGCAGGTCCGGATTCGCTCGGTGACCCTGGAGTCCTTCCGCGAGTCATGCTTGCGCCGACGGTTCACCAGGCCGTTCGATCGTGACCTCCCCATTCGGTGTGGTGAGCGTCGCCGCCTGGGCGAGGCTAGCCGTTTCGCCGGGAGCTACGGCAATCGCCTGGCCTTCCTGCAGCGTCAGGGTCCAGGGATGGGGAGAGAGATTCTCCAGACCCAGCAGATGGGGGCGGCGGGGGTGGGCCACCATCCGGGCCAGCGGATGATCCAGGTCTTCGGCCAGCAGGAGATCGAAATGGTGGGGGTGGAGTTCGTTGCCCGCGGCCACGGCCACCAGGCCCGCCGCGGTGCGCAGCCGCATCGGCGGCGGTAGGGGGGCTCCGCAGCAGCGACACAGCCCACTGAGCCGGACATCCAGCAGATTCTCCTCGGCGCAGTTCGGGCAGAGCCGCCGCTGGTCGAGGGTGGCCGCGAGCTGCTGGCACCACTGGCCGGTGAGGGTGCGGCTGCGGCGATTGCTCAACCCCGGGCCGAAGGTCCGCTCGAACAATTGCTGGAGCGCCCGGGGGTAGAGGGGCCAGGTGAGCAGGGCCGCCGCGTGCTCGATCGAATCGGGGCGATTGCGGTCATCGCGCGGGTCGAAAACAAACAGCGGCTCCTCGGCATAGAGGCGGCGGCGGGCCGGGAGATCCAGGCAGGGAATCGCGCGCTCCAGGGCGCCCTTAAAGGGATCGTGGCGGGTGAGCAGGTGGAACAGCAGAACGGCCAGGGAGAAGAGATCCGAACCGCCGTCGGGGCGTGAGCGGCCGAGGGCCACCTCCGGCGCCATGAAGCCCCAGGTGCCCACCACGACCCCGCCACCGCGGCCGCTCACCTCCACGTTGTCGTTATCGCCGATCAGAATCCGACCCCGGCCCGCATCGAGGAAGACATTGCCGAGAGACACGTCCTTGTAGCAAAGGCCCAGGCTGTGCAGGGCATGGAAGCCGCGGGCCAGGAAGAAGGCGCTGCGCAGCACGTTCTGAAGGCTGATCGTGAGCCGGCCGGCGGCGTGTTCCACGGCCCCCTGGAAGCCGGCCGGCCGCAGGGGCATCAGGTAGCCGAAACCCGAGGCCGCACCGCCGAGCGTGGCGGCTTCGGGTCCGGTGGGGCGCAGCAGGGCTAGGGGCCAGAGAAAATCGCCGTTGGGGGAACCCCGGCGAATGCTTTCGGCCAGCCGTTCCGCCAGGCCCGGATCGCGCCGCAGAAAGGTGGGGAAATACCACTTGAGAGCCAATGCCTCCTCGCCGACCGCCACTTCGAACACCTGACCCTGGCTGCCGCCCCCCACCCCACGCAAAATCCGCACCGGGGCATCGATCCCGCCGAAGCGGTGGCTGCTGGCAAGGGGCAGGATCCAGGCCATGGGAAGGATCAGGCCTCCGGGTCCTGGCCGAGGGCCCGGCGCACGCCCTTGCGGTGGGCCAGGGCGGCGGGTCGATCGGCGAAGCGATGGCGATGGGCCCGGCCGTCCCGCAGGGTGAGCAGAAGGATGTGCTCCTGCCGGCGGCCCAGCAACAGCGCCAGGGCCAGCGCCGCCGCCTGCCAGGGCCAGAAGATCAAGGGGAAGGGCAACAGCAGCAGCCCCCCCAGACAGGCCAGCACCCACCAGCTGAACACCTGGGGATGCAGGACTTCGCTGCGCACCTCTACGGCGCGGATCTGATCGAGGCGAAGGGCCCTGCCGGCCACCGTGATGGTGCCGGCCAGCGCCGCCGGGCTGACGGGTTGCGGCGCGGCAGGAGGAACTGGCCGGAGCCTCGCCGGGACCGTCTCCCTCGAAGGGCTCACCCCTGCGGCAGCAGGCGGAGCCGCCGAGCCTGGACCGGGAACAGGGGCAGGCGGGGCGCCAGCCCGGGCGGCGGGAGGCCGGGATCGGCTGGCGGGTTCCGCATCCGACGCGGGAAGGGGGGCTAAGGAGAGAGGAGGGGATGGGTCCCCCATGCCCGACGGGGCCGCGGCGGGCTCCCCCGGCAGGAATTGCAGCCAAGGCCCCCTGCGGCCCAGCCGAATCCGGTCGCCAGGGGCCAGGAGCCGGCAACCACTCAGCCGTTCCCCCTCCACGTAGGTGCCGTTGCTGCTCCCCAGGTCGCACACCAGCCACTGACCGGCGGCGCCGGGGCGCAGCTCGGCGTGGTGGCGCGAAAGGCCGGGTTCCTGGGCCAGGCAGAGCTGATTGGCGGCATCCCGGCCGATCGTGAGGGGGATCGACCGATCCAGGGGCACGGCGGCGGCCGAGCGATCCAGCCACACCAGGCGGGCAACGGCATCCATCAGGGACCCTCCCGCCAGCGCTGGACCCGCCCCGGCCGCAACAGGGCCAGGCCAGCCAGCAGCAGGGCCACCAGCACCATCAGCAGCAGAACGAAGCCCGGAATCGCCCCGAGCGGTGTGGTCACGAAGGTCGCCCTGAGGGCATAAAGCCCGATCGTGAGGGCGATCCAGATCCGGAATGGGGCCCAGGGATCCCGCCGACGCTGCACCGAGAGGGTTCAATCCGCACGATTAGCCTATGGGGCCCGGGCTCAGCCCGCTACGCCGCGATGGCCACCTCATCCCCGTCCCCGGCTCCGGGGGCGGCCCCCATTCCCATTCCCAGTCCGGGCCCTACGGGCCAAGCCCCCTCCCCCCAGCCGGGTCAGGGAGGATCGCTGCGGCCTGGTGAAGGCCAAGGGCTGGCGAGGCCGACCCAGCAGCCAGAGGGCCAACAACCAGCACGACCCCACACCTGCTCCGGTGCCGGCCGATCCATGCCGACCACCGGTGCCGATGGTGTGGGAGGTCGCGATCGCGACACCGATGGCGATCCAGATGCCGACCCATCGGCTGGCCGCTCCCCGGCTCCTCCATCCAGAAGCCGTTCGCGTGCAGCGGGCCCCCCGGGGCCGGGCAGGCCGGGGCCGCGCCTGCTGGCGGAGCTGGAACCCTGGCGGGAGCTCGGCCGGGCCCTGCTGGATCAGGCCCCCTGGCGCGAGCGCCGCCAGGCTGTGGAGCGGGCCTGGCAGCAGCTCAGCCACCACCAGGCCCTGCTGGAACTCTGGGAGGGTGATCGCTGCACCGGCCGCCTGCCCCTGGCAGACGAGCGGGTGCGGATCGGCCGGGATCCAGACTGCGAGCTCGCCTGCCAGGCCCCCGGGATCAGCCGGGTGCACGCCTTCGTGGAACGGGAGCGGCGCGACGACCGCGACCACCGCCTCGAGGACTTCAACTCCGCCAATGGGATCTTCTGGCGCGACCAAAGGATCCGCTCGATCGGCCTGCGCCACGGCGACCGAATCCAGCTGGGCTCCCCCCTGAAGGGAGCCACCCCCACCCTGCGCTACCGGCACCCCCCCAGCCCCCTGGAGCGGCTGCTGCGGGCTGCCGGCCTGGCCTCCCTGGTGGGTTCCGCTGTTCTGGTGGCGGCCCTGCTCGGGGCCAGCAGCATCGCGGGCGGCTCCCGGATTCGCTTCTACGGCGGCCCCCTCAAGATCCTCTCGGCCGATTTCCGCCGCATCGATGCCCGCGAGGGTGCGGCCACGGCCCTGCCTCGCCTGGCCGACTACCCCAGCCAGCTGCGCCTGGCCCTGATTGCCTCTGAGGATGCCCGCTTCGGCTGGAACAGCGGCCTCGACCTGTTCGGCATCTTGCGTTCCCTGGTGAAGGGCACGGGCGGCGGCAGCGGCCTCACCCAGCAGGTAGCCCGCCTCTACGACCCGGCCGTGGGCAACGATGTGAGCCTGGGCCGCAAGCTGCGCGAACTCTGGGTGGCCTGGCAACTAGAGACCGGCTACAGCAAGGGCCGCATCCTGAAGATGTACCTCGACCGCGCCCCCCTGGGCCTGGGCACCGAGGGCTTCGAGCAGGCGACCCAGCTCTATTTCCGCAAATCGGCCCGGGAGCTCGACTTGGCCGAATCCGCCCTCCTGGTGGGTCTGTTGCCCAGCCCCAATGGCTATAGCCCCTGCTTCGCACCCCTGGCGCCCGATGCACCGGTGGACAGCTGGGCGCCCCTGCAGCGCCGCAACCTGGTGCTGGGGCGCATGCATGAGGAGGGCTTCATCAACCAGGACAGCCTGCGCAACGCCCTGCGCCGGCCCCTGAACATCGATCCCTCCGCCTGCCGCGAATCCAGCCGCGAGAGCTACCCCTTTTTCAGCGACTACGTCCGCGGCGAACTGGAGGGTCGCCGCTTCGGCCTCAACCTCGACCCCGAGCGGGGCGGCGGCAACTACGCGGTGGTGAGCACGGTGGATCCCCGCCTCCAGAAGCTGGCCCAGCACGAGGTGGGCCGCTTCCTGGAGAAGGAGGCCCGGCCGATGGGCCTCAACCAGGCCGCCTTGATCAGCCTCGATGTGCGCAGCGGCGCGATCCTCGCCTATGTGGGCGGCGGCGACTACCGCAAGAGCAGCTTCGACCGGGTCCAGGCCTTGCGTCAGCCTGGCTCCACCTTCAAGCTGTTCACCTTCCTGACAGCACTCGGCCAGGACATCGAACCGGCCGAGCGGATCAGCTGCGCTCCGCTGAGTGGCGTGGCGGGCTGCAGCCATGGCGCCGGCGACAGCGATGGCAGCACCAGCCTGGCGGCGGGGTTTGCGACATCGGAAAACGTGGTGGCGCTGCGGCTGGCGGACCGGGTGGGACTCGAGCGGGTGATCGCCCAGGCGCGGCGGCTCGGCATCAGCACAGCCCTCCATGCCGACCACAACATGGTTCTGGGCGGTGATGCCACCTATCTCTACGAGATGGCAAGGGCCTATGCCGTGGTGGCCAACGGCGGCCGCTCCGTGCCGATGCATGGCGTGCAGCGCATCATCGACCTGGGCCTCTGCCCTGATTACACCAAACCAGCGGCCTGCCCGAAGGGATCGATCACCGACCCGGTGGGCGAGGCGGCGCGCCAGCTGATCGATCCCGCCGTGGCCGCCCGCATGGACCGGCTGCTTCGGGATGTGGTGAGCAAAGGAACCGGCCGGGCCGCCAGCGTGGTCGCCGATGGCCGCGGCAAGACCGGCACCACCAACGACGGGGTGGATGTGCTGTTCATCGGCTACTCCCCCGCCAGCGGCATCCTGACCGGCGTGTGGATGGGCAACGACGACAACCGACCCGCCGAGGCCGCCAGCAGTGTGTTGGCCGCCAAGCTGTGGGGCCGCTTCATGCAGGCGGCCCAGGGCGAAGCGAGAGCCGCCTGAGCAGGCCGGCTCAGCCCGGCCGATGCCGCAACCATCCCTGCATTAGCACCGATCCCCAGCTCAGCAGCGCCCAGCCCAGACCCAGCATCAGGCCCCACCACCAGGTCGAGGCCAGCAGCCGCTGGCTGGGCCTGCCGGGATCACCGGGGTGGGGTCGGGGCAGGATCCAGGCGAGCTGCAGGCTGCCCACCACCACCAGCAACACCCAGGCGGGAACCGTGATCTCACCGAGCGCAAAGCCGATCACCCGCCAGCGCAGCAGGCTCAGCCCCGCCGCCAGACCAACCAGGGCGCCCACGGCACCGGCGGCGCCGCCCCAGCGTTGATGGCGCAGGCCCAGGCGGCGGGCCGTGAGAGCAGCGAGGGCCAGGCAGGCCAGGGTGGTGAGCGCGTAACGCAGCACCACCTGATCGAGCGCCAGGGGCGTGGGCCCGAGGATCAGGAGCAGCAGTAGCACGTTCACCAGGGCTTCCCCATGGCGACGGTGGAACCAGGGCGCACTCACCCACCGCCAGGCCAGCCGGGGTTGGCCGCTCTCCTCCTGCTCCAGCAGCGCTGAACGGCGCAGGAAACGCAGGGGACCCGGCAGGGGGGCGATCTGAAGAACAGCGAGCGTCAGAGCAAGCACCAGACCCGCGCTCCACTGCCGGGGGGCCAGCAGCTGCCGGTCGAGCACACCGGCCAGCCAGGCGAGCACCAGGGCCATGGCGGCCGCTAGAGCCAGACCTGGTCCGAGCGGGATGAGATCGCGCCGCAGCTGCCGCAGGTTCAGCACGGGCGCAGGCGACACGACGGCTCCTGGTTGAACAACCGCGCCTGGTTGCAGGGCCTGCGTGGATAAAGGGAGCTTCGCCCCTGATGCGACAGTCGGCGGATGCAGCGCTCCTCCAGGCCCCCGTTCCTGGGCCAGCTGGGCCGAGAACGCAACCCGGCCGGCCGCGGCGGTCCCGGACCCCCCAGCGGAGCGGGCGCTAACCGCCGCCCCGGAACCGCCGCTGTTGCTCCCGTCAGGGGGGGAGGGCACCAGCTCCCCAACCCCCAGCCCAACCTCCAGCAGATCGACCAGCTCGGCCAGCACCGCGGGCGCATAGGTGCTCTGGAGCTCAACCACCAAGGCAGCCAAGGCCGCCCTTCGCGCCGTGCCGCTGCCGGCCAGCGCCTGCCGCAACAGCGGCCGCCGGGCCAGATCCCGCACGGGGCCCGCCAGGGATTGCTCGGCACCGAGCACATCCACCAGGCGATTGCCGAGGGCCACGCCGTTGTCGAGGCCAGGGCTACCGGTCTCCAGCCAGCCGGCCAGTGCCAAACCCAGGGACCGCCCGCTGCCCATCAACCCTTCCGTGTGGGGCGAGCTTAAGCAGGCCTCGCGCACAGGCCCTTAGGCAGCCGGAGCCACGGCCGACCAGGGCATCCAGCCGCTGCTTCAGCCGGTCTGGCCTGGGTCGGCGTTGCCGACCCCAGCACCGGCGGCGACCGCATCCCGCTCGAACTGCGCCGCCGCCTCGAGCGTGGGAGCAACCGCAAAGAGAGCCGCAGCCACCGGGGGGGCCAAGGTGAAGCAGCCCACCCCGGCAGCTGCTAGCCGGGTCAGGTCCGTGGGATCACGCAGGCTGGCCACCAGAAGCCGGGTGGTGGCGCCGACCCCATCGAGGGCCTGTTGCATCGCGATTAGATCGGCGTGGCCATCACGACCAAGGTCGCCGATGCGGCCCAAATAGGGGGCGATGTAGCGGGCCCCGAGGGCCGCCGCCACCAGCACCTGGGGCACCGCGTAGCAGGCGGTGAAGGTCACCGGCACAGCGGCGTGGATCAGCCGTCGGGCGGCTTCGGCACCGGCGCGGGTGATCGGCAGCTTCACCAGCACCCGTCCCGGTGCCAGGGCCGCAAGGCCTGCCCCACTAGCCGCCAGGGCTTCGGCATCACCGCCCCAGGCCTGCAGATGGATCTCCTGCATGCCCCGATCCAGCGCCTCGCGGGTGAGGCGCTCAAGTTCATCGAGGCGGCAAGGCCGGGCCGCCCGCAGCAACAGGGTGGGATTGGTGGTCACGCCATGAAACAGACCGCTAGGCAGCCATTCGGCCCAGGCGGCCGGATCAGCCGAATCGAGCAGAAGACGCAGATGCATGACTCGAAGCCGGGGCTCCTGTCCCGTAGGTTGTCGGCGCCGGGGGCGCAGGACAACCTACGGGACAGGAGCCCCGGCAATTATTTTGGGGGGGTGGGTGAGTCTGGGGGGGGGGGCTCCGGACCATGGGGGGCATGGCCCCGGGGACCCCTTACCTGGGCCCTGGTCGTGAAGGGCACCAAGGGATTCTTGAGCCGGGTTTCCGGGAAAAGGGAGGCGGAGCCACAGAAACCGCAACAAAAAGCCCCGGAGGATCGACCAGGGCTGCGGAGCAAATGGAAATCAAACCGTCGGAATCTGGTCGATCAGGTGCTCATCGTGCGGCAAGGAGCTCAGCATGGTCCCCACCGATGGGTGGGAATCGGGCGATCAACCGCCGCGGCTGGCGGAAAGGCGAGCGCGGCTGCGGGCCAGGGCCTGCTCAGCTTTTACCTTCTCTGGACTGGTGGGCTTGCCTTCGAAGCCGTCGAAGGCCTGGCGGGCCTGCTCATACTCCTTCTCGGCGGTGGCGGTGTCGATGCTGGTGCCCAGCTGGGCGGCATTCACGAGCACGGTCACCTCATTGGCTTCTACCTCGGCGAAACCACCACTGAGGGCGATGGCCGTCCAAGTGTTGCCTTCACGCAGGCGCAGAACGCCGCTATCGAGGGCGGTGAGCATCGACACATGGCCGGTGAGGATGCCCACCTGGCCAGTGGTGCTTGGAAGAATCACTTCGTCGGCACTGCCGTCGAAGACGCTCTGATCGGGGGCGAGAACGCGCAGGTTGAGGGTCATCAGGAGATCAGCCCTTGGCTTCCGAGAGAATCTTGGCAGCCTTGGCCTTCACGTCCTCAATGCTGCCCACTAGGTAGAAGGCAGCCTCAGGGAGACTATCGAGTTCACCGGCAAGGATCTGGTTGAAGCCCTTGATGGTGTCATCGAGCTTCACGTACTTACCAGGCATGCCGGTGAAGATCTCGGCCACGAAGAAGGGCTGGGAGAGGAACTTCTCGATCTTGCGGGCTCGGTCCACCGTGCGGCGGTCGTCTTCTGATAGTTCGTCGAGGCCGAGGATCGCGATGATGTCCTGCAGTTCCTTGTAGCGCTGCAGGGTGCTCTGCACGGCGCGAGCGGTACGGTAGTGCTCATCACCCACCACGGCGGGCTGGAGCATGGTGCTGGTGGAATCGAGCGGATCCACCGCCGGGTAAATGCCTTTGGAGGCCAAGCCGCGGCTCAACACCGTGGTGGCATCGAGGTGGGCGAAGGTGGTGGCGGGGGCGGGGTCGGTGAGGTCGTCGGCCGGCACGTAGACAGCCTGGATGGAGGTGATCGAACCCTCCAGGGTGGAGGTGATGCGCTCTTGGAGCTCACCAACGTCGGTTCCAAGGGTGGGCTGGTAGCCCACAGCCGAGGGCATGCGGCCCAGCAACGCGGACACTTCGGAGCCTGCCTGCACGAAGCGGAAAATGTTGTCCACGAACAGCAGCACGTCCTGCTTGTTCACATCGCGGAAGTGCTCGGCCATGGTGAGGGCCGAGAGGCCGACCCGCATGCGGGCGCCCGGAGGCTCATTCATCTGGCCGTAGCAGAGCGCCACCTTCGACTTGGAGAGTTCCTCGGAGTTGATCACCCCCGACTCCTTGAATTCCTCGTAGAGATCGTTGCCCTCGCGGGTGCGCTCACCTACACCGGCAAACACAGACACCCCGCCGTGCTCCTTGGCGATGTTGTTGATCAGCTCCTGAATCAACACGGTCTTACCCACGCCCGCGCCACCGAACAGACCCACCTTGCCGCCTTGGCGATAGGGAGCCAGCAGGTCGATCACCTTGATGCCGGTCTCAAAGACCTTGGGCTTGGTTTCCAGCTCGGTGAGCTTGGGGGCTTCGCGGTGGATGGGAGAAGTGACGGTCGTGGCCACAGGACCCTTCTCGTCGACGGGCTCGCCCAGCACGTTGAAGATGCGGCCCAGGGTGGCCTCTCCCACGGGCACGGAGATGGGAGCGCCGGTGTCAAGGGCAGCCATGCCGCGCACCAGACCATCGGTGCTGCTCATCGCCACGGCGCGCACCCGGTGATCGCCGAGCAGCTGCTGGACTTCAGCGGTCAGGGCCACCTCTTGGCCGGCGGCGTTCTTGCCGGTCACGCGAAGAGCGTTATAGATGCGGGGCAGCTTGCCGGCGGGAAACTCCACGTCCAGCACCGGGCCGATCACCTGTTTGACGACGCCTTGGGTGCCGGAGGCGGCGGGAGCAGCTGCAGCCATAGGAAAGATGTGGTGGCGGGGAGCGCGCAGAGGGTGATCCGAGCCCCCTGAAGCGGCGCAACCTTACCACTGCGTCACCCACCAGGGAGGGCGGGCACCAGGGCTGCAGCGGGCCGGCGGCGCCGACAGGCGCCTGGCGGGCGTGGGGTTCGGTCACCCGAACTGATCGCCTCTGCCGGGCCAGCCACCCACAGCTCTAAATTGGCAGTCGAAGGGCACGAGTGCTAGATCCGCTCCGGCCACCAACCCAGGTTCAAAAGCCACAGTCCCTGCGGTGATTTCAACCTGGTGCGATCCGCCTCCATGCGATCCGCCTCCAGCTGTCCCGATCCAGACCCTGGTCTCCACCAGGCTCCGGTTCCTGTTCAACCCGGACGCCCAACCTCCTCCGAATCACCCTGAGGAGAGCGTGTCCGATCCGAATCCAATCCACCGCGACAACCCATGGCTGCTGTTTCCCTCAGCGTCTCCACCGTTAAGCCCCTCGGCGATCGCATCTTCATCAAGGTGTCGGAATCCGAGGAGAAGACCGCCGGCGGCATTCTGCTCCCTGATACCGCCAAGGAAAAGCCCCAAGTGGGCGAAGTGGTTCAGGTGGGCCCCGGCCGCCGCAACGACGACGGTTCCCGCCAGGCTCCCGAAGTAAGCATCGGCGACAAGGTGCTCTACAGCAAGTACGCCGGCACCGACATCAAGCTCGGCTCCGACGAGTTCGTGCTGCTTTCCGAGAAGGACATCCTCGCCATTGTGAACTGAGGCCCACCGATTCAACCCTTTGAGGCTGAATCCCTTTCCCCCGCGATCTTCCGGGTCAGGAGGCTTAACCCAGCCGCCCCTACCCTTTCACCTTTTCCCTCCCCAGAGACCTTCCATGGCCAAGCGCATCATTTACAACGAACAAGCTCGTCGTGCCCTCGAGCGTGGTATCGACATCCTGGCGGAAGCCGTCGCCGTCACCCTCGGTCCCAAGGGCCGCAATGTGGTGCTGGAGAAGAAGTTCGGTGCTCCCCAGATCATCAACGACGGCGTGACCATCGCCAAGGAGATCGAACTCGAGGACCATATTGAAAACACCGGTGTCGCCCTGATCCGCCAGGCCGCCAGCAAGACCAACGACGCCGCCGGTGACGGCACCACCACCGCCACCGTGCTAGCCCACGCGATGGTGAAGGCCGGCCTGCGCAACGTTGCCGCCGGCGCCAACGCCATCACCCTCAAGCGCGGCATCGACAAAGCCTCCGACTTCCTGGTTGGCAAGATCAAGGAGCACGCCAAGCCGATCAGCGACAGCAACGCCATCGCCCAGGTGGGCACCATCTCCGCCGGCAACGACGAAGAGGTGGGCCGCATGATCGCCGACGCCATGGACAAGGTGGGCAAGGAGGGTGTGATCTCCCTCGAAGAAGGCAAGTCGATGACCACCGAGCTGGAGGTCACCGAGGGCATGCGCTTCGACAAGGGCTACATCTCCCCCTACTTCGCCACCGACACCGAGCGGATGGAGGCGGTGCTTGAGGAGCCCTACATCCTGATCACCGACAAGAAGATCGCCCTGGTGCAGGACCTGGTGCCTGTTCTTGAGCAGATCGCCCGCACCGGCCGTCCCCTGCTGATCATCGCCGAGGACATCGAGAAGGAAGCCCTCGCCACCCTGGTGGTGAACCGCCTCCGCGGCGTGCTCAATGTGGCCGCCGTCAAGGCCCCAGGCTTCGGTGATCGCCGCAAGGCCATGCTCGAGGACATCGCCGTTCTCACCAACGGTCAGCTGATCACCGAGGACGCCGGCCTCAAGCTGGAAAACGCCAAGATCGATTCCCTGGGCACCGCCCGCCGGATCACGATCAACAAGGACACCACCACCATCGTGGCCGAAGGCAACGAGGCGGCAGTGAAGGCCCGGGTGGAGCAGATCCGCAAGCAGATCGAGGAAACCGACTCCTCCTACGACAAGGAGAAGCTGCAGGAGCGTCTCGCCAAGCTGAGCGGCGGCGTGGCCGTGGTCAAGGTGGGTGCCGCCACCGAGACCGAGATGAAGGACAAGAAGCTGCGGCTGGAAGATGCCATCAACGCCACCAAGGCGGCCGTTGAGGAAGGCATCGTTCCCGGTGGCGGCACCACCCTGGCCCACCTCGGTCCAGCCCTGGAGGAGTGGGCGGCAGCCAATCTCTCCGGCGAGGAGCTGATCGGTGCCCAGATCGTGGCCACCAGCCTCACCGCGCCGCTCAAGCGGATCGCTGAGAACGCCGGTGCCAATGGCGCCGTCGTGGCCGAGCACGTGCGCAACAAGCCCTTCAACGAGGGCTACAACGCCGCCACCGGCGAGTACGTGGACATGCTGGCTGCCGGCATCGTGGATCCCGCCAAGGTGACCCGCTCCGGCCTCCAGAACGCCGCCTCGATCGCCGGCATGGTGCTCACCACCGAATGCATCGTGGCCGATCTGCCCGAGAAGAAGGAAGCGGCCCCCGCTGGCGGCGGCATGGGCGGCGGTGACTTCGACTACTGATCGCTGACTGATTGCGATCGCATCCAAAGCTCGGCGGGCGATGCCCGCCTGCATTGGATCTGGTGGAGGGGCTCAATCCCCTCCACTTTTTTGTGTTGAGATCAGCCGGATTTCCGGCTCGCGGCTCAGGATGCCCGAGCGCTGAAGCGGGAATTGAGGGCGGCGTTGATCAGCAACGTCCTAGGCCGGACCTCTGCAAGGTCCCCAGCTTCCGAGCTGCTCAGCAAGGCTGGCATCGAGGCGCGGCCTCAAGGGCTCGGGGCGGTCCACGGCCTCGCGCAACAGTTCTCGCTCCAACATGCGGATCCGGCTCTGGCGCAGACAGAACTTGCAACCGCCGGTGGTCTGCAGGTGCTTCTCCGGGGTGATCGAAATCAACTTCACCGGATGGAGGCGGCAGCGGATGCCCACCGGAGTCTTGAAGCTCTTGTAAACGATGGCTGAGTAGTCGTACTGATCCGCAAAGCGGGCCCGGGCGCGCGCCAGAAAGGTTTCGTGGCTGATCGGACTGCCCATTGCAGCTCGGGCGGGCTGAGTGAAAATACCGTACCGGGATCGGAGAAGGGAAACCGCCGGCCCGAAGGATTCGACAACTTCCGCAACTCGGCGCGATGGCGCCCCGACAGGCCGCAGCCCCTCAACCCGGCAGGAACACCAGGGCGACCCCGTTATTGCAGTAACGCTTGCCTGTGGGTGGTGGACCATCCCCAAAGACATGGCCCTGATGCCCGCCGCAGCGGCGGCAATGATACTCACTGCGGGGCACGATCAGCTTGAAATCAAGCTTGGTGACCACCGCATCCTGCAGGGGCTGCCAGAAGCTGGGCCAGCCGGTGCCGCTGTTGAACTTGGCCGCTGATGAGAACAGCGGCAGTCGGCACCCCGCGCACAGGTAGGTACCCCGCCTTTTCTCGTGCTCGAGTGGACTGCTGAACGGACGCTCGGTGCCCTCTTGGCGCAGCACCGAGAAGGCTGACGGAGAAAGGCGCCGCTTCCACTCGGCCTGATCGAACCGCCAGCGAGGATCGGTGGCCGGGGATGCCGCAGCAGCGCGGTCCGGCCAGGACAGCAGGCCGGCCCCCAGGGCCTGCAGGGGAAGTCCAGCGGCCACTTGCCGCAGGAGATCGCGGCGCCTCAGCGGCCCACGATCACCTAACCCAGCCATCCGGCACTCAGCACGACGGCCAGCCCCAGAAACAGCCCCAGGAGGGTCCAGGTGATCCGGTTGAGAGTCTCCTCGGCGCTGCGGGCACTGGTGAACATCGAGCCGCCACTGGAAGCCAGCCCCCCCATGCCATCCCCCTTGGGACTGTGGAGCAAAACGCTCACGATCAACAGCACGGCGCTGAGCATCCAGAGGTAGGAGATCGCGGTCTTCAGCATGGGGCTGGATCAGGGGTGGTGGTGCGGGTGATGGGTCAGCTGGGGGACGGAATCCGGATCAGACCCGCAGGGTGCGGGGCGCGGGGGTCGTTGCCACAGGTGCGGCTCCAGCCGGCAGGATCAGGGATTCGCCGGTCATGCGTTCGGGCTTCGGCAGACCGAGGATGGACAGCAGGGTAGGCGCGATGTCGGCCAGACCGCCATGCTCGCGCAGGTGGACATCGGTGCCGTGACCCGGCAGCTTCCGCTTTTCACCCTCCACCAGAATCACCGGCACGGGGTTCGTGGTGTGGGCGGTCCAGGGACGGCCATCGGGGCCCTGCATCAGCTCGGCGTTGCCATGGTCGGCGGTGATCAGCAGGGTGCCCCCCATCCGGTTGGTGGCCTCCACTAGCCGACCGACACAGCAATCCACGGTGGCGATCGCCTGGGTGGTGGCCTCCATCAGCCCGGTGTGGCCCACCATGTCGGGGTTGGCGTAATTGATCACCACCAGGGAGTAGATCCCCTTCTTGATGGCCGCAACACAGCTGTCGGTGAGGGTCTCGGCCGACATCGCCGGAGCCTGGTCGTAGGTGGCCACCCGGGGCGAGGGCACCAAATGACGATCCTCTCCGGGGAAGGCCTGTTCGATGCCCCCATTCATGAAATAGGTGACATGGGGATACTTTTCGGTCTCAGCGGTGCGGAACTGGCGCAGACCGTTGTCGGAGATCACCTGACCAAGCAGGCCATCGAGGGACTCGGGAGGGAAGGCCACGGCCACGGGAAGCCCCTTCTCGTACTGGGTAAAAGTGACCAAGTGCAGCGGCTCGATGCGGCACCGCTCAAATCCCTGAAATGGCTCCATCACCAAGGCGCGCACGAGCTGACGCACCCGGTCGGGGCGGAAGTTGAAGCACACCAGCCCATCGCCCGCGCTGATCAGCCCCGGTGCCAGACGCACCGGCTCCAGGAATTCATCGGTGATGCCGGCTGCGTAGGAGGCCTCAAGAATCTCGGCGGGAGTGAAGCTGCAGAGCGGACTCTCCTCAGTAAGGAGTCGATAGGCTTTCTCCGTGCGATCCCAACGGTTGTCGCGGTCCATGGCCCAATAGCGGCCGCAGAGAGTGGCGATCCTGCCGACACCGGCCTCGGCAATCTGACCCTCGATCGTGGCCAGGAAACCCGGAGCGCTGTTGGTGGCGGTGTCGCGCCCGTCAGTCACCACATGGACACAGACGTCGTTAAGTCCCCGGCCTGCGGCCCAGCGCAGCAGCCCGCCCAGGTGGTCGACATGGCTGTGGACACCGCCATCGGAACAGAGACCGATCAGGTGAAGGGTGCTCCCCTCTGCCAGGAGGGTGTCGGCTAGTTTATTAAGAGCAGGATTAGCGGCGATGCTTCCGTTGCGAACGGCCTGGCCGATTCGCACCAATTCTTGGCGGATAATGCGACCGGAGCCGATGGTGAGATGTCCGACCTCGGAGTTGCCCATCTGGTCGTCAGGCAAGCCAACGGCACCGCCGCTGGCCTCGATCAGGGTGTGGGGATACGCATGCCAGAGGGCGTCCATCACCGGAGTGGTGGCACTGCGAACGGCGTTGTGTTCGACTTCGGGGCGGTAGCCCCAGCCATCGAGGATCGCCAAGACCACGGGGGCCACCGGGGGTGGGTCACCCAGAGCAGGAAGCTCAGCAGTGGCCCCCAGACCGCTGGCCGCGCCTGGGCCGAGAGTTGGAGAGTGGGACGAGGACACTGCGTTCACCCGATCGGCCAGCGGCATCAACGGTGTTCCGCAGCAAACCTACAGCCGTGCCCTGAAAGACCCCAGCAGGGGCTGGCGTAGGTCAGCCTTTGGGCACAGGCTGATCCTGGCCAGGCAGCACTGCCGCGAATGGCCTGAGCCGTCTGCCAGCGCCCTTAGCATCAGCGGCTCTCGGGCCTTCCGCCCGGTCCGACCGGTCCCATGACCCGCTCCGTGCCCCCCGCGACCCCAGGCCAGGATCCGGAGCCTGACCGGCGGGTGAGGCTTGAACTGCTCTCGGAACCCGAACTGGGACGCACCCTCGATCGGCTCGCCTCCCAGGTGCTGGAGAGCGCCAGCGATAGCCGTTCGCTCCTGCTGCTGGGCATTCCCACCCGGGGGGTGGCCCTAGCCCGGGTGCTGGCGGGCCGGCTGAAGGCCCTGAGCGGCCATTCCATCGAACACGGCAGCATCGATCCCACCTTCCACCGGGATGATCTCGAGCGGATCGGCACCCGACTCGCCGAGGCCACCCAGTTGCCGGCCTCGGTCGATGGCCGTCACGTGGTGTTGGTGGACGATGTGATCTTCACCGGGCGAACCGTGCGGGCGGCCTTGGAGGCCCTGCACACCTGGGGCCGCCCGACGCGGGTGCAGCTCCTGGCCATGGTGGACCGGGGCCACAGGGAATTGCCTATTCAGCCCGACTTCTGCGGCCGGGTGGTGCCCACCACCCGGCAAGAAACGATCGAACTATGCCTGCGGTCGATCGACGGGGAGGAAGGGGTGTACCTGCTGCGGTCCTAACCCGGAACCGACGTTCCTCAGATCTCAAACCTCAGATCGGCGTTATCTCATCTTCGCGAAAGTGGGCCCGGAACTTCCCGAAGGCCACAACCACCGGCAGGGTGGGGCTGATCGGCCGGCCCTTCCACTCGTTGAGGACCTGCAGCACCTCTCCCTCCTGACCCTCGAGATCGAAGGCGGAGCCGCGATGGGTGGGATGGGTGTAGACCACCACGCTGCGGCAGACCCTGACCCGAACTCCTGGCTGCATGGTGTTGCGTTCCGGCATCAGAACCAATCCTGTCATGGCCCCGTCAGCGCTGGCAGGCCGTTTCGGGACCGGCCTCCACCACACGGCCACCGAGGGCCTGGCAACCGGCCTGAAAGGCTTTCCATTCATCCATTCCGGCGGCGATGCGTCGACCCACCTCGGCATCGAGCTGGGCCAAAGGCACTGACTGGGGGAGCTCGCCGTGACCATCGTGTTCACGCTCCTGGCCTTTGAGGCGCTTCAGGCCCTCCTCCACTTTGCCGTTGAGGGGCTGGGCCCGTCGTTGCCACCAGGGGTGATCGATCCGGTGCAGGCTGTCGAGGGCCTCCCACCAGCGGGCTTGGCCCACAAGCTTCGAGGCCCGCTCCCACTCCAGCCGGTTGCGATTCCAGTTCAGCCGCAGCTGATCCCCAACCGCCGTGCCATCGGAGCGATGCTTCTCGCCCATCGGAGCCAGGGCCTCCAGGGCAGCATCGAGGTCACCGTCGCGGAAGCGGGTCAGAGCCATGCGGTGCAGGGCCGACTGCCAATCCTCAAGGCGCTGGCGGTCTCCCCTGCCGCCGGCGGGGGAATTGAGCAGCTGCCGCTGCAGGCCGAGGGCCGCGGCCCAGCGCCCCTGCTGCCACAGCTGGGCAGCCTTCTCACGCCGGCAGCGACCCTGATCCAGGGAGGAACGGCCGGGAAGCCAGCTGAGGGCATCGAGCTGATCGCTGTAGCGCAGACAAGCATCAAGCTGGCCGCGGGCAGCGGCGTCGGCCACCCGGGCCGGCAGCTGGCGCTCCCACCAGTACACAAAGCCGATCCCGGCGGCGACCGTTCCCAGGGTGATGGCCAGCCAGACGAGGGGTAAGCGGGGCCGGCGGGCCAAGGGGCATGAGTAGGAATGACCTCAGTTGTATGCAGTCCGCCCCAGCAGAGATGGTCCCAGTGGTCGCTCAACACACCGGCCCCAGGCAGCGAGGCTCCAGGCGCGCTTGGCTCACCAGATCCTCACCCTCCAGACACAGCCGGGCCTCGGCATCGATGGAGAAGCACAGGCGAAGCCGGTCCTGGCCGGCCTGGCCAGGCGGTTGCAGCGGCAGCGGGGCCGGGGCCTGTCGCCAGGGGGCCACCGCCGCCTCGCCGGCGGGCCGCCGCCGCAGCTGGGGCACCCCATTGCGGAACACCACCTCGGTGCGCGCCTCCCCGAGTGGTTCCCCCAGCACCAGTTCGATCGCCTCCTGGCCCTCGAGGCTGCAGGCCAGCACGATCTCGAGAGGGTCGGTGGTGGGCCAGCCCTGGCCAGCCACAAAAAGGGGATGCCAGCGATGGCTGCCGCTGCGACGGTCCCAGCAGCGCAGGGAAACGCCGCGGCTCAGCACATCCCGCAGCCTCACCCCCGGGGTGAGGGCGAGGGCGCCGAGGGCCACGGCTTCGACCGGCCGCTCACCCCGCAGGGGCACCCCGGGGCAGCGCTCCTGGAGCCAGCGGCGGATCAGGGGAATGCGGCTGCTCCCCCCCACCGGCAGCACGGCATCGATGGCGGCGCCCCGGGCCAACCCCTCCCGCCGGGCCCCGGCCCAGACGGCCTCCAGCAGGGTGTCGAGCTGCGCGTGGAGCCCCCGCTCCTCCAGCAGGGCCTCGAAGCGGCGGCGGCTAAGCCTCAGCTCCCGGGCCGGCAGCCCCGCTGGACTCCAGAGCCGCACGGCCTCCTCCACGTTGCTCAGTTGGCACTTGAGCGCCTCGGCCGTCCGCAGCAACTCACCGTCGGGCCTGGTGTCGGGGACGAGTTCGGCGGCGATCCAACGATCGAGGTCCCGACCGCCGAGGCGGAGGCCGGCCTTGCCCAAGACCCGGGCACAGCGCAGCGCCTGGCCGCTGGCCTCGAGATCGCGGCCGGCGAAGCGGAGCAGCTGGGCGATGGGGGAGGCCCTTCCCTCCCCCCCCTCCAGCTGCACCAGGGACAGATCGAGGGTGCCGCCCCCAAAGTCCACCACCAGCACGCGGCTACCGGGGGGGAGCCCGGCGCCGATCGCGGCGGCGGTGGGTTCGTCCACCAGGGCCAGCTCGGGCACCGCGAACGAACCGCACACCTCCCGCAGCCAGAGGCGGTAGCTGCGGTAGGCCTCGATCGGGGCGGTGAGCACCAGCCGGTCCGGCTCCACCCCGGGGGGCAAGGCCCGCCAGAGCCGGCACAGAAACAAGGCTCCGGCGGCCTCGGGCGTCAGCCAGGGCTGTTGGGCGGCTGCTTCAGAGCCCTCCGGGCCTTCCGATCCTTCCGAATCCTCCGCTTGAGATCCGCCGGCCCGGGCGGGGGCCCCGGTGGAGCGGCCCCCCGACGGGGGTTTGGGGGATCCCCCGATGCGCCGCTTGAAATCCCGCAGCAGGCCCGGTCCCTCGCCATCGGCCAACCCTGCGTCCAGCACCTGCCGGCCCACCAGAGCCCCCGCCGCGCCCTCCGGGCCGGTGAGCCAGATCAAGCTGGGCACCACGGCGGGATCGTCGAGGGCATAGGGGGCGAGCGCCAGCAGCCGCGGCGGGCTGGCGGTGCCGTCCTGCCAGGCCACCACGGTGGTGGTGCTGCCCAGGTCGATGGCGAGCGTTCCGGGCATGAGGAGGGCACCTGTGCTGGCCTAGAGTGGCGGATGGCCGTGTCAACTGGAACTTTTGCCCATGCCCAGCAGCCCGACCGTGAATCCGAAGGATCTGGCCCAGCGTGCCGAGAGCCTGATCCGCCATGCCAACAACCGCTACCTCACCACGGTGCGAATCGCCTTCCGGGCCAAGCAGCGGCGTTTTGATGATTTCGACGGACTGCTCGACGACTCGATGATCAAGCCGGTGCAGCGAGCCATCATCGAGCTCTCCGATGAGCAGGACCAACCGGATCTGCTGCCCGGCTGAGGTCGGCGGGGCCCATGCAGGTCCAGGAGGGTTCGGGCTGGCGGCTGGTGGTCGACTCCGATCGCAGCCCTTTTGGTGTGTTGATCGGCGGCGGGGATGCCGAAGCGGGATCCTGGGCCGCTGAATTCTCCCTGGTGGAGGCACTAGCGCTGCGGCGAGGGGTGGGAACCTTGCTGGAGCAGCACCAGGCCCTTCTCGACACCCTGATGGCCGAGGAGGCCATTGAGCTGGCCATGGAGTTGGCCTGCGAGGGGGGCGATCTGTGGGTCTGCCTTGAGGGCGACCGCAACCGCTGGTGCCTGCGCTTCGTGCTCACGCCCACCCCCGGACGGCGGGGGGTGGAGGGGAGCTGGGAAGGGGAAGCCAGCGTTGCCCTGGCCGCCGCCCTCCAGATCTGCCTACCTACGGAAGTCGACGACGCAACGCCCCAAGGCGGTGGCATCGCTGCCTGAGACCCCTGCGCCAGCAGGCTTTAATCAGCAATGCTGATCATGCCCGTTTTCCCGCCCGATTCCGCACCGGAGGACGCGTTTTCCCCGTTTTTCCCCAGCCTGGCCCCCAGGGAACCGGGAGTCCGGGGAGAAAGCCTGGACGGCCGCTTTCCACCCTTGACGGGGCTGGCCGGGGGCGCCGCCAGGCCGGGGGCGCCCCCAGGACCAGGCAGAACGCTGATCCAGCCTGATATCTCAGCTTGGGACAGCGGATCGGGCCGCCGAAGCGCAGGATTTGACGCTCCCCCCGGGGTATGGGGAACTGGTGTTGATGAGCGGGGAACGTTTCGGCGATGGCACAGGATTGGCGGCGAGGCCACGACGAAGGCGCTGATGGTGAGGGTTCCTCGGATCGAGCCGCTGGAGGCGGAACGGTGAGCCTGCGGGCCGAGGTGCCGGAGCCGTTGCTGCAGGCCATGAGCCAGTTCATCGAACGCCATCCGAACTGGGACCAGTACCGCCTCTTTCAGGCCGCCCTGGCGGGTTTTCTGGTGCAACACGGCGTGCAGAACCGTGGCGTGACCCGCTGCTATCTGGCCAACCTCTTCCCCGGCTCCGCGGGCTTCGATCCTCTGCCCCAGAGCCACGAAGGGAGCGGACCCACACCGTTGCCGCGGCGGGGCGCTCCCGGGGCCGAGCGCCCCTGGGCCAGGGAGCGGCGCGACGAGTACCGGCGCAACGCCGCCTGAAAGACCGCTGCCAGATCCAGCGGTGCCCTCAGGGGGTCTCGCCGAGCAGGGCATAGATCTGCAGGGCGCTGGCCTCCTCCACCGGCAGGATCGAGAGGCGGTTGCCGCGGCGCACCACTGGCAGGCTTTCGGCATCGAACTGCTCACGCAGCTCATCAAGGCTCAGCAGCCGCCCGAACGTGCGCAAGTAACGCAACCGCACGCAGTCCCAGCGGGGCGACTCAGCGGTGGCCTTGGGGTCGAAATACTTGGAGCCGGGATCAAACTGGCTCGGATCGGTGAGGCCCGTCTCCACCACCTCCATCAACCCCACGATCCCCGGCGGCGTGGCATTGGAGTGATAAAAAAAAGCGCGGTCGCCGACCTTCATCGCGCGCATGAAGTTGCGGGCCTGGTAGTTGCGGATGCCATCCCAGAGGGTGGTGCCCTCCGCCGCCAGATGGGCGATGCCGTAGACCTCCGGCTCACTCTTCATCAACCAGTGGGCCATCGGGACAGGCGCATCGCGCCGGATTCGCTGCCTCAGAGTGCCAGAACCAGGCGGCGGAAGTGGTGGCCACGGGCCTCGAAATCGCTGTATTGATCGAAGCTGGCGCAGGCCGGCGAGAGCAGCACGGCTGGGCAGGCACCCTCCGCGGCCAGCTGCCGGGCCAACGGTACCGCCTGGTCGAGTCCTTCGACGCTCTCCACCCGACCGCCATAGCCGCCGGCCGCCAACAGGCCGGTGAACTCCTGCCGGGCCGCGCCATAGAGGATCACCGCCGCGGCCTGGCGCTGCAATTGGGCGATCCAGCCGGCCGCATCGCCCTGCTTCGACTGGCCGCCAGCCAGCACCACCAGGGGACCGTCAAGGGCGCGGAGCGCCACTTCGGCGGCGTCGTAGTTGGTGGCCTTGCTGTCGTTGAACCAGGTGATGCCGCCCTGCTCGCGGATGCGTTCGAGCCGGTGGGGCACGCCGGGGAAGGAGCGGCAGCCCGCCTCAATCACGGCGGGGGGGAGGCCGGCGGCCAGGGCGGCGGCCGCGGCCAGCAGCAGGTTCTGGCGGTTGTGATCGCCCGGCATGGCCAGGGCGGCGGCGGGGAACAACGGGCCGTCGGCATTCCACACCTCACCGGCCTCGATCCAGAGGTGAGGGTCGATGCCGGCATCGAGCACGGCCTGGCGAGGCCCGGCGGTGATCCAGCGGGCCTGGTCCCAGCTGGCGGCGCGGCTGCGCAGATCGGCGTCGTCGGCATTGAGGATGCGCAGACCCGATTGCTCGAGCAGCTGGCGCTTGATCGCCCGGTAGGCCTCAAGGGTGCCGTGGCGCTCCAGATGGTCGGGGGTGAGGGTGGTCCAGATGCCGATGGCCGGCGCTAACTCGGGGGCGGCCTCGATCTGATAGCTGCTCAGCTCCACCACGAGCCAGTCGGGAAGGGCCAGGTTCCCGACGGAAGACCCGCCCGAGAGCGAAGCGCCCGAGAGCGAAGGATCCGAAAGTGAAGCGCCCAAGGCCGAAAGGCCCGAAGGCGAAACGCCGCTGGAAGCCCGAGCGGCGACGATCCGCTGGCGCACCACGTCGGCGGCGGAAGTGCCCACGTTGCCGCAGAGGGGAGCATCCAGCCCACCGGCCACCAGGAGGTGATGCACCAGATGGGTCACGGTGGTCTTGCCATTGGTGCCGGTGATGCCGATCCAGGGCACGGCCCCGCCGGCCCTCCAGGCCCCCACCAACTCCCCCTGCACCGCCACCCCCCGGGCCCGCAACGCCTCCAGGGCCGGGTGGTCGAAGCGGATGCCGGGACTCACCACCACGGTGGCGGGCGGCGGGGTGAGGGCATCGAAGCGGTCGGCATCGAGGGGCAGGCCGAGATGCACCGGGATGCCCTCCGCCTCCAGGGCCGCCGCCTGCTCAGCCAGGGCGTCGCCGCTGCGGCTTTCCGCCAGGCACACCGGGTCGCTGAGGGCCCGAAGCAATCGGGCAGCGCCGATTCCGGAGCGACCCAGACCCACCACCACCGTGCCTTGCCGTTCGCGGGTGGCCATCGGGAGTTCTGCCGGATCGGTCCGCAGATTACGGGGCAGGGGCCAAGGAGCCGCTCACTCGGGCGGTTGTGATCACGGTTTTGGCCTGGTGGCCGGCATGGCCGTGGAAGCGGTGCGCCAGTTGCAGCTGAGGAGCCCCGAGGATCAGCGGCGCCACTGGAGCGGGGGCGAGGGGGCAAGGGCCGGCCTGGAGGTGAAGCGCTAGCTTCGCGGAAAGCGACGCTTCATAGGGAAACATCATGACGTATTGCATCGGGTATTGGCTGGAGAAGGGGCTGGTGCTGGCCTCCGATTCCCGCACCAATGCGGGGGTGGACTACATCTCCACCTACAGCAAGATGTATAGCTTCCAGCCCGCTCCTGATCGGCTGTTTGTGATCCTGGCGGCGGGCAGCCTGGCCACCACCCACGCGGTGATCAGCTGGATTCGCCGCGATCTCGATCGCCCCGCGGATCTGGAGGCTGGCGCCAGCAAGGATCTACGCCACTGCGACTATCTGTTTGAAGCGGCGGCCTATGTGGGGCGGGTGAGCGTGGCTGTGCAGAAGGAAAACGAAGCGTCGTTGCGGCAGGCGGGGACCAGCGGCGGGGCGACATTTCTCCTGGCCGGGCAGATTGGCAGCGAACCCCACGGTCTCTATCTGATCTATCCCCAGGGCAACGCGATCATGGCGACGCCGGAAACGCCCTACCTGCAGATCGGCGAGAGCAAATACGGCAAGCCCCCGCTCGACAACATCGGCCGCGCCAACCTTTCGCTGGACGATGCCGCCAAGCTCTGCCTGATGTCGGAGGTGCTCACCCAACGCTCGAATCTATCGGTGGGGCCCCCCTTCGAGCTGGTGGTGATCCCGGCGGGGAGCCTGAGCATCGCCCACCAGATCAAGGTCGAAGCGGATGATCCCAGCCTCGACACGATGATCGATGTGTGGATTGAGGCCCAGCGGGAGGCCCTCTACCGCCTGCCCCGCCTCCCCTGGGAGAAGGAGAACGGGGGCTAATCGTGGCGTCCTGGATCTCCACAGGCCATCTGCCCAACGAGGCCGTGGTGCGCCAACTGGTGACCGAAGCCCATCAGCGCTTTGGCCCCGTGCGCGAGGGCAAGGTGGCGCGCTACATCCCCGCCCTGGCCTCGGCCAACCCGGCTGATTTCGGCATCGCCGTGGCCTCCACGGAGGGCCAGCTCTTTGAGGCAGGGGAAGCCCTCCAACCCTTCAGCATCCAGAGCATCTCCAAGCCCTTTCTCTTTGCCCTGATCTGCCAGGCCATTGGGGAAAGGGACGCCCGCCAAAAACTGGGGGTGAACAGCACGGGGCTGCCCTTCAATTCCGTGCAGGCGGTGGAGAGGGCGGAGGACGGCCTCTCCAACCCGATGGTGAATGCGGGCGCGATTGCCGCCACGAGCCTGGCGCCGGGCGACACGGTTGAGGCCAAATGGGCCTTCATCCAGGAGGGGTTCTCCCGCTTCGCGGGCCGGCCCCTGGCGCTGGATGAGGAAGTGTATGCCTCGGAGGTGGCTACAAACCGGCGCAATCTGGGCATCGCCACCCTGCTGGAGGAGCAGGAGGGCATCTGGTTTGATCCGGAGGCCACCACCGACCTCTACACCCGCCAGTGCGCCCTGAGTGTCACCACGCACGATTTGGCCCTGATGGCCGCCACCCTGGCCAATGGGGGGCGCCATCCCCTCAGCGGCGAGCAGGTGGTGGAGCCGCCGATCTGCCAGGTGGTGCTGGCGGTGATGGTGACGGCGGGCCTCTATGAAACCTCCGGCGATTGGATGTACGACATCGGCCTGCCGGGCAAGAGCGGGGTGTCGGGCGGCATGATCACCGTGGCGCCAGGCAAAGGCGGGCTGGCCACCTACTCCCCGCGGCTGGATGGGGCAGGCAACAGCGTGCGGGGCCAGCTCACGGCGACTTTTCTCTCCGAGCGCCTGGGCCTCCACCTGTTGGCCTCCATGCCCGCCAGCCCCGCCTGAGGGCCCGGGTTCAGCAGGTCAATGAACAACGCCGACACCAGGGGCTGCACGATGAATGCTCGTACCGATGCGGCTTTCGTGGGTGAATTCCTTGAATCTTCACCTTCAGCGAGAACTGCCCGGGATTGATCGGAAGCTCGCAGCTGATCAGCCATGGATCATCTCCTTGCCAGGAGGGTTCACCAAAAAAATAATAGATGACAAACGATTAACCACTAACAAGAACCTATTTTAAAGTCAAGCTGTTAACAATCAATGGGCGATACTGGAATCGAACCAGTGACTCCTACCGTGTCAAGGTAGTGCTCTACCTCTGAGCTAATCGCCCTAAAAGTCCATCAGGAGTCTCGCCTGAGTCGGGCCGGCATTGGCGGCGGATGACTGCCGAAGCAGGTGTGACGCCAAGCCCACCTGATCCCAAGAAACGACCGAGAGGAATCTCTCGGTGAAATCCATCGGATCAACTGTGGAATCAAACTTAGCAGCCCCGGCCTCGCGGCCTACCGTCAGCGCCTCAACAAACGGATCCGGTAGCGATCCCGCTTGGTGATCTCCACCGCCTCGATCTGCAGCTCGCCGCGCCCCTCCAGCTGCACCCGCTCACCACTGCGCAGCTCCCGGCTCGGACTGGTGACCACCCGCCAGTCGATCCGCACCGCCCCCTGGCGAATCAGGGCCGCCAGGCGACTGCGGGAGAGGCCGAAGCCGGCCGAGGCCACCGCATCCAGCCGGGTGGAGGCCTCCACCGTGGTGAGACTGCGGGCGACCCGTCGCGGCGGCAGCTGCAGCTCCGCCAGCGGGCGGGCCTCAATGTGCACCTCAACCGTGCGCACCCGGCCCGCCTGACCCTGCAGGCGGGCGGCCAGGGCCTGGGCCGTGATCGCCTGGGCACCCCGATCGCCGCGGACCCACAGATCGCCCAGCTCCTCGGGCAGCGCGCCGGCGGCGAGCAGGGCAGCCCGGAAGTCGGCGGGCTCGGCCGGGTCGAACAGGAAGTTGCCGGCGATCTCCAGACCGACGAAATCGCCGGCCACCTGCTCCAGGGGCAGGGCCGCCTCGCTGCGCTGTAGCAGCAACCGGCAGCGCTCGGCGCCAGCGTGGCCGCCCCAGCGCTCAAGGCGCAGGTCGCTCAGGGCCCCGAGGCGGGCCTCGGCCTCCTCTCTCCGGGCCCCGTCGAGAAAACCGGTCCAGACCGGCTCCCAGGTGCGGAGGCAGCGCTCGGCCGCCTCCAGCACGGGCTCCTGCTCGGCAACCGGGGGGGCGCCCTCCGGCCGATCTCGGCGGGACTCCATCGGGGCCGGCAGTTCAGGACTCACCAAGACGCACCACCGCCTTAGGACGAGCCTGCTGAATCAGGCCCCAGGGGGGCTCGCTACCGGGGGCCGGATCGATCAGCAGCAGCCAGTTGCCCTCCTGCAGGCGGTTGCGCAGGATGCGGATCCGGTCGTCCTCTTCGGAGGTCACGCTGGCGGCGGCTGCGAAGCTGCCCATCCAGCCCGAGCCCATCCCCAGCAGTCCGCCGATCAGGGGTTCAGCCCAGGGGCCCAGGACGGAGAAGGTGTGCAGATCGGTGATCTGGGTGAAGGTGAGACCCGCCAAAAAACCGAAGGGCAACAGCCAGCGCATCATGGTTTTTTGGCGCTGACGGCGGCCCGCGGCCGGATCGAGCCGCTCCACGCTGGCCAGCTCGGTTTCACCGCTGCCGATCGCCACGACCGCCAGAGGCGGTGGATCCTGGGCCGCCAGCTTCTGGCGCAGGGCCTCCAGCCGCTTGCGGTCCTCCAGCACCACCACCACGCTCAGGGCCACGCCTTCCACTCCAGCTTTCCCTCAGGCTCGCATCCGGGGCCCAGCTGGGGCGGCACAGATCGGTTCGAGGGCTCGGCCCAGCCCTGTCGCAAGCCGATCTCTACACTGCACCTCCGGCCTGCCCCGCCGGGGCGCCGCTCTCCCTTGCGCCCCCGGGCTCCCCATCACGTGCCGGTCATGACGAAGGTTCTGGTTTCCGATCCCATCGACCAAACGGGGATCGACATCCTCTCCCAGGTGGCCCAGGTGGATGTGCGCACCGGTCTGCCGCCCGAGGAGCTCAAGGCGATCATCGGCGACTACGAGGGCCTGATGATCCGCTCCGGCACTCAGGTCACCGAGGCGGTGATCGAGGCCGCCACCAAGCTGCGCATCATCGGCCGCGCCGGCGTGGGCGTGGACAACGTGGATGTGAAGGCCGCCACCCGCCGCGGCGTGCTGGTGGTGAATTCCCCCGAGGGCAACACCATCGCCGCCGCCGAGCAGGCCCTGGCCCTAATGCTGGCCCTCTCGCGCCATGTGCCCCACGCCCACGCCAGCACGATGGCCGGGGGCTGGGACCGCAAGACCTACGTGGGCAATGAGCTTTACAAGAAGGTGCTCGGTGTGGTGGGCCTCGGCAAGATCGGCTCCCATGTGGCCCGCGTCGCCCGGGCCATGGGCATGGATGTGGCCGCCTACGACCCCTTCGTTTCACCCGAGCGGGCCCAGCAGCTGCAAGTGCGGCTGCTGAGTTTGCCGCAGCTGTTCGCCGAGGCCGACTACGTCACCCTGCACCTGCCCCGCACACCCGAAACCGAGAACCTGGTGAATGCGGAGCTTCTGCGCACCATGAAGCCCACCTCGCGGCTGGTGAACTGCGCCCGCGGCGGCATCGTGGATGAGGCGGCCCTGGCCGAGGCGGTGGAGCAGGGCGTGATCGCCGGCGCCGCCCTCGATGTGTTCTCCAAGGAGCCCCTGGCGGCCGATTCACCGCTGCGCAGCGTGAAGGAGCGGCTGATCCTCACCCCCCACCTCGGCGCCTCTACCGAGGAGGCCCAGGAGAACGTGGCCATCGACGTGGCCGAGCAGATCCGCGACGTGCTGCTCGGCCTGCCGGCCCGCAGCGCCGTGAACATCCCTGGCCTCAACGCCGAGGTGATGGAGCAGCTCAAGCCCCACCTGGAGCTGGCGGAAATCCTGGGGCAGCTGCTTAGCCAGCTGGCGGGCGGCCAGATCAGCGAGCTGGAGGTGCGGCTGCAGGGCGATTTCGCTTCCCACCCCGCCCAGCCCCTGGTGGTGGCGGCCCTGAAGGGGGTGCTCTCCACCGCCCTGGGGGACAGCATCAACTATGTGAATGCCAGCCTGGAGGCCAAGGAGCGGGGCATCCATGTGCTCGAGGTGAAGGACGACGCCAGCCGCGACTTTGCCGGTGGCTCACTGCAGCTGAGCAGCCGCGGCACCAAGGGCAGCCACAGCGTGACCGGAGCAGTGTTCGCCGACGGCGAGCTGCGGATCACCACCATCGATGAGTTTCCGGTGAACGTGACGCCTAGCCGCCACATGCTGTTCACCCGCCACCGCGATATGCCGGGCATCATCGGCCAGCTGGGCTCGGTGCTGGGCGAGCACAACGTGAACATCGCCTCGATGCAGGTGGGCCGGCGCATCGTGCGGGGCGACGCCGTGATGGTGCTCAGCCTCGACGACCCCATCCCCCCCAGCCTCCTGGCCACGATCCACCAGATCAACGGCATCCAGGAAGCCCACCCGGTCACCCTCTGATGGAAACGGGCAACCCCACGACAGCCGCCGGGGGCCCCGCAAGCGGCAGCGAGGAGCCCCCGGCGGGGCCTGGCACAACAGCCCCCGGCCTGGGGGCACCGAAGGGGTCGAGGGGCACCGGAGAATCGGCATTGACGACCACTCCCGCTCCAGTGGCAGGGGATACGACAACCCTGGCGGGAGCCGATGGCAGCGGACTTCCTCCGCTGACCGCCACCCCCGGTCCGGCCTGGTGGCGCCTGGAGATGCCGCTGGCGGCAGAGCTGGAGGAATCGCTGCTCTGGAAGCTGCCCCAGCTGGGCATCCCCCGGGTGGCGGTACGGCACCGGCCCGAGGCGCCCGAGGAGCGGCAACTGCTGGCCTGGCTACCCGAGGCCGACTGGCCCGAGGAGCAGCGGGCCGAACTGATGCTGGCCCTGGAGCCGCTCGGAGAACCCTTTGGCCTGGCTCTGCCCGCCGTCACCTGGGTGCGTCAGCCCGACGAGGACTGGAGCCTCAGCTGGAAGCAGCACTGGCAGGCCGATCCGGTGGGGGAACGGCTACTGATCCTGCCCGCCTGGCTGCACCTGAGCGAGGAGCACGCCGAGCGGATGGTGATCCACATGGACCCGGGCAGCGCCTTCGGCACCGGCAGCCACCCCACCACCCGCCTCTGTCTGGAGGCCCTGGAAGCGATGGCGGCGGCGGCAGGAGCGGCGGGTCTGGCGGGCCTGCGGGTGGCGGACCTGGGCTGCGGCAGCGGCATCCTAGGTCTGGGAGCCCTGCGGCTCGGAGCGGCCTCGGTGGTGGCCGTGGACACCGACTCACTGGCGGTGATGGCCACCGGCGAAAACGCCGCCCTCAATGGCCTCTCGGACGCCGTGCGGGTGGTGCAGGGCAGTGTGGAGGTGCTGGCGGAGCTGCTCGAGAGCCAGCCCGCCGACCTGCTGCTCTGCAACATCCTGGCCCCGGTGATCACCGCGCTCTGCCCCGCCTTCGACACGGTGCTGGCCCCTGGCGGGGTGGGACTGCTGAGCGGCCTGCTGGTGGACCAGGCAGCGGCCCTCGAGGAAGCGCTGGCGGCCCAGGGGTGGCGGGCCGAACTGGCCGCCCGCCAGGAGCGCTGGGGGCTGATGGTGATCCGGGCACAGGCTGATGTTGCATAAGTCACGCTGATGCGTGCCCAGGATTTGATTGGCCTTCCCGGCATGCGGAGGCCAGAAGGCCAGGATCGGCCCCGGGAGGATGTAGGAAGGGCGAGTCCTACAGGTTCTGGCTTCCCGCCGCCTGTGAGCTTCAATCCCTTCCATGGCTTCCTACAAGGTCACCCTCATCAACGAGAGCGAGGGCCTCAACAAGACCATCGAGGTTCCCGATGATCAGTACATCCTCGACGCGGCTGAAGAGCAGGGAATCGACCTGCCCTACTCCTGCCGTGCTGGTGCCTGCTCGACCTGCGCCGGCAAGCTGACCGCGGGAACCGTGGACCAGTCCGACCAAAGCTTCCTCGACGACGACCAGATCGAGGCCGGCTTCGTGCTCACCTGCGTCGCCTACCCCACCTCCGACGTGACCATCAAGACCCACGCCGAGGAAGAGCTCTACTGAGCCCGGCATTCGCCGCTTCCATCATTCGTTTCAGCCACCCCAAAGGGTGGCTTTTTTATGGCTTGGCTCGAGAGAAGGACTTCGGCCCGGTGATCTTCTCAGCTGAGCCTGCGGCGCACGCCTCGGCCTGAAGGTCACGCAAGGGCCGCTGTGCACGCCTGGGGCAGCCCATGCCGGCCGAGCGGTCGCCCCGGCACGGGGCAAGGCAGTGCTCCCCCCGGAACAGCTTGCCGCGCCAGGCATGCGCTCCCCATGGTCCGGCGTCCTGGGAGGTCCAATGTCGCTGGAACGCCAGCCGATCCGGTCGCTTCCGAATCACCAACGGTCTCTGCCGTGACGTCGGTTGGATGGCAGTGATTCGCCTCTCTGGCAGCCTGAGGCCTCGGCTTGCCATCGTGTCCAGGCCGCCCGTGCACTTCCTTGTCCGCCCCGTCCTCCCGATCCAGCTCCGCCGCCAGCGAGGCAGGGGTGTCCATGGCCAGGCCTCAAGGCAACAAGCTGGCTGGGCTGGCGGGCGGACCTGCGCAGGAGCTGCTGGAGGCCGGCAGCATCCACCCCAGCCCCGGCGGCCAGTACAGCTTCCAGGTGCTCGGCCCCTGCTGCCGCCTGTTCGACCGGGAGGAGCTGCCCTGGCCCTGCTGCCGCCTGGCTTGGCGCAGCAAGGAACCGAGCTGGCGCAGGGTGGGCCGGCGCTTCGTGGCGGATTTGGCAGCGCGGCGCTGCCCCTCCTACGTGGTGGAGCTGCTCCAACCGGGGGCGCGGTCCACCCGCACCGTGATCACCCTCTTCCCCCAGCGCCTGAGCCCCGAGCTTCAGGAGTGGTGGTACAGCAAACAGCCCGCCTCCCTGGATCCGGCCAACAGTGCCCCGCCAACCCCCTTGACGGCAGCGCCGGAGCCCCCGCTGGCTGCGCCCGCTTCAGCCCGATCGCCGGGGTCCCGATGAAGGCATGCTCTGCAGGCCAGCACCGAGAACGGCCCAAGGCACCATGAAAAAGGGGCCCCGTGAGAACGGAACCCCTTAGATCAATGGCGAATTAGAGGGCGATCTACGGGAGGATCTGGAGCGGGATCGACAGATCGACCGAGGCGATCGAACAGGAGTCCAGAATGATCAGAAAGAAACTGATCAGAAAGAAACGGATCAGAAATAGATCTTGCCACCGCCCCACTGGATGCCCTGCACCTTGGGGGCCACCAAGATGTAGCCGGCGATCAGGCGAAGGTCGTTCTCATCGAGATCGCGCATCTTCACGAAAACATCGCTGCTGCGCAGGCTGGGATGCACGTCGGAGATGCTGTATTCACCGTCGTAGGAGGTGGGGTCCTTCATGAAGTCCACCAGCGAATCCACGCTGTCGCGCGGCGGGGTAGCCAAGGCGAGGGTTTCCGGGTCGAGGCCCACGTTCTGATTGGTCTTGGTGATGCCGCCGGCATGGCAGGAGCCGCAGCTGTCGTTGAAAAGCTTGCGGCCTGACTTGTACTCCTTCTCACTGAACGTCACCGTGGTGCCATCGGGGAGGGCCGGCACCGTGAGTGTGGCGGAATCCCAGCGCGCGGCGGCGGCGGGACCGGCGAAACAGACCAGCAGCGCCAACGGGAGCACCAGCAGGGTCCGGAGGACGGCGCGGATGGCTGAAGGGAGGAAGGGGGCCATGGAGGAAGCCGGTGAAATGGCGGTGAGACCGCAACTGAGACCTTGTATCACGGGGGGCGGGTCCCCCGCTGGGGAATCACGCGAACTGTTGCAGGCTCGCGGTTGGATCTCAGGCGATGGAAGGGGAGCCAAAGGGCTCGGAAACCACGCGGTCATCCTCTTCCAGGGGTTGCACCTCCAGGGTGAGGAAATCCCTCGCGATCTCGGTGGCGGGGAAGATGGCGCGGGCCTCGGCCAGCAGATCGTCCGGGGTCATCGGATTGCCGGGCAGATAGCGGGGACTGAGGTGGGTGAGCACCAGTCGGCGCACTCCCGCCTCTAGGGCCGTCTGGGCGGCCATGGTGCTGGTGGAGTGCTGGCGGGCGATCGCCATCGCGGCCTCGCCATGGGAGAAGGTGGATTCGTGGATCAGGAGGTCGGCGCCGCGGGCCAGCTCCACCGCCGCCTCGCTGAACACGGTGTCGGTGCAGTACACCACACTGCAACCGGGCCTGGGTGGGCCGCAAAGAGCCGAGCCCCGGATCACCCGGCCGTCCTCGAGGATCACCTCCCGACCGGCCTTGAGCTGGGCATAGATGGGCCCTGGGGGGATCCCCAGTTCCTTGGCCCTCTCCACATCGAAGCGGCCCGGGCGGGGCCGGCGATCCACCCGGTAGGCAAAGGCCGGCACCCGATGGGTGAGAGCGGTGCAGCGCACACGGATGTCGTCGTCTTCGAGCAGCACGACGCCGCTGAGGGCGGCATCCCGCACCCGGTGGGTGCGCAGCGGGTAGCCGATCCGGGTGGAGGTGGTGCGAAACACCCCTTCGAGGTAGTCCCGCAGAGGATCGGGGCCGTAGAGATCAAGCCCGGAGCAACTGCCCGCCAGGCCCAGGCTGGCTAGCAGCCCGGGCAAGCCCAGCACGTGGTCGCCGTGCATGTGGGTCACGAAGATGCGACGCAGCTGCGACACCCGCAGCTCACTGCGCAGAAACTGATGCTGGGTGGCTTCGCCGCAATCGAACAGCCAGAGCTCGGCGCGCTGGGGCAGGCGCAGGGCCACCGCCGAAACATTGCGGGACCGGGTGGGAACACCTGAGCTGGTGCCCAGGAACGTGACCTGCACAGGGGAGGGGCCTCGGGCCCGCATGCTGCCACGGGAGCCGCGGTGGGATGGGTGCGGCGCTCTGGCGGGCCAGCCGTCGCGCCCCCACAATGGGCATCGTTTGCGCCTGGTTTCCAGCTGTGGCGATTTTCAACCGCCTCCCCTGGTGCCGGGTCCCCCGTTTCTGGAAACGGGGGGCCGGCCTGCTGGCCCTGCTCGGCGTCAGTGCCACCCCAGCGGCCCTGGTGGCGATCGCGGGCCCCTTTCCTTTCGGCGGGACGCCCGAACAGATCAGCCTGGCCCGCTTCGATGAGCAGGAACCGCTGGTGCGGGTGCTGCTGGTGCAAGCGGAGGTCCTGGAGCCCAAGGCCTTCGGCGGTCCGCTGCAGCTGAGCGATGGCCAGGGGCGCCTACTGACGGTTTTGCCGGAAGGCGAACGTCTGCGGATCAGCCGGCGGGGCCCCCTGCTGCTGCTGGAGCGGCCCGACGCAGACGGGACCCTGGCGCCGCCCCAGCAACTGGCACTCCAAGAGCTCAGGCTAAGCGCCGTCTGGTCGGGCGCCTCGGGTCGCGGCAGCACGGGGGGGACAGGCACGCCGCTGCTGCCCTGGCGCACGGTGGTCGCTCCCGCCGGCCGCTCCCTGCCCCTGGTGGGGCTGGGCCGCCGCCGCTACCGGGGCCTGGTGCGGGTGCTGCCGGAGGGAGATCGACTCCAGGCGGTGAACCTGCTCGGGCTGGAGCATTACCTGGCCAGCGTGGTGGGCAGTGAGATGCCGGCCAGCTGGCCGGCGGAGGCCCTGCGCGCCCAGGCGGTGGCGGCCCGCACCTACGCCCTGGCCCAGCTGAAGCCCGAGGCACCCTTTGACCTGCGCTCCACGGTGGCCAGCCAGGTCTACCGGGGAACGGAGGCCGAAACCGATTCCACCCGCTCCGCCGTGGCCGCCACCCGATCCCAGGTCCTCAGCCATGGCGGCTCGCTGATCGATGCGGTGTTCCACAGCAGCAGCGGCGGCAGCACCGAGAACAGCGGCGAACTCTGGAGGCGCCAGCTTCCCTACCTGGTGAGCGTGCCCGACCAGGACAAGCTCTCACCTTGGCACCAGTGGAGCGTGCGCTTCGAACCGGATCAGCTGCGCCGCGCCTTCCAGGAAACGGCGGGGGCCAGCCGGATCGAGGTGCTCGCCGCCTCCAGCACCGGCCGGGTGCGGCGGGCGCGGGTGATCGGGCCCGCAGGCAGCCTGGACCTGAGCGGCAGTGAACTGCGCCAGCGGCTCGGCCTGCGCAGCACCCTGGTGCAGTTCCGCTTCGAGACCCCCCTGGCCCCCGGACCGGCGGGGGGCATCACCACCGCCACGGCCGAGGCCAACGCCGCAGCCTCCGCCCTGAGCCGCTCCGGCGGCATCCGTCCCGATGCTGAGGCCCGTTCCACAGGATCCAGGTTCCGCGGCGGCATCAGAGCTGCGGCCGGCCCATCCACCGCCGGTCTGCCCGCCGGAGGTCTGCCGCCGCCGCCGCCCCTTCCCGGCGCCGATGGGCAAGGGGATCGATCCACAGCAGCGGCTCTGGATCCCACGATCACCGCCCAGCTTCGCCAGGAGCCGCTCACGGCGCCGCTACCGGCCTTGGAGGTGGTCGGGCGGGGCTTTGGCCATGGAGTAGGAATGAGCCAGTGGGGTGCCTATGGCCTGGCACTCCAGGGTGTGAGCTATGTCCAGATCCTGCGTCATTACTACAGAGGAGCCCAACTGGTGGCTTACCCCTCCCGCTGAGGCGAGCTGTGAAGTCGGCGGCACCGAGCAGGAGCCATCTGCAGAACGAGCGAACGGCTGGGACAGGAAGCCGGTGGCCCTGGTGCGGTTCGCCGGTTCAGCCGGCCTGGCCGACTGGGTGGCCTCCCTGCTGCTGCGGGACAGGCTGCTGCGTCCGGAGCGTCCACTCGGCCTGGCCACCGGCCGCACGATGGAGCCGGTCTATGCCGCCCTGGCCCGCCAGGTGAATGGCCTGCCCCCAGCGGAGCGGCAGGAGCTGCGCAAGCGCTGGTGCAGCTTCAACCTCGATGCCTACGTGGGGCTCGATCGCGCCGACCCCCGCTCCTTCGCGGCGGAGATGGCCAGCCGGCTCACCACCCCCCTGGGGCTGGATGCGGAGCGGGTGCATCTCCCCGATGGCCAAGCAGCGGATCCCCATGCCGCAGCGGAGTGCTTTGCGGCCCAGCTGGCGGCCACCGGTGGCATCGGCCTACAACTTCTGGGCGTGGGCCTCAACGGCCACGTGGGCTTCAACGAACCTCCCTGCCAGGCCGATGCGTCCTGCCGCTGCGTGGAGCTCAGCCCAGCCACCCGCCATCAGAACGCCGGAGCCTTCGGCGGCGACCCGGAGGCGGTTCCGCAGCAGGCGATCACGCTGGGCCTGCGGGAGATCCTGGCCGCCGAACGCCTGCTGCTGGTGGTGACCGGTGCCGCCAAGGCCGAGGTGCTGGCCCGGGCCCTGCGGGAACCCCCCACGCCGGAGCTGCCGGCCAGCTGGATCCAGCTCCACCCCCGGGCGCTGGTGGTGGCGGATGGGGCGGCGGCTTCGCTTCTGGATGTCAGCTGCCATTAAGGGGATTCGCCGGTTTAGGGGTGCCCCTCTTACGGGATGTCCAGCCTGAGGCCACTTGGGACGGGATGCACCGTCCTCACTAGCAACACCCTGGAAGCCAACCAGGGGCACGTACGGCCTCCTGTACAGACCTGGCAATTGTCCATAGACGCCATCTCTTTCACCGCCGCCCGGGCCAACCAGGCGCAGTCGATGAAGCGAGCCTGTGCCGACCATGACCCCCTGATCATCACGCGCAACGGTGAACCCTCTGTGGTGATGCTGTCGTTGGACGACTTCAAGGCCTTGGAGGAGGCCGCCGATCTACTGCGTTCACCACGCAATGCACAGCGGCTGATGGATGCCGTCGACAGCCTGGAAGCAGGCCGTGGCCAGGACCATGTTCTGGCGGAATGAAACTGGTCTTCGCGGATCAGGCCTGGGAAGACTACCTCCATTGGCACGCCACCGATCGAAAGCTGCTCGAAAGCATCCATGCCTTGATCAAGGAAGCCAGCCAGACCCCATTCGAAGGGTCCGGCAAACCTGAGCCGCTCCGGCACGCCCTTTCCGGCTTCTGGTCGCGGCGGATCAACGAAGAACATCGGATGATCTACAAGGTGGATGGCAACAGCCTGCTGATCGCCCAGTTGCGCTATCACTACTGAGTGAATCACTGCTCGGCTTCCCTAGCTCCTGGCGTTGAGGGATGAGGAGCACATCCCCCTCCAGCCAAGCCGTAGTAAATTCAACTCTTGTTCATAACACGTTATGGCCTAGGCGCGAGGGGCCGGCGCGCGCCAGTCGTTGCGGCTGCCACAGGAATTGCTGGAACCGATCGACCGCTACGCCGCCGGGCTGGAGGGCGAGCTGCATCTGTCGGTGAGCCGCAGTGACGTTCTGCGCCGTCTGCTCACCCTGGCCCTAGAAGACGCCGAAGATACCGCCGAAGCCGAAGCAATTCTGCGGGCTCATGAACCGCGTGTGAGTTGGGAGAGGCTCAACGCCGGCTCTGCCTCACCAGCTCAGGCGCAAGTGCCTTGACCTACCGGGTTGATTTCGTCCGCTCAATCACCAAGACCGATCAGCCGCCTGGATCGAGTGCTGCAGCGACGGTTGGATCTGGAACTCAGTCGCCTCCGTGAGACGCCCCATCACGCTCTTGGCCTGCCACGTTCATTGGCAACGAGTTGGCTGGCGCTTGCTGAATCGGGGGATCTATGGGTAAACACATTAGGCAGCGAAGGCATCGGAGTGAATTCAAGAAGCATGGCAATAAGTGTGCGGTAGGCGACGCAATCATTTGGACAGCTGATTGTTCACTCGGATGCTTGAGGTGTCAAGATCCTTCGCCTGGCGTGAATGCTCAAGAGCAGAGTCGCGAAGCACTTCTTGAATCACTACTTGAATCACCAAGAGAGGTTCTGCGCGAAGCACTGGAATTCAACCGTCAGGATGCATTAGGAGCTGCAGGCCCAGGGGCCGAGGAGCTGGCCTTGCTCCTGCGAAGCTTAGAGATCTGCTTCGCTACCTCAGCAGCTATGGCTGTGAACAGCTGAGGGAGGGTGGCAAGCATTCATGGTGGTAGAACCCATCACGACATCTTCGTAGCTCGATTCCGCGCCATACGAAATCAAGGAATTACTTGTACGGAAGATCTGCAAGGATCTTTGACTACCTCCGCCATGACTTACGTAGTGGGTGATTCATTCGGCGACAGTCCGCATTCGTTGACTACAGGGACGCGACACTTCGAACAAGTCCTTCGGCGCTGATTGCCCTGGGCCCAGAGCGCCTGGCGGAGCTGCTGCTGGAGCGAGCCGGCCGGCAGTGACCCGGTGATCAAGTGCCGCATCCCCCTAGCCGTGGCCAACGCCAATCTTGATGCCATATCAGATCAAGCTTCTGGCAATGGTAGTGATGTGACGATTCACCGTATTGAGCGGAGCACCAATGAAAGTGTTGTGTTCAGCTATCTATAGCCGCTGAAAAGAACATCGAGGTTCGTTGAGATGACAGTAAACTCTGGCCGAGTTCTTCTGGTCGAAGGCAAGCAGGATCTCCGAGTGATTCCAGAGCTTATTGAAGCAAACGGAGTTCCTTGGGGAACCAACCTGGACCAGCAGCGCGTGGAGCACGGCCTGCTGCTGCTGACCCGGCGCTGCAGGCTGCAGGTGGCGGAGAGTCGCCGATCGCGGCAGGTGGTCGTACCTGCTGCTGGCCGATGAGCTCCGCCGCGTCAGCGACCAGCCGGTGGCGGACCGGCGGGAGCTGTTCGCCCGGATCTGCTTCAACGCGGCGGTTTCCAACATCGACGACCATCCCTGCAACCATGCACTGCTGGCCCGCTCCCGCAGCTGGCAGCTCAGCCCCGCCTACGACCTCACCCCTGCACCCGTGCAGGCCGAGACCCGACGCGACCTGGCCATGGCCTGCGGCCTGGTGGAGCGCAGCCCCAACCGTTGGGCCAACCGCCGGGCGATCCTGGCCGCTCGGGCCGCTTTCTGCTCCAGCCGGCGGAAGCGGAAGCGATCCTCACGCGGATCTTTTCAACCGTGGCCAGCAGCTGGGAAGCCAGCCTGCGCGAGGCCGCGGTCAGCCCCGGAGACTGCCAGCGCCTCAGCTGCGCCTTCCTCTACCCCGGGTTGGAGCTGGTCCGCAGGGGGAGGGGGTTGAGCGCAAGGCCTCCTCGGCATCATCGTTTGTGCAAAGTTCAGCGGCGACTCAGTTCCTGTTGCATACCTCCGTCAACGGGTCCATTCCTGCTCGAGCGCAATGCAGTCGGGCGAAGGGAGGCTCGGGGAGCGCGGATCAGCTTCTCTGGAGGCAAAACCCTTGCTGTGGCTTTCTTTTTTTAAACGCCCCCTGAGTGATTCGAACACTCGACCGGCTGCTTAGAAGGCAGCGCAGGCTGCTGACTTGCCTGCAATCCGACCTGTCTCAGGGGAAAACGGGGGAAACCGTTGCAGGATCTCGTAAAATGTTGGGAGATCCTGGATGGTCATGGGTGACTTGCATGACTGGTTGGCTGAGGGTGCGCCAGGGGGGGACCTGCGTGAGTACCACCGTCCGACTGTTCACCGCCTCGAACTGGTAGAAGGCAATGAGCTGTTCTCCCCGATCAAGCTTGAAACTCTGCTGGGGCGGAAGGGGGATGGGCGCACCATCCGCAACTGGGCGCGGGCTTCTGTTCTGGCTCTGGATGACATGTGGGAGGCGGAGCTGGGGCATGGCTACTTCCTGCTCCTCCACAATTCTGAGACCCAAGATCCAATGACGCTCCGATCGGGCCACAGGGTGGCGATCATCAGCCGGCCTGCCGAAGGGTCAAGGCCGGGGCGGCCACCGAAGGGGCAGGAGTGGAGGTTCGCCCTAGCCGATCCACGCGGTAAGTGCGGTCATTTTTACCTCCCCAAATGGTTGAGTCGTTCGTAGATCGCTTCTTCACCACCACCCCAGCCCCAGCTCATCCCTGCGGAGCCGTCGCCACAGCCCATCAACCCGGCTCACCACTAGCAGGCCTTCGATATTCTGGGTGTTGAGGGTTCCAGGGCTCGCCGCAGTGCCCGCACCGCCAGGGATCTTCGCCTTCGTTCTCAAGCCAATCCGCCCACCATTCCCGACTGTCGGTGTCATGGACAGGGAAATCGCGGGAAATCACCCATTCGACGGCGCGATGGACAGCCAGCAGTTGAGCGGGCTCCAGCGGCGGCCAACCCTGAGCAGCAAGCTCACGATTAACAATTGGCGTCATGGGTCCCCACAACCTCGAAAGGAAAGCTTCGAGTTCAGGGTCAGGCTCTGGTGTTGGTTTCGGCCGTGGCTTGCTGTTGATCCGTAATCGAGTGCAGGCCGTAACCCGATCGGCCAGTGGCGGCAGATCGGGCGGGGACAGCTCCAGGCGGCGCTGACCGGTGGGGGTGAAACGCAGGTAACCCTTAAGGGTTCCGTCCTTGATCAAGCGGTAAAGCTGCGCCCTACTGTGACCGGTGCGCAAAGCGGCTTCTGACACTGAGAAAGCGGCCATAATCTAATGGTGGACATTGGGTAGGGGTTTTTGTATTCTAATCATGCCGTCCGCATGGCAATGTCTCATGTTTTAAACCCACTAAGTAGACAATGGGTGCGGATAGAATCAATCCCCAAGACCGACTGGCAAAAGGGACCCAGCACAAGCTGTGCAATCATGTTAGACGCCCTAGACGATGGCGAAAAAATGCGCATCAAGAGTTGAAGTCGGTGACTTGAATCGTTTTTGCGTTTTCGTCAAACGAAGAAAATGTAAGAATAACTCTGTCTCCAGTGGATCCTTTTCCGGTGTCATTTGTCCATCCGATAACGCGGCCATCTGCATCCTTCCAGTTCGCCTGGACATAAAGATCACAAGGCTGATCTCTGCACCACACTTCCATCTGAGCGGTCAGCTGAGCGAAGCTATTGCTAGGCCTCGGACACTTGAGCTTTTCTTCGCACCAGCGCCAAAATACCCCCGGCGCAGGCGATTCACTCCAGCCTGAAGGAGCCGCCTTTAACTGAGTCGCGATCTTTTCAGCTGCCTTATCTTTCACGACGGCCTTTTCCCTGAAAGACAAGTACGAAGGTACAATGATAGCCCAAAATGCAATGCCAAGCACTACTGAAATGGCTATCCAGACGCCCTGATGAGTCCCCGGCTTCTGAGGCTGATTCATTGTCCTACTTCAAGCTGCACCAAGCCACGAATCAAAAGGGTCCGCGCCAGGGCAGAGCGGTTGCAGCGCAGCCGCTCTGCTTGTGCCTGCAGTGCATCAAGAGCGGAGAGCGGAAGCTTGATGGGCAGGCTCGCCATTGGCTGGCCTGGATCCCGCAGATCGGGAATGATGAAAGGCTGGGTACTCATTGGTGTACGGGGCGGGTAGCTTGCGAAAGGTTACTCAGGCGGAACCGCTTACTTCGTCCAGTGCTACAGTCGTAGGCAGCCAGGCTCAACCCAGCCCCAGGCGCTGCAGCTGTAGGGCAATGGTGGAAGGGCTCAGCGGCTTGCCGTTGCGGGTGGTGCAACCGGCGCCGGCTAAGGCAGTGGCCATCTCGCGCAGGCTCGCCCCTTGGGCCTTGAGGGCCGCCAGCAGCGGGCGCAGCCGCTCAGCCTCAGCGGCGGCCTTCGCCTTGGCGCCATCGTTGCGGGCGATCGTGTTGGGGCGGACACCCCCCAGCTTTACGCCACGGGCCTTCGCCGCGGCCAGAGCCTCACGGGTGCGCTCGCTGATTCGGCGCCCCTCGAACTCGGCCACCGATGCCATGACGCTCAGCACCATCCGGCCGGCGGCGGTGGTGGCGTCAATGTCGGGCAGATCGCAAAACAGGAAACCAGCCATCCCGTTTGCATCGGCCTCACGGCTCAGGCGCAGGACCAACTCAGCGTCCCTGGCGATGCGATCCAGTTTGGCGACGGCAACGGCAGCGCCCAAGCGGCGGGCTTCGGCCAGGGCAGCGGTCAGCTGGGGGCGGACTACTTTCCGGCCGGATTCAACCTCGGTGAACTCGGCAACGATCACGGCGCGGCGATCGGCCGCCAACTGTTTGACCTTGGCGCGTTGGGCCTCCAGACCCAGACCGCTCTGACCTTGGCGCTCGGTGCTGACCCGGTAGTAGGCCACCAGCTGTAGTGGTTCGGCTTCCGTCATCGCCCGCATTCCATCGGTGTACGAACAGACTACGGACGTTGTGGCTAGTACGAATTGCGGGTGGGCAGATCGTTGCGCGTCTCAGCAGTTCAGCAGCTCAGCAGTTCAGCAAGTCAACAAGCAAGGCCAGGGGGATTCGGTCAACCCCCGCAGGGATGCCGGGCGGGATACGGGCGGGCCTGGCCGATCGACTAGGCCTGCACTGGGTCAGTGACAGCCCGCAGCGACCCGACACACCAGCCATAGAGGCAAGGCTTGGTATCGCCCACTACTGATGGCGGAGTGAAACAAGTGCTGCCTTTTTGCCAAAGCGCACCACGACGCTTGGTTAAAGGTCCACCAAAATAACTTTGTCAAACCTGCTAGGGTCGTCAATGTACGGGCCGGATCAGACCGGACGTGCAAATGCACGCCAAACTGCTATGACTCCCGCACTCCTCGCAGGCTCAACCGACTCCATCGGCACGGTTGGCAATCGGCCGTTACGAAACGGATCTGCTGCTGAGCGCATTGCTCGCATGCAAAATGCCATGCAAAGGGCCAAAGTTGTTCTTGCATCCAATCCGCCAAAGGAAATGACTCGGCAGGAGATAAACGAGGAGATCAGCGCTTATCGTAAGCTTAAACGGCTTGCAACTGCTTCTTGACACCAACACTGCCATCTCCGGCTTGATTTGGCAGGGTTTTCCTGGGAAGTTAATAGAAGAAGCCGTATCGGGGCGAATTCAGTTAATCAGCACCGAAATCTTATTAGATGAACTTTGGGAAGTATTGCAGAGGCCGAAGTTCAAAAGAAATATGGTGAGGCTTTCTGTAACGGCTGAAGAGTTGTTTGAGGGCTATGCCGCTTTAGTGGAGTTAGTAGAGCCTGTTGATCTTAAAGATTCCGTCAGTAGAGATCCCGACGATGATCATGTTTTGGCTGCGGCCATCGGCGGAAAGGCCGATCTGATTGTCTCTGGCGATGATGACTTATTGGTGCTGCGCAAATATCAAGGAATAACGATCCTCGGGGCACGTATGGCTGTCTATTGGCTTCCTCAGGCCCAGGGCTGGGGGCGATAGCCCCGCACGTCGGCCAGCAGCTGGGCCAGATCATCGGCAGAGGTGGGCATCGGCCGGGCCGGGGGGTGCTGCTGCAGGGTCCCAGAGGCGGACAGCTGGGACATGGCATGCTTCGACCGCTCGAAGCCAGATCCCGCAGACTGGGTTTTCGACACTGCCATCTCGTGGCATAATTGGAAAATCGTACTTTTACCAGAGATGAAAAACAAACCAAAGGCCCGTGGCCTATGGATCACCCCTCTTCCAGAGAATTTAGTCAATGGCCAGCACATCAATACTTCAGCCAATAGCAGCGGGAGTAATGATGGTCCTGTGACCTTAATCACCTTCACGGCGCAGGTCACGATGGGCTCTGAGCTTTATGCGGATTGGGCTGCCGGCGGGAAATATAATCTTGGAGGAGACATTAATCCTGTTTAGGATACTTTTGCTGGATCATTGTTTTTGATATCCGAGGCACCTGCGACGCATAGGACTAGACCTCGCTGGCTAAGTTTACCCCGCCCCGGATCGTGACCACCCAATCGGCGAAGGTCTGTAGACCTTGGCGCCATCAGATTAGGCAGTCAGTGTTCAGCAGTAGCCCGGCCGAGCCAGTGGGATGGCCACGTGTAGGGAGCGACGGGCTTTCTGCCTCTTGATTACGCATAAAGCTCCGCAGACCTCAGGACCCTCTCCGGGCAAGGCCTACACACGCAGACTGCATTGGCGATGCGTTCCGTCATTGCCGCCATGTTAAAGCGCCTGTTGAATAAGAAGCAGAAAGCACTCAAATAGCGTTTCG